>CAVZAZ010000017.1:0-181283 GCA_963773355.1 uncultured Actinomycetota bacterium | reverse complement strand
GCGCTTCGGAGCCCGCGAGCCCGACCGTCTGCGCCGCGGTCACGAGCGTGAGCAGCCCAATGAAGAACACCGCGCGCGCGCGTTCGGTGCGGCGGACCGCCGGCAGAATCCGCCAGAAGTGCTCGATCGGGCGCGGCATTGGCGGCCAAAGATACGGTCCGGGCCGGTTGCGCGCGCGGGCTCAGGCGCGGGCGCTGAAGCGTCGATGGGGGCCGGAGGCTCGGGGCGCAGCAGGTTCTAGCGCGCCAGCTCGCGCGCGACCTCGGCCCACGGCTCGGGATCGCGCGACCAGTGCGCGACCAGGCTCACGCGGTCGGCGAGCTCGCCGCAGCGCTCGCGCACGCGCTCCGCGACGCGATCCATCGGCGCGCAGACGGCGATCGCCTCGAGCATCTCGTCGCTGATCAGGCCGGTCATCTCGGTCCACTGGCCGCGCTTCGAGAGCGCGTTCAGCTCGGGCTGGAGATCGCCCCAGCCGTGGCGCGTCGAGCACGACCCGATAGGCGGGCGTCGAGCCGTAGAACGCGATCTGCCCCTTGGTGAGTTGCGCGTGCGCTCGATCTCCTCGTCGTTCGCTGCCGCTCGCGATCATGATCTGGGACGAGAGCTTCGACGTCCTCGCGCGCGCGGCCGCGGCGCGCGAGCCCGCGCTCGAGCGCCGGGCAGCGTCACCTCGCGCGAGCGACTTCGCGCTGTTGAACGGGTGCACGAAGAAGCCGTCGGCGACCTCGCCGGCGACCTCGGTCATGCGCGGGCCCGACGCCGGCCAGGAAGATCGGCGGATCGCCGTACGGGTTCGGGCCCGGGCTGAAGATCGGCGTCATCAGCGTGTGCTGGTAGAACTCGCCGCGGAAGTCGAGCCGCTCGCCCTCGGCCCAGCAGCGCCAGATCTCGCGGATCGCGAGCACCATCTCGCGCATGCGCGCCGCCGGGCGCGACCACGGCATCGCAGAAGCGCTTCTCGATGTGCGGCGCGGATCTGCGAGCCGAGCCCGAGCAGGAAGCGGCCGTTCGAGAGCGCCTGGAGGTCCCAGCCGATGTTCGCGAGCAGCATCGGGTTGCGCGCGAACGCGATCGCGATCGCGGTGTAGAGCTCGATCCGCTCGGTGGTCTGCGACGGCGAGCACGAGCGGGAAGAACGGGTCGTGCGGGCCCTCGAAGGTGAAGCCGCCGTCGTAGCCCGAGCGCTCGAGGCGGCGCGCGGCCTCGCCGGGCGCGCTCGCGTCCATGATCGCGGCGTCGACCTTCATGATTTCTCCGAGGTGGAACACTATAGACTGCGGCGATCGACAGGAGGAGACGCCATGGCCGAGACTCCCGCCGTGCGCGTCGAGCGCGACGGACCCGTGACCACCGTGATCCTCTCCCGCCCCGACGTGCGCAACGCGGTCGACGGGCCGACCGCGGCCGCGCTCGCGGACGCGTTCCTCGCGTTCGAGCGCGATCCCGATGCGCAGGTCGGCGGTGTTCTGCGGCGATCACGGCACGTTCTGCGCGGGCGCGGATCTCAAGGCCGTATCGCGCGGCGCGGAGCTCGCGCGCGCGCGCGGCAATCGCGTCGCGAGCCCGTCACGGGCAGCGACTGGAATCCGCTCGCCACCGACGGGCCGATGGGGCCGTCGCGGATGCTGCTCGTCGAAGCCGGTGATCGCGGCGGTCTCGGGCCATGCGGTGGCGGGCGGGCTCGAGCTCGCGCTCTGGTGCGACCTGCGCGTCGTCGAGGAGGACGCGGTGTTCGGCGTGTTCTGCCGCCGCTGGGGCGTGCCGCTGATCGACGGCGGCACCGTGCGGCTGCCGCGGATCGTCGGCCACGGCCGCGCGCTCGACCTGATCCTCACCGGCCGGCCCGGTCGCGCGCCGACGAGGCGCTCGC
Source organism: uncultured Actinomycetota bacterium (assembly GCA_963773355.1). Lineage (GTDB taxonomy): Bacteria > Actinomycetota > Actinomycetes > Propionibacteriales > Nocardioidaceae > Nocardioides. The sequence goes on along the minus strand of CAVZAZ010000017.1, from coordinate 179,410 downwards.
GATCGGCCTCGCCAACCGCGTCGTGCCGCGCGGCGCCGCGCGGCGCGAGGCCGAGGCGCTCGCGCGCGAGCTCGCGCCGCTTCCCGCAGATCTGCATGCGCGCCGACCGCCGCTCGGCCTACGAGCAGTGGGACCGGCCGCTCGACGCGGCGCTGCACGGCGAATGGGAGCGTCGGCATCGAGGCGATCCGCGCCGGCGAGACGCTCGCGGGCGCGTCGCGCTTCGCCGCGGGGCACGGCCGCAGCGGCAGCTTCGACGATCTGTGAGCGCGACCGCGCTCGCGATGATCCGCGCGCTCGTCTTCGATCTCGACGGGCTGATCCTCGACACCGAGTCGGTGGTCTACGCGTCGTGGGAGAGCGCCTACCGCAGATCACGGCGTGCCGCTCCCGCTCGACCTCTGGCACCGCGCGATCGGCAGCGACGAGACCCACTTCGAGCCGCTCTCGTACCTGCTCGCGCAGCGTCCCGGTCTCGACGTCGAGGCGCTGCAGGCGCAGCGGCGCGTCGTGCGCGACCAGCTGCTCGCGCGCTCGCGCCGTGCGCGGGCGTCGCCGAGCGGATCGCCGAGGCGCGCGCGCGCGGGCTGCGGCCTCGCCGTGGCGTCGAGCTCGGAGCGCGACTGGGTCGAGCACCACCTCGAGCGGCTCGGCCTGCGCGCGCACTTCGCCGCGCTGCGCTGCCGCGAGGACGTCGCGCGCGTGAAGCCGGATCCCGCGCTCTACCGCGCGCGCGCTCGAGGCGCTCGGCGTCGAGCCGCGAGGACGCGGTCGCGTTCGAGGACTCTCCCAACGGCGTCGCCGCCGCCGTCGCGGCGGGCATGCGCTGCGTCGCGATCCCGGGTCCGATGACGCGCGGCCTCTGCTTCGACGCCGCGCACCTGTGTCTCGAGTCGCTCGCCGAGCTGCTCGCTCGACGAGATCCTCGCGCGCGTCGGCGCCTAACTCCGCCTCGGCTGTCGAGGAACTTCTTGAGCTGGCGGTCGCGGTGGCTCGCGGCGCTGAAGTACTTGATGTAGGGCTCCCAGCGCGGCGGGCGCGCGGCCTCGGGCCGGTCGCCCATCACGGTGACGCGCTGGATCACGCGCTCGCCCTCGAAGTCGTTCAGCACGTGGTGCTGCGTGCAGCGGTTGTCCCACATCGCGATCGTGCCGGGCGTCCAGTGGTAGCGGACCGTGAAGCGCGGGCTCTGGATCCAGCGCACGAGGAACCCGAGCAGCGCCTCGCTCTCCTGGTGGGAGAGCTCGACGATCCGGCGCGTGAAGTGCTCGTTCACGAACAGCGACTTCTTCTTCGTGACCGGGTGCACGCGCACCACGCACTTGGGAATATAAAGGCGACACGGCCCGTCAACGATATCCCCCAAAAAAAACCGAAAAATATGCACTTTGGACGGCGGCGGTTCGGTCGCGGCCCAGATCGGCGCCGCCCGCAGGTGAACCGCACCAATAACTATTTCGCGCGTCCCAATGATATCATCAACTGGACAGCACCCAGCTCCGTCACCGTCTCGACATGAATGAAACTCGCCGACCGCGGCGTGGTGTTCGGGGTTGCGGCATGGGCAACAGCGGGGTGCCGGTGTGTATGTCGATGATGGAAACCTGGGCGGCGCACCGTTTTATTCTACCACAATACGATAGTTGCCATCGGCGGGGTATGTGGGATCGCGCATTAAGCGGCGTGGAGGTCGAAGCGCTTTACAACGGCGGCGCGGGGATGCCGTGTGAGGATTTCCAGGACACGCCATGAGAGTAAAAAGCACCCTGTCACGCAGGGGCCTTTTCACGGCGCGCTTTCTCAGCGATGCCGCTTGTTCCAGTGAGTCGCCATGGAAGCGCGACTAGCCCTCTACCGCCTTCAGGATCGCAATGGCGTTGGCGACGCTGCCGGTTTGCTTTAGCAGCTGCCGGGCCGTCTTGATGGCGTCGACCCACAACGCAGCGCGCTGGTCATCGGCGTTTTGTAATTCTTGCCGTCGCTTTTCTTCGCCCGACCGTCCGCTGCCATGTTGCTCTTTGTCTTCACCATATAGACGCGATCCGCATTGACGGTATGGCCGTATTCTTTCTTAACGGCTGCAATTATTTCCGCGGTCTTGGCGGCCGGTTGCTTTTCAAGCACGAGGCGAATCGCCAAGCTCTTATTCTTCTTGGGGTCGGACCGATCCGATTTTGATGGAGTTGGTTTCTTGGCCATATTAGATCTCAATGGTGGTCTTGGTAGACTCAATGCAGTAGTTGTTAGAGTAAGCGATCGATCCTTGACTCACAATGGTCAGGTGATGCGTGCAATCGGGGCCACAGACCAACATCCTATGCCGCGCAGCGAGATGCTCGTTAGCGAATCCTTAATGCCTGGCCGTTGCCACGGGACGGCGAATGGTGATGGAATCGACGATCTCTGCCGCGGCCGTCGCAGCCAAACTTTGCTGCGGCGTGGACTCGTCGATCCGTGCAGCCCGATGGTCGCAGACATATCGCAGCAGCCGCTTTAAGTTGCGGCCACGAATCTCAACAACTTGGCCGGGAAACTCCAGGCGAAACCCGGCGTCTTCGTCGTCAAACTCAATACCAAGCATTTGGGCATAGGGAAATCCCTTTCCGTGCCCACCTGCGAAACATAGCATGAGCGTCATTTGCGGGCGTGGCCCCACCCGGCCGAAGGTGAAGTCGTCACCTCTCGGGCCGCCACCCTGGACCACGTGGGATCCCGACTCGATGAGGCCGACCACCAGACCGGTGAGGGCGATCGCGAAGGCGATCACCGCGCGGGCACCATCTCGGACCCGGGGATAGGCCCAGGCACCCAGCGCCAGAGCCCCCAGGGGTACCAGGCCGCTCACCAGGTGGTCGGCGGGCGACACACCGTCGGCCGGCTGGAAGAAGTTGTCGTCGGCGATGTGCAACATGACCGCGGCGGTGGCGCCGAAGAAGACGCGGTGCTCACGCATGGCCAGGGCAGCCCTGCGGCGAACTGGCAGGCGGTCAGCGGTCTCCGCATCGGCGGACGGAACGGGTCGGTTGAGCGTCGTCGTCATGATGTCGACGCTAGGAGTCCCGGCAGGCTCCGGACATGAGGATGGCCGCACATCCGACGTGGGTACCCGTCAGCCAAGGGGGGTCGTGGGGTGGGGCTGGCACCCCGTTGTCGTCGGACAGCCCTCTTCCCCGCCCTCGAGGCCGGACCTCGTCACCTTGGTTGGAGCGCCAGGATCGCGCCTCGGCTGTTCACCCTCGCGTGTGCGCAGGTGGCCTAGCCGAACGGACCGCGAACCGAAACGCCTCCGTCCACCACGATCTGCTGGCCGGTGATGTAGGCGGAAGTGTCGGAGACGAGGTACAGCACCGCGTCAGCGATCTCGCCGGTGGTGCCATAGCGGCCGAGCGGAATGTCCTCGACCCAGTCTTCCGAGCTCGTGTTCGCCACTGCGGTGGAGATGGCACCACCAGCGACGACATTCATGCGGATCCCGTCGGCGGCGTACTCAGCCGCCACCGTGCGGGCCAGGCTCAGCAGTCCAGCCTTAGCCGCGCCGTACCCGCCCTGCAGGGGCGCAGCCATGAATCCGGCAACCGAGCCGACACTGACGACGGCGCCGCCGGTGCCCTGCTCGAGAAACATCGGCAGCACCCGCCGGACCGCGCGGGCCACGTAGCGGAGATTGATGTTGTAGACGGTGTCCCAGTCCTCGTCGGTCATCTCGTGCGTCTTCACGGCCGGGACGAACGCGACCTGACCACCGACGACCGTCACCAAGGCGTCGATGCCACCGAGTGCTTCGGCAGCTCCGCGGGTCATTGAGTCCAGATCGTCGACGGAGCGCACGTCACCCCACACCGGCCACGCTGTCTGACCCAGCTCGACAAGCTCATGCGCCGCTTCTTCTGCGCGGTCCTGCCCCAGGTCGGCGACCGCAACCGACGCGCCCGAAGAACCCAGCTGACGCACTATCGCACGACCGATGCCGGCGCCACCGCCCCCGAGGACGAGTACGCGCTTCCCGAGGACCGACATGGTCAAAGCCTAGTTGGAGTGGGGAACGCAATCGGCTCCCTCGCATCGCAAGAAGGTTGTCGCGACCTGAGCTTGCCCGGCGGCCTCTACCTACGCCGACGCGCCAGGATCGGGCGCAGCATCAGCGCCAGCACGATGGCCGCCCCGCCGAGGAGCCCCCACCACACGGCGCGGTCGCGCATCAGGTCGAGCGGATCGTTCACCGGGTCGGGAGCCACGGCCTGCGGGATGTCGCTGTCCTCGGGCGTCGACTCGTCGATCCTTCCCTTCTTGTCCGGGGAGAGCGGCCGGGTCATCGCCTCGACGGGCTGGACCATCCCGGCGCCGGTGAGCACGGTGTCGCCCTCGACGGTGCCGTCGGCGGTGGCCTTGAGCCGGGCGATGATCTGCTCGTCGGTCTCCTTCGGGAACCACGACATCAGCAGGGCGATCACCCCGCTCACCTCGGCCGCGGCCCATGAGGTGGCCAACTGGTTCAGCACGCAGGTGCTGCCGTTGATGCCCAGGCTCACCGCGCCGTACGTCGGCACGGCCACGTCGGTCGCGGAGTTCTGCAGCACCTCGCCGGTGATGTCGACCGGCGCCCCGTCCACGACATACCCGTCGGCCGTCGCGTTGACCGCGACCACGTCGTCCACGTAACCGGCGGGATGGACGTCCTTGACCGCGTCCTCGCCGGGCCGCGGCTCCTGGTACTGGGTGAAGAGCGGGTCGGTCTCCTCAGTGGGCCGGTTGCCACTCGCGGCGACGACGACCACGTCCTGGCTGCGCACGGCCTTGACCGCAGCCTTGAGCGCCGGAGTTGCGGCCACGTTGAGCGAGACGTTGACGACCCGGATGTCGAGCCCCGGGTCCCGGGCGTGGTCGGCGACCCATCGGAGGCCCTGAACCACACCGTCGGTCGTCACACCGCTCTCGGTCGAGTCCGACGGCGTGGGCGTGTCGTAGACCCGCACGTCGATGATCCTGGCGCCGGGCGCGATGCCCACCGCCTTTCCGTCGGCTCGGGGCTGCCCAGCGATCAGGCCGGCCACGGCGGAGCCGTGGTAGTGGCCCAGCTCGCTCTGCTTGGAGAACCGGGCACCCGGCAGCACCTCGAGCAGACCGCTTGCCGTGGTCACCCCGGAGTCGATCACGGCCACGTCGACGCCGGCACCGGGCTCCTTTCCGTCACGGGCGAACAGCCTGTGCGCGTCGTCGACCCCGATCAGCTGGAGCGGGCGGCTCGTGGCGCCGGTGCTGCCCTGGACGTCGTCGAGGGCGTACACCGAGCAGTCCGTCTGCTCCGCCGCGCTCGCGCCCACCGGCGCCGGAATCGCGACCACACCCGCGCCGAGGACGGCCGCCACGGCACCGCCCAGAGAAACCCGTCTCAGCGTGTGTCCTAGTCGCATGTGCGTCCCACGGCGACGTCGGGCGGGCACAGTGCCGCGCTCTGTGAAAGGTCCACGCCCGGCCGGAAGAGCTCGACCCACGGGTCGGGCACCACAGGCGCGTCGACGTCGCCGTACCCGAGGAGATCCGGCGCACCCAGGCCGACCAGTGCGTAGGCGTAGCCCTTTGCATCGACCAGGTACGGCGACCCCTCGGTCGTGTCGGTCCAGTCGCCCGAGATGACGTACGCGCCTCGACCCTGCTCGACCGAGACCGAGGTCTCACCGGCCGGGACCCCGACCGACGTCGCGCCGTCGAGGGGGTCGGTCGCGATCTCGGCGGCGGGCGCCTCACCCGCCACTGGTCGCAGCAGGGCGCAGTACTCACCGGCCACACTGTCCAGGACCGTCGACGGCCAGTGCGCGTCGAGGTACGGCTCCCGCGCGCGCTCAAGCTGGATGTCGTCGCTGTCGATCTGGGTGGGGCTTCTCGGGCAGGTTGCGGTAGACCGCGAGGGCGAACGGGTCGAGCTCGGCCGGGCCTTCAGCGGTGAGCAGGAATGGCCCCTCCGTCCCGTCGATGAAGTCCCCGACCCGGGCACCGGCCGGCACCCCGGTGCCGGGCTCCGCGTAGTCGACGGGGTCTCCTGCCCCTTCGAGGCGGAAGCTGTCGACGCTCAGCGCGCCACCGGTCGGGAAGAGGGCCAGCCAGTCCTCGGAGACGCTCCTGGCGTTGACGCTGCTGTCCACCCCGAGCTCGCTGAGGATGTCGTCGCGGGCAGCCTGGTCATCGGGCAGCTGGTAGCGGTAGGCGCTGGGCGCGCCCGCACCTTCGTCCCGCCCCTGGGCGATCACGTAGTAGAGCTCCTCGCTGCGCACCACGAACCCACCCGGACCGCCCGCCGCCCCGCGGGCCTTGCCCGCTCCCGGGGCCTCGGCCACGTCGAGCTTGATGCCCTGCCCGGTGTCGGTGCAGGCCGTCCAGCCGGTCTCGATGAGCTGATCCGGTGAGGGCGGGCTGGCCGGCGCGTTCAGGATGCCGATGTCGTCGCCGACCGTCTCGTCGTCGATGGCCGACTGGGGCACGACCTCGGGCGACTCCTCGGCTCCCAGGATGAGCATGGCCGAGGTGATGTTGATGACCGGGCGGAGCACCGGGCCGGTGTCGTCGTCGGCGTCCTCGGCCGCGTCGACGGCGTCCTCGGTGATGACGTACGCCGCACCGGTCTCCTTCGACACGATCAGCCCGGGGCTGTCCGCCCAGTCCTCGGGGACGCTGGGCGAGAAGATCCCGGCGATCGCGGCGCCGGCGACCAGGAGAACGGCGAGGGCCAGGCCCCCGATGATCGTCCGGCCCGGACGGGCCGGCTCGACCTCGCGTCCACCGGGCGCGCCGGACACGAACGCCGTGACCAGGCGACGGCGGCTGAACGCATAGGCCTCGACGAGGTCCTTCTTGGTGGCCACCGACGATCAGCTCCGGATCGAGTCGAAGACCCCGGTGGCGAGCACGAGGAATGGCAGGAGGGAGAGCAGGCAGACGGTCTCGGCGACGTCACCGAAACGTCCTCGGCGGACCGAGGGCGTGGACGGCAGCAGCGTGACGGCCAGCAGGACGGCGCCGGTCGCGGCCAGCGCGACGGCGGCGGCGGGTCGCCAGTCGGGGTGCAACCACAGCATCGCGATGGCCACCGACAGCAGACCGGCGATCCCGGAGACCAGGCCGACCAGCACCTCCGAGCCGGTGCGGTACTGCCGGGTGCGGAGCATGACCACCAGGCAGCACATGATCGCGAGCACGGTTCCGGAGACGCCGAGCGAGACCGCCAGCGGCGCGATCAGCACCAGAAGCAGGCCGACCGTGGCCGAGACGGCCACGAGGATCTCGTGGGCGACCCTGGCATCGGCGCCGACGCGGGCGGGATCGATCTCGTCGGGATCGGCGGTGATGTCCTGCGGGGAGTAGAGCTGGTCGACGGTCGTGCCTGTCGCTCCCAGCGCGAGCCACGGGAAGATGCTGCCCACCATGACCACGACGGTGAGCGTGGCGGTGAGAACCACGGCCGGGTCGAACGTCGCGGCCCGCATCACCAGTCCGGAGGAGAGGAAGATCGCACCGACGACCACCGGCGGGATGACCAGGGTGCGACCGGCGCCGAGACCGACGAGGCAGATCAGCCCGGCGATCATCGCGCCGGCGCCCGCACACGCCACGGGCAGCCCGAACACCATCCCGTCCGGCGCCAGCATGTACCCGGAGACTGCGGCGTACAGCGCCCCCATCCAGGCCACGGCCACGGCCGCCTCCGGCTCGTGCTGGGCCCGCGAGAGCACGATCGCTCCGGTGACCAGGGCAAGGGCGACCGCCGCGGCGGCCACCGACGCGAGGGTGGAGTCCTGGATGAACAGGGCGACGGCACCCAGGGCCATCAGCAGCCCGGCCGCCGTCAGCGCGGTACGACGCCCGGACGCGGGCTCCCACGGCCTCAGGTCACGCTCGACCACATCGGTCATCGCCTCGACGATGTCGTCGTAGACGCGTGGGGACTCGTCGTCCACTCCGGCCGAAACGGTGAGCAGGCCGCCGTCCTCGACGCCCTGCATGATCAGCCCGGCGTCACTCGCGAGCTCCCTGCCCTCCGACGTGACCAGACGGTAGCCGCCGTAGACCGTCCCGGAGTCCAGGAGCCCCACACTGCGCGCCAGCTCGGGGACGAGCTCGGCGACGGGGACCGCTCCGGGAAGCACCAGGTCGACCCGCCGCGTCCCCGACGCCACCGTGACCCGGACCAGACCGGAGGCACTGACCGGTGCCTGACTCATCTGCTCTCTCTCCCGAACTCCACGAGGGCCGTCCCGCTGCGGACCGCAGGCATGCTACCGCCCGGGCCGGTGGACCCGGACGGCGAGCACAAGGTCAATGGCGCGGGCTCTGCCAGGGCCTCAGTCGATCACGCCGGGGGCCGCGCCCTCGTCGTCGACCCAGTCCTGCACGTCTTCGATGAACTCGGTCTTCCTGGCCTTCTCCTCGTCGCGCTTGTTGCCGCGACCCGCCGCGACGGCACCGGCTCCCCGCGCGGCCCCCGCCTTCGCTCCGCTGTTCCTGCCGGCGTTCTTGCCAGCGTTCACACCAGCGTTCACACCAGCGCTCTTGCCGATGTTCTTGCCGGTCGTCCGACCGGCGCCCGTGCCACCGGAGGTCCTGCCACTGGTGCCTCGGCCACCGGCAGTGCCCGCCGAGCCGGCGACGCCACGGGCTCCCGCCGCCCCCCGCGCCGCCGAGCCGCGCCCGGAGGCGGCGCCGGCGCCGCGGGCTCCGGTACCCCGGTTGGTGACGGGAGAGCCGGCCGCACCCGCTCGTCCGAGGGCGCCACTCGCGCCGGACCTGCTGGTGCTGCCGATGGTTCGGCCGGTCCCGGTCGAACCCGCCACCGGCACCGCGCCGCCACGAACCGCGCCACCGATGCCCGCGGCTCCGCCGATCAAGCCACCGCCGAGTGCACCGGCCAGGCCTCCCGCTGCCGGCGCACCGATGCCACCTCCGGGCGACCCGGTGGGTGGGACCGAGCCGATCGGACCCGGCGTCCCACTTGGCGGGGGAAGTGGCGTCCCGCCCTCGGGTGTGCCGGGCGGGGTGAGGACCGGTGGCGGAGGCGAAGGCGGGGTGCCTCCCGGCGGCGTGCCGCCTGGAGGGGTGCCGCCTGGTGGGGTCCCGCCCGGAGGCGGGGAGCCACCCGGAGGGGTGCCAGTGGGCGGGGTGCCCGAGGGCGGCGGCGAGCCCGAGGGCGACGTACTGCCGCCTCCGCTCGGCCCACCGCTCCCGGAGCTGCCTCCGGGCCGTCGATCGGGTTCGCCGTGCACCTTCTTCATGGCTTCTGTCGACTCGGTGTAGACCTGGTTCATCTCCCGCACGGCCGCCTCGGCCTTCGACTCGCGGTCGGCCAGGGCCGAGTTGTAGCCGGCCATCCGGTTGGAGTAGGCGCGCTCCTGGCGGATCTGGTCCGCGTCCTGCATCCCGGGCTGCGGGGTGGGCGCCGCCGGCTGAGTCGGCATGTCCCCCATGGAGTTGCGGACCCCTTGGGCCTTGACCATCGCCATCTTGGCCGCGAACAAGGCCTCCTTCGCCGTACCCATCTGCGTCGACCGCTCGTCGGCCTTGGCCGCCACGTTGGTGAAGGCCTCGCGCGCGCTCTGCCCGGTCTCGCCGCCGAACCCGGTCTCCATGTCCGGCGCGGCCTCGCGCAGCGCCTTGGCGACGTCGGTGAGGCGCTTGGACCCTTCGTTCCATTCGGTCTCGGAGACGTGGATGTCCACGAAGCTGGTGCCGGTCAGCGCCTCGTCGAGCTTCTGCTCGTGCGGTCCCTTGGGCATCAGTCGTCACCCTCCTCGGTGGAGTTCTCCGGCAGGGGGTCGTTGCGGGACTCGTGGTAGGCCCGGTCACCCTCGGAGTGGGTGTAGACGCTCTGCATGGTCGCGATGACCTCCATCCGGCGGCCGAGGTCCCCGGCCGCGCCCTGGTCGGCGTCCTCGACCAGGCGGGCAGCGGTCTGCACGCTGTCGCGGAACGTCGCCAGGTCCTTGGTCATGCCGTCGATGGTGTCCTGCATGACCTGCTGGGCGCGGCTGTGGTGGTAGCCGAGCTCCTGCGCCACCTCGGATCCTCCGAAGGAGCTCTGCGGGATGCGGGCGTCGGCGAACGAGCCGTCGGCCAGATCCTGCGAAGACGTGCCGAGGGCCCGGATGACCTTCTGCACCTTGTCCTCTTCGACGTTGAGGTCGCGAAGCACGCCGACCAATCCGTCAATCATCAACATGGGATGCTGCCTCCCCCGGGAGAGCGTGTCGTAGGACCCCGAAAGGGCCGGAGGCCGTCAAGCCACCGACCCTGCCGGGCAGTTGGTCGTTCAGCCGATGTCGAACGATGCGGCGCCGCGGCGGTCCGCAGCCATGTACTCGGCGTTGGACTGGTAGACCGTCGAGCTGGTCTGGTCGAGCAGGTCACGCATCTCCTGGATGGCCCAGTCCCACTTGGCCTTGGAGACCTCGTAGGCCTGCTGTGCACTACCGATCCAGTCGCTCTTGAGAGGGGCGAGCTCGCTCTCGAGGCGGTTCATGCGGTCGTCGATGTCCTTGACCGTGGCGTAGAGGTCCTGGGCGGCGGTTTCGAGGCCGGCGTGGTTGACGCGAAGTCCGTCGAGATTCATCAGTTTCTCCTCAGTCCTGGTCGGGCGATCAGCCGAGGCGGCTGGTCGTGCGCGAGTAGTTGGCCGACTGCGCCTCGTCGGTGGAGGTGTTGTCGCGCTCGGTCCCGGTCAACGATGCTTCGAACTCGTTGAGCGCCTGCACGATCACCTTCTGCTTCTCGGTCCAGGCCTGGTGCAGCGTGAAGAACGCCTGCCCGCCGGCACCCTGCCACCGGCCGCGGAGGCCGTTGATCTGGCCGTCCAGCTTGGTGCTGATCCGGTCGAAGTCGACCTTGGCGTCAGCCACGAGACCCGCTGCCCGCGAGAGTGTGCCTTCGCCTTGTCCCATCTCTGGCGTGTTCTGCGACATGTTCGCCTACTCCTTCTCCCCGTGGCGGCCGTGTCGCCGCTCGAGATCTTCATTGGTGTTCAGTTCTGAGCGATGTCGTGTCCGGCGAGTGGTGTGATCCGGACAACCATCGGTCTACCCGACCGCCACCGCGCTAAACATCGGAACCCGAAAGGGTTCCGCGAGCGCCGGGGTGCTGGCTGTTCACCCCGATTCACACCGCCACGTTCGAGGTCGCCTCCCACACGGCCCGGCACAACCCGGTCGCCACGAAGAGTGACGCGATCGCGAAAGCCCCGCACAATCCTTCGGCCACCTCAGCACGGCGCGCCCACCACGCCGAGCGCCAGCCGCGGCCGGCGGCCACGGCGACGATCACCATGAGCACGGCCAGACCGATCGCCGCACCTCCCGCAAGAGCAGATCGTTCCGTCGGCCAGGTGGACAGCAGCTGCCAGGCAAGGACCACCCAGCAACCGAGTCCCGCGGCCCGCAGCGAGACCCGGGCGCCGGTGTGGCGGTAGCTCCGACCCGCCAGCAAGAGCGCACCACCTGCGAAGAACACCTGGCACTTCGCCCCGATCCCGTCGAGGCGGACGGTGTCGGCGGACAGCAGCATCACGGCCGAGAGCACGGCCACCACGGCGATCGCCACACCAGCGGCGGTCACCAGCCGCGCGCCGTGGACCGCGACCCGTTCCACGGCCGCCGGAGACGCGACCGCACGCCCACGCCGGCCCGGCGGTCGCTCCCGCGCCGACCATGCGGTCACGGCGAGCCGTTCGAGGTCGATCAGAAGCTGGTCGGGTACGTCGACCGCGAGCCCGGGCACGAACCTTGCGGCGAGCACCGCGAGGACCGCCAGCACGGACCAGACGACCACGGGGGAGGCCCCGAGCAGCGCACCCGCCCCGGCCACCAGGAACAGCACGCCTCCGGCGACCATCCAGACCCGGAGTCCTTCGTCGACCTCGTCGTCGAGCGCCCGGGCCACGGCGGCGGTCACGGCACCAGCGAGCGCAGCGATGCCCACCACCATGGGCAGGCGGGCGGGGTCCGGGTCCCACACGATCGCGAAGGCGGCCGCCGTCGCGAAGGCCGGCGCCGCATAGGCGCGGTGAGCGGCGAACCGGCCGATCGGGAGGACACCGAGCAGGGCAGTCGCCATCAGCAGGGCGATGGTCACCGTGCGTTCCGTCGATGGGTCGGTGCGGGCGGCGTACCAGCCCGCGAGCACGGCCAGCGCGGAAGCAACCGTGAACCAGAGCATCGACAGCGGGCCGGGCACCGCTGCGGAGGCCTCGCGCGCATGATGACGGGCCGAGGCCGGGGGTCGGTGGATCGTGGTCGTCGCGACGAGGAGGTCACCCGAGTCGACGCCGGCGGCGGCCAGGGTCGTGTCGGGGGAGAGCGGCTCGCCGATCCGCGTGTAGAGCAGCGGGATCGAGGCCAGGCCGGACTGTCGCGCGTACTCACTCGCGACGTCGGACGTGGCCGCACCCGAGGGCACGACCAGGTCCAACACGCCCAAGGGGCCGTGCACGCTGACCGCGAGGCTGCTCGCCGCCCCGGGCCCGAGTCCTGGCGCCACCCGTGCTCCCCCTCGCTTCCGACGGGCGTCCACCAGCCCGTCGCTGGCAGGGTAGTCGCTCAGATCGGCGCCGCCTATCATCGGCCGCGACGAGAACACGCGAGAGGGGACCTGTGAGTACGACGCTTCGGGGCGCTCGACTCGATGAGCCGGAGATGCCGACCGGGCAGATCGTGCTCCAGGCACCGCCCGAGATCGAGCCGAACGAGGGCGCCAGCGGCGTCCTGATGAACGCCATCCCGATGCTGGGCAGCCTCGGCTCGATCGTCCTGGTGGCCACCATGGGTTCCCGCACGGGTGGCCGCAGCTACATCGCCGCCGGCATGTTCCTGTTCGCAACCTTGGGCTTCATCATCGTGCAGCTCGACCGGCAGCGTAAGCAGCGTGCCCAGCAGGTGACCGGTTCCCGCACCGAGTACCTGCGCTACCTCGGCAACGTGCGACAGGTGGCCCGGGAGGCCGCCGACCAGCAGCGCCGGGCTCTCACCTGGCACCACCCCGAGCCGGCCGCCCTGCCGTCGCTGGCCGAGGAACGGTCCCGGGTGTGGGAGCACGGCAGTGCCGACGACAACTTCCTGCACGTTCGGTACGGCGTGTGCTCGCAGCCCCTCTCCCTGGAGCTGGTCCCGCCCGAGAGCGCGCCCATCGACCAGGTGGATCCCGCCGCTGCGTCGGCGCTGCATCGACTGCTCGTCGTCCACCGACTCCAACCCAACCTGCCGGCCAGCATCGACCTGCGCGCCTTCGACCGGGTCGAGCTGTGCGGGCCCGAGGATCCCGTCCGCGCACTCGCCCGCTCGATGGTCTGCTCGGCCGCGGCCTTCCACGCGCCCGAGCACCTCGTGATCGCCGTGCTCTCCACCGAGCAGAACCTCGCGCACTGGGACTGGCTGAAGTGGCTCCCCCACGCGCAGAGCGCACAGCAGGCCGACGCCGTCGGCCCCAGCCGGATGGTCACCACCTCGCTCGCCGAGATCGCCAACCTGCTCCCGCCGGATCTCAACGACCGCCCACGCTTCGGTGCCGACGAACGGCCGCCCTCCCCCCACATCCTGCTCGTGATCGACGGTGCCCATCTGCCGCCGGGCAACCACGTCATCCCACCGGACGGCCTGCACGGCGTGACCCTCCTCGACCTGCCCACCCGGTGGGACGAGCTCGAGGACGCCAACCGGGTGCGACTGCAGTTCGAGGACACTCCAGCCGAAGGCGGCAAGGTGCCGATCCAGGCCCTGCGCCTGCGCGAGCAGCCGGTCCGCGCCATGGCCGACCAGTGCGACCTCGCGACCGCCGAAGCGTTCGCACGACGAGTCGCCCCGCTGCACACGGTGACGGCCGGACCGACAGAGACCTCGTCGGGTGAGATCACCGGCCCCTCCGACTTCATGGAGCTGCTGGGTCTCGGCGACGTCCACACGTTCGACACCACGGCTGCCTGGCGGTCCCGGCCGGCCCGCGACCGGCTCCGGGTGCCGATCGGCCTCGGCGAGGGCGGCAGCATGATCCACCTCGACATCAAGGAGTCCGCCCAGCAAGGCATGGGTCCGCACGGTCTGGTGATCGGGGCGACCGGCTCCGGCAAGTCGGAGTTCCTCCGCACGCTGGTCCTGGGTCTGGCCATGACCCACTCGCCGGAGCAGCTGAACATGGTGCTGGTCGACTTCAAGGGTGGCGCCACGTTCGCCGGCATGGCCCAGATGCCGCACGTATCCGCGGTGATCACCAACCTCGCCCAGGAGCTCACCCTCGTCGACCGCATGCAGGACGCCCTGTCCGGGGAGATGGTTCGTCGGCAGGAGCTGTTGCGCGAGGCCGGCAACTTCGCGTCGATCCGCGACTACGAGAAGGCTCGGGCCGCGGGCGAAGACCTGGAACCGATGCCCTCGCTGTTCATCGTGGTCGACGAGTTCTCCGAGATGCTGTCGGCCAAGCCGGAGTTCATCGACCTCTTCGTGGCAATCGGCCGCCTGGGCCGGTCCCTCGGGCTCCATCTCCTCCTGGCCTCGCAACGGCTGGAGGAGGGGCGGCTCCGGGGCCTGGAGTCGCACCTGTCCTACCGCGTCGGACTGCGCACCTTCAGTGCCGGCGAGTCCCGCTCCGTGCTGGGTGTCCCGGACGCCTACGAGCTTCCTCCGGTTCCGGGAATCGCCTACCTGAAGCCCGACCAGTCGACGCTCCTGCGGTTCAAGGCCGCCTACGTCTCAGGTCCACCGAGCGGGAAGGCGAAGGTACGCCGCGACGAAGGCGGGCACGTTCAGGGGATCCTGCCGTTCACCATCTCCGAGGTCCACACCCTGACGCCGCCGGAGCCGGAGGAGCCCGAGGAGCCGGCCCCGGTCCGCCCGGTCGGCGAACAGGAGTCGCTGCTCGACGTCGCGGTCGGCCACATGGTCGGGCACGGACCGGCGGCCCACCAGGTCTGGCTGCCCCCGCTCGACGTCCCGGACACCCTCGACGACCTGATGGGCGACCTGACGGAGGATCCAGAGCTCGGGCTCGTGTCGCCGCAGTGGCGCGGCGTCGGCGGCCTCGTCGTACCTCTCGGCACGGTCGACCGGCCGCGCGACCAGCGCCGCGACACGATGACCGTGAACCTCTCCGGTGCCTCCGGGCACGTGGCCGTCGTCGGCGGCCCGCGCAGCGGGAAGAGCACCCTGCTGCGCACGATCGTCACCAGCATGTCCCTCACCACCACACCGCTGGAGTCGCAGATCTTCGTCCTCGACTTCGGCGGCGGCACCTTCGCCCCGCTGGCGCACCTGCCCCACGTGTCCGGCGTCGGCACCCGGTCCGAGCCCGACGTCGTGCGCCGCATCGTCGCCGAGGTCCAGGGCATCGTCGACCGACGCGAGGCCTACTTCCGGGCCAACGGCATCGACTCGATCGAGACCTACCGCTCGCGACGTGCGGCCGGCCGGGCGGATGACGGGTACGGCGACGTGTTCCTGGTCATCGACGGGTGGGCGACCCTGCGCGCCGACTTCGACGACCTCGAGATCGAGCTGCAGCAGCTCGCCGGACGAGGCCTGACCTTCGGTCTGCACCTCCTGGCGGGTGCCGCCCGCTGGGCGGACTTCCGGTCGGCCCTGCGCGACGTGTTCGGCACCAGGCTCGAGCTGCGCCTGGGTGACCCGATGGACTCCGAGATCGACCGCAAGATCGCAGCGCTGGTCCCGACGGGCAGACCTGGCCGTGGGCTGGTGCAGGCGAAGTACCACTACCTCGGCGCGCTGCCGCGCATCGACGGCGACACCGATGCGGCCACCCTCGGCGACGGAGTGGAAGACCTCGTCAAGCGAGTCACCGCCGCGTGGCGCGGTCCCGCCGGGCCCAAGCTGCGGCTCCTGCCCGAACGCATCGACCTCGACGCCGTGCGGGCCCAGGCCGAGCGGGTCGGCGTCCCCGAGCGGTCGCTCCTGCTCGGGGTCAACGAGAAGGAGCTCGCTCCCGTCGGGCTGGACGTCGACACCGAGCCGCACATGCTGATCTTCGGCGACGGGCAGTCGGGCAAGAGCACCGTGCTCCGCGCCTACGTGCACGAGATCATGCGCACCCGCACGTCCAAGGAAGCCCAGATCGTCATCGTCGACTACCGGCGCTCGATGCTCGGCGAGGTTCCCGACGAGTACCTCCTCAACTACCTCACCTCGGCCACGCAGGCGGCACCGGTGCTGAAGGACCTCGCGAGCTATCTCGAGAACCGGATCCCGGGTCCCGACGTGACCCCCGAGCAGCTGCGCAACCGGTCCTGGTGGCAGGGGGCGGAGGTGTTCGTCGTGGTCGACGACTACGACCTGGTGGCGACCCAGCAGAGCTCTCCGGTGCAGACGCTGCAGCCGCTCCTGCCCCAGGCCCGCGACACCGGGCTCCACCTCGTGGTGGCCCGGCGCTCCGGCGGTGCGTCTCGTGCGCTCTACGAGCCGGTCATCCAGGCGCTGCGCGACCTCGCGATGCCGGGCCTGCTCCTGTCCGGCAGCCCCGACGAAGGCCCACTCCTCGGGAACCTCAAGCCGACCCCGGCACCGCCGGGGCGCGGCCGGCTGGTGTCGCGTGACCGGGGCCGGGAGGTCGTCCAGATGGCGTGGCTCGACACCTCCCTGTGACACCGGTCCCTGGATCGCTCCCTTGCTGGCTCGACGGCTCGGGCAAGGGGTCGGGCAACGGGCCGGGCAACTGGTCGGGCGCTGGCCGGGACGCCGGCGCTGCTACCGTGTGCCGCTCGCACCAGGTCTGACTTCTCGGAGGTCCCAGCGTGAGAGCAGCCCGCACCGGGGTGGCCGTGCTCGTCCTCCTCGCGCTGGTGGCGACCGGATGCGGTGACGACGGGGAGCCGGATGCCGACCCCACCTCGCCGTCCGGGACCAGCGAGGAACCGACCGGTTCGCCCAACGGGTCGCCGACGGTCGAACCCGCCGATGGCAAGGCGATCCAGGGCGACAACTTCTCCCTGAACGTGCCGAGGGGCTGGAGCGTCCAGCGGCGCTCGTTGCCGCTCTCCGTGTTGTACGTGGCCGACCGCCAGGAGCCCGGCAACGCTCTGGCCGACTTCATCAACGTCAGCTACGCAGAGACCGCCAGCGACCGGCCGCTCGAGGCGCGAGCGAAGGAGGCCATCCGGAACAGCTCGTTCGCGACGGCGCCGACCCTGCAACCGGAGACCGAGCTCGACGGCGAGGAGGCCTACCACGTCGAGGGCGAGGTCGGCGCCGGGATCTACTACATCGGCTTCGGGGCAGTCCACGACGGGCAGCTGGTCGAGATCTCCTTCGAGTCCTACCTGATGAACGGCCAGGAGACAGAGGAAGTCGCGGACGCCGTGCTCGCGAGCTTCCGATGGCAGTGAGGCCGGCGGTTCACTCGGCGATCTTCAGCCGGAAGCCGGGCCGCTCGTCCAGTTGGTACGTTGCCTCGAACGTGCGCTGATACCCCGTGTGCGAGATCCGCCAACCGTCCGGTGTCCGCACGTAGCGGTCGTCGTAGAACGCCGCCCCTTCGAGCCGGAACCGGAGTTCCTCGGAGATCACCTGGTCGTGGAGGTACCAGCGACCCCGGGCCGTCGCCGGTCGGGCGGAGTCGGCGGCGGTGTCGGCCGTCGGGGTCGTCGAGGGTGATCTCCGGGTGGTGACAGTGGTGCATGGTGACCAGCGTCGGGCCCAGGTTGGTCCGCAGGTAGTCCACCGGCTCGGCCCGGTCGGCGAACGTGAGACCGGCGTAGTCGGCCGTCGCGTCGGGGACCAGGCAGTCAGCGAACTCGTCCCACTGCTTCGTGTCCAGCGTGCGCAGGTAGCGGTACTTCAGCTGACGGATCTGCTCGAGGTCGTCCACGGCTCGCGAGCCTAGTCCGGGGGCGGGACCGTGGACGCGAGACGGCGGCCGGTCCCGGGGCGCTGGCTACACTCGCGGGCGTGATCTTCAAGCGCGTGGGTGAGGGGCGGCCCTACCCGGACCACGGGATGAGCTCCGGGGCCTGGGCAGCGGTACCTCCGCGCCAGGTGCGCCTCGACGAGCTCGTGACCACGAAGGACACCCTGCAGCTGGCCGCCCTCCTCGACGAGGACTCCACGTTCTACGGCGACCTGTTCGCGCACGTCGTCGAGTGGCGGGGCGAGTACTACCTCGAGGACGGTCTCCACCGCGCCCTCCGCGCGGCCCTGCAGCAACGCAACGTCCTGCACGCCCGCGTCCACGTCGTTTCCGACTGATGCCGCAGACGGCCAAGTCGACCCTCATCATGGTCGGTCTGTGCCTCGCGCTCGTCGCAGCGGCGTTCTGGGGCTTTTCGGCGGCGACCCGGCCCTTCCCGGGCAAGACCGACCCACCGAAGTGCGTGAGCTCGACCGTCGACGAGGGCGAGAAGGTATTTCCGCAGCAGGTCACCGTCAGCGTCCTCAACGCCAGCGAACGCAACGGGCTCGCCGGCGTCACCATGCGGTCGTTCACCGACGACAGCTTCGGTGAGGGCGACACCGGCAACGCGCCCAACGACGCCGACGTCGCCCGGGTGGCGATCTGGACCAGCACGCCCGACAACCCGGACGTGCAGCTGGTCGCCAGTCGGCTCGGTCCAAACGCCCAGATCGAGAACCGGAACTCCGGCCAGGTCGGCGTCACGGTCGTCGTCGGCGACGACTTCGAGGACAACCTGCGGAGGGGCAAGCGCTCGGTCCGCGCGACGGCGGACGCCGAGATCTGCAGCCCACCGGTCAGCTAGGGCCGAGCGACCGCCAGGCGGTGACCTAGGGTCGCTTCCTCGTGAGCCACTGGGCCAGGCGGCCGCCGGAGGAGACCTGCCGCAGGCGCTCCTCGGTCTGCTCGCGGGCTTTCCGCGGGGTGACGACGAGCAGGTCGTCGCCGTGGCGCAGCACGGTACGACGCTCCGGGACCAGGATCTGCCCTTCCCGGATGACGAGGGACACCGACGCGCCGACCGGCAGCCGGAGCTCACCGACCTCGACGCCGTGCATTCGCGACACCGGACTGATGGTCACCTGCAGCAGGTCAGCGGCGATGCGTTCGAGCGGGGCCACCTCGAGCTCGAGGCCGCGGGGTTCGGAGCGCCGGGCCACCTTGAGCATCCGTGCCGCGAGGGGCAGGGTCGGCCCGGTGAGGAGGGTGTAGATCACCACCATCACGAAGACCAGGTCGAACAACCGGTCCGCCTCCAGCACCCCTTCGGCGAGCGGGATCGTCGTGAGGACGATCGGCACCGCTCCGCGCAGGCCGGCCCAGGACAAGAAGGCCAGCTCGCGCGGGGGAATCGGCGAGACCGCGGCGCTGGCCAGCACCGACACGGGTCTGGCCACGAACGTCAGGATCAACCCGGCGGCAACGGCGTAACCGACGGTCGAGAGGGTGATCCGTCCCGGCGACAGGAGCAGTCCGAGCATGACGAACAGGCCGATCTGGGCCAGCCACGCGAACCCTTCCGCGAAAGACCTCGTGGCCGCCCGGTGCGGAAGCTCGCTGTTGCCGAGGACCAGCGCGGCGACGTACACGGCGGCGAAGCCGGAGCCGTGCAGGGCGTTCGCGCCGCCGTACGCGAGGAAGCAGAGCGAGAGCACCGCCAGCGGGTAGAGACCGGAGGAGGGCAGCGCCGCGCGGCGCATCACCCAGGCGCCGCCGAAGCCGCACAGGAGCCCGATGCCGGTGCCGACCACGAGCTCGAAGGCGACCACGCCGGCGGTCCAGAAGACGCTCTGCTCCGCGGTGGCCCCCGTCGAGATCAGGGTGACCAGGACGATGGTCGGGGCGTCGTTGAGCCCGGACTCCGCCTCGAGCGCACCGGTCAGTCGCCGTGGGAGCGGAACGACTCGGAGGACCGAGAACACCGCGGCGGCATCTGTCGGCGACGTCACCGCTCCGAGCAGGACCGCCAGCTCCCACGGCATGCCGAGCAGGTAGTGGGCACCGAGGGCCACCACGGTGACCGAGACCGTCACCCCGATGGTGGCGAGCGAGACGCCCAGCCGCATCGCGGGGCGGACCTCGTCCCAGCTCGTGGTGAGGCCACCTTCGGCGAGGATGACCGCCAGGGCCGCGAAGCCGAGTGCGTGCGCGAGCTCGGCGTCCTCGAAGGGGATCCCGAACCCGGACTCGCCGAGGGCCACGCCCATCAGCAGGTAGACCAGCAGGGTCGGCAGACCCGATCGCGAGGACACCCGCACGGCGAGGATCGCCAGGAGGGTGACTGCGGCGCCCACCAGCACGAAGCTGTCGAGCTGGTGGACGTCGAAGGTCAAGGTCACCTCACGGGATGTGCGTGGCCGGCCGGTGGCTCACTGTATCGGGCACCCTTCCCGGCAAACTGAAACTTGTTCTAGTCTGGGGCGGTGCCCGAGCGGACCGGATCGGAGATCCCCGACGTCCTCCCGGCGTTCAGCCTGCCCGCAGCCGCGGAGGAGTGGGACGTCGTGGTCGTCGGCTACGGCATCGCGGGCGGATGCGCCGCCCTCGAGGCGGCCCGCGCCGGGGCCCGGGTCCTGGTGCTCGAACGTGCCGCCGTCCACGGCGGCACGTCCAGCATGTCAGGCGGCCACTTCTACCTCGGCGGCGGTACGGCGGTGCAGCAGGCCACCGGGCACGACGACTCCGCCGACGAGATGTACGAGTACCTCCTGGCCGTCTCCCGCGACCCGGAGCCGGAGAAGATCCGCGCCTACTGCGACGGGTCGGTGGAGCACTTCGACTGGCTGGAGTGCCTCGGCTTCGAGTTCGAGCGCTCGTTCTACGCCGAGAAGGCGGTGATCCAGCCCGGGACCGAGGGGTTGATGTTCAGCGGGAACGAGAACGTGTGGCCCTTCCGCGACCAGGCCGCTCCCGGCCCCGCGCGGGCACAAGGTGCCGGTGCGCCGGCGACACCGAGGGCGCCAGGCTGGTGATGGACCTGCTCCGGGACCGGGTCGCGGAGGCCGGGGTCGAGGTCCGGTACGAGACCGGTGCCACCGGCCTCGTGGTCGACGAGGCCGGTGCGGTCATCGGGCTGGCCTGGCGCCGCTTCACCGAGACCGGGGTCGTCGCGGCCCGGGCGGTGGTACTCGCCGCTGGGGGTTTCGTGATGAACGCCGACATGGTCGCCGACACACGCCCGCCCTCGGCGTCGAAGCTGTTCACCCTCGGCTCGACCTACGACGACGGGCTCGGCATCCGGCTCGGCGAGTCGGTCGGGAGCCGAGCTGAAGCACATGGAGCAGCCGTTCGTCACCGCGCCGTTCTACCCGCCCTCGTCGCTGGTGAAGGGGCTGGTCGTCAACAAGCTCGGGCAGCGGTTCGTCGCAGAGGACTCCTACCACGCCCGGACGTCCGGCTTCGTGATGGAGCAGCCCGACGCGGCGGCGTACCTCATCGTCGACAGCGAGCACGTCGAGCACCCGCCGATGCCGCTCGCGCCGTTCATCGACGGCTGGGAGACGGTGCCGGAGATGGAGGTCGGGCTCGGCCTCCCGGCGGGGTCGCTGGTGGCGACGCTTGACCGGTACAACGAGCACGCGGCCCGGGGTTCGGACCCGGACTTCCACAAGTCCCCCGAGTGGCTGGCGCCGCAGGCGACCGGACCGTGGGGGGCCTACGACCTGTCCCTCGGCCCCGCGCTCTACGCCGGGTTCACCCTCGGCGGCATCGGCACCACCGTGGACGGCCAGGCCATGCGGCCCGACGGATCGGTGATCCCTGGGCTCTACGCGGCCGGGGCCTGCGCCTCCAACCTCGCCCAGGACGGCAAGGGATACGCGTCGGGGACCCAGCTCGGCGAGGGGTCGTTCTTCGGGCGACGGGCTGGAGCCGCCGCGGCGCGAGCTCGCGAGCGACGCGGATGACGGCGACGCGTCTCGAAACCCGGTGAGCCGAAGGGCAACCGTATGGTCAACACCGTGAACCGGCTCGAGGTCGCCAGCCGCGCCAACGTGCCGCCGTTCCACGTGATGGATCTGCTGGCGGCCGCCGAGCGGCGGCGGCGCTCGCACGGCGACCTGGTCAACCTCGTCGCCGGTCAGCCGTCGACCGGTGCCCCGGCTCCGGTGACGGCCGAGGCCATCCGGCTGCTCCAGTCCGATGACCCGATGGGCTACACGGAGGCGACTGGGATTCCCGAGCTGCGCGAGCGGATCGCCGACCACCATCGGCGGCTGCACGACGTCGAGGTCAGCGCCGACGACGTCGTCGTCACGACGGGTTCCAGCGGCGGCTTCCTGCTGGCCTTCCTGTCCGCCTTCGAGCCGGGTGACCGGGTGGCGATGGCACGACCCGGCTACCCCTGCTACCGCAACGTCCTGGTAGCCCTCGGCTGCGAGGTCGTCGAACTCCCTTGCGGTCCCGAGACCCGGTTCCAGCCGACCGTGGCCCAGCTGGAGGCCGCCGGCGACCTCGCAGGCGTGGTCGTCGCGAGTCCCGCGAACCCGACCGGCACGATGCTGCTCCCCGATGAGCTGGCTGCGATCGCCCGCTGGTGCGAGACCGCGGGCGTGCAGCTCATCTCGGACGAGATCTACCACGGGATCGAGTACGCCCCACTCGACGGCCACGCGCCCCTCTCGCGCTCCGCGTGGGAGACCTCGCGCGAGGCGGTGGTGTTCAGCTCCTTCTCGAAGTACTTCTCGATGACCGGCTGGCGGATCGGCTGGATGCTGGTGCCCGAGCGCCTGCGCCGCCCGGTCGACGTCCTGGCCGGCAACTTCACGATCTGCCCGCCTGCCATCGCCCAGCGGGCCGCCGTACACGCGTTCGACGACGCGGCGTACGCCGAGCTCGACGGCCACGTCGCGCGCTACGCCGGAAACCGGCAGCTCCTCCTCGAGGGCCTCCCCCGACTCGGGATCTCGAGGCTTGCCCCGGCCGACGGCGCGTTCTACGTGTACGCCGACATCGGGCACCTGACCGACGACTCGATGGCGTTCGCACACGACCTGCTGGCCCGGACCGGCGTCGCGCTGGCGCCGGGCATCGACTTCGACACCGACCTCGGCCACCGGTTCGTCCGGCTCAGTTTCGCGGGACCGCACGACGAGGTCGTGGACGGGCTGGAGCGACTGGCGGCCGCGCTCCCGTAGAGGGGCACTGGCTGCCGGGCTGTGGCTACCGGGCTGTGGCCAGGAAGACGTAACGGTTCAGGCTGAAGAACCAGTCGCTGTCGAGCTCCCGCATCGAGGCGGCCCAGGCATCGACGGTCTCGCGGTCGAGGCCGTGCCGGTCGACGACGAAGCCGGCGACGAGCCCGAGCAGGACCCCGCTGAAGCTGTCGCTGGGGTTGCCCGCGTTGAGCAGCGGCAACACGGTCGGGGTCCGGCCTCGAACCCGGCCAGCGCCAGCGAGCGACCGAGCGTGCGCGGCAGGTGCGGGTCGGCCAGGTGCTCCTCCCACGCGACGAGCACGCGGCCCATCAGCTCCTCGTCGGGCGCGTGCCACACGAGCGAGTCCCAGTCGGTGTCGAGGATCAGCACCCTCCCACCGGACTTCAGGACCCGGTGGATCTCGGCAAGCGCACGAGGTACGTCTGGGACGTACTCCAGCACCTGCGTGGTGACGACGACGTCGAACGACCCGTCGTCGTACGGGATCTCCTCTGCGCCGCCTGGAGCGAGCTCGAGGGTCGCGGCGTCCGGATCGGCAGCGCGCGAGGCCGCAAGGGTCAGCATGCTGTCGCTGACGTCGATCCCGCAGACGCGGCCGCCGGCACCGACCTCGGCGGCCATCTCGGCGGCGAGGAGGCCGGGGCCGACCCCCACGTCAAGCACGTGCTCACCCGGCTCCAGCGCAAGCATCGACAAGACCCTCGCGCGTTGCGCGACGATGTCGGGCGTGGTGTACGCCGCCTCCATCCGGTGCGCGGCGTCCTCGTCGAACTCGATCATCCCGGACATGACGCCCTCCCTCGACTCGCCCCCACCCACGATGGTAGGACGCCTCGGGTCGGTCACCGGGTTGGGAGGCTCAGGTCACCGAAGGGGGCACCATCGGGACAGCAAGCTAGTCCTGGCCGCCAGCAAGGTCGTCGATGTAGGCCCGCTGGACGAAGGCGTTCCGGACCCGCTGCGGGTGATCACCCACCTGGGCGGACTGCACGATCCTCCCCGTCCGGTAGCTGATCTTGGAGACCCGGTCGGTCCCGCTCCACGAGATGTAGCAGTGCCGGCCGTTCCAGCTCTGCGTGACCCAGTACGGCTTGCCGCCGTCCCGGATGAGCAGCTTGCTGCGCTTGAACGTCCTGCGCGTCGACGACCGTCGCGTAGTCCGACATCGTCCCGGCCACGCAGATCTTCGAGCCCTTCGGGTTCATCGCGATGCCGTGGTGGGCCGAGTCGAGCAGGTACAGCTCGCGGGGCGTGTCCTTGATCAGGTTCGGCAGCCGCTTGACCCGCAGGATCCTCCCGGTCGCCCGGTCCATCTCCAGGAATCCGTGGAAGAACGAGACCTGGAAGTAGATCCGCTGCTCGTTCGGGGAGAGCGTCATCGGCCGAACGGCCGTGCTGAGGTCCTCGAGCCCCCGCGCGTCGAGCTTGTCGCGCAGGCTGTAGCGCCGTAGCACCTTGAAGGGTCGCTTCGCGTCGACGATCTGGAAGACCCGTTCGCCCTTGGTCGCGTCGGCCTCCGAACGGTCGAGCGGCGTGTAGACGGTGCCGATGCTCGCGTGGATGATCCGCTCCCGCCGTCGACGTACACGTTCTCGTGCGGAGATCCGCCGGACGGGAAGGACCCCAGCTCCTTGCCGTCGGAGACCCGCAAGCACGTGGACCACGTTGCCGGTCGACGCGCTGACGATCACCTGCTTGCCGTTCGGCGAGATCGCCATGTGGTCCGATCGTTGGCCGGCCACGGGGAACCGCCAGACGATCTCGTGGGTCTGCAGGCTGATCGCGACGACATCGGCGAACGACGGGCGGGAGACGATCATCAGCCGGCCGTCGTTGGAGGAGTACATGTCGTCGACGAACTGGTCGTTGCCCTCGCCGATCGCCGCGCGGATCGCCAGGAAGTAGGCCAGCCGCTCGGGGTTCGTGGCGATCTCCTGCATCCGCTCCTCGTAGTCGGGGATGATGTTCAGCGTCCCGAGCGACTCGAACGTCCGCGGGTCCAGGATGTCGGCGGTGCCGGCCCAGTTGTTGCCGACGAACACCACGCGGAGACGTCACCGCGCGGCGTCTGGCCCTCGGTCGCGGCGGCCTTGCCGGGGCCCCCGAGCACCGACACGGCACCGGCGAGGACCCCGATGGCCAGGGTGCGGGCACGTCGTCCGACGGGCATGGGGCTCCTTCTGCTGAAGCTTCTGGTTCTCCCTGCCAACGAGCGCGGTCTCGACCGGGTTACGCGGCGCAGTCTCGCCGCACAGACTCACCGGGCGGACCCACCCTGCGGGACGGCATCCGGAAATGCTTGTTGGTTCGAGGTTTAACCGTCCCCGATTGCGGGCATGCGAGGGCCGGGGTCCCCGAAGGATGTGATTCATGTACGGCGACACGGGCGTGATGCGGCGACGAGTGGCGCAGCTGCGCGAGCAGGGCGTGGACATCAGGACGATGGCCGACCAGCTCGTCTCGCAGACCGAGGGCATCGCCTGGACCGGGCGCGCCGCCGATGCGATGCGCGAGCGGATCCGGGATCGGGCGAACCAGCTGCGCGACGTCGCCACATCCCATGACACCGCCGCCGACTCCCTCGAGCGCCACCTCCACGAGGTCGACAGCGTCAAGGACGCGATCGCGGCCGCCGAGCGCAAGGCGACAGCGCTCACCACCGAGGCCCGCACCCGGGTCGCCCAGGTGGCGTCGTACGACGACCCCGACGGCGTCAGCCGCACCGCCTCCGAGGAGGACCGCACCCTCGCCGACTTCACTCCGCCCCCGCACGGTCACAAGGACTGGCTGAGCGTGAACCTCCCGGGACTGTGACGTGCCGACCATCGACCTGAGCACTCCGCCGCCCCCACCCGCCGGGCTCCTCGACGTGCTGCCGCGCCGGGTGGCGCTCACCCTCCCCGAGCTGCGGCTCGTCGCCGAGCGGGCCGGCGGTGCTCCGCTCCCCTTCGACGTCCGGGACCCGGTCTCGGGCAGCTCCTTCGACGGCCGTCTGGGTGAGAGCCGCGGCACCGCGGAGGACTCTGCCTATGCCGGAGCGCTGGCCACACTGCACGACCCCGCCACCTCGCTCGAGCGGCGTGGGCTGCTCGGTGCCGGTGGCCAGGACGAGGGCCTGCTCGGCGCTGTGGGGCTGCTGGCCACTCCGTCAACGGCCGTGGACCTCGACGTGTCCGCCGCCGGGATCCACGCCCGGTCCTGGCACCGCCAGACGGATGACGCGGTCGCCACCCTGTCCACCGTCGACGGGATCGTGTTCGAGATCGCGTGGTTCGCGTCCGCCCAGTGGCCCCAGGAGATCGCGCGGGTCGCGGAACCGCCCGCGGACACCGACCTCCGCAGCTCGGAGGTGCCGGCGTACGTCGATCTCCCCTACGAGCTGGCGGACGCATCTGCCGAGGCAATCCGCAGCGATCGCGCCGACCTGGTCCCGGTCCTGGCCGCGCAGCACGCGGGGTCGGTCGTCGGCGCCGACGATCAGCCCTACTCGGAGAGCGACGTCGCCTCGATCGTGGCCGCGCTGTGCGCGGAGACCCAGGGCAGGTTGCGGGCACTGGTCGCGGACGTGTCCGGCGACCAGACCGCGGTCGTCGGCGTCGTCTCGTGGACCCTGCTGGCAGATGGATGGCACGCGCTGCGACCGAGGCGAGCCGGTGACGACCACCGGGTCGCCATCAGCCGGGTCGATCCGTCCGACCTTGCCGGCGACCTCGCCCCCGTGCTGGCGGAGGTGACCGGATGACCGAGATTCCCGATGCCCTCGCCGCAGGCGAGGAGCCGACCGTCCCGACCACCGCGGCCGAGGCCGCCGACCTGGCCGACAAGTACGACCGGATGCTGCGCCTGGCCGACCTGTTCGACTCCTCCGGCGACGAGATGCGGGCCCGGGCACGGCTGGGCGACGCGATCCTCAACGACGACGCGGTGTCGGAGTCCTCCGAGCTCTCGCGGCCCACCTACACCCAGGCCGAGGACGACATCCGGACCGCGACCACCGGCAAGCACGGCCTGCTCACGCGAGGGATCGAGCTCGACGCGGACGCCCTGATCGTGCGGGCGACGGTGCTCACCTACCGGTGGATCGACGAGCTCCAGGACGCGGCCTACAAGACGCTGGGCTCGATCGCCGGGCGCGCCATCGGCTACCTCGCGCCCGAGATCGCCCTCGGCGGCGCCATCGTGTCCGCCGGCCTCATCGAGACCGACGCGCTGGACCGCGACGACGTCGCCGGCTACCTCAACGAGCTCGCTGAGAACAACCCCGAGCTCTTGGACCACGTGACGAGCGGTGGTGGTGGTCTGCTCGACGGGTTGCAGATGCGCTCCCTGCTCACTGCCGGGGTGCTCGCCGGCGAGTCGGGACGGCTGGCCGCCAACGGCGGACTCCGGGCCGCCGGCGTGCCGACCCTCCCGCCGGCCTTCGGCTCCGCGCTCCGCGACATCGCTGGTGGGCTGGTGGGTCCCGCAGCACCGGCCACGCCCGAGGTGGATCCGGTCCCGTCGTCGGCGCCGCGCAACATCGAGGAGCTGATGACCGTCCTCTCCTCCTCCCCCGCCAGCATCCACGTCCAGCGGATCGGTCCGGGGCGCTACATCGCCTACCTCGTCGGGCCCGGCGGCGGTGGCACTCGCCGGCTGCGGTTGGTCGGCGGCGACCACTCCGCGTACGCCGCCGAGGTGGTGGCTGCGATCGAGTCGGCCGTCGCGGGTGACGAGGGCGCGCGGGTCATGCTGGTCGGGTCCGCACAGGGCGGCGTCACGGCGGCCGAGGTGGCCGCGACGGTGACCTCAACGTCGTTCGTCATCGACCAGGTCGTGACGGCGGGAGCCCCGTCCGCGCAGGTGCCGCGGATCCCAGACACCACCCGGGTGCTGTCCCTGGAGGACCGCGCCGACCCGGTCGCCCTGCTCGGGTCCCTGATCAACGCCGGCGCCGCCAACCGGATGACGGTGGTCTTCGACGGCAGCGACGCGAACGGCGAGGGCGCCTACGTCGCAGGGGGTCGCGCCGCCGACAGCGCCACGCATCCCGAGCTCAAGGCGGAGATCCAGCGGATCCAGGCCGCGGGCTACCTCGCCGGCTGAACGACCGTCAGACCAGGTCGTGCACGAACTCACCCAGCTGGGTGAGGTTGCGGCACTCGGCCATGGGCACGACCTCGCCGTACGCCCCGGCCGCCGAGTCGCCGGTGTCCCAGTGCCGCGGATGCTCCGGGTTGAGCCACCACGCGTGCCGGGCCGAGCCCGCGAGGTCTCGCAGCACGGGCACCGCCAGGTCGCTGTAGTTCGAGCGGGCATCGCCGAGGATCAGCAGGGATGCCTTCGGGCCGAGCGCGTCGCGGTGCTGCTGGGCGAACGTCGTGAACGCTCGCCCGTAGTTCGTCCGCCCCCACCGCGCCGCGTGGGCCGTGCTGGCGGCCAGATCGGCCATCACGTCCGCGACGTCCGCACCCGGCCGGAAGTGCTCGGTGACCTCGTGCACGTGGTCGACGAACGTGAACGCCCGCACCTTCTGGAACTGGTCGCGCAGGGCGAAGACGAGGAGCAGGGTGAACTGCGCGAAGTTGGCCACCGACCCGCTGACGTCGCAGAACACGACCAGCTCGGTGCGATGCGGACGCCTGGGCCGGTGGTGAGTGGACAGGGGGACGCCGCCGGTGGAGATCGAGGCGCGCACGGTACGACGGAAGTCCAGCGGCCCCCGTCGTCGGGCATGGTGCTCCTGGGTGAGCCGGGTGGCCAGCCGGCGCGCGAGCGGGTAGATCTCACGTCGCATCTGCTCGAGGTCGGCCCTGCGGGCGGCGGTGAAGTCGAGCCGGTCGATGCTGGGCCGGAGCGCGACGTCGGCGACGTGGCCGGGCCCCTTCTCCTCGGCGATCCGGCGCCGGGCATCGTCCTCGACCATCCGGGTGAACGCGCCGATGCGTCTGCCGGCAAGCCTCCGAGCCTCGGCCTCGACGCGGCCCTGGGCGACCAGCGCCCGGACCAGCCGCTCGACCAGGTCGGCGGGCGACACCCGCTGCAGGGCGGTGTACGCCGACCACGAGCTGAGGCCGGGTCCGCGCCCGGGCATCGGCCCGAACCGGCCGACCGCCTCGACGGCGAGCCGCTGGAGGGCCGAGTCGTCCGACTCCCGGAGCGCTGGGAGCAGCTCCGCGCGAAACTCGCCGAGCGCCCGGGCGTTGTCGCGTACGCCGGTCCCGGCGGCATCGTCGCTCGCGTCCGCACCGACGCCGGCGCCCACAAGCCGCGGGAAGTACAGGTCGAACAGCGCGTCGAACGTGGGGCGCTGGGACTGCTTCTTGACCAGGGTCGCGGCGTAGGCGTCGCGCACCGTCCCTCGATCGTCCCAGGGAAGCGCGCGGAGCGCGGCCACCGCATCGAGCCCCTCGGCAAGGCTCACCGGGAGGCCGGCGCCGCGAATCGCTTCGAGGAAGGCGATGTGACGGTCGACCAGCCCGGAGCCTCGCTGGTCGCGCTCCTCGAGACCTTTCATCTCTCAGCCCCGCAGCTCGAGCTCACGAACCGCGCGGTCGTGGTCGGAGGCGTGCTTGAGGATCACGCCGAGGGTGTCGGCGATCGCCTTCGGATCGAGATCGCGGATCTCCAGGGCCACGAGGGTGCGCGCCCAGTCGACGGACTCCGCGATCGAGGGCGCCTTCTTGAGCTCCAGGTCGCGGAGCCGGCCGACCACGTCGACCAGCGACTGCACCACCCGGTGATCGACGTCCGGCACCTGCGACGTCACGATCGCCCGCTCGCGCTCCGCGTCCGGGTAGTCCAGGTGCAGGTACAGGCAGCGGCGCTTGAGTGCCTCGGACAGCTCCCTGGTGGCGTTGGACGTGAGGACGACGAGCGGACGGCGAACGGCGCTCATCGTGCCCAGCTCGGGGATGGTCACCTGGAAGTCGGAGAGAACCTCGAGCAGCAGACCCTCGACCTCGACGTCTGTCTTGTCGACTTCGTCGATCAGGAGGACGGTCTGCTCCTCTCGCCGGATCGCGGTCAGCAACGGCCGGGTCAGCAGGAACTCGTCGGTGAAGATGCTGTGTTCCCAGCCGGCCTCGTCCGCGGTCGGGGGTGGCGAGTCCGCCGACCGCACCGCCGTTGCCTGGATGAACAGCAGCTGCTTCTTGTAGTTCCACTCATAGAGCGCCCGGGCCTCGTCGAGCCCCTCGTAGCACTGGAGCCGCACCAGACCGGCCCCGGTCGCGCGGGCCACTGCCTTGGCCAGCTCGGTCTTGCCCACGCCGGCGGCCCCTCGACCAGCAGCGGCTTCTCCAGAGCACCGGCGAGGTACCCGGTCGTGGCCGTGCTCTGGTCGGCGAGGTAGCCGACCTCGCGAAGACGGGCGGCTGCGTCGTCGGGCGAGGAGAACCAGGTCATCCCGTCATCCTCGCGTACGCCGGCACATCTGCCGGATGCCCACTCAGAACCGGCCGCCACGCCCCTCGCCATCAACGAATCGCTCGGCACCCGCGGCGGCGTCGGTCAGGGAGTCGATCCCGAGCTGGAACTCCCGGTCCAGGGCGCCCTCCTGCTCGAGCACCGAGCGTCGGTCGTTGCGCAGGCAGAGCTGAGGGAAGCCGGCCAACTGGTGGGCCAGCGCCTCGGCCCGGGCCCGCGTCGTTCCGGTCGGGACGACGCGGTTGACCAGGCCCATCGGCGGCCGCCTCGTCGGCGTGCACCGGGCGACCGGTGAGGATGAGGTCGAGGGCCCGGCTGGTGCCGATCAGCCGCGGCAACCGGACCGTGCCGCCGTCGATGAGAGGTACGCCCCAGCGCCGGCAGAAGACGCCGAGCACCGCGTCGCTCGCAGCGACCCGCAGGTCGCACCACAGCGCGAGCTCCAGCCCGCCTGCCACGGCGTACCCCTCGATCGCGGCGACGACCGGCTTGCCCAGCCGCATCCGGGTCGGCCCCATGGGTCCGTCTCCGTCGGGTTCGACCCGGTTGTCCATCGCCTCGAGGTCGGCCCCTGAGCAGAAGGTGCCACCGTCGCCGTACAACACGGCGACCGCCTGGCTGTCGTCTGCGTCGAACTCCCGGAAGGCCTCTGCCAGGGCGGCCGCGGTCACGCGGTCCACCGCGTTGCGCGACTCGGGCCGGTGCAGGATCACTGTCGTGACGGTGCCGTCGTGTTCGGTGCGCACGCTCATCGCGTCAGCGTAGTGACGTCCACGTTCGGGTCCGGATTTGGTGGCGTGACGACGCGTCTTCGACACTGGTCATCAGCCTTGCTCGAGGCAGACGGAGGCAGTCCATGTCGCAGCCCGGCGACCAGCGCACGACCCGTGCGTCCGTGCGGTCGCGCCACCTGCAGGATCCCGAGGAGCTACGCCGCAACTACGAGCGCGTCCTGGCCCGGGAGCGCGACAGGGCGGCAGGGACCTACGCCGACGACGCGGCTGCACCTTCCCGCCGCGGCATGTCGCTGAGCCAGGTGCAGAAGTGGGTGATGTCGGTCCTCGCCGTGACGACGATCCTGCACCTGGCAGGCGGGATCGCGATTGCCGGCATCTTCGCCGAGCGGATCGACGCCCGGGTGGGGCTCAACATCATCGCCGCGGTCATCGGGGTCCTCGCGGTCGTCGTCGGGCGCCTGATCCACGGCAAGTCCCCACTCACGTGGTGGCTGGTGATCGGGGTGCTCCCCGGCGTCGTGGGCGCGTGGTTCACGTTCCGGTGACGAGTCGCTCGCCATTGCGTGCGACTCCGCGCTCCGATCCGCGACGCACCTGACCCGACCGAAGTGCGACACAGACCAAACCTGAGGGGTTCGGTCTGTCCGGGGCGCTGCTTCTCCATCGTCGACCTTCTCGATGCGCACGCACACGCCGCGACTTCGGTCGGGGCTGGGAACGCGGCAGACGGTGTGCTTCAGTGGACAGTCGGAGCTCGGGATCCGTCGCCCCACGTCGGGGCGGCATGCCTCGGCGGGTACCGAAGGAGCATTCGGATGTCGGCAGCCCAGACAGAGTCAACACTCAACGCGTACATGGACGTCCTTCTCAGCGGCGGCGACTTCGCGTCCTTCTTCAGCGACGACGTCGTGTGGACCACGATGGAGACAGGCGAGGAGATCCGCGGCCGGGACTCGGTGCGGGACTTCATCATCGGCATCCACACTCAGCTGTTCGATGCCTCGGTGGAGGTTCGGGGCTTGGTGGTCGCGGACGGCTCGGCGGTCCTGGAGGCGGTCTTCGTGGGCAAGCAGATCGCCGAGTTCGCCGGAATACCGGCCACTGGGGCCGAGGTGCGCCTGCCCTACACCGTCGTCTACGACGTCACGGGCGAGCAGATCACCGCACTGCGTGCGTACCTCTCCATCGCCGCCCTGATCCAGCAGCTCCGGCAGTCGGCCACGGTCTGACCTCCTCCCCGCAGCTGCAGCACCGAAGTGGTCGCGTTCGCTGAATCCCTCGACGCCAACGGCGTGATCGGCTGCGAGTCGTCGAAGCCTCGTGGCAGCGGAGCGGTGCACGCCAGCTCGACCGCGTCGTCGACGCCCTGGCCGAGAAGCTCACCGCCGTGGCTCGTGTCAGCCGCGTGACAGAACTCGGGAAGCCCCTCCGGCAACGCTCGTGACGACATCGTTCATCACATCCGGAAGGAGCACCATGAAACGTCGCCTCCGCCTACTCGGTCTACGCGCAGGCCTTGCCGGTGTCGGGTCTCTCTGCCTGCTGAACGTGGCTGCGGGATCAGTCTCAGCCGGCACGGGGAGTCGTCGAGACGCCGATGACACGGCCGGTCGGCTGGACATCGCGACGATCGCGCACGGCCACGATGGCAGGCGTCTCGTCCACACTGTCCGCACCTATGGAAAGTGGGGGCATCGGCATCTCCGTGGAAACAACCGATTCCTCGTGGTCGCGAAGGAGGACGGTGACGTCGGCCGCCTACGAGTCTGGTGGAGGCGGGGCGGGTGGTGGTGCGCGATGTCGAGCCCACAACGGTCGAGCCACTGCTCGGACATGCCCGGAGTCAGCGTCGCCCATCCCGATCGACGTTCCCTTGTGATCAATAGCCGACGCCCGGCGCACTGGGAAGGCCGCTACGGCTGGCGCGCGGCGTCCCGGCACCACGGACACGTCGACTGGGTGCCCCGGCGCGGCAGGTGGTTCGCCCATCGGCTGTGACATCCCTGCCGGGCACTGCGCCCCACCCACGTCAGAGGTCCACTGGACGCTGTCCGATTGCAGGGCGCGCCGGCGTGGCGCGCTGGGTGGGACTGAACTCCGGGTCGTACCCGACCTCATCTGACAGGCAGCTGGCACCGAGCAGGCCAGAAGCAGCCCCTGATCCGTGTTTGCGCAGGTCAGAGGCTGCTTCGCGTGGCGGTGGCGGAGGGATTTGAACCCTCGGTGGGCTTGCACCCACAAACGCTTTCGAGGCGTTCTCCTTAGGCCGCTCGGACACGCCACCGCCGGGAAGGGTACCGGAGACGGCGGGGCCGGTCGAAATCGATCGCGGGGCCCAGGGCGCAGCGGGTCCCGTCCGGTCGCGCCGATGAGCCGGTCGAGCACGTCGAGCGTCGGTCGGGGACCGGGACCGGAGGACCGAAGAGACCGCCATCGTCGTCGCGCCTCGGCGGCGGCTCGAAGGACTGCCACGAAGGCCAGGCAGGCGGCGACGGCGGCCGCGTCGTCGACGTCGAAGCTCCCGGCCGGTGGAGCGCGCCAGGTCCCAGCCATGCACGACGACCTCGTCGAGGGCGACGAGTGCGGCCGCGTCGCGCCGGCATCTCGATCGGTCCGGCCTGGTGATGCCGTCGTACGCCGCCGGGTGCCGCCAGGCCGTCCGCCAGCGCGTCGAGCTGGTCGGCGATCAGCTCGCGCCAGCCGTCCTCGAGGCGAGAGCCGTCCACGCCGGGCTCCGTCGCCTGGGGGCACGCTCCTTGCGGCGGCGCAGCGTGAACGCCAGGGACAGCCCGCCGATGTGGTCGACCAGGTCGGCCGACCGTGTAGTCGGGGCAGGGCGTCCGGGCGGTCAGCTGGTCGTCCGGCACACCGGTGACCAGCCGTGCCATGGTCGTCGTGGCAGGGTCGAAGTCCAGCGTGAGTCTCCATGGCCGTTCGACTCCTGCTCCGGTCGCGAACTCATCGGTCCGGCGCGAGCCTCCGCGGGACCAGCCGGCCCAGGGCGTGACATGCCCGGGCTCGAGCTCGTCGAGCGAGGAGACGCCGAGCAGCCGCATGGTGCGCTCGACCTGGCCGCGCAGGATCTCGATGGCCCGGTCCACGCCGGCGCCGGCCGCCCGCCATCAGGCCGTAGAGGTAGGCCCGGCCGACCAGGGTGAAGTGGGCGCCGTGGGCGATCGCGGCCACGATGTCCTGGCCCGGACATGATCCCGGTGTCGAGGTGCACCTCGACGTCGCTGCCGACCGCCTCGACCACCGACGGCAGCAGGTGGAACGGCACCGGCGCCCGGTCGAGCTGCCGGCCGCCGTGGTTGGACAGCACGATCGCGTCGACGCCGGCGTCGGCGAGCCGGCGGGCGTCGTCGACGGTCTGCACGCCCTTGACCGACACCTTCCCCGGCCACTGGTCGCGGATCCACGCCAGGTCGTCGTAGGTCACGGTCGGGTCGAACATCGTGTCCAGCAGGTCGCCGACCGTGCCCGACCACGAGTCGAGCGCAGGCGAACGCGAGCGGCTCGGTGGTGAGCAGGTTGAACCACCACGCGGGTCGCGGGCATGGCGTTGACGACGGTGCGCGGGGTGAGCGTCGGCGGGATCGTGAAGCCGTTGCGGGTGTCGCGCAGCCGCGCGCCGGCGACCGGTACGTCGACCGTGACCATCAAGGGTGTCGAACCCCGCCTTCGCGGCCCGCTCGACGAGCGCCATCGACCGGTCGCGGTCCTTCCACATGTAGAGCTGGAACCACTTCCGGCCGCCTCGGGAGCGGCCGCGGCGACGTCCTCGATCGACGTCGTCCCCATGGTCGAGAGCGTGTAGGGGATGCCCGCCGCGTCCGCCGCGGTCACCCCCGCGATCTCGCCCTCGGTCTGCATCAGTCGGGTGAACCCGGTCGGTGCGATCCCGAACGGCAGCGCCGTCGGCGCGCCGAGCACGTCGCGCGAGGTGTCGACGCTCGACACGTCGCGGAGGATCGACGGGTGGAACTCGACGTCCGCGAACGCCTGTCGGGCCCGGCTCAGCGACACCTCGTCGTCGGCGGCACCGTCGGTGTAGTCGAACGCGGCCCTGGGCGTACGTCGTTTCGCGATCCTGCCGCAGGTCCTCGATCGTCAGCGCGGCGCCAGCCGGCGCTCCCCGGGGCGACAGGAGTCGGCTTCTTGAACTTCATCAGCGGCGCGAGGTCGTGCCGCCTCGGCAGCCGGCGGCTGGTCACGACGTCCTCTGCCGCGGAAGAACTCGTCCAGCAGCGCGGTCGACTCCGCGGCGAGCACGCCCGGCGACCACCTCGGGCCGGTGGTTGAGGCGCCGGTCGCGGACCACGTCCCAGAGGCTGCCGACCGCGCCGGCCTTGGCGTCGTAGGCGCCGAAGACCACGCGGTCGACCCGGGCCAGCACGGCCGCGCCGGCGCACATCGTGCACGGCTCCAGCGTGACGACGAGGGTGCAGCCCTCGAGCCGCCACTCGCCGACGGCTGCGGGCGGCCTCGCGCAGCGCGACGATCTCGGCGTGCCCGGTCGGGTCGGCGTCGGCCTCGCGGACGTTGCGTCCGCGCCCGACGACGGCGCCGTCCGGGTCGAGCACGACCGCGCCGATCGGGACGTCGCCGGTGGCGAGAGCCGCGCGGGCCTCGTCGAGGGCGGCGCGCATCGGCGCGTCGTACGCCGGTCAGACGGCGTCAGGCCGACGCGAGGCCGACGGCCTCGTCGAAGAGCGAGCCGAAGCCGAGCCGGCGGGCGACGTCGGAGAGCATCTCGTCGGGGTAGAGGTCGAAGTCGTCGAGCAGCACGCCCATGTCCATGGCGTGCATGCCGAGGTCGCCGAGCAGGTCGAGGTCGCCGGCCGGGACCTGGTCGTCCTCGTCCTCCGGCGGCGGCAGGCCGAGGAACTCGACGGCGGAGCTGGCCAGCTCCCACTCGTCGGCGGCGGTGACGTCGGAGAGCAGGACCCGCGTGTTCGCTCCGGCCACCCGGACGATCACGAAGAAGTCCTCGTCGATCGCGACCAGGCCGACCGCACCGCCGTCGCCGGGGAACCGGCGCAGCGCGTGGGAGAGGGTCTCGATGTCCCCGAGGATGTCGTGGGCCAGCTCCTGCACCTGCCAGACGCCTTCCTCGCGGTAGGCGGCCAGCGCGAAGTCCACTCCGTCCTGCTGGTCGGCCATGTCACTCCTCCCGTGCACTCGGTCGGGCCCATCGGACGCCGTCTCAAGAGTGGCAGAACCGGGCGCGCCTCGGCCAACCCTTTCGCCCGTCGGTCGCGGCAGCGTCGCTGCACGACCGCTCGCTGCACTAGGGTTTCGGCCATGCGCACCCACGTCGTCGACCACCCGCTCGTCGCCCACAAGCTCACCGCCCTGCGCGACGAGACACACCGACTCGCCGACGTTCCGCCGGCTCGCCGACGAGCTGGTGACGCTGCTGGCCTACGAGGCGACCCGCGACGTGCGGGTCTCGCCGAAGGAGATCGTCACCCCGGTCGCGCCGACGACCGGGCGTCAAGCTGGCCCGGCCGAAGCCGCTGGTGGTGCCGATCCTGCGGGCCGGCCTCGGGCATGCTCGACGGGATGATGCGGCTGCTGCCGACCGCCGAGGTCGGCTTCCTCGGGATGGTCCGCAACGAGGAGACGCTGGAGGCGTCGACGTACGCCGAGCGGCTGCCGGAGGACCTCTCCGGTCGCCAGTGCTACGTGCTCGACCCGATGCTGGCCACCGGCGGCACCCTCGCCGCCGCGATCAGCTTCCTCACCGACCGCGGCGCCGACGACATCACCGCGATCTGCCTGCTGGCCGCGCCCGAGGGCTGCGCGCGGCTCGGAGGGGACCTGGCCGGAGTCGACGTCCCGGTCACCGTCGTCACCGCGGCCATGGACGAGAAGCTCAACGAGAAGGGCTACATCGTGCCCGGGCTCGGCGACGCCGGCGACCGGCTGTACGGCGTCGTGGGCTGAGCCCTGCCCGAACGTCGTCAGCCCGGGAAGATCTGCACCGTCCCGGTCGCGATCAGCACCATGAGCACGCAGGACCAGGATGCCGAGCACGCCGTAGACCCACTCCTTGCTGACTCGGGTCTCGTCGGACTCCGGCGCGTCGTACCGGTGCCCGCCCAGCGACCTGCGCGGTCGTCGTCGTCCTGCTCGGTCATGGGCTCCTCCTGGTCGGCTCCGTGGCTCACCGGGTTCAACGCGCGAAGGCGCCGAAGGTCCCGTGGCACCTGGACCCAGGCGTCACAGGTTCACCAGGTGCGACACGGTTGTGCCGTGACGACGTCGCTACTGGACCGCCTCACGAGCGCCTTCACCGCGTTGAGCAGCTTGCCCATCGAGTCCTTGGCGTCGCCGAAGAGCAGCGTGGTCTTCTCGTCGAAGAGCAGCTCGTTCTCGATGCCGGCGAAGCCGGGCCGCATCGAGCGCTTCATGAAGATGATCTGCTTGGCCTCGTCGGCGTTGAGGATCGGCATCCCGTAGATCGGGGCGCCGGGGGTGGTCTTGGCGGCCGGGTTGACCACGTCGTTGGCGCCGACGACCAGGACCACGTCGGCGTCCTTGAAGTCGCCGTTGATCTCGGCCATCTCGCGCGAGCTGCTCGTAGGGCACCTGCGCCTCGGCCAGCAGCACGTTCATGTGGCCGGGCATCCGGCCGGCGACCGGGTGGATCGCGTAGTCGACCTGTGATGTCGCGCTCGCTGAGCACGTCGACCAGCTCGCGCAGCGTGTGCTGGGCCTGGGCGACGGCGAGGCCGTAGCCGGGCACGATGATCACCCGGTCGGCGTACCCGAGCAGGATCGCGACGTCGTTCGGGCCGGCGGACCGCACCGGCCGGTCGGAGGCCTCGCCGGCGCCGAGCGTCGAGCCGCCCTTGAGGGCGCCGAACAGGATGTTGGCGACCGAGCGGCCCATGGCGTTGGCCATCAGCAGGGTCAGGAAGGTACCGCTGGCCCCGACCAGGGTGCCGGCCACCAGCAGCACGGTGTTGGACGAGCACGTAGCCGCCGGCCGCGACCGTCAGGCCGGTGAAGGCGTTGAGCAGCGAGATCACGATCGGTACGTCGGCGCCGCCGACCGGCAGCACCAGCAGCACGCCGACCACCAGGCCGACCAGGGCCAGCACGACGCCGATCCACAGCGCCGGGTCGGTGACGGTGACGACCGAGAGCCCGACCGTGGCGAGCAGCGACGACCGCGAAGACGATCGGCAGGCCGGGGAAGACCACCGGTCGCGACGTCATCAGCTCCTGGAGCTTGGCGAAGGTGACGATCGACCCGGCGAACGAGACCGAGCCGACCGCGATCGTGAACGCGGTCGCCGCCAGCACGAACCAGTTGACCGCGTCGGCGTGCGGCGCGATCTCGTGCAGCTCGAGCAGCGCGACCAGGGCTGCTGCGCCACCGCCGACGCCGTTGAACAGCGCCACCATCTGCGGCATCTGCGTCATCTGCACCTTGCTGCGCGCCGAGGACGCCGCCGACCGTGCCGATCACGATCGCGACCAGGATCAGCGGGACGTGGTCGAGGTCGAGGTAGAAGAACGGGACGGTGACGGCGACGACCGCGGCGGCGGCGCCGAGCAGGTTGCCGGTGCGCGCGGTCTTCGGACCGGACAGTCCCTTGAGCGCGAGGATGAAGCAGACCGCGCAGGCGAGGTAGACCAGCTGGACCCAGGTGGGCGTCATGCGCGCGCTCCCGTCGGTCGAGCCTGTCGAGGCCTCCGTCGACGGCTTCTTCCTGCGCGTGAACATCTGCAGCATCCGGTCGGTGACCACGAAGCCGCCGACCATGTTGACCGCGGCGAGCACGATCGCGACCAGCCCGACGACCACGCGCGCCGGTGCTGTCGGCCTGTGCCGGTCACGATGATCGCGCCGAGCAGGATGATCCCGTGGATGGCGTTCGCGCCGGACATCAGCGGCGTGTGCAGGGTCGAGGAGACCTTCGAGATCACCTCGATCCCGACGAACACGCTGAGCACGAAGATCGTCAGCCAGACGACGGCCTCGCTCACTGGCGGTCACCTTCCTCGGAGGTCTCGGCGGCTTCGACCGGTGCGGGTCGGGTGGGGGCGGCGTCGTCGTCGGGCCCTCGATCGCCTCGCGGGTGCCGGCGTGCACGATCGCGCCGTCGTGGGTGACGCAGGCGCCGGCGACGATCTCGTCGTCGAAGTCGGGGGCGAACGCGTCTCGCCCTCGCTCCGGGGTCTGCGGTCATCAGGGTCGACGAGGTTGACGATGTTCTGGGCGTAGAGCCGCGAGGCCGGCCCGGGCATCTGCGACGGCACGTTGCGCCCGCCCCAGACCTGGGCGTTGCCGATCCGGACCACCTCGCCGGGCACCGAGCCCTCGACGTTGCCGCCGGTCTCGGCGGCCAGGTCGACGACGACCGAGCCGGGCTTCATCTGCTCGACCATCTCCCGGGTCACCAGCATCGGCGCCTGGCGGCCGGGCACCGCGGCGGTGGTGATCAGGCCGTCCGCGTCCGCGATGTACGGCGCCAGCAGCTCGCGCTGCCGCGCGGCCCGCTCCTCGGTCATCTCGCGGGCGTAGCCGCCGGCGCCCTCGAGCGTCTCGAGCTCGAGCTCGATCGCCTGCGCGCCCATCGAGCGGATCTCCTCGGCGGCGGCCGCGCGGACGTCGTACGCCTTGACGACGGCGCCGAGCCGCTTGGCGGTGGCGATCGCCTGGAGACCGGCGACGCCGGCGCCGAGCACGACGACCGTGGCCGGCTGGACGGTGCCGGCGGCGGTCATGTTCAGCGGGAAGAAGCGGCGCAGCATGCCGGCGGCGACGATCGCGCAGCGGTAGCCGGCGACCAGCGCCTGCGACGACAGCGCGTCCATCGACTGGGCGCGCGAGATGCGCGGGCACGAGCTCCATCGCGTACGACGTGATCCCGCAGTCGCGCAGGTCGCTGACGACGTCTGGCTCCTGGTTGGTCGGCAGGAACGAGATCGTCGACGGTCCCCTTCGGCGAGCCGGCGGATCGTCTCGGTGGGCAGCGGCTGCACCGACACGACGAGGTCGGCGTCCTCGAGCGCGCCGACTCGTCGACGGTCGGCCCCGGCGTCGACGTACTCCTCGTCGGCGATCAGCGCGTGCTCGCCCGGCGCCCGGCTCGACGGCCACGTCGTACCCGAGCCCGGTCAGCTTCCCGACCAGCTCGGGCACCATCGCGACGCGGGACTCGCCGTCCCTGGTCTCCCTGGCTACAGCGATCTTCACCCGCTGCAACCTAGGGCAGATCGCGCCGTGCCGAACAGCCATCTCAGGTCTCCGGCGTGGTGAGAAGGCGCACTGGCCAGCTGCCGAGCGCGAACTCGGCGACGGTCTCGTAGCGGGGCCGCTTGCGCGGCCCCTCGCCGAGGTACGACGCGACCAGCGCGATCGGGTCGGCGGTCCAGGCGGGCCCGGCGTAGGCGTCCAGCAGCTGCACCCAGCTCGACACCTCGGCCGGGCGGCCGAGCCGGGCCACCGTGACGTGCGGGCGGAACCGCTGCCCGTCGACGGCGATCCCGGTCCGTGCTGCCGCGGCGCGGGCGCCGGTCGCCAGCCGGCTCGAGCTCGGTCGCGCCCTGCTCGTCGAGGTCGAGGCCGGCCCAGAGCACCCGCGCGCCGGCCGGCGTTCGGGAAGGCGCCGCCGCCGGCGATCCGGCGTCGGGAACGACGTACGCCGCTTGCCCGCCCGCTCCAGCCGCTCGACCAGCTCGTCGAGGTGCCGGTCGGCCACCGCGGCGAGGAACGCGAGGGTGACGTGGAACTGCTCCGGCAGCGCCCAGCGGAACGCGCCGGCCTCCCGGCGAGGTGCCAGGAACGCGTCGAGGTCCTCGACTGCCTCCG
Organism: uncultured Actinomycetota bacterium; assembly: GCA_963773355.1. Lineage (GTDB taxonomy): Bacteria > Actinomycetota > Actinomycetes > Propionibacteriales > Nocardioidaceae > Nocardioides. The sequence goes on along the minus strand of CAVZAZ010000017.1, from coordinate 138,362 downwards.
GCGGCGGCACCAGCGCCACGAACATCCGCATGGGGTGAAGGTAGTGGCCTCGACGGCTCGACCACGCGAAGGTGGTCAGCCGATCTGGGTGCCGAGCAGCTGCCCGATCGCGTAGGTGACCGCCATCGCGAACAGGCCCCCGCCGACGTTGCGGACCACGGCCCGACCGACCGGGCCGTACCCGAGTCGGGCGCTGACCCAGCCGGTGAGCGCCAGCGCGACCCCCACGCCGAGCACCGTCGCCCAGAGTCGCGCGGAGTCCGGCGGCAGGGTGATCGTCAGCAGCGGCAGCAGGGCGCCGAGCGTGAACGACAGCATCGAGGCGCACGGCGGCGTGCCAGGGGTTGGTGAGGTCGTCGGGGTCGATGCCGAGCTCGGCCTCGGCGTGCGCGCCCGAGCGCGTCGTGGGCGGTGAGCTGCTGGGCCACCTCGAGGGCGAGTGGCTCGGTCAGGCCCTTCTGGACGTAGAGGTCGGCGAGCTCGGCGAGCTCCTCCTCCGGCTCCTCCTCGAGCTCCCGGCGCTCCTTGTCCAGCAGTGCCCGCTCGGAGTCGCGCTGGGTGCTGACCGAGACGTACTCCCCCGCCGCCATGCTCAGCGCGCCCGCCGCCAGGCCGGCGACGCCCGCGATCAGGATCGTGGTCCGGTCGCTGGTGGCACCGGCGACGCCCATCACGATGCCGGCGGTCGACACGATGCCGTCGTTGGCGCCGAGGACGCCGGCCCGCAGCCAGTTGAGCCGGCTGTTGAAGCCGTCGGCGTGCGGCTCGTCCTCGTGCGGTCCGACCGGGAGTCGAGCTGCGCCCGTGTCCGAGCTCATGCGCCGATCCTTCGACCGACGCTCACTCCCCCGCAAGCAAGGAAAGGCTCGGCTGACCGGGTCGCTCGGTTCGTCAGAGCCCGAGGTCGCGGCCGATGAGCTCCTTCATGATCTCGTTGGACCCGGCCCAGATCTTGGTGACCCGGGCGTCGCGCCAGGCGCGGGCGACGCGGTACTCGTTCATGTAGCCGTAGCCGCCGTGCAGCTGGACGCAGTGGTCGAGCACGTCGCTCTGCACCTGGGCGGTCCACCACTTGGCCTTGGCGGCGTCGATCGGGGTCAGCTCGTCTCGGGTGTGCGCGAGCACGCACTGGTCGACGTACGCCTGGGTGACCTCGACCCGCGTGTAGAGCTCGGCCAGCAGGAACTTGTTGTGCTGGAACTGACCGATCGACTGGCCGAACGCCTTGCGGTCCTTGGTGTACTGCAGCGTCTCGTCGAGGATCTGCGCGGCGTGGGCGAGGTTGGTGATCGCCGAGCCGAGCCGCTCCTGCGGGAGGAACGTCATCATGTGGATGAACCCGTTGTCGAGCTCGCCGATGATGTCGTCGTTCGAGACCCGCACGTCCTCGAAGAAGAGCTCGGCGGTGTCCGACTCGTCCTGGCCGACCTTGTCCAGCTTGCGGCCGCGCGAGAAGCCCTCGCTCGCGCTGTCGACGCCGAACAGCGTGATGCCGCGGGCCTTCTTCTCCGGGGTGGTGCGGGCGGCGACGATGACCAGGTCGGCGGAGTAGCCGTTGGTGATGAACGTCTTCGAGCCGTTGACGACCCAGTCGTCGCCGTCCCTGACCGCGGTGGTCTTCAGCGCCGCGAGGTCGGAGCCGCCCGACGGCTCGGTCATCCCGATCGCGGTCAGCAGCTCACCGGTGCAGAAGCCGGGTAGCCAGCGCTGCTTCTGCTCCTCGGTGGTCAGGTGGACGAGGTACGGCGCCACGATGTCCGCGTGGATGCCCACGCACGACGGCAGCGCCATGTTGACCTTGGCCAGCTCCTCGGTGAGCACCGCGTTGAACCGGTAGTCGCCGGCCGCCGACCCGCCGTACTCCTCCGGGATCTCCAGGCCCAGGAAGCCCTGCTTGCCGGCCGCGATCCAGAACTCGCGGGGGATGGCCTTCTCGGCGACGTGCTCCTCGAGGTGTGGCACGACCTCACGGTCCAGGAACTCCTTGACCGAGGAGCGGAACGCCTCGTGGTCCTCGTCGTAGATGGTGCGCTTCATGCGGCGAATCCTACTTGCGGGTAGCACCACCCACGCCCGGCCGTCCGGCGATGTGCTTTGATCGATAAAAGTGGTCTCGACAGGCTCGACCACTGAGAAAGGAGACGGCGTGGAGACCTGGCCGGGCCAGCCCTACCCGCTCGGGGCGACGTTCGACGGGAGCGGCACCAACTTCGCGCTCTTCAGCGAGGTCGCGGACCGCGTCGAGCTGTGCCTGTTCGACGCCGACGGCGCGGAGACCCGGATCGAGCTGACCGAGGTCGACGCCTTCGTCTGGCACTGCTACCTGCCGTCGGTCCAGCCCGGGCAGCGCTACGGCTACCGCGTGGATGGACCGTGGGACCCCGCCGACGGCCTGCGCTGCAACCCGAACAAGCTGCTGCTCGACCCCTACGCCAAGGCCACCAGCGGCGAGATCGACTGGGACCAGTCCCTGTTCGGCTACGACTTCGGCGACCCCGACTCGCGCAACGACGACGACTCCGCCGGGCACATGACGTACGGCGTCGTGATCAACCCGTTCTTCGACTGGGAGGGCGACCGCCGCCTGGACATCCCCTACAACGAGTCGGTGATCTACGAGGCGCACGTCAAGGGGCTCACCAGGCTGCACCCCGACGTGCCCGAGGAGCTCCGCGGCACCTATGCCGGGCTTGCGCACCCGGCGATCACCGAGCACCTGACGAAGCTCGGCGTCACGGCCCTCGAGCTGATGCCGGTGCACCAGTTCGTCCAGGACAGCACGCTGCTGGACAAGGGACTGCGCAACTACTGGGGCTACAACACGCTCGGCTTCTTCGCTCCGCACGCCGACTACGCGGCCGCGGCCGGCGAGCCCGGCCGGCACGGCCAGCAGGTCCAGGAGTTCAAGTCGATGGTGAAGTCGATGCACGCGGCCGGCATCGAGGTGATCCTCGACGTGGTCTACAACCACACCGCCGAGGGCAACCACCTCGGCCCGACCCTGAGCTTCAAGGGCATCGACAACCCGGCGTACTACCGCCTCGTGGACGACGACCGCCGGCACTACATGGACTACACCGGCACGGGCAACTCGCTGAACGTGCGGCACCCCCACTCACTGCAGCTGATCATGGACTCGCTGCGCTACTGGGTGACCGAGATGCACGTCGACGGCTTCCGGTTCGACCTCGCCTCCGCGCTCGCCCGCGAGTTCTACGACGTCGACCGGCTCGCGACCTTCTTCGACCTCGTCCAGCAGGACCCGGTCGTGAGCCAGGTGAAGCTGATCGCCGAGCCGTGGGACGTCGGCCCGGGCGGCTACCAGGTCGGCAACTTCCCGCCGCAGTGGACCGAGTGGAACGGCGCCTACCGCGACACCGTCCGCGACTTCTGGCGCGGCGAGCCGTCGCTCGGCGAGTTCGCCTCCCGGATCGCCGGGTCCTCGGACTTCTACGAGCACTCCGGGCGACGGCCGGTGGCCAGCATCAACTTCGTCACGGCGCACGACGGCTTCACCCTGCGTGACCTGGTGTCCTACAACGAGAAGCACAACCAGGCCAACGGCGAGGACAACAACGACGGCGAGAGCCACAACCGCTCGTGGAACCACGGTGTCGAGGGTCCGACCGACGACCCCGACGTCCTCTCCCTCCGTTCCCGCGAGCAGCGCAACTTCATCGCCACCCTGCTGCTGAGCCAGGGGGTCCCGATGCTGCTGCACGGCGACGAGCTGGGGCGCACCCAGGACGGCAACAACAACACCTACGCCCAGGACTCCGAGCTCAGCTGGGTGCACTGGGACCAGGCCGACCAGCCGCTGGTCGAGTTCACCGCCGCCGTCTGCCGGCTGCGGCACAGCCACCCGACGTTCCGCCGCAAGCGGTTCTTCACCGGTACGACGGTGCGCACCGGCGAGGACGGCGAGGACCGCCTCAACGACATCGTCTGGCTGGACCCCGAGGGGCAGCCCCTGGAGGAGGTGGACTGGGGAACCGGTGGCAAGACGATCGGCATGTACCTCAACGGGCACGGGATCGCCGGCAAGGACGCCCGCGGCGGCACCATCACCGACGACCACTTCCTCCTCTACTTCAACGCCGACGAGCCCGTCGAGGTGACCCTGCCCTCCGACGAGTACGCCGAGGCGTGGGACGTGGTGATCGACACCGGCGGCGCGGCCGAGGACACCGAGGCCTGGAAGCCGGGTTCGGTCCTCCGCCTGGAGTCACGCAGCCTGGTCGTGCTTCGCGAGCACGAGGAGCCCGAGCAGGAGCCCGACCACTCCGTCGCGGCGTCGGTGGCGGCACACTCGGGCACCCGCTGAGCGGGGTGCGGGTGCGGACACCGCGGAACACCTACCGACTGCAGATCAGTGCCGACTTCGACCTGTTCACTGCAGCGGCACGCCTCACCTACCTTCGCGACCTGGGCGTCGACTGGGTCTACCTCTCGCCGCTGCTCGCGGCCGAGCCCGGAAGCGTCCACGGGTACGACGTGGTCGCCCACGACCGGATCGACCCTGCGCGCGGCGGCCGGGAGGGACTGGCGGCCCTCTCGACCGAGGCCCGACGGCTCGGCATGGGAATCCTCGTCGACATCGTCCCCAACCACGTCGGCATCGCGACGCCGTACCAGAACCCGCTGGTGGTGGGACGTCCTGCAGCACGGTCGCCGCTCGCCACACGCCGACGCGTTCGACATCGACTGGGCAGCCGGCCGCGGCCGGATCCGGATCCCGGTCGTGGGTGACGACGACCAGCCGGAGCCCGGTGGACCGATCGCGCACCTCGAGCTGGTCGCCTCGACAGGCTCGGGACAGGAAGCGGAGCTCCGGTACCACGACCACCGGTTCCCCGTTGCGCCCGGCACGACGGACGACCCGGTCGAGACAGGGCGACCCCGACACCGTGCACGACCGCCAGCACTACGAGCTCGTCGGCTGGCGGGTCGCCGACCACGGCCTGAACTACCGGCGGTTCTTCGCGGTGAACACGCTCGCGGCGGTCCGGGTGGAGGAGCCTCGCGTCTTCGCGGACACCCACGTCGAGATCCGGCGCTGGTTCGACGAGGGGCTGGTCGACGGCCTCCGGGTGGACCATCCCGACGGCCTCCGCGACCCGGCCGGCTACCTCGACGACCTGGCCGTGCTGACCGGCGGCGCCTACGTCCTCGTCGAGAAGATCCTCGAGACCGGCGAGGACCTGCCGTCGTCCTGGACCACGGCCGGGACCACCGGGTACGACGCCCTCGGCCTCGTCGACCGGGTGCTCACCGATCCCGGCCGGGCAGGCGCCGCTCGACGTCCTCGAAGACCCGGCTGCGCGGGGCACCCGTCGACTGGCCGGAGCTGATCCACGGCACCAAGCGAGCCGTGGCGGACGGGATCCTGGGCTCGGAGGTGCGAAGGGTCGCGCGCGAGATCGCCACGACATCCGTGGTTGCCGCTTCCGGTGGCGACGAGTCGGTCGTCGATGCTGTGGCCGAGCTGCTGGCCTGCTTCCCCGTCTACCGGTCCTACCTGCCCGAGGGCCGTGAGCACCTCGAGCAAGCCATGACCGCGGCTCGGGAGCACCGGCCCGACCTGGCCACTGCACTGGACGCGCTGGCCCCGGTGCTCGGCGACCCGTCGGCCGACGCCGCCCTCCGCTTCCAGCAGACCAGCGGCATGGTCATGGCGAAGGGGGTCGAGGACTGCGCGTTCTACCGCTGGTCACGGCTGACCTCGCTCAACGAGGTCGGCGGTGACCCCGACGTGTTCGCCGTCGACCCGGCCGCGTTCCACCACCGGATGACCGAGCGCCAGGCCCGCTGGCCGCACGCGATGACCACGCTGTCCACCCACGACACCAAGCGCGGCGAGGACGTCCGAGCCCGGATCACGGTGCTCGCCGAGCTGCCCGAGGTGTGGGAGCAGGCGCTGGAGCGGTTGCTCCACCTGGTGCCAGTGCCCGACCCCGGCTTCGCCAGCCTGCTCTGGCAGGCCGTGCTGGGCGCCTGGCCGGCCTCGAGGGATCGGCTGCACGGGTACGCCGAGAAGGCGATGCGCGAAGCCGGGGACATGACCACGTGGAACGAACCGGACCCGACGTACGAGGCGGCCGTGCACGCTGCGGTCGACGCGGCCTTCGACGACCCCGTGGTCGGACAGGTCCTCGACCGCCTGCTCGAGCACGTCGTCGTTCCCGGGTGGTCCAACGCGCTCGCGGCCAAGCTGGTCGCGCTGACGATGCCCGGGGTTCCCGACGTCTACCAGGGCAGCGAGCTCTGGGAGCAGAGCCTGGTCGACCCCGACAACCGACGCAGGGTCGACTTCGACGCACGGGTCTCGATGCTCGCCGCTGATGACTCACCTCGCTTGGCCACCGCAGTGGACGATCCGGGTGCCGCCAAGCTCCGGGTGACGCAGGCCGGGCTGACCCTGCGCCGGGACCGGCCCCACCTGTTCACGTCCTACCGACCGGTGGCGGCCACCGGCACCGCGACCGATCACGTGCTGGCCTTCGACCGGGGCGGGGCGATCACGGTGGTCACCCGGCTTCCGGTCGGGCTCGCCGCGAACGGTGGCTGGGGCGACACGACCATCGTGCTGCCCGACGGTGCCTGGCACGACGTGGTCTCGAAGCGGGGGGTGTCGACGAGCTCGACCACCGGCGGGTCGGTGGTCGAGGTGGACCGGATCCTGCGACCGGCTGCCGGTGGCCCTGCTCGTGCGGGAGGACTCATGACCAGGGGACGCTTCGACGTGTGGGCGCCGCTGCCCGCGGCAGGTCCGGCTGGTCGTCGGCGACGAGGTCGTGGAGATGGACCGCGGAGCCGACGACTGGTGGTCGCCCACCGGACGGGTGCCGGTCGGGGAGGTCGACTACGGCTACCTGCTCGATGACCGCGACACACCCGTCCCCGACCCACGCTCGCGGCGGCAACCGGCGGGCGTGCACGGGCTCTCGCGCACGTTCGACCACACGGCGTACACCTGGGGCGACACCGCCTGGACCGGACGGCGGCTCGCCGGGTCGATCATCTACGAGCTGCACATCGGCACCTTCACCCCGGCCGGCACGCTCGACGGCGCTCTGGACAAGCTCGGTCACCTGCGCGAGCTCGGCGTGGACTTCGTCGAGCTGATGCCGGTGAACGCGGTCAACGGCACCCACAACTGGGGGTACGACGGGGTGCTGTGGTCGGCGGTCCACGAGCCCTACGGCGGCCCGGCGGCGTACCAGCGCTTCGTGGACGGCTGTCACGCCGCCGGGCTCGGAGTGATCCAGGACGTGGTCCACAACCACCTCGGTCCGTCCGGGAACTATCTGTCCCTGCTGGCGCCCTATCTGAAGGAGGGGTCCAGCACCTGGGGCGACCTGGTCAACCTCGACGAGGAGGCCTCGGCGGAGGTACGTCGCTACATCCTCGACAACGTGCGGATGTGGTTCGAGGACTACCACGTCGACGGGTTGCGGCTCGACGCCGTGCACGCCCTCGCGGACTCCTCGCCCACCCATCTGCTCGAGGAGATGGCGGACGAGGTCGCCCGTCTCTCCGCGGACCTGCGCCGGCCGCTCACCCTGATCGCCGAGTCGGACCTCAACGACCCGTTGCTGGTGACCCCGCGCGACGCCGGTGGCTACGGACTCGACGCCCAGTGGAGCGACGACTTCCACCACGCGGTGCACGTCGCCCTGACCGGCGAGACGAGTGGCTACTACACCGACTTCGAGCCGTTGTCCGCGCTGGCCAAGGTGTGCGAGCGGGGCTTCTTCCACGACGGGACCTACTCCTCCTTCCGCGGACGCGACCACGGGGTGCCGCTCGACACGGCGGCGATGCCGACCTGGCGACTCGTCGTGTGCAGCCAGAACCACGACCAGATCGGCAACCGGGCCGCCGGCGACCGGCTGACGGAGTCGCTCGACGACCACCAGCTGGCGTGCGCCGCGCTGCTGACCCTGGCCGGGCCGTTCACCCCGATGCTCTTCCAGGGCGAGGAGTGGGCCGCGTCGACCCCCTTCCAGTTCTTCACCTCCCACCCCGAGGCCGACCTGGGCGCCTGGGTCGCCGCCCACCGCTTCGAGGAGTTCGAGCGGATGGGCTGGGACCCGACCGTCGTCCCCGACCCGCAGGACCCGGCTACCTTCGAGCGCTCGGTCCTGGACTGGGAGGAGGCCCGCTCCGGCCGGCACGCCCGGCTCCTGGAGGCCTACCGTCGTCTGGCCTGGCTGCGGCGAGCACTCCCGCCGCTGACCGATCCGTCGTTCGGCGCGACGGCCTGCACCGTGGACGAGGAGACCCGGGTGTTCCGGATGTGCCGAGGCGACCTGCTCGTCGTCGTCAACTTCGGCGCCGCCTCCGTGCGGATCGATGTGGACGGCCGCACGGACCTGCTCTTCATGAGCGGTCCCGACGTGGGGTTCGACGAGGACCGGCTTCGACTGCCCCCGCACGCGGGCGCGCTGGTCGGGCCATGACGGTTGGCGCGCACCCGAGGCGCCGTACCGTCGGAGCATGCGAAGGCTGGCGGTGGTCTCCGGAGTGGTGCCCGGGGTGGTGCTCGTGGCGGTCTCGATGATCTCGGCGACCGGCTGCAGCGGCGACCCGGACCGGGAGCCAGCCAGCGCCGACCGGGCCTCCGCGGACGCCTCCGAAGCAAGGCCGACCAGCCCGTCGGCGTCCCCCACCGGCTCCAGCGAAGGTCCAGCGCCGGAGCCGGGCACCGTGCCGCCGCCGTGGCTCGGCAGCCGGGTCCTCCCGACGACGCAGGCCGGCTTCGGCGAGGTGCGACCGACGCCGACGGCGCTTCGAAACCGGCGCTTCACGCTCCCCGACCAGGTGTCCCCCCTTCCCGGCGACGGCTTCGCCTCCCGTGTGGTCTCTCCCGCACCACGGGAGGTGATCGCCCGGTCGACCTGGCGCGCGGGATGTCCCGGTCGGCCCAGCCGATCTCGCGTGGCTGCGGCTGGCGTTCTGGGGCTTCGACGACCGACGTCACACCGGTGAGCTCCTCGTCCACCGCACCGTGGCCGACGACCTGGTGTCGGTCTTCGATCGCCTCTACGACGCGCGGTTCCCCCTGGAGGAAATGACCATCACGACTCGAGGCCAGCTCGACGCGCCCCCGACCGGCGACGGCAACGCGACCACGGCGTTCGTGTGCCGCCCGACCACGGGAGGGACGTCGTACTCACAGCACGCCTACGGCCTGGCCATCGACGTCAACAGCTTCCAGAACCCCTACGTCAAGGGGCCGGTGGTCCTGCCGGAGCTCGCCGGCGCCTACCTCGACCGGACCCGCACCCGGCCCGGCATGATCGAGGCCGACGGAGTGGTGGTCCGGGCGTTCGCCGCGGTCGGCTGGGAGTGGGGCGGCGCCTGGCAGTCGCTGAAGGACTACCAGCACTTCAGCCTGACCGGCCGATAGGGCGCGCTGCGGATCAGGGCTGCAGCTTGGTCGAGCGTCGACGACCTCGTCGTCGCGCGGGCGCGTCGACCTCGACCTCCTCGTTGAACTCGGAGAACGTGAACGAGCCTGGTCCGTCGCCGCCCGACTGCTCGATCTTGAGGATGTGGTGCGGGTCGTCGACCGCGATCCAGACGGTGATGGTGCCGCCGTCTTCACCCTTGCGGGTCAGCCTGCACGGCCTCCTCGCCGTCGACGTCCTCCGTCCGTCCTTCTCGGTGGCTCTCGGGCTCGTCGCCGATCTGGCCCGAACAGCTGGTCGAGGTCGCAGAAGGACGCGAAGCTCTGGTCGCCCTCCGGCAGGAGCACCCAGTTGTCGCCCACGATGGCGATGATCTGGTCGGCCTGTGGGCCGGCCTGAGCCCGCCAGAACGCCTCATCGGGCTTGAACCACGAGGTGCCGTCGAGGCTGGTCACCTCCGCCTCGCCCTGCTCGCCGCGGGAGACCGTGCCGTCACAGTCGCCGGCGGTGTTCATCGAGATGTCGAGACCGATCTCGCCGTCCCCCTGGGTGACCGTGCCCGCCAGGTGAACGGACTCGATGGCCTTCATGTCCTCGATCGACGCAGCTTCTGGATGTCCGCCGCCGACTCCTCGGCGAAGTCGCTGTCCCCGCTGTCGCCGCCGTCGTCGCGCACACGCCGTGAGTACGGCGAGCGACTCCGAATCGCGCTCGCAGCCGCCTGATCCGGTTCACAGTGCCTCCAGGGTCGCGTCGATGGCTCATCAGATCACACGCAGGTGCGACCGGAGGCACCCCGTCCGCGCCGGCCTTCGAGGACCGCTACGCGACCGGGGCGTCGTACTGATCCCGGTCCGTCGCGGCCGGAGCGGCCTCGGGCGCCTCGCGCCAGCCGTACCGCTCCCACCAGCGGCGCAGCGGGCCGGGGGCCCACCAGTTCCACTGGCCCAGCAGCTTCATGGTCGCCGGCACCAGCAGTGCCCGGACGACCGTGGCGTCGATGAGCAGCGCGACCAGCATCCCGATGCCGATCATCTTCATGAACACGATTCCGGACAGGCCGAAGGCTCCGATCACGACCGCCAACAGCAGTGCCGCGCTGGTGATGATCCGTCCGGTCTTCTGCACCCCCATGGCGATCGCCCGATCGTTGTCGTGGGTCCGGTCCCACTGCTCCCGGATCCGGGAGAGCAGGAACACCTCGTAGTCCATCGACAGTCCGAACAGGATGGCCAGCATCAGGATCGGGTTGGTGGCGTCGAGGTAGCCGAGCGGCTCGAAGCCGAGCAGATCGGCGAGGTTGCCCTCCTGGAAGATCCAGGTGACCACGCCGAACGACGCGGTGATCGAGACGATGTTCATCACGACCGCCTTGAACGGCAGCACCACCGAGCCGAAGGCAAGGAACAGCAGCACCAGCATGACGGCGAGCACGATCAGGCCCATCCACGGCAAGTGGTCGGCCACCGAGGCGACCAGGTCGACCGTGTCGGCGGTCATTCCACCCACGAGGACGTCGCCTTGTGCCGGCTCGACCTCACGCAGGTCCCGCAGGATGTCCTGGGACTCCTGGGTCTGGCTGTTGCCGTCCCAGAACGCCCGCAGCAGGGTGGCCTCCCCTTCGGCGGCCACCGGTTGCACGGCCACGATGCCGTCGACGGACTCGATCTCCTGGGTGTACGCCGCGACGTCCTGCTCGCTCGCACCGCGCAGCAGGAGGCTGGCGCTGGAGCGCTCGGTGCCGAACTCGGCGTTGAGCTTGTCGGCGGCGACGTGGGCCGGGGCGTCCTGCGGCAGGACCCGGTAGTCGACGCTGCCCCAGGTCGCGTTGAGGAACGGCGAGGCGATCGCGAGCAGCACCGCGGTCACGACCACGATCACGGCGACCGGCTTCCTCATCACGGCGTGCGCGAGGCGTGCCCACCAACCGTGGTCGTCCCCGACCGACACCGGCCGGTGCCGACGCCACGGCATCCGCCCCGCATCGATCCGGCGTCCCAGCAGCCTGAGGGTGGCGGGCAGGATGGTCAGGGCGGCCAGCATCGCGATGACCACGGCCGAGATGCCGCCGTACCCCATGCTCTTGAGGAACGCCTGGGGGAACACGAGCAGGGACGACATCGCCGCGGCGACGGTCAGCCCCGAGAACAACACGGTGCGGCCGGCCGTGACCATCGTGGTCCGGAGCGCCTTGGCGGCGGCTTCGGTGTCGTCATCTGGGAGGCCGGCGAGTTCCTCGCGGAAGCGGCTGATCATGAAGAGGGCGTAGTCGATGGCCAACCCCATGCCCAGCAGCGTGATCACGTTGATCGAGAAGATGGACACCTCGGTGACGTTGGTCAGCAGCCGCACGACGGCGAGCGATCCGACCACGGCCACGGCGCCGACGAGGGCTGGCATCGCCGCGGCGACCGCGCTGCCGAAGATCAGCAGGGCCAGCAAGATGACGATCGGCAGCGAGATCATCTCGGCCCGCTCGAGGTCTTCAGAAGTGATCTCGTTGACGTCGCCGTAGACCGCGAACGCCCCCGCCACGTCCGTCTCGAGACCCTCTGCCTCCAGCGTGGGCTCGATGGTCTCCCAGTTGTCGAGCAGCGCGTCCTGGCTCTCCCCGGCGAGCGAGATGTGGACCGCGACGGCGTGCTGGTCCTCGCTCAGCATGTCCGCGCTCTGGGTGTCGTACCACGACAGCACCGACGTCGTGGCGCCCGCGGGGATCCCGGCGATCACGTCCTCGACCTCGGTGCGGAAGCCGGGCTCGTCGGCGGTCAGCTCCTCGCTGGAGTAGATCGCGACGACATCGACCGAGCGGTTGCCGAAGGTGTCCCGCTCCAGCGCCAGCTCCCGCGCGGACTCGGTGTCGGGATCGTCGAACCCGCCCTGGGAGAGGCTGTCGAACACCCCGAAGCCATAGGCGCCGGCCGCAATCACCAGCGCGATCCCCGCCAGCAGCACCGCCAGCGCCCTCCGGGCCACGAAGGCCCCCCACCGCTCCATCATCATGTTCTCCTGTGCCGATGATCGGTTATGCTGTTCATTCCAGTGAACGGTGTTAACCGTAAACACTGTAAACAATTGGTGTCAACAGGCTTTGCCCAACCGGACCGAGAGGACTCGGGTGACGCAGCAGACCGCTCAAGCGGACCCTCAGGAGGGTGCCGGGACGACCCGACGCGAACGCCAGCGGGAGGCGACGTACGACGAGATCGTCCAGGTCTCGCGCGGCCTGCTGGCCGATGGTGCCGAGGTCTCGCTCCGCGCAGTGGCCGGTCGGATGGGCATGACCGCGCCCGCGCTCTACCGCTACGTCGCGAGCTACCAGGAGCTGGTCGACCTGGTGGCCTTCGAGATCGACAAGGCGGCCACCGCTGGATTCGTCGACGCGGCGTCGAAGATGCCCGAGGACGACCCGGCGGGACGACTGATCTGTGCCGCGGTGGCGTTCCGCCGATGGGCGCACGCGAGCCCGCGGGAGTTCTCTCTGGTCTTCGCGAACCCGGTCGCCGACAGCGCCTGCGTGCGTCGGGAGCTGATCACGTCCGCGACCTCGGGCCACTACTTCCACGCCCTGCTCATCGACCTGTGGCACCGAACCCACTTCGAGCACCCGGACCCCGAGGACCTCGATCCCGCCGTCCGGACCGCGCTGGACGACCTGCTGATCCCGATCGACCTCGACCTGGTCCCCGACGGGCCACCGCGGGCTGCTGTGGGTGTTCATGGAGGCGTGGGCGACGTTGTACGGCGTGGTCACGCTCGAGGTGTTCGGCCACATGGACCCCCGAATCATCGAGAGCGGCGCGATGTTCGCCTCGAAGATGCGTGGCTGGATGCCGCGCCTGGGCATGAGCGAGGAGATCGACCGTCTCGACGCCTTGTTGGTCTCAGAGCTCGCCCGCGAGTAGCTCGTCGACCCACGCCGGCACCAGTTCCCCGGCCGGTCCCTGACGGGCCTCGTCGAACAGGGCCGTCACCTCACTCGGCTGCAGGTTGAGCTCGAGCGTGCGCGCGCCGCACGCCCGGGCGTGCTGGACGAAGCCGGCGGCCGGGTAGACGGCGCCGGAGGTCCCGACCGAGACGAACAGGTCGGCTGATTGAAGGGCCAGGAGGATCCGGTCCATGTCGTAGGGGATCTCGCCGAACCAGACGACATCGGGCCGCAGCTCGCTCACCCCGCAACGCGGGCAGGGCGGGAAGTCGGCGAGGTCCTCGGTCCACGGGGACCGACCTCCGCAGTCGCGACAGAGCGCCGACCTCAGCTGGCCGTGCATGTGAATCACGCGGGTCGATCCCGCGCGCTCGTGCAGGTCGTCGATGTTCTGGGTGACGACCACGACGTCCTCCCCCAGATGCTCCTCGAGGCGCACCAGCGCGACGTGGGCGGGGTTGGGCCGGACGGCGTCGAGGGCTGCCCGGCGGGCGTCGTAGAACCGGTGCACGACCGTGGGCTGGACGTCGTAGGCCTCCGGTGAGGCGACGTCCTCGACCCGGTGTCCCTCCCAGAGGCCATCGGCGTCACGGAAGGTCGGCACCCCGCTCTCGGCGGAGATCCCGGCTCCCGTGAGGACCACCACTTTCATGTCGCCATCATGGCCGCCCTACCCGTTGAGTTGCGCCTCCGATCGCGCCGAGTCGCGCGTTGCGGTGCCGCGAGTGGCGCCTGTCCGCGGCTGCTTCGCCGGGGGCGCCACTCACCGGGTCGCCGTTGACCTGCACGTTTCCCGGCGTTCTCGGCGTTGAACCGTCACCATCTGCGCTTGGCCTGCGGTTGACCCCGGCGACGGTGGGTGAAGCTCTGGTGGGTGAACGGCTGCGGAGAGTGCACGTCTCCGGGACCCCGAGCTGTTGACCGTTGCCGCCGCACAACCATCAAGGCGCGAGCAGGCGACGGGGTCTCACCGGTGCCGATGGGCGGACGCCGATAACGCATGTCAGCGTTGACGTCGGCCATGGCACGAGGGTCCGGATTGACTGCACACGTCCTCAAGAAAGCGCTGCCCAGCTTCCTTTCTGCGACAGCGCCGGCCGCACCACCAACCGTCCAGCACAAGGGTTCGACAGACCCTTGAGCGGGGAGGGACCCATGCGAAACGCCAAGAAGCTACGCACCGTCGCGCTCGTCGTCGCTGCACTGCTCCTGCTGAGCACCGCCAGCGCCTCGGGGGCGGACAAGATCGGGGGCAACAAGATCAAGAAGAACGCCATCGCCTCCAAGCACATCAAGAACAACGCCGTCCAGGGCGGCGAGATCAAGAACGGCACCGTCGCGTCCGGTGACATCAAGAACGGCACCGTCGCCTCCGGCGACCTCGCCAACGGGTCGGTCACCGCAGGCAAGATCGCGCCGGAAGCGATCGCCTTTCCCAACTCGCTGTGGGGCCCGATGATCCGGAACCAGACCGGTGGGGCCGAGAGCAACGGGCAGACCGGGCCAACCGGCCAACCGGAGGGTGACGGGAGCTTGCGGCTGGCCGTCACGGGGCCGGCCGACCTGGCTGCCTTCGGCAACTCGTTCGACTTCGCGGGCGTCCAGCTCGACCAGATCACGGACGTCAGTTACGCGACGTACAACGGGGACGCCACGCCGTTGGTGCGGCCCTCGCTCCGAGTCGAGATCAACCCGCACCTCGTGGACGACGCAACCCCCCTCGGCGGCCTCGAGTTCACCACCCTCATCCACCAGCCCGAAGAGGGCGCAACGGGGTGGGAGACCCATGCGGACGCCCTCGCCGACGACTTGTGGTACCTGACCGGCGACGAGGGCACGGACATCAGCTGCACCCAGGACGCCACGTGCACCTTCGACGAGGTCCTTACGGCGCTGGAGGCAAGCACCGATGATGACCCGGCGCCACCTGCTGTCAGCACGGGCGTCTACTTCGGCCTTGGGTCGGGAGTCGCGGCACCCACCGAGACCGCCGTCGACGCATTCGTGCTCAACGGGTTCCTGTTCGACTTCGAGCCGGTGGGAGTGTTTCTGACGCCCGCCCCGTGATGGCTCCACGTCGCGCACCCTCCCGGACACCAGCCGGTCCGGGCGGGAGCGCGCGGTGGTGCCTTCGATATACGGCAGCGAGCGGACCGTCCACCTTCTCGACGAACCGGTCACGGTCCAACGGACGGCCGCCGCTCTTGCGGACTGGGATGTGGGCGTACCGAGGCGGCCCATATGCCGCTGAACCGCACCAACGCAACGCCTCAGTAGTACCAGGGGAACTGCGACCAGTCGGGGTCCCGCTTCTCCAGGAACTGGTCGCGCCCTTCCTGGGCCTCGTCGGTCATGTAGGCCAGTCGCGTGGTCTCGCCGGCGAAGAGCTGCTGACCGACGAGGCCGTCGTCGATGAGGTTGAAGGAGTACTTCAGCATCCGTTGTGCGGTCGGGGACTTGCCGTTGATCCGGTGGCCCCACTCCAGGGCCTCGGCCTCGAGACCGGCGTGCGGGACCACCTTGTTGACCGCACCCATCTGGTGCATCTGCTCGGCGTCGTACTCCTCGCCCAGGAAGAAGATCTCCCGGGCGAACTTCTGACCCACCTGCCGGGCGAGGTACGCCGACCCGAAGCCGCCGTCGAAAGAGCCGACGTCGGCGTCGGTCTGCTTGAACCGCGCGTGCTCCGCGCTGGCGAGCGTGAGGTCGCAGACCACGTGCAGGGAGTGGCCGCCCCCGGCCGCCCACCCGTTGACCACGCAGATCACGACCTTGGGCATGAACCGGATCAGCCGCTGGCACTCGAGGATGTGCAACCTCCCGAGACGTGCCTGGTCCACCGCAATGGGTGCGTCGCCGCCCTGAACCCCCACCGACTCTTCGTACTGATAGCCGGTGCGACCGCGGATCCGCTGGTCGCCACCGGTACAGAAGGCCCACTTCCCGTTCTTGTCCGAGGGCCCGTTGCCGGTGAGCAGCACGCACCCGACGTCGCTGGACGTCCGGGCATGCTCGAGTACAGCGAGCAACTCGTCGACGGTGTGCGGTCGAAACGCGTTGAGGACGTCGGGCCGGTCGAACGCGACCCGCACCGTGCCGTGCGCCTTTGCGCGGTGGTAGGTGAGGTCCGTCAGGTCCTCGAACCCGGCGACGGGGTCCCAGGCCTCCGGGTCGAAGGTCTGGGACACCCCGTCGATCGCGCTCATGGGTGGAACGTTAGTGGTCTCGACAGGCTCGACCACCGAGTGGGTCAGGGCCGTTGGCGGCCGGCGAGAGCTCCGGTCACGCCGAGCCAGATAGGGACCAGGATGGCGGCCAGCCAGCTGGTGACCGGGACGATCGCGGCGACGAGCAGGATCCAGGCCGGGATCGTGTGAACCTTCGACAGCCGGCGGCGGGCGACCAGGACCGCCGCCAGCAGCGCAGCGCCTGGGGCATAGCGCGCGAGCTCGACGAGGTTCAGCAGCACCAGGGTCGCCTCACCGACCCCTGGTCCGGCCTCGTCGAGGACGAGGGTGGCGGTGACGGCCCCAGCGGCGTACGTCGAGTAGTAGGCAGCCATGAGGAAGGCGACGGTGACGCCAGCCGCGCTGGCCACGCGGCCGGCGTCTCCCCCCATCCGGCGGCCGAGCCGGATCGCCGCGACGCTCAAGGGGATCGCGGCGTAGATGGCGAGCAACGAAGCGAGCTGGTAGCGCATCGCGTGGTCGTCGAGGCCGGCCGTGACCTCGGCGCCGGAGCCGCCACGGGCCCCGATGCCCAGGACGAAGAAGCAGGCGACTGCGAGTGCGGAGCCGAGGACGCACACCGGCGCGGCCAGCCGGGAGCCGCGTCCGCGAGGCCCGGTGTCGGTGGGGGTGTTGGCGCCAGTGGCGGCGCTCGTGTCGGTGGGAGTGGCGGGAACGGTGGTGGCCATGGGTGGCCTCCTTTCGAGACGGTGGCCCAACGTTCGCGGCCCACGATGGCCCGCCGCCTCCGTCGTACGGCCGGACCGTCTCTGTCTGAAGACAGAGGACAGGCGCGTACGGCGCTCCTACCATCCCTCCATGAGGTTGCCCGCGTCGCAGTTCGCCAGGGACTTCCTGTGGGCGACCCTGCTGACGCTGGTGACCCAGGTGGAGCTGCTGCTCGTCGCCGACCGTATGGACCATGACCTGCTCCAGCACCTGGTCTTCCTGCCGATGACTGGGGCGGTGGCACTGCGGCGACGAGCTCCCCTGGTGGCCACGGTGGTCTGCGGCGCGGCACTCGCGGCACAGACGTTCCTGGGCGAGGCTCCGGTGGTCGGCGGCTTCCTGGCGATGCTCGTGGTCCTGGCCTCGCTGGGGTACCACGCAGACCTCAGGCGCGGCCTGGTCGGCCTGGCCGCGGTCGCGGTGGGCGCGCTGGTCTACGACGTGACGAGGAGCGAGTTCGACGCCGCCGACTTCGTCGGCAACGCCGTGATCGTGGTGATGGCGTGGGGCCTCGCCCATCTGGTCCGCCGCTCCACCGACGCCCGCGTCGCCGCCGAGATCGCCCGCGACCGGGCGGCCAGGGACGCCGCCACCGCGGAGCGCACGAGAATCGCCCGCGACCTACACGACTCGGTGGCGCACGCGTTGACCCTGATGACGCTCCAGGCCGGCGCGACGCGGGAGCGTACGTCGGAGCCGCTGGTGGCCGACGTACTCGGAACGATCGAGTCCGGAGGACGTGCGGCCCTGGTGGACATGCACCGGTTCCTGCGCCTGCTCGGTGACGACCCCGCCGGCGAGGCCCCGGGGCTGGCCGACCTCGACGACCTGTTGGGCCGGGTCGGCGCTGGCGGCCTCACGGTGGACCTGACGACCGAGGGCGACCTGTCGACCGTCCCGGCCAGCATCTCCTCGACGGCGTACCGCGTCGTCCAGGAAGGGCTCACCAACGCGGCGAAGCACTCGGGGGCAACCGAGGCATCGGTCGAGGTCGTGCATCGCGACGGCGTCGTGCGGGTGGCGGTGACGAACCCGGCGGCGTCCGCGCCGGACCCGCGCTCGAGGCGGGGTCCGGGCGAGGGCTGGCGGCGCTGCGGGAACGGCTCGCGCTGTTCGAGGGCAGGCTCGACGCGGCGCCGGACCGCGGCGGTTGGTCGCTGTCGGCCACGATCCCCGTGACGGGCGCTCCGTGAACGACGGCCCGGTCAACCCGCTGCGCGTGGTGCTGGTCGACGACGAACCCCTCGTGCTGAGCGGGCTGCGGATGGTGCTCCAGGGCGAGGCCCAGGTGGAGATCGTCGGCGAGGCCGGTGACGGTCAGCAGGCCATGGACGTGCTGCGCCGGGTGGACGCGGACGTACTGCTCACCGACATCCGGATGCCGCGGATGGACGGGATCGCACTCGTCACCGCCGTCACCGGCGATCCCCGGCTGCGCGACCTGAAGGTGCTGATGCTGACCACGTTCGCCGACGACGACCTGCTGGTGGCCGCGGCGCGGGCGGGCGCGGCCGGCTACCTGCTGAAGTCGATGCCGCCCGCCGACATCCGGGCCGCGGTGCTCAGCGTGGCGGAGGGCGGGACCCCGCTCGCGCCGATGCTGGTGCGGCGCCTCCTCGCCGAGTACGCCGAATCGCCACGGTTCGCGCCGGACCCGCGTCTGGAGCGGCTCACCGGGCGGGAGGCCGACGTCCTGCGCCTGATCGCGGTCGGGGACAGCAACGCCGAGATCGCCGGGCAGCTGTTCATCAGCGAGGGCACGGTGAAGACCCACGTCGCGGCCGTGCTGCGCAAGCTCGACGTCCGCGACCGCACCCAGGCCGCCGTGGCGGCTTACGAGTTCGGCCTGGTCCGCCCCCGCCGCTGAACCCCACGGGGTGGCGCAAACGGCGTGGGGTTGACCCCGTCTGAGGGGAGCCAGTCGATTCGATTCCTGCCCCGCCCGTCGCCGTGACTGTGGGGAACAACCCGGCGAGGGCATCGGGTTCACCTCGCATGGCACTTTCGGGAGAGTACGAGCCGAGCCCCACCCGGTGGGTGCGGGACCAGGTCGAGGAGTACGAGGCTTCGGACGGCCGTGAGGCCAACACGCTGCGCGGCGTACCCGAGTGGCCGATCGTCGTGATCACCTCGACGGGCGCCAGGTCCGGAAAACTGCGGAAGAACCCGGTGATGCGGGTCGAGAAGGACGGCGTCTACGCCGCGGTCGCGTCGCAGGGCGGCGCGCCCACGCACCCGACGTGGTACCACAACTTCCTCGCGCACCCGGAGGTCGAGCTCCAGGACGGTCCGGAGCCGCGCGCCTACCGCGCCCGGCTGACCTCGGGCCGCGAGCGCGCCGAGTGGTGGGAGCGGGCGGTCGCGCAGTACGCGCCGTACGCGGAGTACCAGCAGCGGACCGATCGGGAGATCCCGGTCTTCGTCCTCGAGCCCGTCGCCTGACCCGTCCGACGGGTCGCCGTTCGGGCCGCCCGCCCCAGAGGTCAGGACGACCTGGCGATCGAGGTGGCGAGAGCAGCGAGATGGCCGAGCCGCGCGCGTTCGGAGTCGAGAAACTCGGGGCCGCCGCGACGGCCGATCACGACGATCTGGTCGTCGTCGAGCACCGCGCCGCAATAGACGTTGACGTCGTCGTCCACCTCGAGCCGCCGGCCCCCGTCGAGCTTGGCCCAGGGGACGTCCTCGGGGGCGGCCCCCGTCTTGTGCACGACACCCTTGTCGCGGTCCACCCGCGCGCCCCAGTCGGATCGGAAGACGACCGGCAGCAGGTCGACCAGGCGGTGCACGGCCTCGGCGGGGTGCGCCGTCAGGTCCTCGATGGCCTCGAGGTCCAGGAAGACGTTTCCGCCGGCGGCGTAGCGACTGATCCACAGCACCCGCACCCCGTCGAGCTCGTTGCAGGCCGACACGATGACGTCCGGCAGCACCCCGGGCGCGGTCTCCAGCAGTACGTCGTCGACAGCCACGCCGACGTGGCCCTTCTCGACGATCTCGATCGCCTCGATGTCACCGCCGGCCTCGCCGATCGTGCTCGCCACCATCCCGAGTGAACCGGGGACGTCGGGCAGCTCGACGCGCAGCAGGAACGGCATGATTCGACCCTAGCCCGGCCGCGTTGCGGGCAGGTTCGCGACCAGCCACGGTCGGACCGGTCTGCACGGCAACGCTTCCCACGGCGTAGCCGAGGACGTGGTTCGGCTGCAGCCTACGAAGCACCGGTCAGTGGGCGCGGTCCGCGACGCGGCCAGCCGCTGCCGGAGCCCGGTCGCCCGCTGGGCGAGGGACCCGACGGCGGCCCGGACCGCGGCCTCGGAACCCACCACCCGCACCCGCTCCTGGGCGCGGGTGACCGCCGTGTAGAACAGCTCCCGCGTCAACAGTCGGGAGTCCTCGTCGGGCAGCAGGACCGTGATCCGCCGAGCCTGGCTGCCCTGGCTCTTGTGGATGGTCATGGCGTGCATGGTCTCCACGGCCTCGAGCCGACCGGGCGCGAAGTCCTTCAGACCGCCCGACCCGGCGATCCACGCCCGGAGCCGGCCGTCGTCACGCAACACGACGGCCCCGGTCTCGCCGTTGTAGACCTCCAGGGTGTGGTCGTTTGCGGTCACGAGGAGTGGGCGGCCGACGTACCACTGCGTCCAGAAGTCCTGGCCGATCTCCTCACCCAGCCATTGCTCGACCTGCCGGTTCCAATGGCGTACGCCGTGTGGTCCCTCGCGGTGCGCACACAGCAGGCGGTGCTCGTCGAGCGCCGCCACCGCGGCCGCGGCATCGCCCTCCTCCGCGGCTCGGCGCACCGCCAGGGCGGAGCGGACCGCATCGGGACGGACCACGCCCGCGGCGTCGTCGGTCTCCACGAACTCCACCTCGTCGGCGCCGGCCCGCAGCGCGGCGAGCACCTCGTCGGCGTCGCCGAGCCGCAACGCCTCGGCCAGGGTCTTGATGTGCCCGGTGGACCGGAAGTTCTCCGACAGGGACACCACGGGCGAGGCGGGGTCGCCGTCGTACCCGGCGACGAGGTCGGACAGGACCGCGCCGGCGCCGACCGACGTCAGCTGTCGCGGGTCCCCGACCAGCACCAGTCGGGCCTGGTGGCGGACCGCCTCCAGCAGTCGCGCCATCATCGTCAGCTCGACCATCGAAGACTCGTCGACCACGACCACGTCGTACTTGAGCCGGTTCGAGCGGTCGTGCCGGAAGCGAGTGGCGTTGTCGGGCCGCCAGCCGAGCAGGCGGTGCAGGGTCATCGCCTCGACGCGCCCGACGTGCTCGCGGTCGTCGACGGACATCCCGGCCAGCTCACCCTCGACCGCCTCCTGCAGTCTCGCCGCCGCCTTGCCGGTCGGTGCGCTGAGGGCGATCGACGCACGCCCTCCGCGGGCGGCGGCCTGGTCGGCGACCAGGGCCAGCATCCGGGCCACGGTCGTGGTCTTCCCGGTGCCGGGGCCGCCGGTGACGACGGTGGTCCACTGGCGGACCGCGCGCACGGCCGCCTGCGCGCTGCTCGTCGCTCAGGTGGCCGGTGCTGATCCGCTCCACGCCCGCGGCCAGCACCGCCTCGTCGACCTCGGGTGGAGGCTGCGCGGCTCGGGCGACCAGGTCGGCGCACACCTCCCGCTCCAGCCGGTGGTAGCGGTCGAGGTACAGCAGGTCGTGCTCCCACCGCACGACTCCCGCCTCGAGCAACGGCGAGGCTCGAACGGCGTCGGCCCACTCCGTCGGCTCCGGCCACGGGGGACCGGTGGCCAGCGCGGGCAGGGAACCGAGATCGACGCACACCGAGCCGTGACGCACGGCCCGCACCGCCATGGCCACGGCGAGCAGGACCCGCTCGTCGGTCTCGCCGCCCAGGTCGCCGGTCCGGGCAGCGACATGGACGTCGGCCGCCTCCAGCACTCCTGCCCGATTGAAGGCGCCGAGCAGGCCCGCCGCACCGAGCGCGAGCCGCGAATCGTGGTCGCCGACAGGTTCGAAGAGCTCGATCATGCCTGGCACCCGCCGCGTCCAGGAGGTCGGACAGCTCTTCGACGAGCGCCACCGGCGGCCGCCACGAGAAGACGCCGCACGGCTCGCCTTGCACGAGGGGTGTGTCCGGACCGCACATGCCGCGCAGGTAGAGGTACAGGACGCCTCCGAGGTGCGACTCGGGGTCGTAGCCGGGCTGGCGCCAGCGAAGGAACCGATGCAGGACCGCGGCGTAGAGGAGGGCCTGCAGGGGGTAGTCGGAGTGGCTCATGGCGGCGGCGAGGGCGCTCCGGTCGGTAGTCGTGGGCGGTCAAGGGAGCATCGTGACCCCCGAGCCAGTTGGTCTTGTAGTCCACGACGAGATAGCGGGGACCAGGGAGTCGAAGGACCACGTCGACCGAACCGGTGAGGTAGCCACGGAGCGCCTGGTCGCCCAGCGCCGGATGGGCGAGGGTGTCGGCGTACGCGCGGACCGGGTCGCTCTCCGCCAGATGCCGCCGCAGGAGCGGAGCGAGGTCGCGGAGCCGGACGTCCACCGCGTCAGAGACCAGGTCTCCCCCGGCCAGCGGCATCTCGAAGTCCATCTCCCGCAGCCGATCGCGCAGCGGGAGCTGCCGCAGCGTGGTGGGCGCCAGGCTGCCGAGCGGGGAGTCGCAGACGGCCACCAGGGCATCGGCCAGGATGCCTCGATCCAGCGCCACCGGCCAGCGGACGAGCTGCTCGTCGATGTGGCCCAGCAGCTCGGTCCGCAGGTCCGTGCGCTTCAGGATCTGCGTGTTCGAGGACGGCGTGAACCAGCGATCCGAACGTCGCTCCCACCGGCAGTTCGGCCATCGGGGACACCACGGGCGCATCCGTCTGCCTCGCGGCGGCGGCCGCCGCGACCGTCACGTCCTCGTCGTCCTTGGCCTCGACCTCCGGCTCGCTGGCCACTCCGCCCACGGGTGGGGCCGCGACCTCGACCGCGCTGAGCGAGGAGTAGGACGCCCGCCGCCAGGTGAGGTCCACCGACCGGGTGAACGGCCGGACCGACAGCGGCGGGACGTCCGCGAGCGGGGGCTCGGCTCCCGGGCTCGGGGTGGACGGCGGGCTCCGGCGTCGGACCGCCAGCGGCGCGCCAACGCTCGAGGAACTCGGCCGCCTCGTCGTCGGTCAGGTTGTCGAACTCCGCCGGGACCTCCGCCATCCCCGGCCGCCGGCCGAGGACCATCCGCTGCAGCGGGCTGGCCGGAGTGTTCCGGGTCGGTGCCCACCAGCAGACGACCTGGGACTTGGCCCGGGTGATCGCGACGTAGAGCAGGCGCAGCCACTCCCCGGCCTCCTCGTCTCCCCAGCGACGCACGTGGTCGTGCCAGTCCGTCCCACCGGGACCGCCGACGGCCACGCAGCGGTCGCCCTTCTCGTCATGGAACAGCGGAGTCGTGGGCTTGGGGACGTTGCGGTCGGCGAGGGCCGGGAGGTAGACGACGGGATACTCCAGGCCCTTGCTCGCGTGGATGGTGACCAGCTGCACGGCGGCCGCGTCGGAGTCGAGCCGTCTCGTTCGCTCGATGCCCCGGCCGGCCCGGCCCTCGGCGATCTGCCCCCGCAGCCAGGTCAGCATGGCCACCAGCCCGAACCGCTCCATGAGCGCCACCTCGTGCAGGGCTTCGCCGATGTGGCGGAGGTCGGTGAGCTGCCGCTCGCCACCGACCAGGGAGAGGACCCTGGCCGACAGCCCCCGCGCCGTGGCAGCCTCCAGGACCGCCGCGACACCGCGGGCTGCGAACACCTCGGCCCACTCCCGCAGAGTGTCAGCGACCTCGTCGGTCAGGTCGTCACCGCGTTCGTCGAGCTGTCGGGCGGTGTATCCGAAGAAGCAGGTCAGCGCCGCTGTCCGCACCCTCGGGCTGCGGTGCGGCTGCTCGAGGGCCTCGAGCAGCTCGAGCCACTCGACGGCGGCCGCGGTGGCGAACACACTGCCGCCACCGGCGATCACGGCCGGGACGCCGGCCGCGAGCAGGGCTGCCTGGGACGCGGCCAGGTCGAGATGCCGGTAGCAGATGACTGCGACGTCCCGCGGCTCCAGCCGCCGGCCCTCGAACTCGGCGCCCGACGCCAGCAGCGACCGGACGTCGAGGGCGAGGTCGCGCGCGACGTGAGGGCGGGTCTGGCTCACCAGAAGCGGCTTGGGTCCGCGCCGCCCGAACTGGTCGCGTCGGAGCACCCGGATCCGGAAGGGCCGATCGTGTGGAGCCCCGGTCAGCCGGGAACCCTGGTGATGGGCAGTGACGTCGTGCACGACGATCCGCGGGTCGCCGAGCTCGGCTCCGGCCAGCACCGTCTGCAGCGACGTCAGGAGCGCTTCGTCGGAGCGCCAGTTGACCGGCAGCGTCTTGCGGGTGGTGGCGGTCTCCGCCGCCTGGAGGTACGTCGTGACGTCGCCGCCCCGGAACGCGTAGATCGCCTGCTTGGGATCACCGATCAGCACCATCGTCGCGTGCCCCGTGAACGCCCGGTCGAGGACCTGCCACTGCACCGGGTCGGTGTCCTGGAACTCGTCGACGAGCACGATCCGCCACCGCTGCCGCATCCGGACCCGGGCCGGTGCGTCCTGCTCTTCCAGGGCGTCGGCGAGCTGGCTGAGGAGGTCGTCGTAGGACAGGATCCCGAGCCGCCGCTTGCGTCTCTCCATCTCTTCGCGGACCTTGCTGGCGAAGGAGACCCGGCGACCCGACGGCGTGTCACGGTCCTCGCCGACCGGCTCGAGCCGGGCTTGTGGGTCCCCGACGGCGGTGCGGGCGATCGACATCGCCTCGGCGTAGCTGAAGGCCGGGTCGGACTCGACGTAGGCGAACGCCCGGAGGTAGAGGTCGTCGACGACCTCCCGCAGCAGGTCGTCGAGGTCCTCGACCAGCCGGGCCCGGGAGTCCGTGTCGCCGGCGACGCCGAGCGAGCCCAGGACCATGTTGCAGAACTGGTGCGTGGTGGCGATGGTCGCGCCGTCGAAGCCGGCAAGCGCCTCGGTCACCCGACGGTGTCGGGCGATCCGTTCTCCGGGGTCGCAGTCGAGCAGCAGGTCGATCAGGTCCGACGGTGTGACACCCGGCAACGACGGGTCGTCCGCGAGCGCGCGCTCCGCCTCGACCAGCTGTGCGCGCACGCGTTCCCGCAGCTCCTGGCTGGCGGCTCGGCCGAACGTCACCACGAGCATCTGCTCGAGCGGGCACACCCCCTCGGCGACGTAGCGGGTCACGAGCGCCCCGATCGTCCACGTCTTGCCGGTGCCGGCGCTGGCCTCCAGGAGCGTGGTCTCCGTCGGCGTGGGCAGCGGGTCCCGGATGTCGAAGTGGTCGTCCCTGCTCACCCCGTCTCTGGTCACCCCGTCTCTGGTCACCCCGTCTCTGGTCACAACGCCGCCACCCGCTCCCCGCCGGTGAGCAACGGCTCCCAGATCTGCCAGGCGTAGGTCGCCAGCCCGGCGTCGAGCAGGTCCGAGAGCGGCGCCCGCTCGCCGTAGAGGCGTACGTGCCACGGGTCGTCGTCCTCGCCCTTGATGCCGTAGCTGTTGTTGGGGTCGGTGGCCCAAGCCCGCTCGGCGGCAACGGCCGGTGGCCGGTCGTTGCCCATCAGCTCGAGGGCGTTGGCCTCCGCCCAGGCGTGCGCCGTTGCCAGCGGGACCGGCAGCGGTTGTCGCAGGCCGAGGTCCCGGAGCGCGACGAGCTCACGCAGCCAGTCGGCGGAGCGGTGGTCGAGTGGCCCGGCAAGTGCCCGCTTGGGGCCGGCCCGGTCCCTGCCGACCGCGTGCGCGGTCCAACTGTCGTCGGGGAGACCGGCGCTGAGAGCGAGCAGGTCCAGCCAGGACATGAGTCGTTGTCGAGCCTTCAGACGGGAGTAGCCGAGGGAGACGATCTTGCTGCCGTAGACACCGGACACGGTGCCGGTGAGCCGGCGCCCGTCGCCGAGGTCGACATCGACGTCGACACTGCTCGCCTCGCCGACACGAAGCTCGGCCGTGCGGTCGAACAGCTTCTGGGACTCCTCGACCACCGTGGTCAGTGCGCGCGTGCCGAGACCGCCGGGCGGCAGCGTGCCCCGCAGCTGCTCGGCGGTCATCACCGCAGTGGGGTCCTGACCGGCCATCACCTCCCGGAGCAGCCGGTCCCCGACCCCCCACAGCTCCAGCGCGTTGAGGTCGATGGGGATCGCGTCGCTGACCTCGTCGGCCTCGAGCGGTGTGGTCACACCGAGCCGACCACGCAGGAAGGCTCGCGCCGGGTGGGAGAAGAATGACTTGAGGTCGGCGAGCGAGACGTCCTCGACGGGTCGTTCGGCGAGTGGGCCAGGCAGGAAGCGCGGCGGAAGGTCCCTGGGCCGGGCCGCCGCAGTCGCCCCCGCGAGAGCGGCCGCGTCGTGGCTGAACGGGCGCTCGGCCGGACCGCGCCGCTCGGGGTCCGCCCACTCGGCCGGGTCGAGCGCCGGGTCGCCGCTCTTGAAGTTGCGGGCGTCGTACGGCTGGAGCGGGTGGCGGACGAGCACCTGGCCACGCACCGGCGCGGGCATGGTGCGATCGAGTGCGTCGAGGATCTCGCCGAGGGGTACGGCGGGCGGTCGCGCCGCGCCGGTGTGCTCGTTGGCGCCGGTGTAGGTGAGGACCAGTGTCTCGCCGGCCGCCAGCACCGCGTCGAGGAGGAGCTGCCGGTCCTCGCTCCGGAGGTCGCGCTCGCCGGTGTGCGGCCGCCGCGCGAGCACGTTGTCGCCGTCGATGGACGCGGACCTGGGGAACACCCCGTCGTCGAGGCCGACCAGGCAGACCACGCGGTGCGGCACCGACCGCATCGGCACCATGGTGCACACGGTGAGAGTGCCGGTGCGGAAGTTCGCACGTGTGGGCCGACCACCGAGCCGCGACTCCAGCATTGCCCGGACGTCGGCCAGCGCGAGTGGCACCTCGGCACCCGCGCCGACGGAGTCCACGACTCGCGCAAGCTCGCGCTCGAACTGCGGGCCCTGCCACGTGTCGTCCGGCGGAACGTCGGTCAGCGAGCGGACCGCAGCCTGGATGGCGGACATCCACTCCCCCGCGCGGGTGGCCTGTGCCAACCGGGTCAGCGAGTCTCCCAGTCGGGCGAGCAGCTCCGCGAGCCGTCCGGCCAGCTCGATGTCGTTGCTGCCGACGTCGTCGACCGGTAGCCCGCGGCCAAGGTGCCGGTGGTCGTCCGAGCTCATGGCCACGCCGAGCAGGATCCGATCCAGGCCCGACCGCCAGGTGTTGTGGGCGAACCCCTCCATCGCGAACCCAGCCCGGCCCTCGGCATCCATCCCCCAGCGGATCCCGGCGTCGGCGACCCATCCAGTGATCCGGGTCAGGTCGTCGTCACCGATCCCGAAGCGGGCCCGGACCGGTGCCGACGACGCCAGGTCGAGCACGTCGCTCGCGGTCACCCGACCACCAGCCAGCTCGACGAGCGCGCCCGCCACACCGAGGAGGGGGTTGGTGCTGGTGAGTGCGCGGTCGGCGAGGCGGACCCGCAGCCTGTGGGCCGGGTGGCCGCCGCCCGCCGAGTCGTCGACCACATCGGCGAGCCCGAAGCCCGCGGAGATCAACGGGGCGAAGGTCTCGATGTCGGGGCACATCACGAGGATGTCGCGGGGCTCGAGGGTGGCGTCGTCCTGGAGCAGGCCGACGAGCACCTCGCGGAGGACGTCGACCTGCCGCGCCGGGCCGTGGCAGGCATGCACCTGGACGCTGCGATCACCGGGGGTCGTCACCCGGGCCGATCGCTCCCTCGGCCCGGGGGCGTGGTTGGCACGCAGGTCCGTCTGCAGCCACCCCAAGAGCGTCGTTGGGTCATCGCTCTGCGCGGGTGCGGGGGCGTCGAGATCGTGGGTCGAGTCTGTCGAGACCACCTCAACCACCGGCTCAACCACCGGCTCGAGCACCCGCCGGAGCTCTCGCGAGTCACGCCCGAGGGAAGCGAGCAGCGGGTGGCCCACCCTCTCGGCCGAGGTGTCCTCGGTGCGCGGCACCGGCCCGCCCAGGCCGGCCACGTCGTCCCACAGCAACGGTGAGGGCTGCGGCAGCCACAGGTGCACGTCGCGCGCCTGGCCCAGCGCCTGCAACAAGGCCACCTCGGTCACCGGCAGGCGTGTGTGGCCGAAGAGGGAGAGCCGCGGAGGCAGGTCCAGCTCCGCAGCGTCGGTCCGGAGCAGTTCCAGCGCCCGCTCGTGGCGGACGTCGGGTGGCGGGTCTTCGACCCGGTCCACCAGCCGCCGCCACAGCTCTGCCTGCCATCGCAGGTCGTCGTCGAGCGCGTGACCTGCGCCGTCCGTGTCACGCGCGTCCCGCCAGTCGGTCACGAGGACCGGTCGCTGCACGGCGTACGACGCGAACAGACCGGCGAGCCTGCGGGCCACGGAGTAGCGCCGGTTACGCCGCAGCACCGCCTCGTCACCGTCGAGTCCATGGCCGAGATGGGTGGCGAGGGTTGCGCACCACGGCTCGTCGAGACTCGCGTCGATGGCGTCCAACAGCGGCCAGACCAGCCGGTCGGGATCCCACGCGTCGTCGCGCTCACGCCCAAGCAGGAGCGACACCAGCGATCGCGGGCTCAGGAACCTGACGCCGGCGCAGACCCCGTCGTCACCGGAGGGACCGGTGCCGAGCCGGTGGGACAGCCGTTGGGTCAGCCACCGTTCGACACCCTTGGCCGGCACCACGACGACGTCGCTGGCGAAGGGGTCCTCGAGCGGTGTGGCCAGCAGGTCGGCCAACCCGTCTGCGAGCACGTCTGCTCGCGGGGCGCGATGGATCCGGAGACTCACCGGGGCAGCATCGCACGCAGCACCGACTCAGTTCCGCGCCCGGCGACAACCACCCCTGCACAGACGAACCGCGGCGCCCCTGCGTGAGGGGCGCCGCGGAACCTGATGAGCGCGGTGGTCAGTTGAAGACGCTGACCCCGCCCGGGCCGACCAACAGCCCGACGATGATGAGGACGACCCCCCACAGGATCTGCCCCCGGATCAAAGACACGATCCCGGCCACCACGAGGATGACCGCGAGGATCCAGAGAATGAACAGCATTCAGTAACTCCTTCTTCAAGGCGGCTCTATTTCTTGAAGGCGTCCTTCGCCTTCTCGCCAGCCTGCTTGATGTCGGCCTTGGACTGGTCGGCGCGGCCCTGGGCCTCGCGGTTCTCGTCGCCAGTGGCCCGGCCTTCGGTCTCCTTGGCCTTGCCCTTGAGCTTGTCGCCCGTGTTCTCGGCCTTGTCCTTGAGTCCCATGTGACCTCCTTGGTGTGGGGTCAGGTGCCCGAACGTCCGAACTTCATGCGCCCGCGGACCGGAAGTCGAACGCAACCGGCGTCGATCTGCCCTCGAACAGGGCGGCTCAGAGCAGGCTGCCCAGGACGTCGAGGGCGGCGAAGGCACCGGCAGCGGCCCCTCCGTAGCAAAGTGCCGCGATGGCGACCTTGTGCTTGACCTGCAGGCCGTCGTAGAGCGTGTAGCGGAAGCGGTGCGCACAGTGCACGAGGATCGGGACGATCATCCCGAACAGGACCAGGAGGGTCAGCGGGTGGCTGACGACGGCGTGCAGGTGGTCGTAGTCGGGCGGCGTTATCCATCCGAGGGGAAAGGCGAGCGCGAACAGGAACGCCAGCGGCGTCATGAAGACCGCCGCCATCACCCCTCCTCCGCTGAACGTCAGCCAGATCAGCGGCTCGATCCGGCGCTTGGTCACTAGTGGGGGCGTAGGTGGAGTCATCGTGTGCTCACCCCGTCACCAGCCAGTAGATGAACGCCGACACCACGGCCAGGCCGGCGTACTGGGCACCGATGACCAGCACAGCCGGCACCGGTCGGCCACGCACTCTGAGCGCCATGGCCTGAGGAGTGAGGCTGAACCACGTGACCGTGTGCAGCACGAGGAAACAGAACGCCACGACGTTCAGCACCACGAGCGCCGGGGACGCCGCCCAGTCCAGGAAGTCCTGGTACGCCTCATCGCCACGGCCGACCGCGGACAGGAACATCAGCAGGTAGGCCACGAGCCAGGCGATGAAGATGCTGCTCAGCTCGCGCATCACGAACACGAAGTAGGTCCGCCTCCGCGTCCACCACCAGGTCGAGATCGGGCGCCGGTAGACGAGCTCGTCGGTGCGTGTCATGGGTTGCGTCATCGCAGCCCCCGCGGCAGCAGGAACGCCTTCACTGACTCCTTCGCGGCCTTCAGCTTGTAACGCTGGATGGCGCCGGCCGGGTCGACGTGCTTCGGGCACACCCGGGTGCACTCGCCGACGAAGGTGCACCCAAAGACGCCTTCGTGCTCGATCAGGACGTCGAGCCGCTCCCGGGCGCCCTGGTCCCTCGAGTCGAGGTCATAACGCTCGGCGAGGGCGATCGCGGCCGGCCCCACGAACTCCGGATCCAGTCCGTAGACCGGACAGGCCGCGTAGCAGAGCATGCAGTTGATGCACATGCTGAACTGCTTGTAGGCGTCGAGCTCCTCGGGGGTCTGGAGGTACTCCCCGTCGTCCACCGACATCTCTTCGTCTCGGATGATCCACGGCTTCATGCGCGGCAGCTTCTCCATGAAGTCGGACATGTCGACCACGAGGTCGCGGACCACGGGGAAGTTCTGCAGCGGCTCCACGAAGACCGGACCGGGGGCGTAGTCCGCAAGAAACGCACCACACGTCAACCGGGGCTCGCCGTTGACAGTCATCCCGCAGCTGCCACAGATGCCCATCCGGCACGACCACCGGAAGGACAGGGTGGGGTCGACCTCGTCCTTGACGTGGTTGAGCCCGTCGAGGACGGTCCACTCCCGCCGCATTGGTACCTCGTACTCCTGCCAGCCCGGCGTCTGGTCCTTGTCCGGCCGGTACCTGGACACGTGCAGGCCGATGCTGTCCGGGCTGTCTGGGTTCTCTGGGCTGTCCGCCATCGTCATCTCCCGTAGATCCGTTCTCCCGGCGGCCAGCGCGTGATCGTCACTGGTAGCTGCTCCACCCGTGCGACACCGTCCGGTTCACGGTGAGTGAGCTGGTGGGCGAGGTAGCGCTCGTCGTTGCGCTGGGTGAAGTCGGTCCGCTGGTGGGCGCCTCTCGACTCCTCGCGTTGCAAGGCGGCCTGCAGGATGCACTCGGCGACGTCGAGCATGTTGCTCTGCTCCAGCGCGTTGACGAGCTCGGTGTTGAAGGTCCGACTGGTGTCCTGGATCCCCACGTTCGCCATCCGTCCCTGCAGCTCCCGCAGCGTGTCCGCGCCCTTGGCGAGGGCCGGACCGGACCGGTAGATCCCGGCAGCCTCCTCCATCGTCGCCTGCATCTCGTCACGGATCCTCGCCGCCGACTCCTCGCCGGGTGGCTTGCCGAGCAGGTCTCGTTCCAGCCGTCTCACTTCGTCGGCGGCCTGGCTCGCGATCGAAGCCGGCGTGGCGCCTGCGCTGGCGGCGTACTCCGCGGCGGCCCGGCCCGCGCGGGCACCGAACACCAGGCACTCCGTCAGCGAGTTCGAGCCCAGCCGGTTGGCGCCGTTGATGCTCACGCACGCCGTCTCGCCCGCCGCGTAGAGCCCCGCGAGCGGGGTCGCGCCGTTGATGTCGGTGTGGACGCCGCCCATCATGTAGTGCACGACCGGCCGGACCGGGATCAGGTCGGTGACCGGGTCGATCCGCTCGTACTTCAGGCACAGCTCGCGCACGAACGGGATTCGGGCCTCGATCAGCTTCTCGCCGAGGTGGCGCAGGTCGAGGTGGACGATCGGGCCGTACGGCGAGTCCAGCGTGCGGCCCTGCTCCATCTCGGCGACGAACGCTTGCGAGAGCCGGTCCCGCGGCCCGAGCTCCATGCTGCGGAGCTCGGGGGTCGGCGACGGCTTGCCGAGGTCGTAGTCCTGGAGGTAGCGGTAGCCGTCCTTGTTCAGCAGCCACCCGCCCTCGGCGCGGGCCGCCTCCGTGATCAGGATCCCGGTGAACGGCAGCCCGGTCGGGTGGTACTGCACGAACTCCATGTCCTTCAGGGGGGCGCCGGCGCGGAAGGCGAGGGCCATCCCGTCGCCGGTGTTGATGTTGGCGTTCGTCGTGAACGGGAAGACCTTCCCGCAGCCGCCGGTGCACAGGACGACGGCCTTGGCAGTGATCGCCTGGATCCGCCCGGTCGCCAGCTCGACGGCCACGACCCCGTGCACCCTGCCGTCGTCCACGAGCAGCTTGGTCACGAACCACTCGTCGTACCGGGCGACCTCGTCGTACTTCAGCGTGGTCTGGAAGAGCGAGTGCAGCATGTGGAAGCCGGTCTTGTCAGCGGCGAACCAGGTGCGCATGTTCTTCATGCCCCCGAAGGCCCGGACCGCGACCCGGCCGTCGGGCTCGCGGCTCCAGGGACAACCCCAGTGCTCCAGCTGCAGCAGCTCGCGTGGCGCCTCTTCGACGAACGCCTCGACCGCGTCCTGGTCGGCGAGCCAGTCGCTGCCCGAGATCGTGTCGTAGATGTGCTCCTCGAGCGTGTCGTCCTCGGCGATGGCGCCCGCAGCACCTCCCTCGGCCGAGACCGTGTGGCTGCGCATCGGGTAGACCTTCGACACCACCGCCACATCGAGGCGCGGGTCGGTCTCTGCAATGGCGATGGCGGCGCGGAGACCCGCGGCCCCGCCGCCCACAAGGAGCACGTCGTGAGAGGCGACTATCGGGTCCTCACTCACCTCGCAGCTCCTCGTCCACCAACACCTTGCCGCGGTGGTGCACGATCAGTCGGTGGACGCTGCCGTCGTGGAACTCCTCCCGATGGCTCTCGCAGCCGCAGGAGTAGGTGATGTCCTCGGTGACCAGACCCTGCATGTCCTCGGTCATGGTCCGGACCCCGTCGTGTGATTGCCCGCACGGAGCGATCGTCGGGTCGAAGCGGGTCACGGTTGCAGTCACGGCAGACCTCCTCGCTGGCAGGCCCCCGGAGCCACGCCCCTTCGGGCCCAAGAGTTCCATCCTCACGCCGGTGTTGTGAAGGGCTCGCCGTCAACCCGGTACGCCGACCACGAGGTGTAGCGTCCCGAAGGTGATCGCCACCGTCACGGAGGAAGACCTCCCCGACCTGCTCCCGCTGATGCGCGGCTACTGCGACTTCTACGAGGTCCAGCCTTCGGACGAGGACCTCCTGCACCTGTCTCGGGCACTCATCGCCGACCCGGACCGGGAGGGCACCCAGCTGATCGCTCGCGACGACGCCGGGGACGCGATCGGGTTCGCGACGGTGTACTGGACATGGGGGACCCTGACCGCGTCGCGGATCGGCGTCATGAACGACCTCTTCGTCACCGAGGCCGCTCGCGGAACCGGTGCGGCGGCCGCCCTGATCACGGCGTGCACCGACTGCTGCCGCGAGCACGGTGCGACCGATCTCGAGTGGACGACGGCCGCCGACAACCACCGCGCACAGAAGCTCTACGACCGCATCGGTGGAGTCCGCGACGAACGCTGGGTCGACTACTCGCTGCCCGTCTAGTCCGTCCCGTCACGACACCTGAGGGCAGCGGCTGGCGGAACGGGTGAGTTGTGCCGAGTTGCAACTCACCCGTTGCAGTCGTCGGCGCCGGTAGTGTCGGGAGCGACAGCCGACCCTCCCGCCAGTCGCCGTGCCTACGCAATTTGACCGATTGACGGGGGCAGCGCCGGGCGGATGGTTGATGTCAGGTCGCGCGATCGTTGCCCAGGCCACCCGGCCCGCGGGGAGGGCTCATGTTTCCTGTTGTCGCCGCCCGGTCCATCGTTTCGGCGCTGGCGGTGCTGCTCGTCGCCTTCCTGGCCATCGCCACGCCACCCACCGCGTCGGCAGCTGCATGGACGGCCCTCAACACTGTGGCGCCGTCGGGGCTCTCGGCGTCCATCGAGACCTGGGAGGCCTCGCCCGTCGACTTCGACAACGACGGCGACGAGGACGTGTGGATCGGCTACCACGACGCCGGCGGCACGCTGTGGCGGAACAACGGGAACGGCGGGTATGCACGCGGCGTTCACCTGGCCACGGGTCAACGCGGAAGGCATGGTACCCGACCGGCACGACTGCGACTGGGCCGACGTCGACGACGACGGACGTCGGGACGCCTACTGCTCGGCCGGGCGTGGCGGCAACAACTCGGTCAAGACCGGCAAGGACAACGAGCTCTGGCTGCAGACGGCACCAGGTCAGTTCGTCGACCAGGGCACGGCGTGGGGGCTCGGAGACGTGTGCGGTCGCAGCCACTACGTCGAGTTCCTCGACGCGAACGGAAACGCCCGGCCCGACCTGTTCGTGGGCAATGCCGTCCCGCGCAACGTGACCGACCCGTGCGACAACCCGGCGAACAACCTGCCCAGCGAGGAGAACAAGCTCTACCTCGACGTCCGCCGCGGCGTGCAGCCTGCCGCGAACTCCGGAGTCGGCGGCTTCGGGGGCACCCGCTGTGCGGAGGTCGCCGACATCAACGGGGACGGTTTCGACGACCTGCTGATCTGCAGCGCCCAGCCGACCCGGCTCTTCCGCAACAACGGGAACACGGGTGGCCCCGTCTTCACCGACGTGTCGGCGGCGAACGGGCTGACGACCAATCATGCGGACGCGGCGTTCGGCGACCTGGACCAGGACGGCGACCCGGACCTCGTGACCGTCTCGCCGCGGCGGTTCGAGTACCGGCTCAACAACAACGGCAGCTTCGGCAGCCCGCGCGTGATCCACACCGTCCCCAGCGGTGGCAACGGTCGCGCGGTCGCCCTTGGTGACGCAGACGGGGACGGTGACCTCGACGTCTACGCGCTCGATCTCGAGCGGTAGTCGCAACCCGAACGACGTCGTGCTGCGCAACTCGACCGTCGTTCACCGCCGTCCCGGTGCCGGCCGCAGGTGGCGATCGGGGACGCGGTCACCACTCTCGACGGCAACGGTGACGAGCCAGGCGGAGTTCCTCGTGCTCAACGGTCGTCGAGACCAGCGGCCCGATCCAGAGGATCGAGCTCCGGTTCCAGTAGGAGGAGGTGCGGCATGGCCGCGTCAGTCAGGTCCCGATCACGGATGCTCGCGGGCTTGCCGCTCATGGCGGTGACGGCTGCTCTCGTCATGCTGTCGCCGGGCGCGACCGGCGGTGGCCACGCTGCCCGGCTCCGGCCGCCGCTGCGGCCGCCCAGCCGAACATCTTCGTCTACCACCTCGACGACCTCCGCGACGTGATCCCGGGCAGCATCGACCCGCTCCAGTTCATGCCGAAGACCCGTGGCCTGGATGGAGCAGGGGCGCCGCTACCGGCAGACGTTCGTCGCGGACCCGTCGTGCTGCCCCTCACGGGCGGCGATGATGACCGGGCGGTACCCCCACAACAACGGCGTTCTCGACCAGCAGGACGGCCCGCTGTTCGACCGGACCCGCAACATGGCCTGCTACCTGCGCAGCGCCGGCTACTCGACGTACATGGCCGGGAAGTTCCTCACCACCTGGCCGAAGAGCCAGCGTCCTCCCTGCTTCGACCACTCCACGGTGATGTGGGGCGGCTACACCAACGTGGCGATCCGCACGGACGGTGTCCAAGGAACGGGGCCGGGCTACTCGACGACGTTCCTCGGCAACCGCGGTCGGCAGTACGTGCAAGACGCGCTCGCGATCGGCAAGCCGTTCCTGCTGTACGAGACCCCGCAGGCCCCGCACTGGGTCCAGGTGGGCAACAAGCGCCAGGCGGTGCCCGCCGCCAACTACGCATCAGCATCTGTCGGCCCGTGCGCCGGGGTCCCCGAGCCGGACCGCAGCGACAAGCCCGCCTACCTGCTCCGGTTCACCCACCCGCAGGCCAGGGCACAGAACATGTGCGTGAGTCAGATGCGGGCGATGATGACCGCCGACGACGAGTTCGACGCCACGATGAGGTTGCTCGAGCAGCGCGGAGTGCTCGCGAACACGCTGGTCATCCTGTCCTCCGACAACGGCTACCTCTGGGGCGAGCACAACCTCACCGAGAAGTTCACGCCGTACGAGCCTTCGGTCCGGATCCCGCTGCTGGTCAGGTGGCCGGGACACATCTCGGCAGGGACAGACACCACCAGGTTCGTGTCGTCCCTCGACGTCCTGCCCACCATGCTGGAGGCGGCCGGCTTCACCCTGCCGGCCACCGCACCCCGGCTCGACGGCGAGTCGCTGCTGGGGCCGACCGGCCGCAACGCGGTGTACAGCGAGTACTTCGTGGACACCAAGGCCAACCCCAACTACCCGTCGTGGAAGATGATCCGCACGGAGACGGTGAAGTACGTGCACACGTACAACGCCGCGGGCCAGGTCATCGCCCGGGAGTACTACAACCTGGCCAACGACCCGAACGAGCACACCAACCTCCTCGGCGACTCGAACTCTGGCAATGACCCACCCGCCAGCACCATCAACAACCTCACCACGCGGTTGAACGCCCTGGGAAGCTGCGCGGCCGCCTCCTGCCTGGGCTGAGTCGACCTCGGGGAGTCGGCCCTACACTCCGACCCATGACGCGGACCCGACATGGGTGACCTGCTCACCCTCTTCCCGCGGGACAGCCGGCTCGACGACGACGGTGTGCTCGTCGTCGGCGGCTGTCGGGCAGACGGCCTGGCGGAGGAGTTCGGGACACCGGTGCTCGTGGTCGCCGAGCAGTCGCTGCGCGATCGGGCGCGCGAGTACGCCGACACACTCACCCAGCGCTGGGCGAACTCCCGGGTCGTCTTCGCGTCCAAGGCCTTCCCCTGCACGGCCATCCAGCGAGTGATGGTCGAGGAGGGGCTCGGACTCGACGTCGCGGGCGGAGGAGAGATCCTCTCCGCCCTGAAGGCCGGCGTCGACCCGGCACTCGTGGTCCTGCACGGAAACGCCAAGCTGGACGAGGAGATCAGGCTCGCGGTCGAGCACGGCGTCGGGCTGGTCGTGGTGGACAACGCCGACGACGTCGACCGGCTCGAAGCGACCGTGCCGTCCGGGCGGACCCAGGACGTCCTGGTGCGGATCATCCCGGGGGTCACGGCAGACACCCACGGTCACGTGCTCACCGGGCACGAGGGTTCGAAGTTCGGGCTCGCACCGGCTCAGGCATCGACCCTGATCCAGCGCATCGAACGGAGCCCGCGCCTCCGGATGCAGGGGCTGCACGTCCACGTCGGCTCGCAGATCCTCGACGTGGAACCGTTCGCGCAGTCGGTGCCGCCCATCGCCAGGCTCGGAGAGTTCCCCGTCTACGACCTCGGTGGCGGGCTCGGCGCGCGGTACAGCTGGGTCGACGAGCCTCCCTCGGTCCCCGCGTACTTCGACGCGTTGATCGGAGCCGCCAAGGAGCACCTCCCCTCGGAGGCACAGATCATCATCGAACCGGGGCGCAGCATGGTGGCCGAGGCCGCCACCACGATCTACCGGGTCACCACCGTCAAGCGAGGGACCTCCACGTTCGTCGCCGTCGACGGCGGCATGGGCGACAACCTCGAGGTGGCGATGTTCGGGCAACGGTTCGAGGCCGGGATCGTCGGTCGCTTCGACGGACCCGACAGCGAGACCGTCGTCGTGGTCGGCCGGCACTGCGAGAGCGGCGACGTCCTGGTCGACGGCGTGCCCCTGTCCGCACCAGCGGTCGCCGACCTCCTCGCCGTACCCGCGACCGGCGCCTACTGCTACACGATGGCCAACAACTACAACGGCAACCGCCGCATCCCCGTGGTGTTCGCCCGAGACGGAAGCGCTCGTCTCGTCGTCCGTCGCGAGACGTGGGACGACCTGATGGCCCGCGACGTGGACTGACCCGGTACGGCGTCAGCGAGCGAGCAGGCCCTTGACGTACGACGCCTGGCCCAGGTGCTGGGCGCAGTCGTCGACGACACTCACCAGGCGAACACCGAGGGTCACCGGAGGGGTCCAGCGTTCGTCGACGACCCGATCCAGGTCGTCCTCGTCCAGGTTGGCGAGGTAATCGACGGTGCGAGCGTGGACCGCCCGGAGGTAGTCGAGCAGGAGGCCCGCCGTCGTCCGGACCTGCGCGACCTGTTCCGGCGTGTGGCCGAAG
The DNA here is from genome assembly GCA_963773355.1 of uncultured Actinomycetota bacterium. GTDB lineage: Bacteria > Actinomycetota > Actinomycetes > Propionibacteriales > Nocardioidaceae > Nocardioides. The sequence continues at coordinate 100,089 of CAVZAZ010000017.1, read as the reverse complement.
CCGGTGTCGCCGGCAGGGAACGGCAGCCCGAACCGGTCGGCGTACCCCTGCTCGGTCCAGACCTGCTGACTGCCCGCCACATCGGCCACGTGGTCGTCCTGGATCCGGGTCAGGTGCCAGACCAGCCAGGCGATGGAGTTCGTGTTCGGAGTCGGACGGTGGGCGAGATCGTCCTCGGTCAGGCCGTCGAGGAGGGATTCAGCACCCTCGGCCGTGCGTCCGAGGGCGTCGGTCAACAGCTCTGCAGGAGTCATGGCCCGACGGTAGCCCGGGTGGACCCGATCAGCGCCAGGGGTCGGACCACGCGCCGCGCGCCCGTGGCCCTTGGGTCACCGGGGAAGCGGGAGGTCACCTGGCGTCTTGGTGTAACCGAGTTGCTCGATGACGCGACCGCCGCTGACCCGCGTCACGTTCACGCCGAGAACGGACTCCGCGTCGGTGGAGCCGAAGCGGTAGCGCCACCGCACCGCGGCCCACTCGCCCTCTGCGAACGCGTGGTGGACCTCGAACGTGGTCGACTCGTCGGCCATCAGCTCGGCCCAGAACTCCACGCATTCGTCCCTTCCGACGTACGCGGTGCCTTCGGGTGCCGGCTGGGCCGACACCATCAGGCAGTCCTCATGAACGAGCCCAGCAAGCGCGTCCCTGTCACGGCGCCGGAAGGCGTCATTGAACCGGCCGATGGTCCGAGCGGTCTCCTCGGTGGTTGGCGTGTCCGACTTGATCATCGCGAGCTCCTCGAAGGTAGACTGATTGGTCTATCGAGCACGATAGTAGACTGATCGTTCTATTGGCAAGGAAGAGTCGGGTATCTGCAGATGAGTACGAAGGCCGGCCCGGGGCCGCGGGAACGACTTCTCGCGGCAGCCCAGTACCTCTTCTACACACGCGGCGCCTCCGTCGGGGTGGACGCGCTGTTGAAGGAGGCGAAGGTTGCCCGCAGGTCGCTCTACGAGCACTTCGGCGGCAAGGACGGCCTGGTTGCAGCGGTCCTACGCCGCGCCTGCGATGAGGATGTTGCGTGGTACGAGGACGCGTTGGCCGGTGGCACGGAGCCCCGAACCCGGCTCCTTGGTCTGTTCGATCGGCTCGATGAACTGGTGTCCGACGCGAGCTTCCGGGGTTGTCGGTACCTTGCGACCGACCTTGCATATGCCGATCCCGGCCACCCAGCACATGCGGAGACCGACGCGTACCGGCGGCGCATTCGCGCACTCCTCGCTCGGGAACTCCAGGAGCTGGGCCATGCCCGCCCGGCGCACGCTGCAGAGCAACTGCACCTGCTGATCGAGGGGACCTTGGTGATGGGCGCCACCCAGGACGGTCAGCATCCCGGTCGCGCCGCGCGCGACCTGGTCGCCGGCGTCATCGACTGACGCCCCTTCCCAGGAAAGTCTGGCGCGCCCGCCGGGAATCGAACCCCAACGTTCTGGTCCGTGGGCAAGGCTGAGTCACCACGTCCGGGAGTCGGCCGCGTGGCAGGCCGGTTACCCGGTGGTCGGGAAGTGGGCGAAGCTCCAGTCGATGAACCCCGAGTCGTCCGGCATCGAGCTCGAACACCAGCGCGCAGGCACCGTCCGTGATCGAGCAGCGCATGAGGTCTGTGCGGCCCGACTCCTGCATGCACCGTGACCAGCACGGTCTCGTTCGTCTCCCACCACACCCCCAGCGTGCCCTCGTGGGTCTCGAAGTCATACAGGGGCTGGTTGTATCGACTCTCGGGTACCCGCAGCCTGACCACGTCGCTCGGGTCCTCGGACCCGACCGGTCGCACCCAGAGCTCGGTGCGCGGGAGGGCATGATCGTGTCCGGGCCCCGGAGCGTCGCCGGTGAACACCTCCTTCGTGCCGTCCGGAGACACGAACTGGTTCCGGAAGAACTCCCCGCGTCGTCCTCGGAGGGATAGGGCATGTCGGACGACCTCAGGTCGGGCATCGGCTCCACCGTGTCTGCGCGGACGTCCCAACGGGTCACCGGGATCTCGCTGCCTTCGTCCACCCAGTAGGCCATCCCGTCCTCGTCGATTCCCGCCAGGTAGCCGCGCGGACCGCCATCGACGTCGTTGCCCGGCAGGTCGCGGGAGGCCAGCTGCCGGTTGGTCTCGGTGTCCCAGGTGACGACGCGCGTGGAGTCCGCGGTCGGGTAGGTCCACCAGTACGCGATCCGGCCGTCGACGACTCAGCGCGGATACATGTCCGGGACCGGAACCGGTTCGAGCCGGTCGCCGTCGACCAGTGCCCACGCCGGATCGACGCCGCGGTGTCCGTACGCTCCCGCCAGGACCGTGTCTCCGGCGACCTCGATGGCTGGGCTGTGTCGCCACGGGGTCTCGATCTCGACACCCCGGACGTACAGGACGCCGTCGTGCCAGTACGGCGTCAGGGGCGGCCCGCCGAGCTGCGGCGGACCGACCGGGTCCGCCGGTTCCGGCGCGCTCGCGTCCCGGCCGCTGACGACGGCGGTGCCCGTCACGACGATGGCCACCACGACCACCGTGACCGCCGCCGCAACACGTCTGGCGCTGGTTCGCGCGGGCTCGGGAACGCACCGCGTCGAGGTCCACCTCGGGCACGACGACCCCGTCCGCGACGTGACGAGCCGCTTCGGTGATCCGCTGGTCCAGCGTCATGACGTTGCCTCCTTCGCGGGTCGAGCCGGTGGTACGGCGGGCTCCCCCAACAGGTCCGCCAACCGACGCGCGGCCGCATGGCCATGGCTCTTCACCGTGCCGGGTGCCATGTCGAGGGCCTCGGCGATCTGGGCCTCGGACAGGTCCTCGTAGTACCTCAACACCGTCACCGCACGCTGGCGGGCAGGCAGGCTCAACACGGCCTGCCAGACCCGCTCGTGCTCCGCGACCTCCTCCATCCGGCCACCCCAGGCGGGCTCGTCGCGAAGCAGCAGCGTCGTCTCGTGGGACGACCGTCGACGCCACCACGAAATCGCCTGGCTCACCAACACCTTGCGGGCATACCCCACCGGCCGGTCCATCGCCTCGACCCGAGGCCAACGCTGATAGAGACGGACCAGAGTCGTCTGCAGGAGATCCTCGGCGCGCTGGTAGTCACCGGTCATCAAGTAGGCGGTGCGGAACAACGTCGCGCTGTGCGTACGCACGAAGTCGGTGAACCCGTCCTCGTCCCTCTGCCGCATCTCGCCTCCTGTTGAAAGGCCGCTCGGGTGTCGCCCTACAACCTCAACGCCTCGAGCATGCGCGCAGGTTCAGTCATCAAGCCAACGGATTCCGTCCTGCAGACAGGATGCACCCGAACCCGCTCCCACTGCCGCCCCCGCTTCCTGGCCTCGATCCACCGATGAGGTCGGTCGGGCGTGCCGTGAAGGGAGCGACTTGCGTGCGCCTCGGTGTTACCCCCGGTCGTGACCCCGGACTACATTGCGGTATGAAGCTGTCCGTCTGCGTCACCGACGTCGAGTACGACGCGTGGCGGGCTGTCCGGCTCGCCGTCGAGCCGGGGTCGCGCACCCACAGCCTCGAGGAGCTCCGTTCGCAGGACTCGTCGGAGCGACTGCTGCTCCTCGCCGTCGAGGAGGGCGACGTGGTGGGTTCCGGCATCGCCGATCGGGCCGAGACCGCCGCGGCGGGGTTCGTCGTCCCACGCGTCCTGCCCGAGCACCGTCGACGGGGCGTGGGGACGGCGCTCCTGCGGGCGCTGGCCGAGCACTGCAGCGGCCTGCACCTCTCCACGATGTCGACCGGTGTCGACGATGAGGGGTCCCTGGCGTTCGCCGGCCACTTCGGGTTCGTCGAGGTCGACCGTGAGGTCCTGCAAGTGCGCGCGGTAGGCGAGGAGGCCGCCCCCTCGGCTCCGCCGGCCGGCATCGTGGTGATCGAGGCGAGCCAACGCCCGGACCTGTGGGCCGCGTGCTTCGAGCCGTTCGGCAAGGAGGTGCTCGCCGACTTCGCCCTTTACACGCCGCTGGACATCAGTGCCGAGCAGTGGAACGCGGAGTGGGGCGGCGACCCGATGTGGTTGGCCCTGTTCGACGAGGAGGTGATCGGCTGCGCTGGTCTCAACCGGGACACCGACCGGCCCGAACGCGCCGAGAACGCCCTGACCGCAGTCAGCCGTCCCTGGCGCGGCCGTGGTGTCGCCTCACACCTGAAGCGCCGAGCCCTGCACTGGGCTGCGCTCACCGGACTCGAAGAGATCTACACCTGGACGCAGGCCGGCAACTCCTCGATGCTGCGCCTCAACGAACACCTCGGGTACGTCACGACCCGTGACGCCATCACGGTCTCCCGGGCGCTTCCGCTCACCATCTGACGTCCGACGAACTCATTTGACGGCGGTCACTCTGACCAGCGAGCGGGGGCGCGGCGGGCCGTCTCGGGGACGTTGTGACAGCGGTCCGTACGCCGCCTGCGGGTGCAGTCCGTGAGAGGTCCTGAGAGGAAAGACCCCTGCCGGTAGGACACGAGGCCCATCGCCTGTCTCCGCCGGTCATGCGCCGCGGGTTGGCGCGCCCGTAGGGATTCGAACCCCAAACCTTCTGATCCGTAGTCAGATGCTCTATCCGTTGAGCTACGGGCGCCCGTCGCCCGGCTGCCCGAACGACTGGTCGAGGATAGCGGAGGGCCCCGGGGTTGCCGAAATCATCGGAGGCCAGTCCGGGAGGGCGCCTGAGGTCGCAGGTCCAGACCAATGTTCAGGGCCCCTGGCGAGCTTCGTCGCACCGTTGAACGATCCAATATGACCCGCCCAGAGGCGGGGGTACCCTCCAAGCCATCGCAGGCGTGTGAGCGGCACATCGCGCACGCTCGCAGCAATCAAGTCAGCACCACGCCAGTCGCCGACAACGAAGCCGAGCGAACCACCACAACTCCACGACACATCCGTCGATACGCTCGACGGCCGGCGGCGCCTTCGACGTACGACGAGTCGAACACAGGGGGCGACCACCGCGAATGCGCGAGAGGGAAACCGAAGGCATGACCGCCGACACCGCCACTGACGCACCAACGACCCATCAGGGCATCCTCGACTTCGTCACCGAGGTCGCTGCGATGACGCAGCCCGACCGCATCCACTGGTGCACCGGCTCCGACGAGGAGTGGACCGAGCTGACCAAGGCCCTCGTGGCCTCCGGGACGTTCACGCAGCTGAACCCGAGCATCAAGCCGAACTCCTTCCACGCGCGCACCGACCCGACCGACGTGGCCCGGGTCGAGGACCGCACCTTCATCTGCTCGGTCGACGAGAAGGACGCGGGTCCAACGAACAACTGGATGGACCCGAACGAGATGAAGGCCATCATGCGCGAGCTCTACGCGGGCTGCATGAAGGGCCGCACGATGTACGTCATCCCCTTCGTCATGGGCCACCTCGAGGCCGAGAAGCCGATGTTCGGGGTCGAGCTCACCGACTCGGCCTATGTCACCGCCTCGATGCGGGTCATGGCTCGGATGGGCACCCACGTCCTCCGACGCATGGAAGAGCTGGACGCGGGGTTCGTCCCCGCACTCCACTCGGTCGGCATGCCGCTCACGGACGGCCAGAAGGACGTCGCGTGGCCGTGCAACGACACCAAGTACATCGTGCAGTTCCCCGAAGAGCGGGCGATCTGGTCCTTCGGCTCGGGGTACGGCGGCAACTCACTGCTCGGCAAGAAGTGCTACGCCCTGCGGATCGCCAGCGTGATGGCTCGCGACGACGGCTGGCTGGCCGAGCACATGCTGATCCTCAAGCTCACCAGCCCGACCGGCGTCGTGAAGTACATCGCCGCCGCCTTCCCCAGTGCCTGCGGCAAGACCAACCTCGCCATGCTCGAGCCGACCATTCCCGGCTGGAAGGTCGAGACCCTGGGCGACGACATCGCCTGGATGAAGGTGGGCGAGGACGGTCGCCTGTGGGCGGTCAACCCGGAGTACGGCTTCTTCGGTGTCGCCCCCGGCACCAACGAGCACACCAACCCCAACGCGATGCGGACGATCAACAAGGGCAACTCCGTCTTCACCAACGTCGCGCTCACCCCTGAGGGCGACATCTGGTGGGAGGGCATGGAGAACACCCCGGCACGCGCGACCTCGTGGAAGGGCGAGGAGTGGACGCCTGACTCCGAGGAGCTGTCGAGCCACCCGAACTCCCGCTACTGCACCCCGATCAAGCAGTGCGACATCCTCGCCCGCGAGTACGACGACCCGCGCGGCGTCCCGATCGACGCGATCCTGTTCGGGGGTCGCCGCAAGACGACGGTTCCCCTGGTCTTCGAGGCCCGGGACTGGACGCACGGCACCTTCCTGGGCGCCACCCTGTCGTCGGAGACCACGGCAGCGGCGACCGGTGCGGTCGGCGTGGTCCGTCGCGACCCGATGGCGATGCTGCCGTTCATCGGCTACAACGCCGGGCACTACTTCAACCACTGGATCACGGTCGGCAAGGACAACGACGCGGCCAAGCTGCCGAGGATCTACTACGTGAACTGGTTCCGTCGCGACGACGACGGCGACTTCCTGTGGCCGGGCTTCGGCGAGAACAGCCGGGTCCTCAAGTGGGTCGTCGAGCGCATCGACGGCCAGGCCGCCGCTGTCGAGACCCCGATCGGTCACGTGCCGACCGCCGAGGCGCTGGACACCGACGGATCTCGACATGACCGACGAGCAGCTGGCGGCGGCCCTCGACGTGGACGTCGAGGAGTGGCGAGCCGAGCTCCCGCAGATCCAGGAGTGGTTCGAGAAGTTCGGCGACGACCTGCCCGCCGTACTCTGGACCGAGCTCGACGGCCTCAAGGCCCGTCTCGGCGGCTGAGGCCACTCGCCGCAGCGCCAGGCGGCCCTCGTCACCCCCCGCAACTCCCTGTCAGCAGGCCCCGACCGTCCGCCGGTCGGGGCCTGCTGCGTCGGCGGCTATGGGATCATCGGGCACGGGGTTGTCTGCGCGACGGTCGCGCGAAAGGGGTTTCGAGGGGTGCGAGACTACGGTCCCGAGGACCGCGAGCTGTTCGAGTCCAGGGCCTCTGCCCTCTACGAAGAGCTCGTGGCCGACGGCGGCATCAAGGAGGACGACCCGCGCCTCGCTCCCGATGCGCCCGACCGGCCTGCCTTCGACCTGCTGCTCGAGCTGGGCCTCGTGGGACCCGACCGCGAGTCGCCGGTGTTCGTTCCGGTCGACCCGAGCAGCGTGCAGTCCCGGGTCGTCTCGCCGCTCGGACAGGAGGGAGCCCGCCTCCTCGACGAGTCCTCTCTGTGGGCCCGGGCCTTCGGTTCCCTGTCCCAGGCCTGGCGGCGCTCACCCCACCCGTCCAGTGGGCCGTTCACCGTGGTCCACGACGAGGCGATCGACCCGTTCATCGCCGGGCTGGTAGCAGAGTGCGAGGACGAGATGCTCACCGCGCAGCCGCAGACCGGCCGCGATGCGCAAGTCCCTGGCCGCTGCTGCGGTGCGCGACACCGCTCTCCTCGAACGCGGGACCCGGATGCGCACCCTCTATCAACACAGTGCCCGGCGCAGCTCGATCACGCACAAGTACGTCGCAGCCGTCACGGCCCGCGGAGCGGAGGTCCGGACCCTCGATGAGTTCTTCAACCGGATCATCATCATCGACCGGCGGATCGCCGTGATTCCGGCCCAGGAGGACCTCAGCGCCGCCATCGCGATCCGAGAACCGTCGGTCGTGGTGTATCTCGCCGACATCTTCGAGCGCACCTGGGAGCGGGCCCGCCCGTTCACCAACCGGGAGACGTCGATGATGAAGGACATCGCCGCGGAGCAACGGGCGATGACGATCAGGATGCTCATCGAGGGGCACGCCGATCCAGTCAGTGCGAAACGACTGGGCGTCAGCCCGCGGACGTACGCCGGCTACGTCGCCGACCTGAAGGCGGAGTACGAGGCAGAGACCCGCTTCCAGCTCGGGTACACCATGGGTCAGCAGGGAGTCTCAGGCAGGGAGCACTCCGACGAGCCTGCCGACGCGCGGCGACGACGCAAGTAGTCGGAGCCGCTCGGGGTCAGTGCTCAGGGGCGAGTGCTCGGGGCCAAAGCTCGGGGCCAAAGCTCGGGCCAAAGCTCGGGCCAAACAGGCGGCCAACAGGCGCGGCCGACACAAACGGCACTAAAAGCAGCACGAGGGCAGTGACGTGTGTCACTGCCCTCGTGCCATTGAGACCGGCCGGGGGGAGGCCTTGGGGGGCCTGACTCGGTGGGGGGTGGTCAGGCCCTGGTCTCAAGTCAGGGAATGTACTTGGCGGGTGCGACCCTGCAGCCTGGGCACCCCCAGCTGCTGTCCTTGGCGTCTGCTGGTGCCCCGAGAAGACCGATGCTCATGGCCACGGTGGCTACCACCATGCCGATCTTCGTTGCGATCTTCATTGTTTCTCCGCCTTCTATGGTTGGGGGGTCTGTGGACCCAACTCCTTTAGTCTGGGGCCAGCGATCCATAAGCGTCAGCAGATCGTTGGCTCAGAAATGTGCATTGCACTTTCCTGCAATCGAGCGCTGTCACGTAAGCGCTCTCGTTGGCCCTCGCCGGAGGCTTCCGGCGAGGGCCGGCGGCGGTGGCGGAGGCGGCGGGATTTGAACCCGCGAGAGGGGGTAACCCTCAACCCGCTTAGCAGGCGGGCGCCATAAACCGGACTAGGCGACGCCTCCCCGACAGCCAGCACAGGCTACAAGGCAGTCAGCGGGGTTGCCGAATCAGGGAACCCGGCTCAACTGCCGGCCGTTCCGTCGAACGGCCGGAGGCCGTGCCCCCGCTGCAGGTGCCCGCGGAGATCCTGGACGAAGGCCTGCTCGTCGGCTGCGAGGACCTGCAGCGGGATCGTCGTCGTGCGGCCGTCGCGCAGACGCAGGACGATGCTCGGGATGCCGCGCGGCGTCGCGGCGATGGCATCCTCGACGTCCTTCCAGGGAGCCGCCTTGACCCCTGCCCCCCGGACCAGCCGGATGCGGTACCCCGTGTCGTCGAACTGCACGACATACGTGCGGCGCATCAGGACGTTGCCCACGACGAGGACCGCAACCGCCGCGACCACGCCGATCACCAGCACCACCACGCTGTGCAGGTTCAGCAGGGCGACCACAACCGTCGTCACGAAGACGAGGACGGCGACGCAGACGAGGAGCAACCCCATCAGCCGGGCGCCGAAGGCCGGGGAGAGCCGATAGTCGGACGACATGGGGACGATTGAACAAGACGGCCAAATCCGTGGGGTCAGGGGGTTGCCGCCGACGCGCTACCCGGCGACACTCGTAAGTCCCACCGGACTACGCGCCATCCGGAGGTCACGATGCCCGCTACCTCTGCCGCACTCTTGAGTCTGCAGCAAGCACTTGACGCGCCCCGCCAGCAAGGCATCGCGCTGGGCAACTGGCGCTGGGTCGTCCGTCAGCGTATGGCTGCCGTTCGCGACAGCTTGATCAGCGAGAGCGACGACCCGTCCGAGGGATGGCTGGCCGCCAGGGGCGGGGCGGTGCTACGCGAGCGCAGTACCCTCCTCGCCCGACTGGCCGCCGTCGGTCCCGCCGTCCTGGAGAGCACGGAGATCGAGCAGGTGCGCCTCGACCTCAAGAGGCTCGCGGTCGACATCTCTCACCACGTGCAACGCCTGCACGACCTGGCCTACGACGAGGTCGAGCTCGAGCTCGGAGGTTCCGAGTAGGGCTGCGCTGTCTACACTCATCCGGTGCCGCCTCGGCGGCTCGGAGGGGTGCCGGAGTGGCCGATCGGAACCGCCTTGAAAGCGGTCGCTGGCAGAGATGTCAGCCGCGGGTTCGAATCCCGCCCCCTCTGCCGTGGTCGCCCGTGGCTCACGATCCGAGTGGGAACGTGGCTTCGATCGAGGTGCCGCTGCCGATGGGGCTCGTGATCCTGATGGCACCGCCGAGGGCCGATCAGACCGCTTCCCTTGTTGGGGTCGGCGCCGCCGATGCCGTCATCGCGAACGACGAGCGTGATGGTGGCTTCGTCGCTGTCCAGGTCGACGTGCACCTGCGTGGCATCGGCGTGCTTGATGACGTTGGCGAGTGCCTCGGAAGCGACGTAGTAGACGCCTACCTCGACCGGTTCCGGAAGCCGGTCTGGGACCTAGACGTTGAGCTCAACCGGGACCGGGGAGCGGCGGGCGACTGTAGCGAGGGCCGGCCGGAGTCCTCCTTCGGAGAGAATCGCGGGATGGATGCCGTGGGAGATCTCGCGGAGGTCGTCGAGCGCCCCGACCAACCCCTCCTTGACGCCGGTGAGCTGGGAACGGAGGTCGCCGTCGGGGCCGGCATCGGCAAGCTCCTCAGCCACACGGAGGTCGAGGGCGAGTGAAACCAGCCGCTGCTGGACGCCGTCATGCAGGTTGCGTTCGATGTGTCGGCGTGCCTGGTCGCTCGTAGCGACGATCCGGGCCCGGGAAGCGGTGAGCTCGTCCCGAGTCTGCGCGTTGGCGACGGCGGTGGCGGCCAGCTCGGTGAACTCCTCGAGCCGCGATTCGGTGCCGGCGGGAATCGGTTCCTCGGAGACTGTGGCGCCCACCATCGCCCCCCACAGGTGTCCCTCGACGACGATCGGGCTGCCGACACTGGACCGCACCCCCAGGTCGCGCAGGTAGGTCGCGAGCGCACCCTTGCTCAGTGCGAAGCTGTCGATCCTGGCGGACCGCCCGGTGCGCAGGACCTCGGCCGCCACACTGTCGCCCTCGAGCGGCAGTCGGGCGCCGACAGGGACTTGCCGACCGACCGCATCCCAGGCCCCGACGACGGTCGCGGTGCCATCGGTCTCGTAGCGCAGCAGGGCCGTGATGTCGATGGCGAGGAGGCTTCCCGCCTCCTGGGTGACCGCGGCGAAGACCTCCGCGGGTGAGGGCTCACGGGCGACCAGGCCGGCCACCCGTCGCAGCGCGGCCTGCTCGTTGACCAAGAGGCTGCGCGCTCCCTCGGAGACTTCTGCGCGACGGCGAGCGATGACCGCCAGCTCCCCGAGCAGCACCCCGGTCAACAAGTAGGCGGCAAGCGCGACCGAGTTCTGCGGGTCCGGAAGGGTCGCTGGATGGATGGGTGGAATGTAGAACCAGTCCAGTGCGACCACGCTGGCCACGCCGATCGTCACGGCGTAGCCAATCCCCGCGAAATGCGCGATCGCCACAACCACGACGACATCGATCACGACCACGCCGACGACGACGATGACGGAGCGCGGGAGTGCCCGGCCGAGCAGGACCGCCCAAAACGCGAACCAGCCCGTGCCGAGGACGAGCGCCAGGGCGGCCTCGCCGCCCCACCGGCCGCCCGGCCACTTCATGGCCACCTGTCGAGGCTAGCCGATCCTCGACCCTCGACGCCCGGTCCCGCTCGCGCCGGGGCAGGGCGCAGGTCGACGATCAGCGACCCCTCTGATCGAGGATCAGGCGAATCGCGTGTGCTGACAGATCGGACTTCGGCACGAAACCAGCTGCCGGACTGTCGGCGATCAGGTCTGCCAAGTCACTCTCCGCGTGCGTCGACATCATGATCACCGTCGACCGGTGGCCGTCGTCCTCTGTCAGCTGCCGCGCGAGCTCGAAACCACTCTCCGCCCCCAGGTGGACGTCGACGAGCACGACGTCCGGCTGCAGCTGCTCGACCAGTTTGCGCGCCTGCGCGGAGCCAGAGGCAGCCCCCAGCACGATCAGACCCTGCCGCTGGAGAAGAGCAGACGCAGCCTCGAGGAACGGCCGACTGTCGTCGACGACGAGAACACTGATGCCCATGCGACGAGTGTCCCCAGCAAGAGGACGCCACGCATTGCAGGTAGCAGGACTCTGAAGAGGAAGAGATCGAGCCAGAAAATGCCCCGACACCATCGACGAAAGGCCACACCATGTTTGCTTTCCAAGACCGTCCCGACCGGCGGCGGTTCACGAATTCACTCACCACGCTGACCCTCGCTCTGACCCTCGCACTGGACCTGGGCCTGGGGCTGGGCAGTGGTGCAGCCTCGGCTGCCGCCCCCGCCACCAGCCATGCTGCGAAGGCCGACCAGGCGCTCGCGCGGGCGACTGCGCAGATCCGCGCCCACGACTACACGAGGGCCAGGAGGTCCCTGGCGGCGGTGCGCCTTCACACCAAGGCCGCGAACGCCAACGCCAAGGCCTTGATCGGCGCCCAACCGACTGACCCCGAAAGCGATGACCTGCCCGGGCCTCCGGCGGTTCTGGCGGCCCTGCGACTGGACAACCGCATCACCACCCGGACCGTGGCGCTATTCAACGGGAAGACGAACGAGAGCCTCGTGTACTCCCTTCGCCTGACCGTCGGCGCGGCCCAGATCCCGCGCGACGCGATGCTGAACGCGGTCATCGCCTTGCCGGAGGAAGGCGACGGCGTCGACTACGCGGATGGAGTGGCAGACAGCCTCGCTCAGTACACACGCGAGGTGAACGTCATCGCCACGGCCGTCGCGACCTACACCTTGTCCCCATCGGGCAGGACGGGGCTGACCAACGCACTGGCCCGGGCTCGGGCGACCAAGGCGAAGGTGGACAGGGCATTCGGGGGCGGCGAGCGGCACGCGCAGGGCACGCCCCTGAGGTGACTGGCCTTGACACCGGTGGTCGGGATTCCGATCCCCCAACCACCGGACCAAGGATGCAAGACGCTCTGACGCCGAGGACTCGTCCTCGGCGTCAGACCTGTGCGGGGGACCGCTCGGACCAGCCTGGAGACGGAAGTGTGGAGCGCCTGCTGTTCGATGGGCGATACTGGTGGGCACGACGGCGCAGCCGGATCACGAGCCGCTACTCCGCGTGGTCCTGGCCGACGACGACGTGCTGCTACGCGAGGGGCTGGCCAGCCTGCTCGACCGCCCTGGGTTCGAGGTGGTGGGGCAAGCGGGCGACGCACTTGCCCTCCTGGACCTGGTGCGCGAGACCGTGCCCGACCTTGTCGTGGTGGACATCCGGATGCCGCCCACCCACACCGCCGAAGGGCTCGAGGCAGCGCGGACCATTCGCGAAGAACTCCCCGACGTGGCGATCCTGGTCCTTTCGGCGCACGTCGAGGTCGAACACGCGATGACGCTTCTGGCCAGCGGACAGGGGATCGGCTACCTCCTCAAGAGCCGAATCGTGAACGTGGACGAGTTCATCGACTCCCTCGGTCGGGTCGGGCAGGGGGGCTCGGTCGTCGATCCAGCACTGGTGCAGGAGCTTGTGGGCGTTCAACGCCGCAACGACCCGCTCGCCGCACTCACCTCCAGGGAGCTCGAGGTGTTGGAACTGATGGCGGCCGGCCGCTCCAATGGCGGGATAGCTCGTGAGTTGTGGGTCACCGAGGGAACCGTCGAGAAGCACGTCCGAAGCGTCCTGGCCAAGTTGGACCTGCCCGAGTCGAGCAGCGACCACCGCCGCGTACTCGCGGTGATCACGTTCCTCGAGTCTCGCTGAAGGACGGTCAACCGAGGGCGATGAGGACGTCGCCCTCCTGGACCACGTCGCCGGGGCCGACCTTGACGGCGGTGACCCGACCCGCGCGCTCGGCGATCACCGGGATCTCCATCTTCATCGACTCGAGGAGTACGACGGTCTGACCCTCCTCGACCTCGTCGCCGGGGGCGACGTCGACGGTCATCACGTTGGCGACCATCTCCGCGATGATCTCGGTCACCTGCTCGCGCGCCATGACGCGAACCTAGCCGCTACCCGCCCGTACCCGGAACCGGGGCGGGAAGGCCGCATGTCGCGACGCTGCCGGTCACGACAAGGGCCGGTCACAGAAGGGGGCTCGTCCGTGAGGGCTCCGGCCGGACCGCGGCGGCCTGCTCCGCTCGGGTGGCACGCCGGCCACGCGTACCGCTGAACTGCAGGTCGAGCCAGATCAGGATGTTGCCGATCACCAGACCCACGACGACCGCGTAGAGCACGGCCAGCCCCGCCTCCGTCCGGGTGACGGAGGTGTTGAGCAAGCTGGTCGCGACCGGCGCTGTGGCGGCGACCCCGAACGCACACACCCACCAACCCTGCCGACGCCGGGCCCGCATGTGGACACCCCAGGTGAGTGCCGGGATCCCAAGCACCGCCTCGAGCGGCCTCGGGAACGCCCCCAGGTTGGCGCGCGACCAGCGCACCCCGTCGAAGAGCCACTCGACGAGGCTGGGGGTGCCGTACCGGCGCAGGAGCTCGGCGTACGCCAGGGTCAGCGCCAGCAGCACGCTGCCCACGAGGACCGTCACCACCCCGCGCCGACCGAGACCGTGCAGGCCCGCACCCAGCCGGTACACCAGGCCGAGGGCGCCCAGCAGCGCCAACGCAAGCGTCGTGTACTCGAACCTGAGCAGCGAGATGCTGGGCTCGAAGCCGACGGTTGCCAGCGCACCGACACCCGCGATGGCCACGGCGATGACCACCTCACGGGCCGCCTCCAACACGCGAACCGCGGGCACCGTCGCCATGACCCCGAGCACCGCGCTCACCGACGCCGTCGCCACGGCGGCACCGGTGGTGAGGACCTCGCGGTCCATCAGGATCACGGCGACGCCGAGTGTCAGGGCGAGCCCTCCGAACACGAAGGGACGACCACCCGTGCGGGCCGCGAGCGCCCATGTGTAGGCAACCGCGATCGCCACGGAGCCCGCCTGGCACAGGTATGCCGGGCGCATCCGGTCCGGCCCCAGCTCGAACGAGGCGACGGCCAGCGCGGCCAGTCCTCCGGCCACCAGGAGCAGCCCGAGGGTCAGTGGCAGGCTGCCCGCACGTCCGCGAGCGACCCGGAGGCTCGCTCGGGACCATGGCGTCGGCGCCCGGGCGGCGCGACGACGGGGGGCGGGCGAGGACACGGGCAGGAAGGTTACATTCGCCGATTCAGCAACGAGGGGTTGGTACGACGGGCGTCGGCGAGCACCTCGGAATCCAGGCTGCCAGAGATGATCTCGTCGCCCTCACCTGCCTCGGCGAGGAGGTCGCCATGTGGGTCGACGATCATCGAGTGCCCGCTGTAGCGAGGGGCGGGCTGCGCCGCCCCGACGACGTACACCGTGTTCTCCACCGCCCGGGCCCGGAGCAGGGTCCGCCAGTGGTCGACCTTGCGCGGTCCGGCCACCCACGCGGCCGGGACGACGAGCACCTCGGCTCCCGCCGAGACCAGGCTGCGCGCGAGCTCGGGAAAGCGGAGGTCGTAACAGGTCATCAGGCCGACAGTGAATCCGCCGATGCGGACCAGTGCGTCGCCGATCGGGCCGGCTGTCAGTCGATCGGACTCGCGGTACCCGAAGGAGTCGTAGAGGTGGATCTTCCGGTAGTCGGCCACGGCCGCGCCGCGGACGACGAGGGTGTTGAAAGGTCGCGCCTCGTCCGGACTGGTCTCGAACATGCCGGCCACCACCGTCGTGCCGCGGGCCCGGGCCACTCGCTCCACCTCGCGCGCGAACGGTCCGTCGACGGGCTCCGCGAACGGGCTGACGTCGGAGCCCGCCTCGCCGAAGTCGCGAGCGAACGCCTCGGGCCAGACCACGAGGTCGGCGCCCTGCGGGGTCAGCTCGTCCAGGCGGGCCCGGTTGGCGTCGGGCTCGAGCTCGGCGGTCTGCTGCACCGCGGCCACACGCATGTTCACTCCACCCAGAGTGCCACGTCCACGCGACTTCGGTGCCGCGCGCCCCGCACCCTGGTGGAAGACTGCCTATTCGCGCGTCCGAGGGCCGGGATGGCGCTTTCCTCGAAGGCGCCGACGGCCGACGTCAGCTGGCCGGCGTGGTGCACCTGCCCGCTCTCGATCGGGTCCGTCCGGATGACGTGACCGGGCTGGCGTTGCACCGATTGCTCGCTCCGCTGGACCTCGCGGCCGCGCCTGCGGAGGGTGACGAGGCCCGCGACGTGGTCACGTGGGCGGACCTGCGGGACCTCGGCGAATCACCCTAGACGGGTGGATGGGGTTGCGGGTACGCCCGACAGTGGCAAGTCTGGCCTTGTGAACCTTCACGACTGGATCGACGAGCTCTGTGACGCGCTCGAGATCGAGGCCGAGATCGACGAGGCGCTCGTCATCGACCTGGCCCGGGTTTCCGCCCACAACGTCGAGAAGAAGGCCGCACCTGTCACGACGTACCTCCTGGGAGTCGCTGCCGGATCGCAAGGGGCCAATCCACTCGAGATCGAGCAACTGGCCGCTCGCGCCCAGGTCCTCGCCGACGGGTGGGATCGACCGGCGGACGCCCCGGACCCGGAGGAGGTCGAGGTGGAAGTCGACATCCCCGACGACAGCCAGGTCGACCACAGCGCCGACGAGTACGTCACCTGACGGTGCCCGACCTAGGCTGACCAGCATGCGAACCGTCACCGCCTCCGGCGCCGGAGGCCCCGAAGTTCTGTCCGTGACCGAGGTGCCAGATCCGGAGCCCGGCCCCGGCGAGATCGTCATCGAAGTCGCGGCCACCGCCATCAACCGGGCGGACCTCCTGCAACGGAAGGGCCTGTACTCACCACCGCCGGGAGCCTCCGACGTCCTCGGCATGGAGTGCAGCGGCACGGTTGCCGCGCTCGGCCCCGGAGTCGACGAGTGGCACGTCGGCGACGAAGTGTGCGCGCTGCTCACCGGCGGCGGATACGCCACGCGGGTCGTCGTGCCGGCCGGACAGGTGCTGCCGCTCCCCAACGGGATCGACGTCGTGACGGCGGCGGCGCTCCCCGAGGTCGCCTGCACCGTCTGGTCCAACGTGTTCATGATCGCGGGACTCCAGCCGGAGGAGAACCTCCTGGTGCACGGGGGTGCCGGCGGCGTCGGCACCTTCGCGATCCAGCTGGCCGCCGCACTGGGCGCCCGGGTCCTCACGACGGCCGGGTCCGCCGCGAAGCTGCAGGTGTGTGCCGAGCTCGGGGCCGACGTGACCATCAACTACCGGGAGGAGGACTTCGTCGAGGCCGTGCACCGGGCCACGGACCAGCACGGCGCTGACGTGATCCTGGACAACATGGGAGCGTCGTACCTCGGCCGCAACGTCGATGCGCTCGCGGTCGAGGGCCGGCTGGTGATCATCGGCATGCAGGGCGGGACCAAGGGGGAGCTCAACGTCGGTTCACTCCTGGGCAAGCGCGGCGCCGTGATCGGCACCCTCCTGCGGCCCCGCCCGATCGAGGAGAAGGCCGCCATCTGCCGGTCCGTGATCGAGCACGTGTGGCCCCTCGTGGCGGATGGGCAGGTTCGCCCGATCGTGCACACCACCCTGCCGCTGGAGGAGGTCGGGGCTGCGCACGCGCTCATCGAGGCCGGCGAGAACGTGGGCAAGGTCGTGCTCACCACCGCGTCGTAGGGTTGCTCCCATGACTGAGAAGCCGGCCGAGAGTCCCGACGAGCAGCAGGTCGTCGTGATCGGCCCCGACGGGCAGCCGGTCGGCGCCGTACCCGCCAGCGTGCTCGCGGCCGCGGCGGCGGGAGGCGACGGCGACGACGAGAACGCGGAGCGCGCCGTGACCGACCTGGTGGAGCAGCCCGCCAAGGTGATGCGCATCGGCAGCATGATCCGACAGCTGCTCGAAGAGGTGAAGGCAGCGCCCTTGGACGAGGCCAGCCGCAACCGGCTCAAGGAGATCCACCGCGCCTCGATCAAGGAGCTCGAGGCCGGCCTCGCCCCGGAGCTGGTCGAGGAGCTCGAACGGCTCTCGCTGCCGTTCACCGAGGAGGGCACGCCTTCCGAGGGCGAGCTCCGGATCGCTCAGGCGCAGCTGGTCGGCTGGCTCGAAGGGCTCTTCCACGGAATCCAGACCGCGATCTACGCCCAGCAGGTCGCTGCCCGCGCCCAGCTCGAACAGATGAGAAGGGCCCTACCGCCCGGGGTCAGCATCCCTGGCGCACCGCAGCCCGACCAGGGGCAGGACGAGCAGCAGAGCCCGGCGCCGGGAGACCGCGGCGGGATGTACCTCTAAAGGCTGCCGAAGCCTCTCCTCGGCATGACCCCTGGTCAGTCCCGGGCCCGACGCACGAGCAGCAGGCCGAGCAGGCCGATCAGGATCAGTGCGGCCCCGGGAGCGGCCAGCCGGGTCAGGGTCTCCGGCTCGGCGTCGGCTACCGGGGTGAACACGGCCTGTGGCTCTTCAGGGTCCGGCGACGTGTTGACCGGCGTGCCCTCCCCGAGCTTCTGCTCGACCGTTCGCACGAACGATCCGGTGGCCTTGGCGGTGCCCCCGCACCTGTCCGCTCGGAGCTCCGAGCCACGCGCGGTCACGAAGAAGACGTACCCCCGGTCGATCCTCAGACCGCGGAGTGCGCAGTCGTTGGCCGGGGAGACGACCTCGACGTCCGCCGTCGTGAGCTCGCCCTTGTAGACGGTGCCGGCCTCGATCGAGTACGCCGTGGCCTGCCGGCCGCGATCGCCCGATGGCACCCGGGACGTGTCGAGGAGGACGCCGCCGAACACCGCGTCCGCGTCGGCGGCAAGTGCCCTGATGCCCGCCTGCTCGCACCTGCACACCGCTTGGGCAGGTTGCTGCACCAGGACGACACCGGAGCCGGCCAGGACAAGTGCGAGCAAGAGCCGCGGAACCATGGAGAGCACGCGGTCATTCCAACAGATCACAGGTCGAAGAGACCAGCCAGCACCCTCGCCACTCCGTCGTCGTCGTTGCCGGGAGCGACGTGATCGGCCGCCGCCACCACGGTGGGGTGGGCGTCGGCCATGGCGTAGGACACCCCGGCCCACTCGAGCATCGGCAGGTCGTTGGGCATGTCCCCGAACGCCATCACGTCCGCGGGGCGGACGCCGAGCCGTCGGCACAGGAGCGCGAGCGTGGATGCCTTGGTGACCCCCGCTGCGCTGATCTCGAGCATGGCCGACGTCGAGGACCAAGTGACCACGACCGCCTCCGCGGCCGCGTCGGCTGCCATATCCCAGAACTCCTGGGGCTCGAGCTCCTCGTGCCGCGCCAGCAGCTTCAGCGCTGGGCGGTCGAACATCTCGCGCAACGGGCCACGCCGGGCGCCGTCGGGGACCGGGTGACGCTCGAGGAACTCCGGCTCCAGCGCGATCCCGTCGAGGGTCTCGACGGCGAACGAAGTGCCGGGGACGGCGGCCCGGATCCGGTCGCACGTGGCGAGGCCGACGTCGACCGGAATGGTCCGGGTCAGGTGCACCCGGTCGCCGGCGACGTCCCAGACGAGCGCTCCGTTGGAGACGACCGCCAGTCCGTGCGCGCCGACGTACTCGAACACCTCCTCGGCCCACCGCAGCGGGCGGCCGGTGACGAAGACGACGGGCACGTCGAGGGCGTCGAGTCGGTCGAGGACCGAGCGCGTGTACGCCGACACGGTGCCGTCGCTTCGGACCAACGTCCCGTCGAGGTCGGTCGCGACCAGGCGCGCGACGGTCAAGCCTGGGACCCGGGTGGGAACCCTTGGAGGCCGTTTCGAAACCATCGGTCGAGCTCGACCGCGGCACCCTCGTCGTAGACCGTCTCCGTGACGTCGTCGGCGGCGGCGCGTACCTCCTCGACGGACTGACCCATCGCCACACCGCGCCCGGCCCACCGCAGCATCTCGATGTCGTTGCGACCGTCGCCGATGGCCAGGACGTCGGCCTGCCCGATCCCCAGTCGCTCGGCCACGATCGCGAGCCCCGACGCCTTCGAGACGCCCACCGGGCTCAGGTCGAGCCAGGCCGTCCAGCCGACCACGTAGTCGGTCCCGTGCAGTCCGAGCCGAGCAGCGAGCTCGACGAAGTCGTCCGCCGTGGCGTCGGGGTCGCGGATGATCACCCGGCTCACGGGACCGGCCACGATCTCGTCGACCGCGGTGATGATCATGTCGCCGGACAGCTCGCCCATCGGGAAGTTCTTGTTGACGCGGTAGCCGATGCCGCGTTCCTCGACAGCGACCAGCGCGTTCGGGTGGTGCTCCAGCACCGCGGCCACGGCCGGGGCGGCGTCGAAGGTCTCCTCGTGCACGACCTCGATCGGCGGGTAGCGGAACACCACGGCACCGTTGGAAGCGACCACCCAGAGCCGGTCGTCCCCGTCGCCGGGCAGGTCCAGCAGGTCGGCGATCCCGGTCATGCCGTGCGGGGAGCGGCCGCTGGACAGGACGACGTGCGCACCCGTGTCGAGCACCCGGTGCACCGCGTCGTAGACCGGTCTGGTGATCTGCTCGTACGTCGTGCCAGCGCCCTCGACCCATTTGAGCAAGGTGCCGTCGATGTCGAGCGCGACCAGCTTCGGCTGCCAGCCCGCCTCAGTCAACGAGGGGCTCCAGGACCTCGCGACCGCCCAGCCATGCCTGCAGCGCCTTCGGGACCCGGACCGATCCGTCGGCCTGCTGGTGGGTCTCGAGAATCGCGACGATCGTGCGAGTCATCGCGCACAGGGTGCCGTTGAGGGTGGCGATCGGCTTCACCTCGCCGCCTTGGCCCGAGCCCGTCGAAGGGAACCGTCCCCGGATGTCGAGGCGACGGGTCTGGAACTCGGTGCAGTTCGACGTCGAGGTGAGCTCGCGATAGCGGCCCTGGGTGGGGATCCAGGCCTCGCAGTCGAACTTGCGCTGCGCGGACAGCCCGAGGTCGCCGGCCGCGACGTCGATGACGCGGTAGGCAAGCTCGAGCCGGTCGAGGAACTGCTTCTCCCACTCGAGCAGCCTCTGGTGCTCGGCGAAGGACTCCTCGGTCGTCGTGTAGACGAACATCTCCACCTTGTCGAACCAGTGCACCCGGATGATGCCCCGGGTGTCCTTGCCGTGCGAGCCGGCCTCCTTGCGGAAGCAGGGACTGAACGCCGCGTAGCGGAGCGGCAACGAGGCCCGTCGAGGATCTCGTCGGAGTGGTAGGCCGCCATGGGGACCTCGGAGGTCCCCACGAGGTAGAGGTCCTGGCCCTCGATCCGGTAGACGTCGTCGGCGGCCTGCCCGAGGAAGCCGGTGCCGTCCATCGCCCGCGGCTTGACCAGCGAGGGCGCGATGACGGGGGTGAATCCGGTATCGCGGGCCTGCTCCATGGCCAGGTTGACCAGCGCGAGCTCCAGCTCGGCGCCGACGCCGGTCAGGAAGTAGAAGCGCGACCCCGACACCTTGGCGCCGCGCTCGATGTCGATGGCCCCCAGGATCCTGCCGAGCTCGACGTGGTCGCGCGGCTCGAAGTCGAACTGTCGCGGTTCGCCGACCGTCTCGAGGACCACGAAGTCCTCCTCGCCACCGGCCGGTGCCTCGTCGGCGGCGAGGTTGGGGATGCTCATCACCGCCGCCTGCCACTCCTCCTCGGCCGCGGCCTGGGCTGCCTCGGCGGCCTTCACGTCGGCGGCGAGGGCCTTGGTGCGCGCGAGAAGCTCCTGCTTCTCGTCCCCCTGGGCCTGCGGGATCAGCTTGCCCAGCTGCTTCTGCTCGGCCCGCTTCGACTCGAAGTCCGCGATCGCGGCCCGCCGGGCCGAGTCGGCGGAGAGCGCCCGGTCCACGACATCGTCGGCGAGACCGCGCTTGGCCTGCGCGGCGCGCACGCGGTCCGGCTCGTCGCGGAGGACCCGGGGATCAATCATCTTCGGGGTCCCCGCGGAGAGGAGAGCGCAGCGAGGCTCCCCGTGGGGTGAAGGTCATGCTCGCAAGGCTATCCGGCGCCGCCGACCCCGGTCACACCGTTTCGTAACCCCACCCGGGCCGTCGATACTGTGGCGCCCACCAGCGCAGCCGACAGGAGACGAGAGCGGAGTGATCGACCGACCGCGGATGACCGTCCTGGCCTGGGCAGCGCTCTGCCTGGGCTTGCTCGTCGGCATCACCGTGCTCGTCGGCATCGACTGGGGCCCACTCCGGGACCTCGACGAGCGGGGAAAGCCGGCCCAGGGTTGGGCATCGGACCATCCCGGCTTCCACGACGTGCTCCGGGTGGTCGAGGTCGCCTTCAACACCATCGCGATGACCATCTACACGGTGATCCTGGCGCTGGTCATGTTCGTGAAGGGCTACCGGCGCGCGGCGTACCTGACGGTGGCCGTGATGCTCGCCACCTCGTGGACCACCACTCTGCTGAAGGAGCTCTTCGGCCGCGAGCGACCTGTCTGGCAGAACCCGTCCGAGCTGCTCGTGAACAACGCGTATCCCTCGGGACACGCCTCGAGCATCGCCGCCTTCGCGGGCCTGATCGTGGTGTTCGTGTCCATGCTGGTCCGCAGGGCCAGCGTGCGTCGGACCGTCTACGCCCTGGCCGTGCTCGTGGTGGTCCTGGTCTGCCTCGACCGGGTGCTGCTCGGCCGCCACTACCCCAGCGACGTGGTGGCCGGCGTCCTGCTCGGCACGTTCTTCGTGCTCCTCGGCGTGGGCGTCTACAGCCCGCTGCCCCGTAGTCATGCCGAGCGCGCCGAGCCCCTTCCGGAGGCGGTGCCGTCGGCGCGGCAGCTGGCGGTGGTCCTCAACCCGATCAAGGTGGAGGACTCGGGTCAGTTCCGCGCCATCGTCACCGCCATGGCCGCCGAGGCCGGCTGGTCGGACCCGAGCTGGCACTACACGACGGTCGAGGACCCGGGCACGGGCATGGCCGAGGCCGCTTCGGTCGGTGGTGCCGACCTGGTCCTGGTCTGCGGCGGCGACGGCACCGTGCGCGAGGTCTGCGCCGAGCTGGCCGGCACCGGGATTCCGGTCGGGATCATCCCGGCCGGGACCGGCAACCTGCTGGCCCGCAACCTCGGCATCCCGCTCTACCTGCGGGCCGCCATCGACGTGGCCCTCAACGGCCAGGACCGCGCCATCGACATGGTGGCCGTCGGCGGTGACGGGATCGAGGACACCCACTTCATGGTCATGGCCGGCATGGGCTTCGACGCCGCGATCATGGAAGGCGTCAGCGAGGACGTGAAGAAGCGGATCGGCTGGTTCGCCTACGTGCTCTCGGCCCTCAAGTCGCTGATGTTCCCCGCGGTCCGCATCGAGGTCTCGATCGAGGGTGGGGAGTTCACCAGGCACCGCGCCCGCACCGTCGTGGTGGGCAACGTCGGCTCCCTGCAGGCCGGGATGCCGCTCCTCCCCGACGCGAAGATCGACGACGGCCTGCTCGACGTCGTGATCCTGCACCCCAAGCGGTTCCTTTCCTGGGTCCCGCTCGCCTTCCGGGTCCTCGCGAAGCGACCACGCACCGACGACACCATCAACCGGATGACCGGCCAGTCAGTGGTGGTTCGAGCCGGCTCCGACACCCCGCGACAGCTGGACGGAGACTCGATCGGGCTGGGCCGCGAGCTGCGGATGGACTGCATCCACGGCCGTCTTCTGGTCCGGGTGCCGCGCTGAGGGCTGTCTCCCGGGCTCAGTCACCTGCGCACGGGAGCAGCCGCTCTGGCGCGCCGTCCCGCACGCACAGGACTCCCATGTCCTTGGGCACCAGCGCGCCGTCGCGGAGGAGCCAGGACCAGGCGTGCACGGCGTACTCGGTCGGAAGTGGGACGTAGTGGTCGCTCTCGGCCAGGATCTCCACCGATCGGCTGGAGTACAGCCTGCCCTCGTCCAGCCACCAGTGCTGGTTCCTTCCCTCCCTGGTGTACGCCGACGTCAACGGAGGTTCGTCCGGCTGGTCGACAGGGACCAGTGAGCCGTCGACGAGATCGAGCACGTGCATCGCCGGTCGCCCGATGTAGTCGGCGAGCACCAGCTCGCCGTCGCCGTTGCCGTCGATGTCGGCAGGCATGAACGTCAGGCCGATGTTCGGCTCACGGAGCTGGATCCAGGTCGAGCCACCCGAGCTGAACACCACCTCGATCCGGATCTGGCCGACGAAGGCTCGCCGCGGATCCCGGACGTGCACCTCGTCCTCGATGCCGTCGCCGTCGACGTCCACCCGCTCGGTGCGGACCACGGGCCAGTCGCCGCCCTCGCCGGCCGACGACGGAGACCCCGGATCGGCGGGCTGCGTCGTGTGGCCATGCTCAGGCGGAGCATCGTCGTCGCCCGCGATGACGAAGGGCGCGGCCACGGCCGCTGCGCACGCGGCGGCCGCGGCCAGGTAGGTGGCGGGGCGCCGGACCCACGACTGCGACCGGTCCGGCAGTGCCGGAGGTCGCAGGTCTTCGACCTGGACCTGGTCCGTCCGCGCAGCCAGCGCGGCGGTGAGGCGGTCTTCCATGGTGGTCATCGCGGGTCCCCTTCCTTGCTTCCCAGCGCTCGCTCGAGCGCGTCTATGGCGCGACTGGCCGTGGACTTCACGGACCCGCGCGAGATGCCGAGAGTCGTGGCGATCTCGACCTCCGTCATTCCGGACCAGTAGCGCAGCACGAGCACCTCACGCTGACGCGGTGCCAGCCCGCGGAGTGCCGAGATCACCTCGCGGTGCTCCTCGTCCAGCAGCACCAGGGCGTCCGGGCCGTCGGGCTCCGGGTCACGGGGTGGCGCGTAGCCGCGCGCCGTACGACGCCGGCGCAGCGTCGATCGGCTGCGATTGACCACGGACGTCCGCAGGTATGCCAGTGCGGCGGAGCCGTCCCGCAGCCGGTCGGCCCGGGCCACGAGGCCGACGAAGACCTCCTGGACGACGTCCTCGGCCGACGCCAGGTCGTCCACGAGAAGCAGGGCCAGGCGCACCAGTCCCAAGCGATGCGCCGCGTACAGCTCGGAGAGGTCGTCGCGGCCCAGCGAACCCACCCCGGTCGTGGATCGCGGTCTCGGCATCGGACGACTCCTGTGGTCCACGTCGGTCCTCATGGCGCTCCCCGTCGGTCGCTGGTCGGTGATGGCCCTTCAACCGATGAGACGCGCGAGCCGGGTCCAGGTTGCCCCCGGCAGGAAAGTCAGGGACGGGCGTGCGAGATCGCTTCCTCCTCCTCGGGCGACAGCTGTTGCTCGCAGGTCCACCCGGCAATGCTCTTGGCGTAGGTCCTGGCCTCGCTGCGGCCGTGGATCGACGTGAGCACGACCCCGTGGCCGCCGTCGTCGAGCACGGCCAGGGACCATGACAGATGCCCGCCCATGTCGCCGAAGGCGTCGTACCTCACCACGGCGAGGTGGCGCAGCGCGTCGCTGGCTTCCGCCCGCAGGGCGGCCACCTCCTGGCGCAGTCCGTGCACGTCCTCCGGCAGCGCGTCAGTGGCTGACCCTCGTCGGCCGGCGTTGAGCCTGCGGAGCGCCACCACCGCCAGGAGCACGGCGAGCAGCGCGAGGAGCAGGGCCGCGCCCGCGAGGACTGTCGACATGCGCCGAGCCTATGACCGCGCACCGGTCGAGCGGCGGCGGCGCGAGCGCCGCATGGGAAAATGCGGCGGTGACCGTACGACGAATCGCCTACCAGGGCGAGCCGGGCGCCAACTCCCACCTGGCCTGCATGCAGAAGTACCCGGACGCCGACGCGGTGCCGTGCGCCTCGTTCGAAGACGTCTTCGCCGCCGTCGAGAGCGGGGATGCCGAGTTGGCGATGATCCCGATCGACAACTCGATCGCGGGCCGCGTCGCCGACATCCACCACTTCCTGCCGACGTCGAACCTGCACATCGTCGGGGAGCACTTCCTGCGGATCCAGTTCACGCTCATGGCCATCGAAGGGGCCTCTCTCGACACGATCAAGACGGTCCACAGCCACCTGCACGCGCTGGGCCAGTGTCGCCGGGTGATCCGCGAGCTCGGCCTCACCCCCTTGATCTCCGGCGACACCGCAGGCGCGGCCCGCGAGATCGCCGAGGCCCAGGACCCGACCCAGGCCGCGATCGCGCCACCACTCGCCGCGGACATCTACGGCCTGCACATCCTGCGCGAGGACGTGGAGGACGAGGCGCACAACACCACCCGGTTCGTGGTGCTCTCCAAGGAGTACGTCGAGGCGCCGCGTGACGGCGGGCCGGTGGTCACCAGCTTCATCTTCAACGTCCGCAACCTGCCGGCGGCGCTGTACAAGGCGCTCGGGGGCTTCGCCACCAACGGCGTGAACATGACGAAGCTCGAGAGCTACATGGTGGACGGCGAGTTCACCGCCACCCAGTTCCTCGCCGAGGTCGACGGGCACCCGCACGACATCGGCGTGAAGCGCGCGCTCGAGGAGCTCGCCTTCTTCACCACCGACGTGCAGATCCTCGGGGTCTACCCCGCCGACCCCTTCCGGGGCACCTGACCGCCCGGCGTCACTCCTCCGGCGGGTCCACCATCAGGCAGAATGCCGCACCGAACGGATCGCTGAGGAAGGCGAACCTGCCGACCCCGGGAATGTCCATCCGCGGCGCCACCTCGCTCCCGCCGAGTACGGTGGCGCGATCCGCGGCGTCGTCGATGTCGTCGACGTACAGGTAGACGTTCCAGTGCGGCGGCACGCCCTCCGGAGGCGGCGCCGAGCCCGCCACGGAACGCCCGCCCACGGTGAAGGTGGTGTAGTCCACGTCCTGGCCTGGCATCGGGGAGGTCTCGGTACCCAGCCCGAACACCGCGGCGTAGAACGGCGCCGCGCGGTCGACGTCGTCCGCCATCAGCTCGTTCCACCCGTTCGTGCCGGGCTCGTTCGCCCGGTAGGAGCCGAGGTGGTCTCCCCCCTGCCACAACCCGACGACGGCACCGACCGGATCCTGGACGAACGCCATCCGACCTGACTCGGGGATGTCGAACGGACCGGAGACGACACTGCCCCCGGCCGCCGCGGTCCGCGCGGCAGCCGCGTCGACGTCGTCCACTGCGAGGTAGACGTTCCAGCGAGCGGGTTGCCCCTGTTCATGCGGCTGTTGGTCGCTGAGCCCGGCCACCGGGTCGCCCTCGATGTGTGCCATCGAATAGCCGTTGCCGTCGTCATCGATGCCGGGGTCGAACCGCCACCCGAGGAGCCGCCCGTAGTACCGCTTGGCGCCGTCAAGTTCGGGACCGACGTGCTCGATCCAGCTCGGTACGCCTTGCTCGTAGGAATCCACCCTGGCCAATTGTCTGCTCCCTCGTTGGACGACCCCGGTTGGACAGCCAACACCCGCACGGCAGGCGCGGGCAACAGGGGCCATCCGGGTGGGCGATAGATTCGCGTCGTGACCGACGATCCCCGCACCGCCGACCTCGGCTTCGCCCGGGTCGACCTCGACCGCGCCGCCCGAACCGGTGATGCCGAAGTGGTCTACGGCGCCGGGAAGACGCCGGAGCAGGTCGTCACGATCCTGCGCACCCTGCACGAGAAGCACCCGGACCGGGCCGTCCTCGCCACCCGCCTCTCCGACGAGGCCCTCCACGCGGTGACCGAGCTCGACGCGACCGTGGACCTTGTCGCCCGGGCCGCGACCCTCGGCCCGCTGCCGACGGCACGCGGCACCGTCGCCGTCGTGAGCGCCGGAACCTCCGACGCCCCCGTCGCGGCCGAAGCCGCGCTCGCCGCGCGCGTGCACGGAGCGTCCGTCCACCAGGTCCAGGACGTCGGCGTCGCTGGGCTGCATCGTCTCCTCGGCGTCCGCGACGACTTCGAGCAGGCCGACTGCCTGATCGTGGTCGCCGGCATGGAGGGCGCCCTGCCCTCCGTGGTCGGCGGGCTGACCGGCGTGCCCATGGTCGCGGTTCCCACGAGCATCGGGTACGGCGCCTCGTTCGGCGGTCTGGCCGCGCTCCTGGCGATGTTGAACTCCTGCGCTCCCGGCGTGACGGTGGTGAACATCGACAACGGCTACGGCGCCGGGGTGTTCGCCGCCCGGGTGGCGCGCCGCGCGGCGCCCAGAACCGATCCCGCGGACCCGCCCACCGAGCTGGCATGACGGTCTGGATCGACGCCTCGGCGGGCGCGAGTGGCGACATGCTGCTCGGCGCGCTGCTGAGCGCCGGCGTGCCCCTCGACGTGATGCAGCATGCTGTCGACGCGATCTCTCCGGAGCCGATCGTCCTGCGCGTCGAGGCCGTCCAGCGCAACGGGTTCGCGGCCACTCGCTGCCATGTCGAGGCGGCCGACTCCGTGCATCATCGCTCGTGGCGCGAGATCCGCACGGCTCTCGAGGACGCCGAACTCGACGAGACCGTCCGGTTGCTCGCGACGCGGACCTTCGACCGGCTGGCGATCGCTGAGGCCACGGTGCACGGGTCCGAACCGCTCGAGGTGTCCTTCCACGAGGTCGGCGCACTCGACGCCATCGCCGACGTGGTCGGCGCGTGCGCCGGCTTCGTGCACCTCTCCTCGGGAGCGCCGGGCATGGCTCCCCTGCTCCCGGAGCCCGACTGGCGGGTGGTAGTCAGCCCGGTCGCGGTCGGCTCCGGAACGATCGAGGGTGCACACGGAACTCTTCCGGTTCCCCCTCCCGCCGTGGCAGAGCTCCTGCGCGGCGTCCCGTCGTACGCCGGCCCGCCGGGTGCGCCGGCCACGGAGCTCTGCACGCCCACGGGCGCGGCCCTGTTGACCACGCTCGCGACCGAGTGGGGACCGCAGCCGGCCATGACCACCTCGGCGATCGGGGTCGGTGCCGGCGACCGGGACCCCGTCGGCCACGCCAACGTGCTGCGGTTGCTCGTGGGGGCCTCGACCGGCCCGACCACCGCGGACGGCCCCACCGTCGATTCCGTCCTCATCGAGTCCAACGTGGACGATCTCGACCCGAGAGTGTGGGCGTCGGTGATCGCCTCCCTGCTGGACGCGGGTGCGTCCGACGCGTGGTTGACGCCGATCCTGATGAAGAAGGGCAGACCCGCTCACACGCTGAGCGTCCTGGTCACGAAGGATCGGGCCGAGCTGATGCGACGCATGATCTTCCGGGAGACGTCGGCGATCGGGGTCCGCGAGCAGCAGCTCACCAAGCACGCGCTCGAACGCGAACTCGTCACGGTCGACGTGGCCGGTCACGAGATCGCGGTCAAGCTCGCCCGCCACGACGGCGCCGTCGTCAACGCGATGCCGGAGTACGACGACGTGGCCCGCGCCGCCGCGGCCCTGGGTCGACCGGTCGCGGACGTCCTCGCCGACGCCGTCGCCGCGAGCAGGCGGTTCCTCGGCTGATGGACCCGGTCGTCATCGCCCTCACGTTCGCGGCGATCTTCGTCGTGGAGCTGCCCGACAAGACCTTCATCGCCACCCTGGTCCTGTCCACCAAGTTCCGGGGGATCCTGGTCTGGATCGGGGTCGGCCTGGCATTCACCGTGCAGACCCTGATCGCCGTACTGCTGGGCAAGGCGGCCTCGCTGCTGCCGACGGAGTGGGTGCAGACCGGCGTCACCGTGATGTTCCTGGCCGGTGCCGTCCTGCTGTTCCGTGAGGGGCGCGCACACCGCCAGGCCTCTGAGGACGAGTACGCCGAGGTGGGCGGTGGCTTGAGCGGGATCAAGGCGGTCGGCGCCAGCTTCCTGGTCCTGTTCGCAGCCGAGTGGGGCGACCTGTCCCAGCTGCTGACCCTCTCGCTGGTCGCCCGGTACGACGACCCGGTCAGCGTGTTCATCGGCGCCCTCGCCGCGCTGCTGGCCGTCAGCGGCCTCGCGGTGCTCGTCGGCCGGGCACTGATGAGACACGTGTCGCTGCCCGTCCTCCACTACGCCGGGGCCGCCGTGTGCCTCCTGCTCGCCGGCCTCACCACCTACGAGCTCCTCACCTGAGTCCCCGGTCGCCTCGTACGGCCAGACGTGACAAGGCTCATGCCGGCTGGACACCCCTGCACGGGTTCGGGAGGATTCGCGGCAGGGGAGGCTGGGAGAACCGATTCAGGCGCGGGCGCACCCCGCTCCGATGTGCTGAGAGGCTGGCCATGCCCATCTTCGACGGATTCACCGACGACGAGGTCGAGCGGATCAAGAACGCGGGAACGTTCGTCACCCTGCCCGCCGACTGGTCCCCGATCTGGGAGAAGACTCCCTCCGACAAGGCCTACATCCTGCTCTCGGGGGAGGTCTCGGTACGCCGTGGCGGCACGGAGATCGCCCGCCTCGGCCCGGGCGACATCATGGGCGAGGCCGGCATCGTGAACCACTCCCTGCGCAATGCCTCGATCGTGAGCCTGAGCAAGCTGGAGCTGTTGCACTTCACCAACGACGAGGTGCGGAAGCTCTGCGACGACGTCCCGGCGTTCAAGAAGGCACTCGACGACGCCGCCGAGCAACGGCTGGGCGCGAAGGACTGACTTGGCCGAAGACGATGGGCTCGTCCCCTTCGACGACATCGAGCGCTCGCTGC
Organism: uncultured Actinomycetota bacterium; assembly: GCA_963773355.1. Classification (GTDB taxonomy): domain Bacteria; phylum Actinomycetota; class Actinomycetes; order Propionibacteriales; family Nocardioidaceae; genus Nocardioides. The sequence continues at coordinate 70,137 of CAVZAZ010000017.1, read as the reverse complement.
TCGGCTCCCGTCCGTCGCTGACGCGGCAGGAGGTCGCCGAGGCGGCCGGCGTGCCCCTCGAGCTCGCCGAGGACCTGTGGCAGGAGCTCGGGTTCCCGCACGCCGCGGACGACGATGTCGCGTTCACGGAGGCGGACGTAGAGGCACTGAAGAGAACCACCGAGCTGATCTCGCTGGGCATCCTCGCCCCGGACTCGCAGGCGGCGCTCGTGCGCACGTGGGGACGCAGCTTCGCGCGGCTCTCCGAGTGGCAGGTCAACCTCCTCGCGGAGCTCGCGATCGAGAAGTCAGATCCGAAGGAACGCCTGGTCGAGCTCATGGACGAGGTGCTGCCGAGGGTCGAGGAGCTCCAGACCTACATCTGGCGCCGGCACCTCGCGGGCGCGGCCTACCGACTCCTCGACACCGCCGAGGGAGGCGGCACCACCACCACGGCGGCGGTCGGGTTCGTCGACATCGTGGGCTACACCGGGAAGAGCAAGCAGCTCACAGACCGCGAGCTGGTCGACTGGATCGAGCACTTCGAGGACGTGCTGACCCGCATGGTCGTCGACCTCGGCGGCCGGGTGATCAAGACCATCGGCGACGAGCTGCTGTTCGTGGCCGACGACCCCGTCGCGGCGGCCGAGGTGGCCCTGATCGCCACCGAGCGCGGGGAGGACGACGAGGACCGGTTCCCGCGGGTGCGCGCCGGGGTGGCGTACGGCGAGGTCGTCAACCGGCTCGGCGACGTCTTCGGCCCGACCGTGAACATCGCGGCCAGGCTGACGTCCGTCGCCCGACCTGGCACGGTGCTGGTCGACCGCGGCGGGTACGAGGCGCTGACCGGTCCGCTGGCCGAGGACGGCGTGGAGACGACCGAGCTCCCGGCCACGGTCGATTCGGCACCGCGGGGGCTGGCCAGGGTGCTCGACCTGGCCGCCGACGAGCTCGCCGAGCTGTCGCCGTACTCCGAGGCGGGCAGGTACCGGTTCCGCCGGATGCCGCGCAAGTCCGTGAAGGGCTACTCCCGCCTGGAGCCGTGGGTGCTGCGCCGGGCGAAGGGCTCCTAGGAGGGTGGCGAACCGTCGAGGGACCGGCCGCCGGAGCCGCACCGCCTAAGATCCACTCATGGAGACGCAGGTGTCAGCCGCAGCCCCTCTGGGGGCCGACAGCGAGGTCGGGCGCCTCCAGACGGTGATGCTGCACCGCCCGGGTCCGGAGCTGAAGCGGCTGACCCCGCGCAACAACGACAAGCTGCTCTTCGACGGGATCCCCTGGGTCAGCCGGGCCCAGGACGAGCACGACGCGTTCGCCGAGACCCTGCGAGATCGCGGTGTCGAGGTGCTCTACCTCACCGACCTGCTCACCGAGGCCTTGTCGCAGGACCAGGCCCGCAACCACGCGATCACCACCGCGCTCGCCGGTCTCCACCTCGGTGACACCATGCGCGGCTACCTCGCGCGGGTGCTCCAGGAGTCGTCGCCAGAGGAGCTGACCGAGTACCTCACGGCCGGCATCCGCAACGACGAGGTGCGCGGCGGGTTCGGCCTGGTGACCTCCCTCCTCGCGAGCGACGACTTCCTCATCGACCCCCTCCCCAACCTGCTCTTCACCCGCGACTCGAGCGTCTGGATCCGGGACCGGGTCGCGATCACCTCGCTCACCATGCCGGCGAGGTCCCGGGAGACCCAGCTGACCGAGCTGATCTACACCGCTCACCCGCGGTTCCAGGGCACCCGCAAGATCCATGGCTGGCACCACGAGCACGTGGAGGGCGGCGACGTCCTCCTTCTGGCGCCGGGGGTGCTCGCCGTCGGGGTCGGGGAGCGGACGACGCCCGCTGGCGTCGAGCGGCTGGCCCGGCAGGTGTTCCACGCCGATCTGGCGCACACGGTGCTCGCCGTACCCATCGCGCAGGAGCGCGCCACGATGCACCTCGACACGGTCGCCACCATGGTCGACGTCGACAAGATCGTCATGTACCCGAACGTCGCCGACTCGCTCCGCGCCTACGCCGTCACGGTTGCCGACCGCGGCGAAGGCGCCTCCCAGGAGCTGGTCCTCGACGTCGCCGACGGAGAGCCGTTCCTGGTCGCGGCGGCCAAGGCGATGGAGATCGACACCCTCCACCAGATCGACACCGGACTGGACCCGGTCACCGCCGAGCGCGAGCAGTGGGACGACGGCAACAACACCCTGGCCCTCGCGCCGCGGGTCGCCGTCGCCTACGAGCGCAACGAGGAGACCAACACCCGCCTGGAGGCGGCCGGGATCGAGGTCGTCCGGATCGCCGGCTCCGAGCTGGGCTCCGGCCGGGGCGGCCCCCGCTGCATGAGCTGCCCCGTCGCGCGCGCCGAGCCGGACGAGGACTGAAACCGCTGAAATTGAAGACCCGGCCGTTGTTGACGGGGGACACAACAACGGCCGGGTGGTTGAAAACGTACATCGGGCGAACAGCGGGACACAAGGCGGGGTGGGCGTGTCGTCACCCACGCGTGACGCGGCTGCGCTCGCCGGGTCAGCCCGTCATCGAATCGTGACCTGCCGGTTCGCCAGACCGGAGCGCGCGGACCGCTCGTCGCCGGACAGGGACGAGTCGTCGGCCAGCGCCTCGGAGAGGTCATTCGCGAAGCGCGCCGCCGGCTCCTCCAGGGCCTCCGCGCCGGTGCCGACCGGAAGGTCCCAGACAGGGGTGAGGAGGCCGTGCGCCCGGAACATGCCGACGAATCGCGACCCCTCGACCAGCCCGTCCCGTCCCGCCGCGTGCAGCCGGGCCAGCGCGTCGAGGAGCCGTTCCTCCGGCTCGGGCATGACCCAGCGCAGGTGCTCCTTGGGCCCGACGCTGGTCCAGTACGCCGCGTCCACCGAGGTCAGCCGGGTCGTCGGGTTGGCCGAGTCGTTCGCCTGGTCGAGAGCCGCGGCCAGGCCGTCCTGGTCCTCGACGTCGGCCACCCAGTAGTCGAAGCCCTCGTGCACGGTGACCTCGAGCGTCGTACCGGTCACCAGGTCCTGGAGTCGCGGGCCCTCACCCGGCGGGTCGGTCAGCCCGACGATGCCGACCTCGGACTCCAGCGCCGTGCTCAGCACGGCGCCCAGGTCGCGGGCCGGGTCGCCGAAGTTGTGCCGGACCTGGAGGCCCAGCCAGACCTCACCGCTCTCCCTCACCATCCCGGGCGCCGCCATCGGCAGCAGGGTGCACAGCTGCACGGAGCGGCCTTCGTCGGACGCGAGCGTCAGCGGAGCGGTCGCGGCGGGCACGAGCTCGCGCATCGCCACGATGTCGCACTCCCCCGGCAACCCCTCGAAGGGCCGGTTCACGAACGCGGGCGGCGCCCCCGCCGCCGAGCCGTGACAGGCCTTGTAGCGGCGGCCGGACCCGCACGGGCAGGGCTGCCGAGGCCCGACCTCTCCCGCCGGCGCGGCCTGGTCACGGGTCTTGGTGCGAGAGCGCTTGGCCATGACGCGAATCTATCTTTCCAGCAGCTCCAGCATGTACGCCGGTCGGTCCGTGATGACCGCCTTGACCCCCAGCTCGAGGCAGCGCTCGAGGTCGCGATCGGTGTTCACGGTCCAGACGTGGAGGTCCCGCCGGCTCTTGACCAGGCTCTTGCGAAGTCGAGGATGCTCGTGCAGCTCCCGGATCCCCGGGCCCACGATCCAGTCGTCCCCGATCACCTGCTTGAGCATCGGCCAGTGGTGCGCCTTCTCGACCAGCATCACGACCGGGACCGCCGGAGCCAGCCTCTGCACCCGCTGCAGAGCGGTGTAGGAGAAGCTCATCACCCGGGCCGGTGGATCGCCCTTGTCCCAGCCGAAGTCCCGCAGCAGGTCGACCAGCCGGCGCTCGACGAGTCCGCCGTACCTGGTGGGGTGCTTGGTCTCGATCGCGATCTCGATCGGGCGGTCGTGATCGGCGACGGTCTCCATCAGCCTGCGGAGCGTGAGGACCCGGTCCAGCTCCTCCTCCCGGTCCGGTGCCTCGTCGTCGAGGTCGGCCCAGGGGTTCTTCCACGACGCGAAGTCGAGGCTCTCCAGGTCGGCCAGCTCCATCGTGGACACCACGCCGCGGTTGCTCGCCGTACGGCGCAGGTCCCGGTCGTGCACGCAGATCAGATGGCCGTCAGCCGTAAGGCGCACGTCGCACTCGAGCGCCTCCGCACCCGCCTCGATGGCGGCCACGTAGGCGCCCAGGGTGTGCTCGGCGACGTCGTGGCTCGCGCCGCGGTGGGCGACGACCTGCGGCCTCATGACCGCATCGCGCTCATGACGGCATTCTGTCGTGGCCGGCAGGCCCGGTGCGGGACCCGTGCGGGACGTGTTCCCACCGGGGTCGATCCCCGCTGGGTCAGCCGAAGTTGTCCTGGTACTGCTGGATGATCGTCGCCACCGACAGCACGCCGAACAGGCCGAAGGCCCACACCATGGCACCCACGCGCACCCCGCGGATCCGGATCGGCTCCGGGAGGATCCTGCGGTTGATGAGCACGAGCAGGGCGGAGTACATGAACATCATCAGGCCGCCGACGCAGGCCGAGATGATGATCAGGACCAGCGGCTGGTCGAAGCCCACGAGGAGCACGCCGATGCCGATCAGGGCGAGCGCCCACACCAGGCCGAAGTACAGCTTGCTCTCGTTCGCCGAGGGCGCGTACGACGTCTTCAGGACGTCGGCCACCAGGCGACACGTGTAGTCGACGATCCCCAGAGCAGCCGCGAACAGCGCAAAAGCCCCGATGACCCAGAAGAACGATGCCGAACCACGGCGCGACCGTGTCCTTGAGTGCCTCGCCCTCGACCTGCAGGAAGCCGATGTCGTCGGGAAGACCCGGGTCACCGAAGACGGTCGAGTAGGCGAGGAGCGAGGTGAAGAAGATCGAGACGAACGTGATGAGCACGAACGTGAGCAGCTGCTCGGTGTTCGCGAAGCGCCACCAGGACCGCCAACGGGTGAGGTTCTCGGGCGTGGGCTCGAAGGTCACCCCGGTGCTCGGTGCCGCCTCGGGCTCACCGGTGACCGGGCTCTCGATCCGCGGTACGTAGGCGCCCATGCCGAACCGCTTGTCGCGGATCCAGTTGCTCTGGACGAGGTTCTGGCCGCCGCCGCCGCCCGCGAAGGCGAGCGCTCCGAGCAGGACGGCGAAGCCGAGCTCGGACACCGGGATGCTCGCCTCGGTCGCGACCTGGGGTGCGTCGCGCCAGGCGTCGGCAGTCACGGCGATGATGCCGCCGACGATGAACAGAAGGATCACAGCCGCGACCTTCACCATCTGGATGCGTTCGAGGGCGACGTACACCACCGGGGCGAGGGTGAGAATGACGGCGATCGAGAGCAGCATCCCGATCGCGATGTAGTTCGGGTCGCCGCCGAAGAGGTAGGTCACCAGGGTCGCCGAGCTGGTCGCCCAGCCGGGCCACAGGTTGGCGAAGAAGGTCATCAGCGCGAACACGAGCCCCCAGTGCCGCCAGTACCTGCTGAACCCGGTGAGCGCGGTCTCGCCGGTCGCGAGCGTGTAGCGCTCGATCTCCATGTTGATGAAGAACTGGGTGATGACGCCGACCAACGCCGCCCAGACGAACACCAGGCCGACCTGTGAGGCGATGTAGGGGTAGAGGATGAACTCGCCGCTGGCCAGCCCGACCCCGGCCGCGATGATCCCCGGCCCGATGAGGCGGGTCCAGCTCGGCGGCGGGTCGGGCAGGTCCTCGACCCGCGGGGCCGGCAGGTTCTTGGTGGGGAACCGATCGGTGGTCGTGGTCAGGGTGGCCATGTCGGACGACGTACCCGGCCGCGCGGCGCTCATGCCCCGACCCTCGGTGGTCGGGCCGCACCGGACCACTCAGGCGCGGCACCGCTGCTCGACGAGCCCGACCAGGTTGTCCTCCGAGTCACGGACGAAGGCCATCCACTCATCGGTGCCCGCCGGTCCGAGGGTGTCGTCCTCGTGCGCGAAGATCACGTTGGGCTCCGCCTCGATCGTCACCCCGTTCTCGCGCAGGCGGGCCACGGTCGCTTCGATGTCGTCGAAGGCGTAGTAGTGCAGCGCGGTCGGTGCGCCGCGGTCGAGCAGTAGCCGGATGCCGTCGAGGTCGAAGAACACCAGGCCGGGTGGGTCGTACGTCGCGGTCGGACTCGCACCCAGCAGGTCGGCGTAGAACGCCGCTGCTCGTTCGAGGTCCTCGGCCCGCTGGGCGATCTGCACGATGTTCATGCGCGTCGCATGCCTGGGCCGGCCCCGGTCAGACGTTCGACTTCGACTTGCCGGCGACTCCCTCGGCGACGCCGATGAGCAGCACGGATGCCACCACGGCGAGCACGAAGCCCAGCACGTTGAGCTCCCAGATGCTGCCGGTGCCGAGAGCCCAGGCGATCACGCCCGCCGATAAACGAACCGACCAGCCCCAACGCGAGCGTTGCGAGGATGCCGAGGTCTTGCTTGCCCGGCTTGATGAGTCGTGCGAGGGCCCCGATGATGAGGCCGGCAACCAATGATCCGATCATGTTGCTGAATCTACAGCGCCGTCCCGAACTCCACTCGGAGAAGCATCGAAGAAAGTTTCGGATAGTGGCACTCGGCTTAGCCGGAGACCTCGCCGACCCAGTCGTCGAGCAGCGCAGCGAACTCGTCGGGCCGCTCCATCGAGGGCAGGTGGGCCGTGCCCGTCCAGGTGACGAGGCGGGCCCCCGGGATCTCCTCAGCGCACCGCCGCGCTGCCTCGTGAATGGCGTCGAGGTCCAGGTCCCCGAGCAGCACCATGGTCGGCGCCGACAGCTCGGAGAGCCTCTCCAGCGCGGGTGGCTCGAGCTCGTCCTCGGCCTCCTCGACGTCCTCCCAGTCCTCGGTGATCTCGAAGGCGCGGCGCTGCATGGCATGGACGTGGTCCCGAACGGCGGGGTCGACGTCGGTGGCGGCCCGGCGCGGGCTGTCGACCCACCAGCGCACGTTGGCCTCGGCTGCGGCGTCCAGATCACCCCGCTCGATGGCGGCGTTCTCCGCCTCGATGAACTGTTCCAGCTCAGGGGTTCGCGCGGCGATGAGTGGCCCCCCGGGGGCGACCAGCAGCAGCGACTGGGCGACGCCGGAACGAGCCAGCGCGACCTCCACGGCGACACCGGCTCCCATGGAGCATCCGACCAGGTGCGCCCGGCTCACGCCGAGGTCGGAGAGCGTGTCCAGCACGTCGCCGTACGTCGTCCAGCGGCCGTCGGGCCGTGCGGTCGACTCCCCGAACCCGCGCAGGTCCAGCCGGATGACGTCGTGATTGGCCGACCAGGCCTGCCACTGCGGGTCCCACATGCCCCGGTCCGCGATCCCGGCATGCAGCAGGACGACCGTTTCGCCTTCGACAGGCCCCGCCCGGTCGTAGGCGATGTTGGTGCTCTGGCAGATCGACAATCAGGAGTCCCGTCCAGATGGGTGTGTTGCGACCACTCAAGCCCGCTGCACCAGCGTGGGCAACCGGTTATCGGCTCCCGCCACCTCGATCTCAGGGCTCGGTCGACCATCTCAGGGCTCGATCGACCATCTCAGGGCTCGATCGACACGTCGGCACCGTGCCGCTCGGCGAGCACGACGGCACCGAACAGGTCGAGCTTCGTCTCGCGCAACCGGGCGGCGGCCAGGTCGACGCCGTCCAACGATGCCCCGCGCAGGTCGGTGCGATAGAGGTTGGTGCCGTGCAGCGTCGCGCCGGTGAGGTTCGCCCCACTGAGGTCGGTCTCGCTCAGGTCGCTCTCGGTGAGGTCGGCCTGCCGGAGGTCGAGTCCCGAGAGGTCGAGCTTCGTCAGGTTCGCGCCGCGGGCGGTCAGCCCGTGCCACTGCCCGCCGCGGACGGTGACCGGTCGCAGGGTGCACTCCACGAAGGTCGCACTCAACACCTTGCAGCCGTCCAACGTGGCGTCGAAGAACGAGCACCGACGGAACTCGCAGGCGACGAACGCCGATGCCGTGTGCTCGGACGCGTTGAAACGACAGTTGTCGAAGGTGCAGTCGTCGAACGATGCACCTCGGGTGACGGCCTCGGTCAGGTCGACACGGACGAAGGTGCAGTCTCGGAAGGCAACGCCCTCCAGCGTCTCGCCGTACCAGTCCTCGTCCCGGATCGTCTCCTGCTCACGCACATCGCCCACGGTGGCATGCTGACACGATGCGGCTGACAGTCCTCGGCTCGTCCGGCGCGTTTCCCGGCCCGGGACGGGCGTGCAGTGGGTACGTCGTCGAGGCCTCCGGAGCCCGCGTTGTGGTTGATCTCGGTTGGGGGACGCTGCCGAGGCTCTTCGACCTGCTCGGCGAGCACACCGGTGACGGCCTGGACGCCGTCGTCATCACGCACGAGCACCCCGACCACATGGCCGATCTCTACGGGTTGTTCCGGGCGCGCTGGTACGACCGGCGCGACGGACCACCGATCCCGTTGCTCTCGCCCGAAGGCGTCCTGGAGCGCCTCCACCACGACCACGACGGTCACCCCGACGACGTCGCGCACGTGTTCGACTGGCGCGAGGCGCCCGGCGACCCGCTCACGGCGGGTCCGGTCACGATCGAGAGCCTGGGCCTCCCCCACTACGTGCCGAACGCCGGTGTTCGCGTCCGAGCCGACGACACGGTGGTCGCGTTCACCGGCGACACGGGCCCGTCGCCGCGGCTCGCGGACCTCGGCCGGGACGCGGACCTGTTCGTGGTGGACGCCACCGACCGCCACCAGCAGCAGCACGTGGCGCCGGCGCCACCGGGAACGCCGGCCCTCAACCTCACGCGCAGCCCAGGCGGGGGCAGCCGGCCGCGCGGCCGGAGCCAGGAGGGTGATGATCACGCACCTGTGGCCGGGCAACGATCCGGAGCGTTCGCGACGGGAGGCCGCCGAGTCGTACGGCGACGACGTCCTCGTCGCCCGCGACGGCCTGGTGGTCGAGGTCGCCGCCGCAACGGGTGCCCGGGACCAGATCAGACGTCGTCCAGCTCCTGGAACAGCGTGAGCTGGAGCCCCGCAGGAGCCTCCAGCCGAGAGTTCAGGGACTGCCACGGCGTGCGCGTCGGTGGCGCGACCAGCTCCGCGCCCGAATCGGTCAGGTCATCGGTCACCGCGGCAACGTCGGCGACCTCGAACGCCACCCGCAACCGTGGTGCCACCCGGCGTCCGACCTCCACCTCGTCGATCATCGCGACCTGGGCGGGGTTCGACAGCTCCAACGTGGCGCGCCCCACGTCGAGGATCGTGACCTTCTCGCCATCCTCACCCTCGACCACCAGCTCGACCGGCGCGCCCAGCACGTCCCGGTAGAAGGCCACCGCCTCGTCGTAGTCCGACGCCTCCACCACCAGCCGCATCTGGAGCACCCGGCCGGGATGGGCCTGCCTCGATTCCATCATCGCCATGAGCCTAGACGTGCTCGCGTAGGTACCGCCCGAAGTGCGGGACGGTGAACGCGATCCGGCCGCGTTCACCGGAGTAGATCAACCCCTTCTTCAGCAGCGAGTCGCGCGCCGGCGACAGCGACTGCGGCTTCTTGCCCAGCGCGGAGGCGACGTCGGCGGTCGGCACCGAGCCGACGTCGTCGATCGCCTCGTCGTCGCGCTCGGCGAGGACGACGGCGGCGTCCGCCATCGCCCGGAGGTACTCCCGCTCGCCCGGTGTGGCCCGCTCGAACCGGCTGCCGAAGAACCCGACCGCGAGTTCGCGCTCTGCCTCCGGCGCGGCCACCGCCACGTCCTCGGGGGTGATCGGCGAACGCGGCGCCAGGTCCCACACGACCTTGCCGTAGGCCTGGATGAAGTACGGGTAGCCGCCGGTGGCGGCGTACATCGCCGTCAGCGCCCCGTCGGCGTACGCCGCGTCCTCCTCCTCGGCCGGCGCGCCCAACGCCCGATCGGCGGCATCGCGGGCCAGCCGGTCGATCCGCTGGTAGCGAAAGAGCCGCTCGGAGTAGGACTTGCTCGCCGACAGCACTGCGGGCAGGTGTGGCAGTCCGGCGCCGACCACGATCACCGGCAGCCCGGACTGGCTGATCTCGTGGCAGGCCGCGCAGAGCGCCGACACGTCGCCGGGGCCGAGGTCCTGCATCTCGTCGACGAAGATCGCGATCCCCTTGCCGACGTCGGCGGCAAGCCCACCCAGGTCGCTGAACAGCTCGACCAGGTCGATCTCGATGTCGCCGGAGTCGGCCCGGCCCTTCACGGCGGGTACGTCGATCCCGGGATTCCACTGGTCGCGGAGCTTCGCTCCCGTGCCGGCCTCGCGCTGTGCGAATGCCCGGATCACGCCAAGGACATGGTCGACGTCATCAGGCTGCGGATGGGCGAGCTCTCGCACGGCCTGGTGCACCGCGCTCGACAGCGGTCGGCGAAGCCGCTGGTCGGGGCGGGCCTCGAGCTTGCCGGTCCCCCAGCCTCGCCGGACGGCCGCGGACCGCAGGGCGTTGAGCAACACCGTCTTGCCCACGCCGCGCAACCCGGTCAGGACCAGGCTGCGTTCGGGCCGGCCGCGAGCCACCCGTTCGAGGACCACCTCGAAGGCGCCCAGCTGCTCGTCGCGCCCGGCGAGCTCGGGCGGTCGCTGACCGGCACCGGGCGCGTACGGATTCCGGATCGGGTCCACGATGGCACCGTATCGGGGACTCTAGGTCGCGCCTTAGATTTCAGCGCGGTGTCGTGCCCATGGCCCTAGGCCGACTCGGCCGGCGGGTGCGGGGCGGCGGCCTCGTCGTGGGCGCGGTCGAGACCGGCGCGCAAGAGGGCGATCAGGTCCGGGACCTCGTCGGCGGCGATGCGGAACGAGCCGGAGCAGACGTTGTCGCGCCACAGCGACAGCACCACCAGGCCGGATTCCTGGTGCCAGGTGACCCGAAGCGCGCGATCGCCCCCACGGGAGTCGAGGAACACCGACCCCGTCGCTGGAAGGCGGCGCGCAGCGGGCACGCTTCCATTCTGCGTCGGGATGGCGCGCCGCGGTAGGGCTCGACCACAGAACGACCCACTGGTCTCGACATCCCCCACCCCCGAAATAGACTGTCCCGGTGCCCGAGCTGCCCGAAGTGGAAGCCCTGGCCCTCGACCTGAAGGGCCGGCTCACCGACCGCGCCATCGCCAAGGTGCACGTGGTGGCGTTCAGTGCCCTCAAGACGTTCGACCCGCCGGTGCAGGCCCTCGAGGGGACCATGGTCGACGACGTCACCCGACACGGGAAGTTCCTGGACCTCCACGCCTCGGGCCTGCACCTCGTGCTGCACCTCGCCCGAGCAGGGTGGGTGCGCTGGCGTGACGAGGTGCCCACGATCCCACCGAAGCCGAGCATGAAGTCACCGCTCGCCGTACGCGTCGTCCTGGACGACGATTCGGGTCTCGACATCACCGAGGCCGGCACGAAGAAGAGCCTCGCCATGTACGTCGTTCGCGACCCGGCCGACGTACGCGGCATCGCCGCGCTCGGACCCGACCCGCTCACTGACGCGTTCACCATCGAGCTGCTGCGAAAGATCCTGTCCGATGCCGGTCGTGCCCAGATCAAGGGCGTGCTCAGGCACCAGGGCACCATTGCCGGGCATCGGCAACGCCTACTCCGACGAGCTCCTGCACGCCGCGAAGATGTCGCCGTTCAAGCCGGCGAGCAGCCTGGACGACGTCGAGCTCCAGACCCTGTACGACGCCATCCGGGACGTCCTCGGTGATGCCGTCGAGCGCTCGCGGGGCCTGGCCGCCAGCGAGCTGAAGGGCGAGAAGAAGTCGCATCTCGCCGTGCACGGCCGCACCGGCCAGAAGTGCCCGGTCTGCGGCGACGTCGTCCGGGAGGTGTCGTTCGCCGACTCGAGCCTCCAGTACTGTGCGACGTGCCAGACCGGCGGCAAGCCCCTGGCCGACCGACGGATGTCCAAGCTGCTGAAGTGACTCGTTCCGATGTGAGGACCATGCGACACGAGATCCCGACGGTGACCGTCGACACCGTCCCAGACCCGCTGCCCGATGACATCGCGGTGCTCGATGTCCGGGAACCCGTCGAGTGGATCCACGGCCACATCGAGGGAGCCGTCCACATCCCGCTGATGCAGCTCGGCGAACGGGTCGCCGAGGTCCCCCACGGCCGAACCGTGGTGGTGTGCAAGGTGGGCGCCCGCTCCGCGCAGGCCGTGGCCTACCTGGTGCACCAGGGCCATGACGCGGCCAACCTGGACGGCGGAATGGTCGACTGGGCAGGGCGCCGGACGGCCGATGGTCAGCGAGACCGGCCGGCCGCCACAGGTCGTCTGATCCAGGACCCACCGGCCGGCACGGACCCGGACTGACTCACGGCGCGTCGCCGCCGTCGTCGAACCCGCACGTGTCGTTGAGGTACGACCCGAACTCGTCGACCTGGGCCTTCACCTGCTCGCTGTAGTCATCCTCGAGGCTGGCGATGTCTTCCTCGGTCGCGTCGTCGGGCAGGTCGCCGATAGCCTCCACGGTCGCCTCGAACCCGGCCCGCGCGTCGTCGGAGATGTCCTCGGGGGTACCGACCTCCTCGAGCTCCTCGCCAGTGTCCTTGAGGGCCGCGACCAGCTCCTCGTCCGCGGCGCCCTCGCCCAGCTCCTCGACCTCGGCGTAGAAGTCGTTGAACGTCCCGCAGAAGTCGTCGACCGACGCGTCGCTGGGAGCGCCCCCGCCGTCACCACCGCCGTCATCGTCGCCGCCACATCCGGCACCCGTCCCCGCAAGAAGAACCAGGCTTGCCGCCGCCAGTGCACGCTTCATGTCGTCATCCCATCCGCGGAGCTCGTGTCAGGCAGACTCTGCCCCATCCGCGACGGTCGCCCCCGACCGACCCGCTGGGCCTCGGGGGAACCAGGCTCACTGCAGCAGTTCGAGGTCGGATGCGTCCACGGGGCAGGTGGTGCTGACGTACTGGGTGTAGACCTTGACGGCCATCATGTCCTCAGCGGAGGGCTTGGTGGCGTCCTCGAGTGCCTCTTCCGGGTTGTCGGGATCCAGGTCACCAAGGGTCTCCAGGTTCCGGACCGTCACCTCGAAACCCTTCCGGGCCTGGTCGGGGATGCCCTCGGGGGTGCCGACGTCCGCCAGTGCTTGACCCCATTCCCCGGCCGCCTCCATGGCCCCCGACGGCGACTCGTGCTGCGCAGCGGTGATGGACAGGAGCGACTTGTGGGCGCCGCAGAAGTCCTTGACCGACGCGTCCGTGGGCGGGCTGCCACCGCAGCCGACCGCCGTACCCAGAAGGAGCGCCAGACTCCCCGCCACCAGTGCGTGCTTCGTCATCGCCATCCCCATGCTCCGAGTTCCGACGGCACTCTGCCCCATCCGGGACGGCTCAGTAGGCGGTTTCGCCGAACTCCTCCGGGACCGGCACCGACAGGGCATCCTCTAGCCGGGCCAGGTACTCGGCGCGCGGGATCTCGACCACGCCCAGCGACGCCAGGTGCGGCGTCTGCCACTGGGTGTCGAGGACCCGCTGACCCGCGTGCTCGTCCGACATCAGCTCCACCAGAGCCACGAGCGCCACCTTGGACGCGTCCCGCTCCCGGAAGAACATCGACTCGCCGGCGAAGAGGCCGCCGATCGTCACGCCGTAGAGGCCTCCGGCAAGCCGACCACCCCGCCAGGCTTCGACGCTGTGCACCCAGCCGAGGCGGTGCAGCTCGAGGTACGCCGCCTGGATGTCCGCATCGATCCAGCCGCTGTCGCGGCGTTCGTCCGCGCACGCGTCCAGGACCTCCTCGAAGGCCGCGTCCACCTTGATCTCGTACTCACGGACCGACCGCCGCAGCGACCTCGAGACGTGCAGGCCCGCCAGCGGCAGGACCCCCCGCCGGACCGGGCTGAACCAGTGCATGGGCGCGCCGGCCTCTCCCAGGGGCATCGGGAAGATGCCGCGCCGATAGGCGTTGAGCAGCGTCCCCGGCTCCAGATCGGCGCCGATACCGACCAGGTCGCCGTGCGGGTCGAACGCCTCGGGCGCCGGGAACTCCCAGCGCGACGGAACGGGTTCGACGGACACATGACGACGGTAGTGGGCGGGTGAGCTGACCAGCCTCTCCGTAGGATTCGGTCATGAGCCTCAAGGGGATGGTTGGCACGCGGCTGGCACCTCATGTCACCGACATCGCGCCCGGCCTCACGGCCAACGTCGTTCGCGAGACCCTGACGCACGCGATCTTGGGCATCGGCCCGTTCCCGCCTGCGGCGAAGGCCGCAGACAAGCAGCTGCGCGAACAGCACGGGAACGTGGAGCGTGCCATCCACGAGGTGATCGAGAACCACGTCCGCTACGCCGGAGCCCAGGGCTTCGTGACCAACATCGGCGGGCTGGTCACGGCCGCGATCGCCGTCCCGGCCAACATCACCGGGGTGGCGCTGGTGCAGAGCCGGATGGTCGCCGGGATCGCACACCTGCGTGGCTACGACCTCACAGACCCTCGGGTCCGCAACGCGATCCTCGTGTGCATGCTCGGCGAGGACAAGGTCGATGAGCTCGTGAGGCGCAAGAAGCTGCCCGGCCCGCCCATGGCCCTGGCCACGGCACCCGTGAACGACCCGGCCCTGGATCGGCTGATCTCGTCCGAGGTCACGACCGGCCTGATCGCGAGGGTGGCCGGCAAGCGGGTTGCGGTCAACGTCGCCCGCAGGGTCCCTGTGGTCGGCGGCGTCGTCGGGGCCGGTGCCGACGGGTTCGCCACCTGGAGGATCGGTCGCTACGCCGACCGCGAGCTGTTGCCGCGCATCGTCCCGTAGGCGCTTCCCGCGACGGACGGGTCACCTGTTCCGCAACCGGTTGGCGCCCCGGCGTACCCGCTCCACGAGCTGCTTGTTGGGGTCCGGCCGGGCGGCCGCTTCGCGGGTCATCGCGGCAAGTGCGTCCAGGGAGACCCGCAGCTGCTTCCGGGGCGGCACCCGGTCGGGGTTCCGCCACGGCGTCTCCTCCGGAGACGGGATCGGACGCAGGTCGGCCAGGTCGCCGATGACGTGGACCCCGCTTTGCTCGAGGTACTCGATCCAGCGCTCGGTGGTCTCCTCGGCCCAGTCGAAGTCCGCCGGCGGCAGCCGGATCGGCGTCGGGGAGCTCGTGACCAATGTGCGTTGGGCGAGCATCCCGTCGATCAACGCCCGGTAGGGCGGTTGTCGGCGGGACGCCCTGTCCAAGCGGGCGTTGAGTGCGCGGATCAGCTGGGTCTCGGCCATCCCGAGGGATCGATTCGTCCGATCGCTGTCCCGTGGCCCCCAGGCCGGGTCGATCTGGACCGCCTCGCAGAAGCGAGTCCAGAGCGGGTTCTCACCGCGTCGCACTCCGTCGGGCCCTCCCCCTGACGGGGGGACGGTCACCACGTGGATCCGCTCGGGGGGAAGGCCGGCTCCCCACGTTCCCAGGACGCTGGGCACGTCGAGGGCGTGGTAGAACCACGGCTGGCCGCGGCGGGCCCTCCGCAGGAACCGGCGGAGGCTCCAGGTGCGCCCCTGCTTGATGCTCTCCTGCCAGGCCGCAGGGAGCGACCGGCCCAGGTCGCGCGCGGAGTAGACGACATGGATCTCGCTGCCGGAGAGGTCGGCCATCACCCGCGACACCTGGTCCGGCCTGGCCGGGGCGAGGATCTCGTGGCTGATGATGACTGTGCCGGACTTGCGGCGTACCCGCTTCATCAGGGCGTCCCAGTGACCCTCGGCATGGCCGGGCGGACCGCCCCAGTCCTGGTCGAGCAGATCGAGGGCTGCCCGGAAGTGGAAGGTGGTCGGTCTGACCAACGGCGACCGGGTCGGGAAGTGCACGTCGTGGTCGGCCAGGGCGCTGGCGTTGCGGGCGAGGCGATCCTGGAGGTACGTCGTCCCAGTCTTGGGGGCACCGATGTGCAGGAAGACGCGCCGACTCATGCGCCTGATTCTGCCAGCGGGGTGACCGGCCGGTTACCAGCGCAGGGCTCAGAGCCCGATCCCAAGGGCCCGCACCACTGCCGAGGGGCTCGGCCGGCCCAGGTGCCCGGCCATCCAGGCGCTGGTCGTCACTACCTGCTCGAGGTCGACACCTGTCTCGATACCGAGGCCGTGCAGCATCCAGACGAGATCTTCGGTGGCCAGGTTGCCGGTTGCGCTCTTCGCGTAGGGACAGCCGCCGAGACCCCCGGCGCTGGCGTCGAACGTGGTGATGCCCATCTCGAGGGCGGCGTAGGCGTTGGCCAGGGCCTGGCCGTAGGTGTCGTGGAAGTGCATCGCGAGCTGGTCTGCGGCCATGCCGACATCGGCGAACGCCGCGATCAGGGCCTTGACATGCCCGGCAGTCCCGACGCCGATGGTGTCGCCGATGCTGAGCTGACTGGCGCCGAGCTCGAAGAGGCGCTTGCCGACCTCGACGACCTGCCCGATCGGGACCTCACCCTCCCAGGGGTCGCCGAAGCACATGGAGACGTAGGCGCGGACGTCGAGCCCCGCGGCCCGGGCGCGGGTCACGGTGGGCTCGAACATCGCGAACTGGTCCTCGAGGCTGCGGTTGAGATTCTTCTGGGCGAAGGTCTCCGTCGCCGACCCGAAGATCGCCACATGCCGACACCCGAGCTCGAGGGCCCGGTCAAGGCCGCGCTCGTTGGGCACCAGGACCGGCAGGTCGCGACCCTGCTCGCCGAGCAGCTCCATCAGCTCGCCGGCGTCGGCGAGCTGGGGGACCCACTTCGGGTGCACGAAGCTGGTCGCCTCCACGATCGGGAGCCCGGCGGCGACCAGGCGTCGTACGAACTCGGCCTTGACGTCGGTCGGCACCAGCGCCTGCTCGTTCTGCAGCCCGTCGCGCGGGCCGACCTCGTAGATCGTCACCCGGTCGGGAAACCCCGGGACGTCATGTGGTTCGCGCGCCATGGCCGCCGTTTCGTACGACGTCACGACGGGTCCCCGGACTCGCCCGGCTCGATCTGGCTCCGCTCGACCAGGAACAGTCTCGCGCCGAGAGCGACCTGCTCCCCGGCCTTCGCGTCCACGGCGGACGGTGCCGGCAAAGGGTGCAGTCAGGGCGAGCTCCATCTTCATCGCCTCCATGGTGCCCAGCACCTCGCCTTCCGCCACCTCCTGACCATTGTCGACGCGGACGTCCAGCACGGTGCCGGGCATGGGCGCGGTGATGGTGCCGTCGCCGGCAGCCGGGCCGTGGTCGGCGAAGACGTCGGGCCGCTCGAAGACGTGTCGGTGCCCCTCGTGCACCACCTCGATCGCATGTGCCGTCACGTTGACCACCGCCTGGTGCCGGCGGCCGGCGATGTCGAGCTGGACGACGTGGTTCTCGGCCAGGTGCTGCCGCACCTCCCACGTCGTCTCGCCGTCGTGGACGCGCCCACGCCTCCGGTCCACGTGCGTCGGGCGATCGAGCTCGACCAGTAGTGGAGCCGGGTCGGCGCCGAGCCGCCATCCGTCCGGCGCGAAGGGGTGCGGCACCTCGTGGCTCATCTCCAGCACCGCTCCGTAGGTCCAGGCGGCGATCACCCGCGCCAGGTCGGCGCCCGGTTCGGGCGAGGGACGCGGTGTCGAGCCAGGCAGTGTCGATCGTCGCCTCGCGGAACTCCTCGCTCGCGGCCAGTGCCCGCAGGAAGCCGAGGTTCGTGGTGAGCCCGAGGACGGCGGTGTCGTCGAGTGCTGCGACCAGTGCCCGTCGGGCGGACTCGCGATCCGGGCCGTGCGCGATCACCTTGCCGAGCATCGGGTCGTACGCCGTGCTGACGACCTGGCCGCTCTCGAGGGCCGCGTCGACCCGGGCCCGGCTCGACCAGCGGACGATGGTCGCGGTGCCGGCCTGGGGCAGGAAGCCGGAGTACGGATCCTCGGCGTAGACCCGGGCCTCGATGGCATGGCCGCTCAGGGTGACCTCGTCCTGGGTGACCGGCAGGGGCTCGCCCGCGGCGACGCGCAGCTGCAGCTGCACGAGGTCCAGTCCCGTCACGAGCTCGGTCACCGGGTGCTCGACCTGCAGGCGCGTGTTCATCTCCAGGAAGTACGGCTTCCCGGTGCTGGTGTCGAGCAGGAACTCCACGGTGCCGGCGTTCTCGTAGCCGACATGCTTCGCCAGGGCGACCGCCGACTCAGTG
The DNA here is from genome assembly GCA_963773355.1 of uncultured Actinomycetota bacterium. GTDB lineage: Bacteria > Actinomycetota > Actinomycetes > Propionibacteriales > Nocardioidaceae > Nocardioides. The sequence goes on along the minus strand of CAVZAZ010000017.1, from coordinate 52,118 downwards.
ACCAGGGTCCTGGTCGCCTCGTTGATCGTTGGCGCGGGCGCCTCCTCCAGCACCTTCTGGTGCCGGCGCTGCGTGGAGCAGTCCCGCTCATAGAGATGGATGACGTTGCCATGGGTGTCGGCGAGGACCTGGACCTCGATGTGGCGCCCGTGCTCGACGTACTTCTCGACGATGATCGTGTCGTCGCCGAACGCTGATGCGGCCTCACGCTTCGCGGCGGCCACTGCGTCGTCGTACGCGTCGGCGGAGCGGACGATGCGCATGCCCTTGCCACCGCCCCCGGCGGCCGCCTTCACCAGGACCGGGAACTCCAGAGAGGTCAAGTCGACCGGCTCGACCACCGGGTAGGACGGCACCACCGGGACACCGGCGGCGCGCGCGATCTCGCGGGCCGCGTCCTTGCGCCCCATCTGTTCCATGACTGCCGCGGACGGACCGACCAGCGTGAGACCTGCCCGCTCGACGGCGTGCGCGAACTCGGCGCGCTCGGACAGGAAGCCGTAGCCGGGGTGGATGGCCTCCGCCTCCGACCGCTGCGCGGCCGCGACCATCTCGTCGATGTCGAGGTAGCTGCCGATCAGGACGGCGTCATCCGCCTCGCGAACGTGTGCCGCCTCGCGGTCGAGGTCGGTGTAGACCGCGATGCTGCGCAAGCCGAGTCCGCGACAGGCACGGCCCACGCGCCTCGCGATCTCGCCGCGGTTGGCGATGAGGACGGTGTTGATCACAAGCACACCTCTTTGCGAAGGTCGGAGTCCCCGCGGCGTTGTTCGTGGAGGAGCGAAGCGGGGGAGCGAAGAACGTCGTGGGGTGGCATCACATCCGGAAGATGCCGTAGGTGGGCGCCGGGATCGGGGCGTTGCTCGCCGCCGCCAGTGCCATCCCCAGCACCCGTCGGGTGTCGGCCGGGTCGATGATGCCGTCGTCCCAGAGCCGGGCCGTGGAGTAGTACGGCGAGCCCTGGTGTTCGTACTGGTCGCGGATCGGGGCCTTGAAGCCCTCTTCCTCGTCCACGCTCCACTCGCCACCGCCCGCTTCGATCCCGTCCCGCTTGACCGTGGCGAGGACGGACGCGGCCTGGTCGCCGCCCATGACGGAGATGCGCGCGTTCGGCCACATCCACAAGAAGCGCGGGTCGTAGGCACGCCCGCACATGCCGTAGTTGCCGGCACCGAACGAACCCCCGATGACCACCGTGAACTTCGGGACGACCGAGCAGGCCACCGCGGTCACCAGCTTCGCGCCGTCTCGCGCGATCCCGCGGTTCTCGTACTCGCGTCCGACCATGAATCCGGTGATGTTCTGCAGGAACACCAACGGGACGCCGCGCTGGTTGCACAGCTCGATGAAGTGAGCGCCCTTGAGGGCGGACTCGCTGAACAGGATGCCGTTGTTGGCGATGACGCCGACCGGGTAGCCCCAGATCCTGGCGAATCCGCAGACCAGGGTCTCGCCGTACAGCTGCTTGAACTCGTGCATCCGGCTGCCGTCGACAACGCGCCGGATCACCTCCCTCACGTCATAGGGCGTGCGGGTGTCGGTGGGCACGACGTCGTACAGCGTCTCGGGATCCTCGTGCGGCTCCTCCGCCGGCTCGAGGGCGAGGCTCGGCGGCACCGGCCGCTCGAACGTACCGACGACGCTGCGCACGATGGCCAGCGCGTGCGGGTCGTCCTCGGCGAGGTGGTCGACGACGCCGGAGGTACGGGCGTGCACGTCGCCGCCTCCGAGGTCCTCGGCCGTCACGACCTCGCCGGTCGCGGCCTTCACCAGCGGTGGACCACCCAGGAAGATCGTGCCCTGGTTCCGGACGATCACGGTCTCGTCGGACATCGCCGGAACGTACGCGCCACCGGCCGTGCACGAGCCCATGACTGCCGCGATCTGCGGGATCCCCCGGGCGGACAGATTCGCCTGGTTGAAGAAGATCCGGCCGAAGTGCTCGCGGTCCGGAAACACCTCGTCCTGCAACGGCAGGAACGCCCCGCCGGAGTCGACGAGGTAGATGCACGGCAAGCGGTTGTCGGACGCGACGGCCTGCGCGCGCAGGTGCTTCTTCACGGTGATCGGGTAGTAGGTCCCGCCCTTGACGGTCGCGTCGTTCGCGACGACGACGCACTCGCGGCCGCTGATGCGGCCGATGCCGCTCACGATGCCGGCAGAGGGGACGGCGTTGGAGTCGTCTCCGGTGGCGCCGTACATTCCGGTCGCCGCCAGCGGGCTCAGCTCCAGGAAGGGGCTGCCCGGATCCAGCAGCCGGTCCACGCGGTCCCGGACCAGCAGCTTCCCGCGGTCGGTGTGCTTCTTGCGAGCGCTCTCCGACCCGCCCCGACGGGCGAGAGCCAACCGCTCGCGCAGGTCGTCGACGAGCTCCCTGAGATCGGCCATTCATCTAGGTTAGCGATCGTTAACCTGCGACGCCAGTGGCGATCGCAAGCACGTCAGGAACGTTAACGAACGCTAACCTAGGGTCGTGACCACGACGCCCGCCGTCACCAGGCGCGAGCAGATTCTCGAGACCGCTGCCGAGCTCTTCGCCGCGCGGGGGTTCCACGGGGTCTCCGTGGCGGACCTCGGTGCGGCATGCGGGATCTCGGGACCCGCCCTCTACAAGCACTTCCCGAGCAAGGACGCTGTCCTGGCCGAGATGCTGGTCTCGATCAGCCAGGAGCTCCTGATGGTCGGCGGGCGACGGGTCGATGACGCCCCCGACCCCGCGGCCGCGGTGCGATCGCTGGTGGACTGGCACGTGGGCTTCGCCCTCCGGCATCGCCCCCTGATCGTGGTCCAGGACCGCGACTGGGAGTCACTACCCGATGCGGCGCGGGAGCAGGTCCGCTCCCTGCAGCGGGAGTACGTCGACCTGTGGGCCGCACAGCTCCGCCTGCTTCACCCAGGCCTGGCCCTGGCACCCGCGCGGGCCATGGCGCACGCCGCCTTCGGGTTGATCAACTCCACGCCGCACAGTGGCCTCCTCCCGGACGCCCGGATGCACAGCCTCCTGCAGGACATGGCGCTGCGGGCCCTCGACGCGGAGGCGACGGGTCGGCGTGCTCTGGGGAGCTCTCAGAAGAGGTGATCGATCGCGTGCTCTGGGTCGTCGAGCAGCTCCAGGGCCCGAGCCGCCCGCGCGGCGGCGTCCAGCGCAAGCTCGAGGTCCTCGTCGTCGAGGTCGCGTCCAGGGACAGCCGGCGCCGCGGCGTGGAGCCGGGCGAGCAGGTCGTCGCGGCTGAGCCCGCGCAGCTGGAGGAGCACCAGCGGATCGGCGTCGAGCACCCAGGCGAGCTGGTAGAGGACAGCCAGCGCATGCGGGCACGGATCGGCCCAGGGCTCGCAGCTGCAGGAGGTGGCCAGCTCACCGCCGTACGGCAGCAGCTCGGCGCCGGCCTCCTCGGCGTGCTCCACGAGGGAGTACGGAAGGTCCCCTCCGAGCAAGGCAGCGATCCGGCCCGACTCCGCGGCCACCGTCTCCACGAAGGCCTCCGCCGTTGCCGCGTCGAACACCTCGACGGTTCCGGCAACCGTCCACATCTCGTCCCCGTCCGCCACGGCGGCAAGGAACTCTCCGTCGTCCGTCGTGATGCCGCCGACCCGCCCGGACCTGGACAGGGTCCGGGCCGTGCGCAGATCGGCCTCGGAGTACGACGCCTCCTCCACAGCGCGCACCCACGCCTTGCCCCACCAGCTGGTGGACCGGGCCGCGCCCCTCTTCGGGGACAACCGCGGGTGGACGATGCGGCTCATTCCGGTCCCGGGCGCAGGGTGACGAACGCCCGCAGGTCGTCGTTGCTCAGCTCGGTGAGGGCGGCATCTCCCCGGGCCAGCACCGAGTCGGCCAGGGCCCGCTTGCGCGTGAGCAGCTCGGCGACCTTCTCCTCGATGGTGCCGGTCGTGACCATCCGGTGCACCTGCACCGGGCGCGTCTGACCGATCCGGTAGGCACGGTCGGTCGCCTGCTCCTCGACGGCCGGGTTCCACCAGCGGTCGACGTGCACGACGTGGTCGGCACGGGTGAGGTTGAGCCCGGTGCCGCCCGCCTTCAGCGACAGCAGGAACACCGGCACGTCGCCGGACTGGAACCGGGCGACCATCGCCTCGCGCTCGCGCACGGGGGTGCCGCCGTGGAGGAACTGATGGGGAACCCCGGACGCGGAGAGGTGGCCCTCCAGCAGCCGCGCCATCGCGACGTACTGCGTGAAGACCAGCACCGCGCCGTCCTCGGCGAGGACGGTGCCGACCAGCTCGTCGAGCAGCTCGACCTTCTCCGACCCGGGTCCACCCCCTTGGGCGAGGCTGGACTGCTTGAGGAAGTGCGCGGGGTGGTTGCAGATCTGCTTCAGGCCCGTGAGGAGCGCAAGGACGAGGCCACGCCGGATGTCCTCGTCGGCCCGCTCGATGCGCTCCATGGTGTCGCGAACGAACGCTTCGTAGAGCACGACCTGCTCGCGGGTGAGGCGGAGCCGGTGATCGGTCTCGGTCTTGGGTGGGAGCTCGGGGGCGATGCCCGGGTCGGACTTGCGGCGACGCAGCAGGAAGGGGTCGATCAGCTCCTTGAACTGCGCGGCCTTGCTGGGCACCAGCCCCGACTCGATCGGTGCCGCCCACACCTTCCGGAAGGCGTTGCGGCTCCCGAGCAGGCCCGGGGTGGCCCAGTCGAGGATCGCCCAGAGCTCGGTGAGGTTGTTCTCGACCGGGGTGCCGGTCAGCGCTACCCGCGCCCGGCTCGGGATGGCCCGCAGCCCGCGCGCGGTCGAGGAGCGTGGATTCTTCACGTGCTGTGCCTCGTCTGCGACCACCAGATCCCACGGCACGGTGGCGAGGTGGGCATGATCCCGCCGCATCGTCCCATACGTCGTGAGCACGAATCCGGGATCCGGTTCGTCGCTCGCAGGGTCGAAGCTCAGCGAGCGTTGTCCGCCGTGGAACCGCCGCACCGGGACACCGGGGGCGAACCGCTCGATCTCGTCCTCCCAGTTGCCCAGCAGCGAGGCGGGACACACGACCAGGGTCGGGCCGGCCGCCCCCTCGGACGACGCGGCATCCCGGCGGTGCAGGTGCAGGGCGATGGTGGTGACCGTCTTGCCGAGGCCCATGTCGTCGGCCAGGCAGGCACCGAGGCCGAGTGAGGTGAGCTCGGCCAGCCAGGTCAGTCCGTGCTGCTGATAGCCACGCAGCGTGGCGTGCAGACCGGGTGGAGGCGAGATCGGCTGTCTCGTGGCCGCCGTCCGGAGCTGTTCGCGGACGCGCAGAAGGCTGGCGCCGACGACGACCTGCTCCTCGAGGTCGTCGACCTGGGTGACCCCGGTGAGTGTGGCGGCGACCGCCTGGACCGGCCGCACCGTGCGAATCAGCCGTTTGCGCGCCTTGCGGGCGATGGCCGGGTCGATGACCGTCCAGTTGCCGCGCAGCTTCAGGATCGGCGATGCCGAGGAAGTGAGCTCGTCGAGCTCCGCACGAGTGAGCGGGTCGCCGTGGAGGGCGACCTGCCAGTTGAACGCGAACAGCGCATCGGGGCCGAACAGCCCCGTCGCGAGCGGCTCCTCGCGAGAGCCCGGCGCACCCGGTCGCTCGGCACGGTCGAGGACTGCGGTCGCGGTCAGGTCGCGACCGAGGCTCCGCGGCCAGAGCACGTCGACACCGCGCGCCTGGAGCGCACCGACCCCGTGCTCCAGGAGGCTCACCAGCTCGTCGCTGTCGAGCGTGATCTGGTCGGGGACCCGCAGCTCGAGCATCCGGTCCAGGGCCGGCCAGGCCTCGGCGGCTCCCCGCAAGGCGATCGTGGCGTGGGTGCGGGCCCGCTCCCCGAAACCGTGGCTCGCATCCGCTCCCGACTCCGCCCACAGCAGCGCCGCGTCGGACACGTGGAGCGGGTCGTGCTCGTCATGGACCTGCAGCACCAGGCGGACGGCGCCGGCCACGAGCTCCTCCTCGTCGGCCTCGACACGGAGGGAGATCCTGACCAGATGCGGGAGCGCGTCCGGCGCCGCGACCCTGCGCTGGTCGAGCCGCGCCTGTAATCGCTCGGAGAAGCCGGGACCCCGGACCGGCTCGACAGGGCGAGCCGCGGGAGCGCTCCTCGGCATCGCATCGGCGATCGCATCGAGGACCCGGCGCACGAGCGCCTCGGCCTCGTCTGGCCCCAGGTCGTCGTTGGCCCGTGAGCGCGCCAGCATCCGGACCCGGTCGGTGTCGGCGGCGTCGAGGGTGCTCATCCGCCAGCCCGTGGCGGACCGGTCCGGCTCGAGCCGTCCGGCCGCCACCAGCCGCAGGGCCAGCAGCGCCGCTCCGGAGAGCAGGCCAACACTCGGGTGCAGGTCGTCGCGCGCATGCGCCTTGCTGAGCACCGGCAGCGCAGCCCTGATCGGCAGGCTGATCGTCCGTCGCTCGTCGCTGAACTCCACCACGCCCGTGCGGGGCGGGTCTCCGGCGCGGAACGTGGCCGGTCCGGTGACAGGGACGAAACTCAGGGCAGGCACCTCGGTTGCGATCTGGTGGACTCAGACGCTAACGCCCGGCGCCGACGGTTGGTTCCCCGCAGCCTAGGCTTGTGGCATGAGCATTCTCGACTCATCGATCGCGCGGCTCGACGGCTCTCCGGCGACCCTCCGCAAGCTGACGGGCGGGCGACCCGCGCTCCTCGTCAATGTCGCCAGCCGGTGCGGCCTCACCCCGCAGTACTCCGGACTCGAGCGGCTGCACGAGAAGTACGCCGATCGCGGCTTCACCGTCGTCGGCTTCCCGTGCAACCAGTTCGGCGGCCAGGAACCCGGCACGTCGGGTGAGATCGCGGAGTTCTGTTCGGCGACGTACGGCGTCACGTTCCCGATGAGCGAGAAGGTCGACGTGAACGGCGAGGACCGGCACGAGATCTTCTCGACGCTCGTGGAGACCCCGAACGAGAAGGGGCGCATCGGCGACGTCCAGTGGAACTTCGAGAAGTTCGTGATCGCCGCCGACGGAACCGCTGTCGCCAGATTCAACGCGGGTGTCGATCCCGAGGACGCCGCGGTCATCGATGCCATCGAGGCCGTGCTCGATCACGACGTGTCGCCACCTGGTTGAGCTACCTGTTTGACCCCGGATACCGCGGGTACGGGCGCCTTCCGACGTGAAGGGAGTTGCGTAGTGCGACTCCGCGATCGCACGATGGCCCTCATGCGAAAGGGCTACCACTTCTCGGGATGGCTGCGATCCCAGGACTCCGGCAGCGACGGGTCGGCGACGCCGACCCGGCTGTTCGGAGGCCGCACCCTCGTCGTCCGCGGTCCGGAGGCGGTGGAGCTCTTCTACGACCCCGTGCGGGTGGAGCGGCACGGGGCCACCCCCGGGCCGATCGCCCACACCATCTTCGGACGCGACGGAGTCCAGGGCCTCGACGGACTCGAGCATCGCAAGCGCAAGCGGCTCTTCCTCGACGTCACGGCGGCCGACCAGGTGAGCGACCTCGCCGACCGGGTCGCCGGGAAGTGGGAGATCGAGCTCGACCGCTGGGTGCGCAACCGCACCGGCGCCGTGTTCCCGACCGCGGTCTCCGTGTTCGGTGAGGCTGTCCAGGAGTGGGCTGGCGTGGACGATGCCCCCGTGGTCATGGCCGATCGAAGCTCGGACCTGGCCGAGATCGTGGACCGGTTCTGGTCCCCGTCGACGGTCTGGCGCGCCCGGAGGGCCCGGGCGCCGCGCCGACGCCTGGGCCACCGGTCTGATCGAGGACGTGCGGGCCGGACGACGCCGCCCCGCGCCCCGGTCGGCGGCCGCCGTGATGGCGCACGCCACCGACCTTCGACGGAGAGGCGCTGCCCGCGTCGACCGCCGCGGTGGAGCTGCTCAACGTCCTGCGCCCGACGATCGCGGTCGCGTACTTCGCGGTGTTCGCCGCCCTCGAGCTGGAGGCGAACCCGGATCTGAACGACGGTTGCGCGAGCGGCGACCCTCGCGCCGTCGAGGAGTTCTGTCAGGAGGTCCGGCGGATGTGTCCGATGACCCCGCTGCTCGCGGGTCGCTCCCGATGCCCGTTCACCTGGCGACAGCACGAGGTCCGGGAGGGCGACCGCCTCCTCCTCGACGTCTACGGCGCCGACCACGATCCGGACGCCTGGGTGGACGCCTCGACCTTCGACCCGGGCCGGTTCCGCGTCGGAGCGGCCCAGCGCCCGCGACTTCATCCCCCAGGGAGGGGGTCGCGTCGAGACCGGGCACCGGTGTCCCGGTGAGGGGATCGCCCTGGCGCTGCTTCAGGCGGTCGTCCCGCCCCTGGCCAGGCTGGACTGGTCGATCCACCCCGACGACCGGGTCATGTCGCTTCGCCGGATCCCGGCCCGCCCGGAGGGTGGCGTCCGCCTGCTCGACGTACGGCGCCACCACGTCCGGAACGTCGGCTGAGCCAGAGCTGGGCCGGAAGGCCCGGCTCGGCCAGACTGAGCGGCAGGCTCAGGAGGCCTTGGACATCGGGCTCAGCTGCTGGGTGGTGAGATCCGCCCGCAGGTCCCGCAGGATCCTGGCCAGCAGTCTGGACACCTGCATCTGGGTCACCCCGATCTCGTCGGCGATCTCCTGCTGGGAGCGCTGCTCGAAGAACCGCAGGTAGAGGATGCAACGGTCGCGGGGCTTCAGGCGCCGGACCACCGGAGCCAGCACCGCCCGGGCCTCGGCCGCGTCCTGGGCCGGATCGACACCGCCGAGGAAGTCACCCAGCGTGCCCCCGGTGGAGTCGTCGACGGTGGTCATCGGCCGGTCCAGGGAGGAGGGCGCGAAGCAGCCGTCGGCTGCGAGCGCCTCCACGACGTCACCCACTTCCACCTCGAGGTGCTCGGCGAGCTCCTCGGGCGTCGGCGGGCGGCCCGGTGACCTGCGCCAGGGCACCTTCGGCGCGGGTGATCCGGCCCTGGGCCTCCTGCACCCGGCGGGGCGGCCGCACCATCCAGCCGTGGTCCCGGAAGTGCTTCTTCAGCTCGCCGCGGATCGTGGGCACCGCGTAGGAGAGGAAGTCGCGGTGTCTGGCCGGATCGAAGTCCCGCGCGGCTCGGGTCAGCGCCATGTAGGCGACCTGGTCGAGGTCCTGGGCATCGATCCCGCGATGGTGATAGCGGCTGGCGACCGTGCGGGCTACCCCCATGTTGATCCGCACGACGTAGTCGAGTAGTTCCTGCCGACGTCGGGCGCTTTGGACGTGCGCCACAGTGGAGAGGGCGCGCGCGGTGCGCTCACGGCGTTGCTGCCGTGTGAGGGCACCCTCGGCGTCGGAAGTGGGAGTTGCGCTCATGAAGAATCCTTGAAGACTTCGAGCGATCTCGCCGACTGGTTTGCAGCAAGGCGTGCGCGACCGACATTACACATTTCCGCGCCGGGGTGAAAGATCCGGAGGTCAGGACGTGTGTAAGGCCGTCTCGGGGGGTACCACCCGCCATGGCTGAGCGCGTAGAAACCGGCCGGATCACCACCGACATCCCGGCGCGGCTGGACCGACTGCCGTGGAGTCGCTTCCACTGGCTGGTGGTGATCGGCCTGGGCACGGTGTGGATCCTGGACGGTCTCGAGGTGACCATCGTCGGGTCGATGAGCGACGCACTCAAGCCCGCGAGCACCGGTCTGGGCATGTCCAGCTACCAGATCGGGGTTGCGGGCGCGATGTATGTCGCCGGCGCCTGCATCGGCGCCCTGTTCTTCGGCCAGCTGACCGACCGCTTCGGCCGGAAGAAGCTGTTCCTGATCACGCTCGGGGTCTACACGGTGGCCACGGTTCTCACCGCCTTCTCCATGAACCCGACGTGGTACTTCTGCGCCAGGTTCCTCACCGGTGCCGGCATCGGCGGCGAGTACGCCGCCATCAACTCCGCCATCGACGAGCTCATCCCGGCGAAGTATCGGGGCCGGGTCGATGTCGGGATCAACGGCTCGTTCTGGGTGGGAGCGGCCGGCGGCGCCCTGCTCACCATCCCCCTGCTCGACCCGACCCTGGTCGATCCGGCCTGGGGCTGGCGGATCGCCTTCGGCCTCGGCGCGATCCTCGCGGTCGGCATCCTGCTGGTCAGGCGCAACGTCCCCGAGAGCCCACGCTGGCTGTTCATCCACGGCCGTGAGGACGAGGGTGACAGGATCGTCCGCGACATCGAGGAGACGGTCACCACGGACACTGGCAAAGAGCTGCCGCGCGTCTCGGAGACGATCACCATCCGGCAGCGGAAGACCATCGGTCTCCCGATGATCGCCAGGACGGTCTTCACGCTCTACCCCAAGCGCACCGTGTTGTGCCTGTCACTCTTCATCGGTCAGGCGTTCCTCTATAACGCGTTCTTCTTCACCTACGGAGACACACTCACGTCGTTCATGGGAGTCGACCAGGTCGGCTACTACATCGCCGTCTTCGCGCTCAGCAACTTCGTCGGCGCGCTGATGCTCGCACCGTTGTTCGACAGCCTTGGCCGAGTCAGGATGCTGACGGGCACCTACGTCATCTCCGGTGCCCTGCTCCTGATCACGGGTCTGACCCTCGACTCCTACACCGCAACCACCCTGACCCTGATGGGCTGCATCGTCTTCTTCTTCGCCTCCGCGGGCGCCAGCGCGGCGTACCTCACCGCCAGTGAGGTCTTCCCCATGGAGACGCGCGCGTTGTGCATCGCGTTCTTCTACGCGACGGGTACCGCTGCCGGCGGTATCGCGGGCCCGCTGCTCTTCGGCAAGCTGATCGACGACGCCACCGCCGGCGGTGAGGGCATCGGCGCCATCGCGCTGGGGTACTACATCGGCGCGACGCTCATGATCGCAGGCGGCGTCGTCGCGGCATTCCTCGGAGTCAAGGCTGAGGGCCAGGCGCTGGAGAACATCGCCAAGCCGCTCACCGCGGAAGACGCGGGCGCGTCCGGTGAGGGCCGCGAACACCAGCCTGCCTGAGAGCCGAAGGAGCGCACCATGCCGATGCCACCCCCCAAGCCGTCGACGGAGGGCCGCCGGGACCGTCAGGTCTTCCACGAGATCGGCCAGCTCGTCCGCGCGGTCGAGGCCAACGGTCCCCGCACACCCGAGCAGCTTGGCGAGCTCGTCGGCGCGACATACTGGGAGGCCCATCGCTTCGAGCGCGCCCTTGCCTTCGCAATCGCGGACAGCCTCCTAGTGCGCGATGCAGACGGGAGGCTCCAGGCCACCCCCTGATCTGCGGCTGGAGGTCTCCACCTGGCGACGTGACGCAGCCCATAGCCCACCGTCGACCAAAGTCGGTTGGGCGGACGATCTTGGCCTGCCTAGCCTGATTCGGTGACCACCGGCATCCAGACATCCGGGGGCGAGATCCGCCCCGATCCAGGCTCGGGCCAGGACAAGCTCGACAAGGGCGTCCTGGTCGTGGCCGGCGTGGTCGTCCTCGGGGCGATCATGTCCATCCTCGACATCACCGTCGTATCCGTCGCCCTCGAGACCTTCCAGAACGAGTTCTCGGCGACCTCCGCCCAAGTGGCGTGGACCATGACCGGGTACACGTTGGCGCTGGCGAGCGTCATCCCCCTCACCGGCTGGGCAGCCGACCGGTTCAGGACCAAGCGGCTGTACCTACTGGCCATCATCCTGTTCACCGCCGGATCGGTGCTCTGCTCGCTCGCCTCGAGCCTCGAGCAGCTCGTGGCCTTCCGGGTCCTGCAGGGCCTCGGCGGCGGCATGCTGATGCCGCTCGGCATGACCATCCTGACCCGGGCGGCGGGCCCGGACCGGGTCGGCCGGGTGATGGCAGTGCTGGGCATCCCCATGCTCCTCGGCCCGATCTTCGGTCCGATCGTCGGTGGCTGGCTGATCGATGCCGCCTCCTGGCACTGGATCTTCCTGATCAACCTGCCGATCGGTGTGATCGCTCTCGTGTATGCCGCCATCGTGCTGCCCAAGGACACCGTCGAACCGTCCGAGACCTTCGACTGGGTCGGCATGCTCCTGCTGTCACCGGGCCTGGCCGCCTTCCTGTACGGCGTGTCGACCATCCCGGAGGCCGGCACCATCTGGGACGCCGAGGTGCTGGTGCCCGCAGTCATCGGGTTGATGCTGATCACAGCGTTCGTGCCCTGGGCGCTCAACAGCAAGAACATCCACCCGCTCGTGGAGCTGCGGCTCTTCGTCAACCGGAACATGACCGTCGCGGTGGTCGCGATGTCGCTCTTCGCCATCGCGTTCTTCGGTGCCAGCCTGCTGTTCCCGCTGTACTTCCAGCAGGTGCGGGGCGAGTCGGCGCTCGACGCCGGTCTCTTGTTGGCGCCCCAGGGCATCGGAGCGATGATCACGATGCCGATCGCGGGCATCCTGGCCGACAAGATCGGCCCGAGGAAGGTCGTGATGACCGGCATCGCCACGATCACTGTCGGCATGGCGATGTTCACCCAGCTGACCGAGGACACGTCGTCCACCTTCATCATCGGCGCCCTGTTCGTGATGGGGCTGGGGATGGGCGCGACGATGATGCCGATCATGGCCTCGGCCCTCGCGACGCTGACTGACCACAACATCGCGCGCGGCTCGACGCTGATGAACATCGTCCAGCAGGTGGCGGCCTGCCTCATCCCGGCGTTCATGCTGCCGCGGAAGAGGGCAGCCGCGCCGGTCGAACCCGCCGTTCGCCGGACACTGAGCAAGGCGTGACCTAGGCTCCGCGCGTGAACCGGGTACTGCGGCTGGCATTGGCCGCCCTCCTCATCCCCGCCATCCTGTCCTCGCGCTCCCTGTCGGACGGCTCGGATGAGGCCGACACTGGCGCCGACACTGGCGCCGACACTGCCGGTGACACCGCTTCCGGCAACGGCCCCGAGACGCTGACCGTCCCGGACGTGGACCTCGAGTTCGAGGTCCCGGAGGGATGGGCCGGCTTCGAGGATGCCGAAGGGGCTCTCGAGGCGGGGACCCGGACGGAGGCGTTCGAGGAGATGGCCGGCCGGGCGGGCATGGAGGTCGAGGAGTTCGCAGACCAACTGCCCGCGAACACCGACCTGTTCGTGGCCGCCCCGCACGCCGAGGAGGGGTTCCTCGACAACCTCAACCTGATCAGTGCCGACGACACCGAGGTGCCCTCGTTGGGGGCAACAGAGGCGCAGCTGCGCGCCGTTGGTGGTGACGTGACAGGTTCTGAGAAGGTGCGGACGAACGCCGGTCGAGGGCTGCTGGTGGACTACATCCTGGATGTCCAGGACCTGAAGATCTACGGCACGAGTGTGGCGGTCGCAGTCGACGGCGATGTCCTCACGTTCACCACGTCGTCCAAGGATGTGAAGACCGCCCACGGTGTCGCAGTGATGGTCGTGGAGTCGCTCACGCCCAGCAACTGACGGACCGCTCAGGCCTGCACGGCGAGCGCAAGTGGGAGCACGTCGCTCGCGCCTGCTTCCCGGAGGGCGCGGGCAGCGAGGGTGAGCGTCCAACCGGTCACCACGAGATCGTCGACCAGCAGGACCCGTCGTCCCTCGAGCTGGTCGAGCTCGCCTTCGAGGCGGAACCGCCTGCCGACCGCCGCAACCCGCTGGGCGGAGTTCGCCGAACCCTGTCCCGGCCGTACCGAGGGATCGACGATCGCGTAGCGGGCGGACACGGGGGCCCCGAGGTGGCGGGCGAGGCCCGAGACGAAGTCGCTTGTCAGCATGGGCCGCGTGGCGGACTCGACCTGGACGATCGCGTCGGGCTCCGGCCGCCAGTCGGCCAGTACGTCGAGCACGGCGCGGACCAACGGGACCGGCACCGGCCCGTCGGTGGAGTCCGACGCGAACAGCTCCCGGAGCTGTTGGCCGTAGCCCAGATCGGTCAGCCTGGCCACCGCCCGCCCTTCGCTCGGCGGATCGGCGATCTTGCCCTTGAGCTCGACCCCGAGGTTGGCGAGCGCGGTCGGCCACATCTTGCGGGGCTCGATCACGACACCCGGACGAGCCAGACGGGCCGCAGCCTCGTCCACAGCCGCCGAGGAGACGTCGGCGGGCAGGGTCAGACCCCCGCAGTTGTCGCAGCGCCCGCACTTAGCCGACTCTGGATCATCGAGCTGGTCGCGGAGGAACCGCATCCGACAGGCATCGGTGTCGAGGTAGTCGAGCATCGCTCGCTGCTCCCGCTCGCGTGCCTCGCTCACCCGCCGGTAGCGCTCCTCGTCGTAGGACCATGCCTGTCCGGTGGCCTCCCAGCCGCCCCGGACCCGGCGTACGGCGCCGTCGACGTCGAGCACCTTGAGCATGGTCTCCAACCGGGTGCGGTTGAGCTCGACGAACGTCTCGAGGGTGGCGGTGCTCATGGGCTGGCCGGCATCGGCCAGCACCGTCAGCGTCTGGCGCACCTGCTCCTCGCGTGGGAAGGCGAGGGAGGCGAAGTACTTCCAGATGTCCCGGTCCTCGAGGGCGGGCAGCAGCACCACGCTGGCGTCGTCGGTGCCGCGACCGGCACGACCGACCTGCTGGTAGTAGGTCACGGGCGAGGCCGGGGCACCCATGTTGACCACGAACCCCAGGGTCGCGTCGAACCCCATCCCGAGCGCGCTGGTCGCGACCAGGGCCTTGACCCGGCCGGCGAGCAGGTCCTCCTCGAGCGCGAGGCGTTCGGTGGGCTCGGTCTGGCCGGAGTACGCCGCGACCTGGTGTCCGCGGCTGCGCAGGTAGTCGGAGATCTCCTGGGTGGCCGCGACGGTCAGGCAGTAGACGATCCCCGATCCGGGCTGCTCGGCCAGGTGGTCCGCGAGCCAGGCGAGGCGCTGCTCGGCGGTCTTCAGCCGGACCACACCGAGGCGCAGCGACTCACGGTCCAGGGAGCCGCGCAGCACCAGCACGTCCGAACCGAGCTGCTCCGCGACATCCTCGGTCACCCGGGCGTTGGCGGTGGCCGTGGTCGCCAGTACCGGGATCCCGTCGGGCAGGTCGGCGAGCAGGGTGCGGATCCTGCGGTAGTCGGGCCGGAAGTCGTGCCCCCAGTCGGAGATGCAGTGCGCCTCGTCGACCACGAGCAGGCCGCAGGTCGCGGCGAGCCGCGGCAGCACCTCGTCGCGGAAGCCCGGGTTGTTCAACCGCTCCGGGCTGACCAGCAGAACGTCGACCTCACCGGCCGCTACCGCGGCCTGGATCGGCTCCCACTGCTCGATGTTGGTCGAGTTGATCGTGACCGCGTGGATGCCGGCTCGTTCGGCGGCCGCGATCTGGTTTCGCATCAGCGCAAGCAGCGGTGACACGATCACCGTCGGCCCGGACCCTCTGGCCCGCAGCAGCGCGGTGGCGACGAAGTAGACGGCCGACTTGCCCCATCCGGTGCGCTGCACCACCAGCGCCCGCCGGCGCTCGACCACGAGCGCCTCGATCGCCGTCCACTGGTCGTCGCGCAGGGTCGCGTCATCGCTCCCGACGAGCGCGCGCAGATGCGTCTCGGCCGCTCGGCGTACGTCGGTTTCGAGGACGTCGGTCATGTGCGCCTGTCTACCAGTGCCCGCGGACCAGCTGGTCGCGTCGTCCACAGACCGCCTCCGCGACCTGGGAGCATGGGCGTGCGGCGGAACCGGTACCTTGTCGGCCATGCGCCTGCCGCCCATCCCGGGCCCTCGTGACGTCGTTGCCCTCGTCGAGCGGGTGAGCGGGCTCCTGACCTCCGCCGAGCAGCTGCTGAACGACGCCGCCGGACTGATCGCCCGAATCGACGCCACTCGGGCCGCCGCCGATCTCGTCGTGGAGCACACGGAGGCCACGACCGCTCGAGCTGGAGCCCTTCTCGACCGGCTCGAGCCGGTCCTTTCGAGGCTGCAACCCACGCTCGAGCGTCTCGCCGAAACGACCGACCCACGTGAGGTCGACGCTCTGGTGCAGCTCATCGACCAACTGCCGCTCCTCGCGGCCAAGATGGACACCGACGTCATTCCCGTGCTGAATTCGCTGTCCTCGGTGTCGCCTGACCTTCACGACCTGCTGGATGTGTCCCGGGAGCTCAACCAGATGCTCGCCAAGCTGCCGGGAATGGGGCGGCTCAAGCAGCGGGTCGACGAGGAACAAGGACTTGGCGGGGCCTAGCAGCCCGCTCCGGGCGAGGATCGTTCTCCCCCAGCCCGCGCACGATTCGCCTGCCTCCGGTTCCTACCCCGGATGAATGACGGCCGGTATCAGCGGCCTGCGCCTGTCCCTCCTAGCGGTCACTTTCACCGGCAGCCCACGAACCGCCGGACACCAGGGAACGAAGGAGCAGACCATGAAGAACCGCATCGCCGCATTCGGCGTCGCGGCCGCCGTCGCCACGACAGGCGGCTTCGCGTTCGCCGGGGGCTCGGCCCTCGCCGCGGACGACGACTCCAACCAGGGGCAGCAGGCCCCGTCGGTCAGCGCGAAGGCCAGCGCGAAGACCACGACACCCGGGCTCCTGAAGTGTGACGGTGGCAGGAACATCAACATGCGCAGCCGCATCGTCGACGTGCCGTTCGTCTTCAGCGAGACCGCCATCAACGCCCAGGACCAGGCCGTGCCCGGTGCCCAGCTCGTCGTGAACGGACCGTCGGAGGGCCACGACACCCTGCTCGTGACTTTTTCGGCGGAGACCCAGCTGCGCGGCGGCACCAACAACGACTGGATGGGGCTCGAAGTGCACCGCAACGGCATCCCGATCGAGCCGTTCACCGCAGTCAACGACGTGCTCGCGCTGACGGGTTCGCCGAGCTACAACGGCAACTCGCTCCAGTTCTGCACCAAGGTCGGAAAGGGCACCCACGTGCTACGCACGCACGCGAACCTTCAGGACAACTCCGGTACCAACCTGAGCGGCTGGCTTGACGACTACACGGTCAGCGTCGTCAGGTACGACTGACCGCAGTCACGGGCAAACAGCGTCGGGCGGGTCGGTGTGGGGGACACCGGCCCGCCCGTTTCGGCGCATGCCTCAGGCAGCCGGACCCTTGCTGCGCACGTCCGCCACCTGGCTCATCGCCTCCCGCAGCTCGCCGAGCCAGTCCTGCTCGTGCTGTCCGACCAGGCGCACGCACCACGACAGGGCCTCGGCGCGGGACCGGGCCACGCCGGCATCCACCAGCGTGTCCAGCACCAGCCGCTGGGGCTGGCGCAAGCGCGTCATCACGGGCGCCGAGACGTGCGTCCACAACTCGTCACGATCGCCCACGCTGATCGCCCACGACACCTTGCGCTCGAACCGGTGCTGGGCCTCGCGTGCGATCTCCATCCGCTGCTCCCGCGTCGCTTCGCGGAACGCCTTGGCCCGGCCCGCTCGCGCTTCCTCGGTCTCGGCCTCGGACGGAGAGCCGTCGAGCGCGACATCGGGGGTCGTCAGCCGGACCGTGATCTCTTCGCGGTCGACGACCACCTCGACCGGTTGCCACTCCTCGGGCACGCGCCCGGCGAACCAGCCACGCACCCGCTCTCGCTGTTCTTGCGTAATCATGTAATCATCATTACACAAGACTCAAGGCAACCGAGACCAGAGGAGGGACGGTGGCCGATACCCCGAGCCTTTACGACTGGGCCGGGGGCGCCCCAGCCCTCGGCCGGCTGACCGAGGCGTTCTATCGGGAGGTTCGGCGCGACGACCTGCTCGCATCGCTGTTCAGCGGCATGGACCCCGACCATCCGGCCCACGTCGCCTCGTGGCTGGGGGAGGTGTTCGGTGGGCCGCCGACCTACTCCGAGCAGCGCGGCGGCTACTCGCACATGCTGCGACAGCACCTGGGCAAGGCCATCACCGAGCCGCAACGCCGGCGCTGGGTCAACCTGCTGATGGACGCGGCCGACGAGGTCGGGCTGCCCGACGACCCCGAGTTCCGGGCCGCGTTCGCGAGCTATGTCGAGTGGGGCAGCCGTCTGGCCGTGGCGAACTCCCGGCCCGGCGCAGATCCACCCGCGGTCGCGCCGGTGCCGCGCTGGGGATGGGGCGTCGCCCCGCCGTACGACGGCTGACGCTCGCACGTCCCCTCCGTGCCGGGCACGCCTACGTCGCGCCGAGCCGGCTGTCAGGTTCAGCAGGGTCCTGCGTGCCGGACACCGGAACCACGACCACCGGGCACGGCGCGTGCCGAACGACCTGATCGGCCGTGGAGCCGAAACCGAGGCCCCGGAAACCGCCTGCCCCACGAGAACCGACGACCAGCATCTCGGCCTGCTCGGCCGCTTCCAGCAGCCGGCGCGCGGGCGCGCCGTGCAGGACGTGGCAGGTGACCTCGAGACCTTCCGGTAGGCCGAGGCCGACCCGGTCCTGCTCGAGCTCGCCCAGCACGGCCTGCTCGAACTCGGCCATCGATGGCACATAGCCGTGGCTCGCCGAAGCCGGCCGGGGTGCGGAGGACAGGGTCCACGTCCGGACCAGGTGAAGCGGTGATCCGAGCCGGTCGGCCAGCCGCGCCGCCCAGCGCACCGCCTTCGTCGAGGCCGACGACCCGTCGTGCCCGACGACCACGCCGCCGTGGATGTCCGCGTGCGTGGTGGGCTCGAACATGGCGGGGTTCACCAGATGCGGACCCGCTGATGCGGGTCCACCCACAGCCCGTCCCCGGCGCTGGTCTCGAACGCGTCGTGGAACTCGTCGAGGTTCCGCACGATGTTGGCGCGGAACTCCGGTGGGCTGTGCGGGTCGATGGTGAGGTACTGCAGCTCCTGCTCCTTGCGGCGCTTGGTGCGCCAGCCGTAGCCCCAGTTCAGGAAGAGCCGCTGGCGTGACTCCTGGTCCGCGGTCCCGCCCTGGGCGATCAGGTAGGCCTTGTGGGCGATGGTGAGGCCGCCGAGGTCGCCGATGTTCTCCCCCACGGTCAGGGCGCCGTTGACGTGTTCGCCAGGAAGCGCGCGCGGCGAGAAGCCGTCGTACTGCTCGATCAACGCCTTCGACTTCACCTCGAACGCGGCCTTGTCGTCCGCGCTCCACCAGTCGTTGAGGTTGCCGGCGCCGTCGTACTGCGCACCCTGGTCGTCGAAGCCGTGCCCGATCTCGTGCCCGATGATGGCGCCGATGCCGCCGTAGTTCTCGGCCGGGTCGGCGTCCGGCGCGAAGAACGGCTTCTGCAGGATCCCGGCCGGGAAGCAGATCTCGTTGGTGCCCGGGTTGTAGTAGGCGTTGACCGTCTGCGGCAGCATGAACCACTCGTCGCGGTCGACAGGCGAGCCGATCTTGGCGAGCTGGCGGTCGGTCTCGAACGCCGAGGCCGCCGCCACGTTCCCGAGAAGGTCGTCGGGGCGGATCACCAGGGACGAGTAGTCCCGGAACTTCTCGGGGTAGCCGATCTTGGGGCGGAACGTCTCGAGCTTCTCGTAGGCGCGCTGCTTGGTCTGCTCCCCCATCCAGTCCAGGGCAGCGATGGAGCGCCGGTAGGCCTCGAGCAGGTTGTCCACCAGGTCGTCCATCTTCGCCTTCGACGACGGTGGGAAGTGGCGCGCGACGTACTCCTTGCCCACCGCTTCGCCGATCGCGCCCTCGACCAGCGCCACACCTCGCTTCCACCGGGCGCGCAGCTCGGGGGTGCCGCTGAGGGTACGGCCGTAGAACTCGAAGTTGACCTGGACGAACTCGTTGGTGAGGTACGGCGCGGAGGCACGCAGGACGTGGCTGAGCAGCCACTGCTTCCAGTCGTCGAGCGGAACCTCGTCGAGGACCGTCGACAGGTGTGAGAGGTACGACGGCTGGCGGACGCAGGACTCCGCGATGGTCTCGTCGTCGCCGCCGAGGTTCGTGACGTAGGCGTCCCAGTCGAACGACGGGCAGAGCTCCTTGAGCTCCTCTGCCGTGGTCAGGTTGTAGGTCTTCTGGACGTCACGGGTCTCCGCGCGCTCCCAGTGGCCCTTCGCCAGCCTCGTGTCGATCTCCAGGATCGTGGCCGCGGCACGGGCGGGGTCGTCGTGCTCCGCGAGCCCGAGCAGCCGCGTGAGGTAGGCGACGTACTCGTCCCGCACGTCGGCGAACTTGTCGTCGCGGTAGTACGACTCGTCGGGAAGACCCAGCCCGCCCTGAATGATGTTCACGATGTAGCGGTCGGAGTTGCGGTCGTCGGTGTTGACGTAGGAGCCGAAGAGGCCGTGCCCACCGATCCGCTCGAACTCTCCGAGGAACGCCGCGAGGTCGCGCACGTCGCGCAGCCCCGCGACCGCATCGATGAGCGGTCGCACCGGACGCAGGCCGACCTGGTTGATGTGGTCCTCGTCCATGAAGGAGGCATAGAGGTCGCCGATCTTGCGGGCGTCGTCGTCCACAGCAGCGGCGGTTGACCCGTCGTCGTTGGTCGAGCCTGTCGAGACCACGTCGGCCAGGTCCTCGATGATCTGGCGGACCTGCTCCTCGGCGATGTCGGCCAGCTCCACGAAGGGTCCCCAGCTGGAGCGGTCGGAGGGGATGTCGGTCTCCTCCAGCCAACGGCCGTTCACGTGGCCGAAGAGGTCGTCCTGGGGGCGTACGTCGGGGTCCATGCCCGCGCGGGCGTCGTCAAGAATCGTCACTGGGTCAGCCTAGACGAATGATTCCAAGGGGTGCGGTGAGTCGCGAGGCAGGCAACCTCCCTTGGAATCACTCGTCTTGGTGCCGCTGGTCGGCTGGTCGAGCGTGTGGCGCAGCAACCGCGTCGAGACCTAGCGGACCCGGACCACGGACTTGCCCAGCGTCCTGCGCTCCTCCATGTCTGACAGGGCCCGGCCGAACTCCTCGAAGGCGTAGGTCGCGCCGATCGGCGGCTTGATGATCCCGCTTGCCATGAGGGGGGCGAGCGCGTCCCACTGCTCGTGCATGTAGCCGGGCCGCACTGCGGCGTACGCGCCCCAGCCGACCCCCCGGACGTCCACGTTGTTCAGCAGCAGCCGGTTGACCCTGACCTGTGGGATGTCCTGGCCGCTCGCGAAGCCCGACCACCAGCAGCCGGCCCTGGGGGGCGAGCGCGCGGAGCGAGTCGGTGAAGACGTCGCCGCCCACCACGTCGAGTACGACGTCGACGCCGTCACCGTCGGTGAGCTCCAGCACGGCGTCCTTGAAGCCGTCCACGAGCACGGTCTGGTCCGCCCCGGCCCGTCGGGCGAGCTCGGCCTTCTCCGCGGTGCTGACGACGGCGATCGTGCGGGCGCCGTACCCCTTCGCGACCTGGAGGGTGGCGGTGCCGACCCCGCCGGCGGCTCCATGGACCAGGACCGTCTCGCCGTCGCGGACCTGGCCCCGCTCGACCAACGCGAAGTGGGCGGTCAGGTAGTTCAAGGGCAGCGCGGCGCCCTCGTCGAACGACATCTCTTCCGGAAGCTCGAACACCGACATCGGCGGGGCCGCGACCAGCTCCGCCGCGGCACCGTGCGGCAGCACACCAGCCACCCGCTCCCCCGGGTGATACCCCTCGGGTCCGCTCACGACGGTGCCGGCGAAGTCCACCCCCAGGGTGAACGGCGGCTCGGGCTTCAGCTGGTACTGCCCCTTGCTCAGCAGCAGGTCGGGGAAGGAGATCCCGACCCGGTGCACCTCGACCAGCACCTCGTCCGCGCGCGGGTCGGGCGGGTCGACGTCCCGGACCTGGACGTCGGCGGGCCCGGTGGGCGTGAGGACCTGGACGGCGCGCATGGCGTCGAGGCTAGCGACCCCGCCGGCGGGCGAGCAGGGTCATCGAGGGTCGACCAGTGCGTTCATCTCGAAATGCATGGGGTCGGTGTAGTTCCAGTCACCGCCCCAGGCGAATCCCCACTTCTTGAAGATCGACACCACGGTCCGGTCCATCTCGCCGACCGTGCCGCGCTGGTTGCCCGGCACGTTGAGGTCGAGGGCGAGACCGAAGGAGTGGTTCGAGAGCTGGGTGGTCCCTGCGATGAAGCGCGGGTAGTAGCAACCGGCGTACTCCTCTGGGTGGATCTCGCCGGCCAGCCCGCGGTCCTCGATCTCGAGCAGGGCCGCCTGGAGCTGGGGGATGATCAGCTTGTTGCAGGTGACGCTGCCGAGGATCGGGACCGGCGCGGTGGTGATGTGGCTGCGCACCCACGCCGGGTCCGGCGCGATCCTGCCCCCACCGAGGACGGTGTAGTTGAAGACGCCAACCGCGTCCGCGATCGAACCGACGACGTACGCCGTCTGCTGGGCGCCGGGATCCAGCCCGAAGCGGGCAACCGCATCGAGGGCCTGGATCGAGGCGTCGCCGCCGACCACCCGGGCGATGGGCTTTCGCAATGACTGCGGGGAGGCTTGGCCCGTCGAGATGAGCAGCGCATTGCCCTGAGGAAGGTCGAGCTCCTCACCCCACTTCTCGTTGACCACGGCGTCGACCGCGGACTCGATCTGCGGCGCGTAGGCGCCGATGTGGACCGCGGGTGCATCGTCGGCGCTGCCCAGCTGGACGAAGCCCTCCTCGTCCGTCGGCAGCTTGTTCCGCAGCTCGCTGACGATGGCGAGCTCTCCGCCGGCGACGCGGTCCCACACCACCTGTTCCTCCGCACTCGCCCGCGGCGTGAACAGCCGGTACGACGCCGGGTCGACCGCGGCGACCGTGACCGACCTGTTCTCGATCACCGCCTGGCCAAGGGAAAGCGCCTCGACCCGCTCGACGCCCTCCAGACCCTTGATCGCGCGGATCTTGGCCTTGTCGAGTGGGTTCTCGGGACTGAAGACGAGCATGTCGGCCGCCACGATGGGTCCCCTGCGCGGACCCGGTGGGTCCACGGCGTGCTCGGGATCGGCGGCAGGGGTGGTGTTCGACGGCGTCGACGTCGGCTCGCCCGAGGGTGCGCGGGAGCTTGGTCCGGCATCCGGCTCGGCATCGGCACCACCGCAGGCGGTCGCGAACGCCAGCACCAGCCCGGCGGCCAGTGCGATCAGCCCCCGCGACCGTCTCACGAGTTCAGGCTAGAAGGCGGCAGCAAGCCCCGGCAGTTCGAGACCGAATCGTTGCCTGGGCCGAACCCCCGGATCGGACGCGTCCGGGGAGCACCATCCGTACCTCAGCCCTGGCGGCGCCTGATCTCGGCGTTGATGGCCGGGACCACCTCGTGCAGGTCGCCGATGACGGCGTAGTGCGCCTTGGTGACCATCGGGGCGTCGGCGTCGGTGTTGATGGCGAGGATGTTCTTGGCGCTGGAGCACCCCGCCCAGTGCTGGATGGCGCCGCTGATTCCGCACGGGATGTAGAGGTCCGGGGAGATCCGGCTGCCGGTCTGGCCGACCTGTTCGTGGTGCGGTCGCCAGCCGAGCGAGGTGACCACCCGGGAGACGCCCAGCGAGCCGTGCAGCAGGTCGGTCAGCTCGAGCAGCTCCGCGAACCCGTCCGCACTGCCGGCGCCGCGACCGGCTCCGATGACGACGGTGGCGGACTTCAGGCTGCCGGACAGGTCCGGCTCCGGCTCCTCGGTCGACACCACGCGGGCGACGAGGTCGGCCTCGGCCACGTCCGGGGTGTGCTCGACGAGGGTGGCGTCGCCGGGGGTCGCGGCTTCCGCCGCCTCCACTGCGTGGCCGGCGACGCTGAACACGGCCGGGCGGTCGGCCAGCCGCATCTCCTCCAGCGCCTGGCCACCGACCACCTGCCGGGTCACCGTGAACGGCGAGAGTCCTCCGAAGGACAGCACGTTCGCGCCCATGGCCACGCCGGCCCGCGCGGCCACGTGGGCCAGCACTTCGTTACCGCGCTCGGTGCCGGCCGCGGTCACCACGACCGATCGGGTCGCGGCGAGGACGGTCTCGACTCCGGCGGCCCAGGCAGCGGCCGAGTACGACGCGAACCCGGCGCCGTCGAGGCGGTGCACCTCGCGGACGCCGTACGCCGCGAGCCGAGCGGTCAGGTCCGGCGACACCTCGCCGACGACGACCGCATCGATGGGGACGCCGCCGCCCGCCTCCGAGAGAGACCGGGCGAACGTGATCGTCTCCCTGCGACACCTCGACCGCCATGCCGTCGAGATCGGTCTCGACCAGGACCAGGATCATCGCGAGAGCACCCCCAACCGCTCGAAGAGGTCGACCACGGCGGGCGCCGCCTCCGCGCCCTTGCCGAGGATCTGCACGTCGCTGGGGGCCGGTGGCGGCAGCAGCAGCCGGACCCGGTTCGGCCCGGCGGGCTCCGCTGCCGGGGCTCGCTCCTCGATCGCCACCTTCTTGGCCTTCATCCGACCGGGGACGGTCGGGTACCGCGGCTCGACATCGCCCTCCAGCACCGTGACGACGGCAGGCAGCGGGACCCGGTAGGTCTCGTGCCCGTCCGGACCGGCACCGGTTGCGGTCACCGAGCCGTCTGCCACCGTGACGTTCGTGACCCCGTTGACCACCGGCCGACCCAGCTCGTAGGCGAGCCGGATCCCGACCTGGAAGTCGCCGCTGTCCGCGGCGTCGTTGCCGAGCAGGACCAGGTCGTGCGGCCGGCCCGCCGCCTCGTGCTCGCGAACGACGGTTGCGATCTCGCGCGCGACGTCGGCCGGCCCGAACTGCTGGGGGTCGGCGACGACGTGCGTCGCCGACGTGCAACCGACCGCGAGTGCCGCACGCAGCTGCTCGACCGCGTCGGCGTCGCCGAGCGTGAGCACCGTCGCGTCCCCGCCGTCGGCGGCGATGCGTACGGCGAGCTCGACCGCGCACTCCTCGTGGGCGCTCATGGTGAACCCGGCGAAGCGACCGTCCACGGCCTGGCCGTCGTCGGTGAGCACGACCTCGCTCGAGGCGTCGGGGACGCGCTTGACGCACACCAGCACGTTGACCATCAGCGAATCCGCTCGTTGGTCGGGTCGAAGAGCCCGGTTGCGTCGACGGACCCGACGGTCACCGGGTAGAGCTCCTCCATGTAGGACACGGCGAGCTGGTTGCCGACCGTGGCCTCCTCGGGCGGCAGGTAGGCGAGCAGCACGTGCTTGCCGAGCGACGGCGCCGAGCCGGCCGTCGTGACGTAGGGATGGTGACCGTGTCCGTCGGTCAAGGTGCCCCCGTCGCGCGTGAGGATCGGCTCGCCGCCCAGCATGTAGCGCCTGGTGCCGTCCGACGAGGTGTGGTCGTCGACCGTCAGCGTGCACAGCACGGTGGCCGGCCCAGTGGACGACAGAGCCTCCCGCTGCGCGAGGTAGGCCTCCTTGCCGACGAAGTCGGCCGCTTTCACCTTGGGTCGCTGCATGCCGGCCTCGATGATCGTCCGCTCGCCGTCGAGCTCGAAGCCGAACGCGCGGTAGCCCTTCTCGATCCGGCCGGTGGTGCCGTAGACGCCGATGCCGACGGGAACGGCGCCGTGCGGAGTCCCGGCGTCGAGCAGGGTCTCCCACACGTCGGACGCGGAGTCCATCGGCACGTAGAGCTCCCAGCCGAGCTCACCGACGTAGGAGATCCGGGACGCCAGGACCGTCGTGCCCTTGACCTGGATCTCGCGACAGGTGAGGAACCCGAAGCCGCCGTTCGACACGTCCTCCGCGGTGAGGGAGGACAGGATGTCGCGAGCCCGCGGACCCCACAGCCCGATCGTCGAGATCTCGGAGGTCAGGTCGGTGAGTGTGGTGGCGCCGTCCTGCGGGAGCTGGTCGGCGAACCACTTGCGGTCGGCCATGCCGTGCGCGCCGCCGGTGACCACCCGGAAGTGGTCCTCCCCGAGCCGCATCACGGTGAGGTCGGAGCGGAAGCCACCGCGAGCGTCGAGCACCGGCGTGTAGATGACCTTCCCCACCGTGACGTCGCACTGCGCGACGCAGGTGCGCTGGACGGCGTCGAGGGCGCCAGGTCCGACGATGTCGAAGATGCAGAACGCCGTCAGGTCGATCACGCCCGCCGACTCGCGCATCCGCAGGTGCTCGGCATTGATGATCGGGCTCCACCAGCGTGCGTCCCACTCGTGCTCCCGGGGCATCACCGCGTCGCCGTACTCCTCGAGCAAGCCGTCGTTCGACTCGTACCAGTGCGGGCGCTCCCAGCCGGCCGTCTCGTAGAAGAACGCGCCGAGCTTCTTCTGGGACTCGTGCATCGGCGCGAGCCGCTGGTCACGGTCGGACTCGTACTGCTCCGATGGGTGGATGATCCCGTAGGTCTTGATGAACGCCTCGGTGGTGCGCAGCCGGGTGTGCTCACGCCGCATCTGGTGGGTGTGGAAGCGCGCGATGTCGCTGTGGTGGATGTCGATCTCCGAGTATCCGTTCGTCATCCACTCGGCCACGGCGCGGCCCACGCCCGGGCCCTCCTTGATCCAGACAGCAGAAGCCGTCCAGAGACCCTTGACCAGGCTCTCACCGAGGATCGGGTTGCCGTCGCAGGTCAGCGACAGCAGGCCGTTGATGGCGTAACGCATCTCGGCGCCCTCGGCGCCGAGCAGCTCCGGCATCAGCTCGTAGGCCTGCTCCAGCTGGGGGTCGAAGTCGTCGGACGTGAACGGCATCTCGGTTGGCGACAGCTTGGCCTGCTCGATGGACGGGATGTCCTCCGGCTCGTGCAGGATCGCCCGGTGGGCGTAGGAGCCGACCTCCATGTCGGCGCCGTGCTGGCGCTCGTAGCAGAAGGTGTCCATGTCGCGGACGATCGGGAAGGAGATCTCGCCTTCCTTCCCGGCCAGCTGCGGGCACGGACCGACGCTGATCATCTGGTGCACGGCGGGGGTCAGCGGAATGCTGACGCCGGCCATGTCGCCGATCTTCGGGCTCCAGACGCCGCACGCGATCACGACCGCCTCGGCCTCGATGTCGCCACCAGTCGTCCGGACACCCCGGATCCGGCCGTCCTCCACGTCGAGCCCGGTGACCTCGACCGTGGGCACGACGGTCAGCGCCCCCGACTCCATCGCGCGCTCGCGCATGATCGTGCCCGCTCGCAGCGAGTCGACCACCCCGACACCCGGTGTCCAGAATGCGCCGACGAACTGGTCGGTCTCGATGAACGGAACCTTCTCCTTCACGAACTCCGGACTGACCAGCTCCGACTCGATGCCCCAGGCCTTCGCCGACGACATCCGGCGGCGGAGCTCCTCCATCCGCTCTTCGGTCCGGGCGATCTCGAAGCCACCGGACTGGGTGAAGACGCCCATCTCCTGGTACTGCTCCACCGAGTCCAGGGTCAGGTCGGTGATCTCGCGCGAGTGGTCCACGAGGAAGATGAAGTTGGAGGCGTGACCCGTCGAGCCACCCGGGTTGGGCAGGGCGCCCTTGTCGATCTGGACGATGTCGCGCCAGCCGAGGCGGGCCAGGTGGTGGACGAGACTGTTGCCGACGATGCCGGCGCCGATGACGACGACGCCGGCGCGGGAGGGGATGGTGGCCATCTGTACTCCTTGTTGCGTATGACGCAACGTAATGCGTAATAAGGAACACGGCTAGTGTGAGCGGGACGCCCCGTGCCCGTCAAGCGGTCACGGGCACGAGACGTCGTGCCCCAAGAACTGCGGGGGTCAGTGCTGGTGATCACCTGATTCCGGGCCGGGACCGGATTCCGTGCTGGCACCCGCCGGTGGATGGTGGATCTCCACCACCTTCCGCGCGAAGCGGCGCGCCGTGTCCGGCATCAGAGCCTCGTCGGGCTCTCGTCGCAGCTCCCTCATCAGGGAGAAGCACATGCCGATCAGGATCAGCATGAACGGCCCGGCCACGATGATGACCAGCGTCTGCAACGCTGCCAGGCCCTGCCCTTCCGCGCCCACAGCAGCACGGCAGCCACCGCTCCGGTCGGCGACGCCCCAGAAGATGACCAGGGCGCGCAGCGGCTCCTCCTTGCCGTTCTGGCTGAGCATGCCCATGACGATGGAGGCCGCGTCGGCGCCGGTGACGAAGAAGATCGCGACCAGGAACACGGCCAGCGCCACCGTGATGCCGGACAACGGGAACTCACGCAGGGTCTCGAACAGGGACGACTCCAGGGCGATCCCTCCGGTGTCGGTCAGCGGCGGGTCCCAACCCTCGTTGAGCTGCAGGTTGATCGCGGAGCCACCGAGGATCGCGAACCAGATGAACGACACCAGGCTGGGGACCAGGATCACGTAGATCACGAACTGGCGGATGGTCCGCCCCTTCGAGATCCGCGCGATGAACATGCCCACGAAGGGCGTCCACGAGATCCACCAGGCCCAGTAGAAGATCGTCCAGCCGTTCAGCCACTCGCTGCCTCCGAAGACGCCGGTGCGCGAAGCTCAGCCCGGGCAGCTGGGTCAGGTAGTCGCCGAGCGTCTCGGTGAACGTCCCGAGGATGAACACCGTCGGCCCGACCACGAACAGGAACAGCACGAGGATCGCCGGCCGCCACGGCGTTCGCGTTGGACAGGTACTTGATGCCTCGCTCGACGCCGGAGACCGCGGACAGCACGAAGCAGGCGGTGAGCACCGCGATCACGACGACCGCCAGCGTCTTGCTGCCCGCCCCCCTGCCGAAGACGTCGTCGATGCCTCCGGTGATCTGCAGTGCGCCGAGGCCCAGCGAGGTGGCGGAGCCGAACAGCGTCGCGAAGATCGCGACCACGTCGATCGCCTTGCCCGGCCCGCTGGCCGCCCGGTCGCCGAGCAGCGGCCGGAACGTCGCGGACACCAGGTTGCCGTAACCCTTGCGGTAGGCGAAGTACCCGATGGAGAGCCCGATGACGGCGTACATCGCCCACGGGTGGAATCCCCAGTGGAAGTACGAGTACTCCATCGCCAGGCTGGCGGCCTCCGGCGTACCCGGCTCGGCCAGGCCCATCGGCGGGGCGTTGAAGTGGGTCAGCGGTTCGGCGACCCCCCAGAACATCAGGCCGATGCCCATCCCGGTCGCGAACATCATCGACACCCACGAGAACGTCGAGAACTCCGGCTCGGAGTCGTCCGGGCCCAGCTTCACGTTCCCGTACCTGGTGATGGCGAGGAACGCCGAGAACAGCACGAAGCCCGCGCTGGTCAGCACGAACAGCCAGCCGAAGTTCTCGGTGATCCAGGTCAGGACCTTGGTCGTGTTCTCGTCCAGTCTCTGCCGGCCAGATGGCGCCGACCAGGACGAAGGCCGACGGCGAGGGCCGCGCGCCACTCCGAACACGACCCGGTCGACCGGCAGCCGACTGTCGTCCCTCGCCGCCTCGGTTCCGGTCGCTTGCTTGAAGTCGGTCATGTCGTGCTTTCACCCTTCCGAGAGTGCGGGCGGAGCGGCGGACGTACCGCCGCCGCCCCGGCCGGCGTTGCAGTTGCCGTCAGCTCGAGCCAGGCATCGACCTTGTCGGGGTTCTCCTCGACCCACTTGGCCGCCGCGTCCTCCGGCGACATCTTGTCGGAGGTGATGTACTTCGCGACCAGGTTCTGGTCGTCGTTGGTCCACTCGAAGTTCTGCACCAGGTCGACAGAGGTCGAGTCGGACTCGGCCCACTCGGTCGAGACGAACTTCTTCAGCGGCGTCTCCGGGTAGTCACATGCCACCTCGGCCGGGTCGTCCTGGCAGCCCTCCTCGTACGGCGGGAGCTCGACCTTCTCCAGGGGGATCTCCGCGTGGATGTACTGCGGCTCCCAGAAGTAGCCGATCAGGCACTCCTTGTTCTCCTGGGCCTGCTCGTAAGCCGTGAGCGTCGCGGCCTCGCCGCCCGAGAAGACCACCTTGAAGTCGAGGTCGAGGTTGTTGACGATCGCCTCGTCGAACTGGACGTACGACGGGTCGGACCCGAGGAACTGGCCCTGACCGCCGGACTCGGACGTCGCGAACTCCGAGGCGTACTTGTTGAGGTTCTCGTAGCTCAGGATGTCCGGGTGCTCCTCGGCCAGCCAGCCCGGCACGTACCACCCGATGATGCCGACGTTTCCGTTCTCGCCGAAGTCTGTGGCGCTGCCGTCGCCGCCCTTCTCGGCGACGAACTTCTTCTCGAGGTCCGGGTGGCCCCAGTCCTCGATGACGACGTCGACCTCGCCGGTGCCGAAGCCCTGCCAGGACACGTCCTCCTTGAGGTCCTTGTAGTTGACCGTGCAGCCGAGCTGCTCCTGGGCGACCGTCCCGACCACGTAGGCGCTGGCTTCGTACCCCACCCACGGGTTGACGGCCATGTTCAGCTCGCCGCACTCCCCGCCGGCCGCGTCGGCCTGCTCCTCGTTGGCGTCGGTCTCCTCACCGATGTCACCACCGCCGCAGCCGGCCACTACCAGGGCCGCGCACGCCACGGCCGCAACCGCGCGAGCGCCCCGCATCCATCTGTTCCGCGTGTTCCGCATTCCGTCTCCTCGTTGCGATTGCGTGTGCGATTTCCTTCCGAGTCCTGGGTCGGTCACCCCATGGCCGACCTCCACCACTGTCGTTTGGTCGGGTTGTGGGTGACCGGGTCCTTGTCCGCGGCCGCGCGCGCGATCCGGTCGACCATGATCCCGAGCAGCACGATCGTGATGCCGGCGGCGGCGCCCTTGCCCCACTCCTCCGACCGGCTGAACCCGAGCACGACGTCGTAGCCGAGCGCACCGGCCCCGACCATGCCGCCGATGACCGCCATGGACAGCATGTACAGCAGGCCCTGGTTGGCGGCCAGCACCAGTGAGCCCTTGGCCATCGGCAGCTGCACCTTGGTGATCTCCTGCCACGTCGTGGCCCCGGTCGAGCGCGAGGCCTCCACGGTCGCCGCCGAGACACCGCTGACGCCGTCCGCCACGAGCTTGATCGCGACCGGTGCGGCGTAGATGACCCCGGCCGTGATCGCGGTGAACCGCGTGGGGCCGAACAGGGCCAGCATCGGGATCAGGTAGACGAACGGCGGGATCGTCTGCCCGGCGTCGAGGAGCGGCCGCAAGGTCAGGTCGACGGATCTCCGGCGCGCCATCCAGACGCCGAACACGAGCGCCAGCACCATCACCAGGACGGTGCCGACCAGGATCATGTTCAGGGTGATCATCGCGTCGTGCCAGAGGTCGAAGAACCAGATGCCGATCACGCAGATCACCGTTGGGACGACGGCGCGCAGGCCGCCCAAGACAAGGGCCAACGCGATGATGCCGGCGGCCGACACGTACCACGGCGACTCGGCGAGCAGCTCCTGCATCGGATTCAGCAGACCCTCGGTGATCACGTTCTTGAACCACTCGGTGGCGCCGCCGAACACGTCGACGAACCAGTCGGTGAACCGGTCGACCGCGTCCGCGACCCTGGGGCCGAGATCGGTCTCGGGGAACTCTGCCGCCCAGGTGAAGTAGCGCGACATCCAGATCGCCACGATCACGCCCACGCCCGTGACCGCGAGCACGATCCGGCGCATCCGGAGGTCGACGCCGCCGCGGGCCGCCCGCTCCGACGCCTCGCTCGCCGCCGTCGTGGTGCGGTCGAGCATCACCGCCATGACCACGATCAGCATGCCGGGCACGAAGGCCCCGCCGACGTCGTTCTTGAACAGCGCCGAGAGCACCGGGCCGCCGAGCCCCGGACCGTCCACGTACGCCGCGATGGTGGCCATCGAGAGCGCGCACATGATCGACTGGTTGAGCCCGACCACGATCGTCTTGCGGGCCATCGGCAGCTGAACCTTGAACAGCCGCTGACGCCTCGTCTGCCCGGCTGCGTCGGTGGCCTCGATGGTCGTGGCAGAGACGGACCGGATGCCGTGGCCGGCTATCCGGATCATCGGGGGCAGTGCGTAGATCAGCGTGCACACCACTGCGGCGGACGCGCCGATCCCGAAGAAGAGCACGATCGGCAGCAGGTACACGAACGTCGGCATCGTCTGGAAGATGTCGAGGATGGTGTTGATGATCGAGCTGCCGACGCGGTTGGTGGTGCCGAGAAGCACCGCCAGCGGCATCCCGATGAGAACCGCGAACGCGACGGCCAGGAAGGTCACGATCAGCAGGTCGATGGAGTCCGACCAGTAGCCGAAGAGCCCGAACGACACGAACGAGGCCGCGACCAGCAGTGCGATCCGCCAGCCTGCGACGGCCAGGCCGATCCAGGTGGCGATCGCGGTGACGCCGAGCCACCCGATCTGCGGCACCGGCCGCGGGAAGTCGGGGATCGAGATCATCCGCTGCAGCCATTCGACCGCGGAGGTGAACCACTGCCCGATCTGGTAGGTGAACTGGATGAACGGGTTGGTGTCGCGGCTCGCGAGCACCGAGTCGCGGAACTCGGTGAGGGTGTCGTGCAGGTCGGTGGCCTCCCGGCCGGCGAGGGCGAGGGTGTCCTGACCCTTGGTGAAGGACCAGACCAGGATCCAGACGCCCAGCACCACCAGGGCCCAGGCCCAGCGCGGGAGCGACCGCGGCTCCTCCGGTGGCGGCGGGTGCCGCATCCGGCTCCACCGGTCGCGTGGCAACGTGTGGTGGTCATGCCGGCGCCTCCTCCTCGGCGACCACGACCCGGAGGATCGCGTCGTCGTCGACGATGCCGACCAGCGCGCCGTCATCCACGACGCGGACCGGGTGCTCGGAGGCGAGCGCGGCTTGCGGCGGCCTGGCGCACGATGGTGTCGGACGCCATCACCGGGCCTTCGGTCGAGTCGTCCGGGCGTGGCTCGCGCATCACCCACTTCAGCGTGAGCACGTGCGAGCGGGGCACCTCCGAGGTGAAGTCGCGGACATAGTCGTCGGCCGGTGCCCCGACGACCTCGTCCGGCGCTCCGATCTGCACGAGCTCGCCGTCGCGCATGATCAGGATCCGGTCGCCGAGCTTGAGTGCCTCGGCGAGGTCGTGGGTGATGAAGACCATCGTCTTGCCGAGCTCGTGGTGGAGCCGGATCACCTCGTTCTGCATGTCCCTGCGGATCAGCGGGTCGAGCGCCGAGAATGGCTCGTCGAAGAGCAGCAGCGACGGGTCGTTGGCCAGCGCCCGCCCCAGTCCGACGCGCTGCTGCATGCCGCCCGAGAGCTGGTCGGGGTAGGAGTGCTCGTATCCGGACAGGCCGACCAGGTCCACCACCTCGCCAGCCTTCGCCCGCCGCTCCTTCTTCCCCACGCCACGGATCTCGAGGCCGTAGGCCACGTTGTCGATGACCTGGCGGTGCGGCAGCAGGCCGAAGTGCTGGAAGACCATCGAGGTGTGGTTGCGACGCAGGTCCCGCAGCCTGCTTTCGCTCGCGCCGGTCACGTCCTCGCCGTCGATGACGACGTCGCCGGCGGTCGGCTCGATCAGACGCGTCAGACACCGGACCAACGTGGACTTGCCCGAGCCGGAGAGCCCCATGACGACGAACACCTCGCCCGGGGCCACCTCGAAGGAGACGTCCTTGACGCCGACCACGCAGCCCGTCTTCTCCTTCAGGTCGGCGCGTGAGAGGTCGGCCTCGGGCGTACCGATGATGTCGTCCGAGCCGCGACCGAAGATCTTCCAGAGGTTGCTCACGGTGAGAGCGGCTTCGCCCGTCGCCGTCGATGTCGTCGTCTCGTTGTCCGTCGCGGTGCTCATGGTTGCTCCTCGTTGTTGCGGATGTCTGCGACCGTCCGATCCGCCTGCCTGACGAGGTGGAGGTAGGACATGTGGCGCTCGTACTGGTCGATCACGTCTCCGACCAGCTGCTCCCGGGTGTAGCCGTTGACGCTGTCGCCCTGGGTGCCCTCGGCGAGGTGGACCTCGGTCCGGTAGTACGTCTCGCCGGCGGCCTGAGCCCGTGCGAACGTCGGTGCGCGACTCGGGTTCGGAGTCAGCCGGTAGATGAACGCTGGCTCGTCGCCCAGGTTTGTGGCTAGCTGGACGCCGGGCAGCGAGCCGTTCGAGGCGGGCACCTCGGTCACCTCCGTGGCGAGCTCGTGGGAGCTGAGCTCGGCCGCGACCTCGTGGAGCGCGGGAGCGGCGACCTCCTCGACGAACCGGCTCGTGCTCTCGCGGTCCGGGTAGGTCAGGCTGCGGCGCAACCGCTGCCCCAACGACAGCTGCGCGTGACTTTCCGGCTCCCCTGCCAGTCGTCCCGCGGAGATCGCACCCGGCAGGGCGAAGCTGGAAGCTGTCGGTCTTGTAGGACTCCAGTCGCAGCGAGCGATAAAGTCCGATCGCGACCAGGGCGAGCGCGACGGAGAACGGCAGTCCCATGATGATGGTCGCGTTGGTCAGGGTGGTGATCGAGGTGCGTCAGGCCGGGGAAGCCGCTGAGAGTAGTCGCCGACGTTGAGCACCAGGGCGTTCATCGAGGAACGACGTGTCTGCCAGCGAACAGGATGAACAGGCAGCAGCGAAGAGCGAGAGCAGAACGTTGAGCTCCGAGAGCCGAACGGATGCCCTTGTCGACACCGGAGATCGGCGGACGCCGTCGCCAGCGACGACCGCCAGCAACGATCAGGCCGACCTGCGCGGCCTTGCCCCTCGTCGACACCGAACATCACGTTGAGTCCGAAGTTGAGCTGCACGATGCCGATGCCGAGGCGAGGTGGCGATGCCGAAGATCGTGCCCGAGCACCGCTGCCAGGTCGACCGCGTCGCCGAACACTGCCGTGCACCCGGCTTGCCGAAGATCGGGTAGAGCGCGGAGCGGATGGAGAGCGGCAGGCCGTGCCGGAAGGAGAAGTAGCCCGAGCGCCATGCCCCATCAGCGGCGTACATCGCCCAGCCGGTGATCCCATAGTGGAAGAGGGTCCAGGTGACGGCTTCCTGGGCCGCGGCCGCGCTCTCCCCCTCGCCGACCGGCGGGTCGAGGTACTGGCTGATCGGCTCGTACGACGGAGTAGAACATCAGGTCGATGCCGATCCCCGCCGCGAACAGCATCGCGGTCCAGGTGAACATCGAGTACTCCGGCCGCGACTCCTCCGGGCCGAGCCGGTAGCGGCCGAACCGCGACAGACAGACGTAGAGGACGAATACCACGATCAGGGTGGCGAGCGCGAAGTACCACCAGCCGAAGTACGTCGTGATCCAGCTCGACGACCGTACGCCGATCAGCTCGTCAGCGGACTCGGGGCGAGATCAGCGCCCACAGCGCGAAGGACGAGCACCAGCCCGGCGGACCCGCCGAAGAGACGACCTTGTTGACCCGGGGTTCCTCCAGCTCCGCGATGTCGATCTCACCGGCAGGTGCACCCAGAGGCGCGCGGAGCGGATGCGTCGTCCCGAGTCATCGAGAAAGCCTCTGGTTGCGGGATCTCCGGGCGGGTAGAGGGGGGTGCCGTCGCGGTAGCGGTAGTACGGCACGTCGGCCGCCGGGAGCGGCGTGTTCCCCGCGATGAGGTCGGCGGCCTTCTCCGCGACCATCATCACCGGGGCATAGATGTTGCCGTTGGTCACGAACGGGAAGACCGAGGCGTCGACGACGCGCAGCCCCTCGAGACCGTGCACCTGCATGCTCGTCGGGTCGACGACCGACATCTCGTCGATGCCCATCTTGGCCGTGCAGGAGGGGTGCAGCGCGGTCTCGGCGTCGGCGCGCACCCAGTCCAGGATCTGCTCCTCGGTCTCGACCTCGCCGCCGGGGGACAGCTCGCCGTCGTTGTACGGCGCGAACGCCGGGCTGGTTGAGGATGTCGCGCGCCACCCGCACCGCCTCGACCCACTCCCTGCGGTCGTTCGCCGTCGACAGGTAGTTGAACCGCATCGAGGGGTGCACCTTCGGGTCCGTCGACCTGATCCGCACCCAGCCCCTCGTGTCGGCGTACATCGGGCCGATGTGCACCTGGTAGCCGTGCCCCTCGGTCGGCGCGGTCCCGTCGTACCGGATCGCCACCGGCAGGAAGTGGAACATCAGGTTCGGGTAGTCGACGTCCTCGTTGCTGCGGCAGAAGCCACCGCCCTCGAAGTGGTTCGTCGCGCCCAGGCCGCGACGATGCACCAGCCACTGGTAGGCGATGCCCGGCCGGGCCCGCATGCGCAGCCCCGGCGCGATCGAGACCGGCAGCTTCGATGCGTACTGGATGTAGACCTCGAGGTGGTCCTGCAGGTTCTCGCCGACGCCGGGCAGGTGGTGGACCACGTCGACGCCCTGCTCCTTCAGCAGGCCCTGGTCACCGACCCCTGAGAGCTGCATCAGCTGCGGGGTGTTGATGGCGCCTCCGCAGAGGACCACCTCACCGGCCTCGACGCTGCGGTGCAGCCGACCGCCCCGGACGTAGTCGACGCCGACGGCGCGCTTGCCCTGGAACCGGACGCGGGTGGCGAAGGCGACGGTCTCCACCTTGAGGTTCTTCCGGTGGCGCACGGGGTGCAGGTACGCACGCGCCGCGGAGAGGCGGCGTCCGCGGAAGACGTTGCGGTCGAACTTCGCGAAGCCCTCCTGGCGATAGCCGTTGACGTCGTCGGTCAGCGGATAGCCCGCCTCCTGCACGGCCTCGAAGAAGGCACCGAACAACGGGTTGTCGGCCGGCCCGCGCTCGAGCTTCAGCGGGCCGTGTCCGCCCCGCCACTCATCCGCGCCGGCAAGACAGTTCTCCATCCGCTTGAAGTACGGCAGGCAGTGGAGGTAGTCCCACTCCTTCATGCCGGGCTCGGCCGCCCACCGCTCGTAGTCCATCGGGTTGCCGCGCTGGAAGATCATCCCGTTGATGCTGGACGAGCCGCCGAGCACCTTGCCGCGGGCGTGGAACACCCGCCGGCCGTTCAGGTCGGGCTCGGGGTCGGTCTCGTACTTCCAGTCGTAGAGCCGGTTCCCGATCGGGATCGGGAGCGCGGCGGGCATGTGGATGAAGGGGTCGATCCGGTAGTCGGACCGGCCGGCTTCCAGGACCAGGACGCTGGTGCCCGGGTCGACGGACAACCGCATCGCGAGTGCACACCCTGCCGAGCCACCGCCGACGATGACGTAGTCGTACCGGTCTGCACTCATTCGCCCCGTCCTATCCGCTGAACCAGTGCTGGACGGTGGGCCGGATGTTGTGCCAGACGTGCTTGGTCTCGCGGTACTCGTCCAGCCCGGCCAGGCCGAGCTCGCGGCCGGTCCCGGACTGCTTGTAGCCGCCCCACTCGGCCTGCGGCACGTAGGGGTGGTAGTCGTTGATCCACACCGTGCCCATCCGGAGTCGCCCGGCGACCCGCTGCGCCTTGCCGGCGTCCTGGGTCCAGACCGCACCGGCGAGGCCGTAGATGCTGTCGTTGGCGATCGTCACCGCCTCGTCCTCGTCGCCGAACGTCTCGACGGTGAGCACGGGGCCGAAGGACTCGTTCTGGGCCACCGACATCTCACTGCTGCACCGGTCGAGCACGGTCGGCAGGTAGTAGTAGCCGTCGGCGAGCTCGGGGTCGTCGGGCCGTGCCCCACCGCACCGGAGAACGGCGCCCTCGGCGAGGCCGGCGGCGACGTACGCCTCGACCTTGGCGCGGTGCTGGGCGCTGGTGAGCGGGCCGGTCTCGGCCTTCTCGTCGAACGGGCCGCCGAGCCGGATCCGCCCGGCCCGATCCACGATCGCGTCCACGAACTCGTCGTGGATGGACTCCTCGACGACCAGTCGGGCGCCGGCCGAGCAGACCTGACCGGAGTGCAGGAACACCGCGGTGAGCGCGAAGTCGAGGGCGACCTCGAGATCGGCGTCGGAGAACACGATGTTGGGGTTCTTGCCGCCGAGCTCGAGGGCCACCTTCTTCACGGTGGGAGCGGCCGCCGCCATGATCCTTCGACCGGTCTCGACGCCGCCGGTGAAGGAGACGAGGTCGACCCGCGGGTCGGTCGAGAGCGGCGCGCCCGCCTCCGGTCCGGTGCCGAGGACCAGGTTGCCGACACCCGCGGGGAGGCCGGCCTCCTCCAGCAGCCGCATCAGGTGGATGGCCGTGTGCGGGGTGAGCTCGCTCGGCTTGAGCACGAAGGTGTTGCCGGCCGCGAGGCAGGGCGCGACCTTCCACGACACCTGGAGCAGCGGGTAGTTCCACGGCGTGATCAGCCCGCACACGCCGATCGGCTCGTGCACGATCCGGCTGACCACGTCGGGGTTGCCGGTGTCGACCACGCGACCGGCGTCCTCGGCCGCCACGTGGCCGTAGTGGCGGAAGACCGACGCCACGTCCGCCACGTCGTACTCGCTCTCGACCAGGCGCTTGCCGGTGTCGAGCGATTCCATCCGTGCGATCGCGTCCGTGTCGCGCTCGAGCAGGTCGGCCACCTTCAGCAGCAGGTCGCCGCGCTCCCGGCTGGACGTGCCTGGCCACGGGCCGTCATGGAAGGCTCGATGGGCAGCGGCGATAGCGGCGTCGGTGTCCTCCGGTCCGGCCTCGTCGACCTCGGCGACCAGCGTGCCGTCGGCGGGGCAGCGGATCTCCCGGCGCGCCCCGGAGCGCGAGGTTGCCCACGCGCCGCCGAGATAGAGTCCTGCGTCCACCAGGTCCACTCTCTCCGCACTCTTCACGAGTTGCGTATCACGCAACCGATTGCTCTCCACGCAACCGATTGCCCGTTCTGAGGATGCTGCGACTGGTCCGGTCCGTCAAGGTCCGAGCGGTCGCCGTGACCTAACGTTGACCCCAGCCGAGGCGATGGGAGACCTCGTCGGCGGCTTCCTTGAGCCGGTCGATGACCTCCTCGATGCGCTCGGGCGTGAGCCGGAAGGTCGGCCCGGAGACGCTCATGGACGCCACCACATCCCCGTGCGCGTTGCGAATCGGCGCCGCCGCGGCGGTCAGTCCGACCTCGAGCTCGTCTGCCGCGACCGCGTACCCCTGCTCGCGGACCCTGGCCAACTCCTCTCGGAGCGCCGGTTTCCTCGTGATGGTCTGCGGGGTGTACGTCGGCAGCTTGCCCAGGACCGCATCGAGCTGTGGCTGGTCCAGTCCACTGAGCAGCACCTTGCCGTTGCTGGTCGCGTGCAAAGGGATGTGCTGGCCCACCCAGTTGTGCGGCTGGAGGGCCGAGGACCCGGCGATCTGGTCGAGGTAGAGAGCCGAGCTCTCCGAGAGGACCGCGATGTTGACGGTCTCACCAGTGTCGGTCGCGAGCTGGCGGCAGATCGGGCGTGCCTCCTGGACCAGGTCGAGCCGAGCACTGGTCGCACCGGCGAGCCGCAGGACACCGACGCCGAGCCGGTACTTGCCCCGGTCGCTCGACTGCTCGACCAGGCGATGGGTCTCCAGCGTCGCGACCAGCCTGAACGCCGTGCTCTTGTGGACCTCGAGCTCGGCGGCGATCTCGGTGACGCCGGCCTCGCCGACCCGGGCTAACACCTCGAGGATGCTCAGCGCGCGGTCGACGGACTGGACGCCGGCGTTGCCATCGGCGCGCGCGGAATCGACCGCCGCGGCCTTCCTCATGCCGGGAGACTAGCGCAGGTGCTGTTGCGTATCGCAGACTGCGTTTCGTTCAGCGCAACGCGTCCGCAGACTTTCGAGGGTCGTCATGCCGCAGTCCCCCACGCCATCGCAGATGGGCCAGTCCGGACCGACGTCGGTTCCGGCCACAGCACCGGCCGGTGACTTCGTGGTCATCCTCTCGTGCCCGGACCGCCCCGGCATCGTGCACGCCGTCTCCGGCTTCCTGGTCCGATACGGCGGGAACATCCTCGAGAGCCAGCAGTACAGCGACCGGCTGACCCACCGGTTCTTCATGCGGATCGACTTCGTGCTGCCCGAGCCGATCGATGCCGAGACCCTGCGCAGCGAGTTCGCCGTAGTGGCCTCGGAATTCGCCATGGACTTCGAGATCTGGGACGCCAGGGCGCCGTACCGAACCCTGATCATGGTGTCGAAGCACTTGCACTGCCTGAACGACCTGCTGTTCCGGACGTCGACCGGAGCCCTGCAGGTCGAGGTGCCCGCGATCGTGTCGAACCACTCCGACGCGGAGGCCCTCGCGACGTCGTACGGCATTCCCTTCCACCACGTCCCGGTCACCTCGGACACCAAGGCCGAGGCGGAGGCCGAGCTGCTGCGGCTGGTGAAGGAGCACGACATCCATCTCGTCGTGCTGGCCCGCTACATGCAGGTGCTTTCCGACGGCTTGTGTCGCGAGCTGTCGGGGAAGGCGATCAACATCCACCACTCGTTCCTGCCGAGCTTCAAGGGCGCCCGCCCCTACCACCAGGCGTTCGACCGCGGCGTGAAGCTGGTCGGGGCGACGGCGCACTACGTGACGCCGGACCTCGACGAGGGTCCGATCATCGAGCAGGACGTGCTCCGGGTCGACCACGGGTACGACCAGGACCAGCTCGTCTCGGCCGGCCGCGACGTCGAGGCCCAGGTGCTCTCCCGCGCCGTCCGCTGGCACTCCCAGTCCCGCGTCCTCCTCAACGGCAACCGCACCGTCGTCTTCCGCTGAACCGTTGGGCCGGGCCTCCATCGCCGTTGGTTGGGCGCCGGGCCACCGTCGGTCAGCCGCCCGGCGAGAGCGACACCTCGACGGCGGACCCCAGCGAGCCATCGGCCTTCTGCGGACGGTAGGAGTAGGTCGCCTTGGCGAACTCGAGATCTGACCTGGTCGACGGGCGCACCACCCTCAGAGGTATCGGACTGGTACGCCGAGACGACGCAGTCCTTGAGCGTGACGCGGAGATAGTCCTGCGAGGCGCCACCGGCCTTGCGC
This sequence comes from uncultured Actinomycetota bacterium, assembly GCA_963773355.1. Taxonomy (GTDB): domain Bacteria; phylum Actinomycetota; class Actinomycetes; order Propionibacteriales; family Nocardioidaceae; genus Nocardioides. Next base: position 11,928 of record CAVZAZ010000017.1, on the reverse strand, counting down.
ACCGAGAGCACCGCGCTCCTGAAATGGGTGCCGGTGGCGCACGCGAGCATGAGCCGCGGTGAAGCCTTGCTGACGGCGCTGGTGACCTCGAAGTCCCGGAACGTCGGCCTGCCGGCTCCGCCGCCTGTCCCCGAGCCGGCACCGCCCTCGTTCACGACACCCCAGGCGAAGCTGAGCACCTCGATCTCGCCGGGATGCTGGGCGTCGAGGCTCTCTCCGGCGATCCCGTCGATCTTCAAGAAGCTGTCGCCCATGGCCTTCTCCGATCCTCGCCAGTCCCAGGGCTCAGCACTCTTCCACCCGAAGCAACGTCCCGACACCCGGATTCCGGTAGATCTGTACGCACCTGCTGCACGGGGATCTACCCGAACTCGCGCTTGGCTCCTCCGTCACCTCCGGAAGAGCGCCCAGTCCGCACGATGAACCACCCAGCCACGCACGCGACGACGGCGGCCGGGAACTCCTGGAACTGCTCGGTCAGCGCGAGGAACGCCAGCGTCGACCCGAAGGCGACCAGGCAGGCGACGGCCGACGGATCGCCGCTGCTCGACGTCGGACGGATCTCGGCCATCACACCCCCACCGCGCTGGTGCTCGTTGTGTGTCCTTTAAGAACACTAGATCACTTATTTTAATGCAGCACCATCAGCAGCCACGGGGATCAACCGGGCGAGGGCGTCGAGGATCAAGGTCAGGCCGAACTCGAACTCGTCGCCGAAGTCGTAGCCGGGCTGGAGGTAGTGCGACGTGGCCATGTCGATCATGTGGGGGAACTCCCCGGTCGACATCAGCTCCATGATCGGCTCGGCGACGTCGGCGACGGAGTCCGGGCCCTCGAAGGGCAAGGAGGCCTCCTGTACCGCGAACCCGTACACGTAGGCGTCCAGGAGGGCGTAGGCGTGCGCGGTCAGCTCCCGTGAGAATCCCGCAGCGCGCAGGGTGCCGAGCATGGCTTCGTGCTGTCGCAGCGTCGCGGGGCCGGGAGAGGTGCGCGACTCCAGGAGTGCGATCGCCCAGCTGTGTCGCCGCAGCACCGTCCGGGCCGAGCCGGCTCGCCGGCGTACCTCTTCCTTCCAGTCGCCGTCGGCCGACGGCAGCTCGATCTCTGCGAAGACGAGGTCCACGATGCCGTCGAGGATCTCGTCCTTGTTGGCGACGTGGTAGTAGACCGACATCGGCTTGGCCCCCAGCTCCTTCGCGAGCGAGCGGATCGTCAGGGACCCGATGCCGCCCGCGTCGGCGATGGCGAGGGCGCCGAGCAGCACGCGGTCGCGGCTGAGGCGAGGGCGCTCCTGGCGGCTGTCGCTGGCTGCATCAGACATTCTCTCCCAACCCGTAGCGTTTTCGTACACTGTACGGTACGTTAGCCGTACATAGTACGAATCACCTACTTGAACGGATCGACATGACCCACGACACGAGCGCAGCACCGCTCGACCACAGCGCCAGTCACCTGCCACCTTCGGCACCCCCGGCGGGCTCCGACCGATCGGTTCGCCGGGCGAGCCTCGTCGCCGGCGTGGGACTCATGCTCATGTCGGTCCTCGCAGGGTTCGGCAACCTGATGGTCCTCGAAGGACTGGTGACGCCCGGCGATGCAGCCCAGACCGCCGAGGACATCGCGGCCTCCGACGGGATGTTCCGCTTCGGTGTCACGAGCATGTACCTCATCGTCGTGCTCGACGTCGTGATCGCGTGGGCGCTGTTCCGGGTCTTCGCGCCGGTGAACGAAGGCATCTCGAGACTCGCGGCCTGGTTCAGGCTCGCCTACGCCGGCGTGTTCATGGTTGCCATCAGCCAGCTCGCAGGAATCCCGGACCTGCTGGCCAGCGAGGGCTACTCGACCGCGTTCCCGCCGCAGCAGCTCCAGGCCGAGGCTCTGCTGAAGGTCGACGCTTTCAATGACATCTGGTACGCCGGGCTCATCCTGTTCGGAGCCCACCTCCTCATCATCGGTTTCCTGGCCTACAAGTCCGGCTACGTTCCCAAGGTGCTCGGGCGTCCTGATCGTCATCGCCGGTGTCGGCTACGCGTTCGACAGCTTCGTCTTCGTGTTCTCCGAGGGGTCCCCGATGTCCATCTCCATGGTCACCTTCCTGGGTGAGTTCCTCCTCGGTCTCTGGCTCCTCATCCGGGGGCGCCACATCACGTTGAAGGCGGACGGTCATGCGATCTGACGGACAGGACACCACAGCGATGGACGCGGAACCGAGCGGTACGGCGCCAGCGGAGACCCCGATGCAGGCGATCGTGCAGGACGCCTACGGCGCCGCGGAGGTCCTGCGGCTGACGCGGATCGAACCCCCCGAGATCGCCGAACACGAGGTGCGGGTGCGGGTGCACGCAGCGGGCCTCGACCGGGGCACGTGGCACGTCATGGCCGGTCGGCCGTACCTTCTCCGGGTCCTCGGCTTCGGGTTCCGCCGACCCAAGAATCGGGTGCCGGGGCTCGACGTCGCGGGCACGGTGGTTGCCGTCGGTGCCGCGACGACCAGGTTCTCGGTCGGTGACGAGGTGTTCGGGATCTCCCGCGGGTCGTTCGCGGAGTACGCCGCGGTGCGCGAGGACAAGCTGGCCCACAAGCCGGCGGACCTCACCTTCGAGCAGGCCGCGGTGGTTCCGATCTCCGCAGGCACCGCCCTGCAGGCCCTGCGCGACGTGGGCAAGGTCGAGGCGGGTCAGAACGTGTTGGTCCTCGGCGCCTCCGGCGGGGTCGGCACGTACGCCGTGCAGCTGGCCAAGGCCTTCGGGGCAGAGGTCACCGGCGTGGCCAGCACCGCCAAGCTCGACCTGGTGCGTGCCCTCGGCGCCGACCACGTCATCGACTACACCCGTGAGGACTTCGCCGACGGTACGCACCGCTACGACCTGATCCTGGACATCGGCGGGAACCCGCGACTCGCACGACTGCGCCGCGCGCTCACGCCCACCGGGACTGCCGTGATCGTCGGCGGCGAAGAGGGCGGCAACTGGACGGGCGGCTTCGGCCGGGCACTCCGCGCCCCGTTCCTGTCCATGGTCGTGCGCCAGCGCCTGGCCATGCTCGCCTCCAAGGAACGTGCCAGCGACCTCGAGAACCTGACTCCGCTGATCGAGGCGGGCAAGGTCACCCCGAGCATCGACCGCACCTACCCGCTGGACCAGGTGCCCGAGGCCATGCGCCGCCTCGAGAGAGGACAGGTACGGGGAAAGGTCGCCATCACCGTCTGATCAGAGCGGGGAATGTCATGAGCCCACCGAGGAGCACGAGCATGGATCAGATCCGCCCCCGCCCGTTGGCCGACCGGACCGCACTGGTCACCGGTGGCACGAGCGGCATCGGCCGGGCGACCGCCGTGGGCTTGGCAGAGTTGGGCGCGCGCGTGGCGATCGCGGCGCGTAGGCGCGGTCGGCAACGGAGAGCGCCAGCGCCGCCATCTGGTCGACCAGCAGGATCGTCGTGCCCTCGTCGCGCAGCTCCTTCATCAGGTCGTAGAGCCTTTCGATCAGCATCGGCGCCAGGCCGAGCGAGGGCTCGTCCAGCATCAGCACGGCCGGCCGCGCCATGAGCCCGCGTGCGATCGCCAGCATCTGCTGCTCGCCACCCGAGAGCAAGCCCGCCCGCTGGTCGCGCCGCTGCTTGAGCAGCGGGAAGCGGTCGAGCAGGCGCTCGGCCATGGCCTCCACGTCGGCGCCACCCCGCGCGTAGGCGCCGAGACGGATGTTGTCGGCAACCGAAAGCTCGGGGAACACCTGCCGTCCCTCCGGCACCAGCACCAGGCCGGCATCGACGATCCGGCTCGCCGACCAGCGCTCGATGTTGCGGCCGAGCAGCAGGATGCTGCCGCTCACGGGCCGGTTCAATCCCGACAGCGCCCGCATCAGGGTCGACTTGCCGGCACCGTTGGCGCCGAGCACTGCGACCAGTTCGCCCTTTTCGACCTCGAGGCTGATGTCGCGGATGACATCGAGCCCGCCGTAACCGGCGCCGAGGCGATCGGTGCCGAGCAGCACCTCGCCTCCCGTCGCAAGCGGTTGCAAGCGATCGCGCGAGGTGTGCCTCTGCTCGCCCAGATAGGCCTGTAGGACCAGCGGATTGCGCGCAATCTCGGCCGGCGGGCCCTCCGCGATCTTGCGGCCGGCATCGAGCACGATCACGTGGTCGGACACGCCCATGACGAGCTTCATGTCGTGCTCCACCAGCAGGACGGCGATGCCGGTCGCGGCCACCTCGCGCAGCAGGCGGGCGAGGCGTTGTGTGTCGCCGGCGTCGAGCCCGGCGGCAGGCTCGTCGAGCGCCAGCACGCCCGGCGCGAGCGCGAGGGCCCGGGCAATCTCGACCAGCCGCTTGTCGACGTGCGGCAGCGATCCCGCCGCGCCGTCGAGCGGTCCAGCGTAGCCCACGAATGCGAGCAGGCTTTCGGCCAATGCTGCGGCATCCGGATTGCGGTCGGCTCGGAGCAGGTCGGTCGGCGCCAGACGGCCGCGCCGCAATGCCACCAGCACGTTGTCGATGACGCTCATCTGCGCGAACAGCTGCGTCGTCTGGTAGGTGCGGGCGATGCCCGCCCGGGCGACGGTGTGCGAGGCGAGCCCGGCGATCTCGCGATCGCCGAGCCGGATCGAGCCGCGATCAGGCTGATAGAAGCCGCACACCAGGTTCAGCACGGTGCTCTTGCCGGCACCGTTGGGGCCGATGATGCTGGTGATGCGGCCCGGCTCCGCGGCAAACGCCAGGTCTGTCACGGCCTTCACGCCACCGAAGCTCGCCGACAGACCGGCGGTGGCGAGCCGGCGCTCACTTCGGCCCCGCGAAAGGTATCCCGCCACGTCTCGCTTGGCCTGCGGTAGTCGGCTCGAGCGGGGCGTGGCGAAGAAGCGGCCGGCGAGACCGACGAAGCCGTCGGGTGCGAGGCGCAGCACGATGAACAGAAGCAGGCCGACGAACAGCAGGCGATACTGGGCGAGCCATGACAGCAGCTCGGGCAGCAGCACCACGATCAGCGCGCCGACCAGCGGGCCGAACACCCGGTCGGCGCCGCCGATCATCACCACCAGCAGGAACAGGATCGACTGGATGAAGGGGAAGGATTCCGGGCTGATGAAGTCGCTCATGGCTGCGAACACGCCGCCAGCGAGCCCGGTCAGCGCTGCCGACAGCGCGAAAGCCACGGTGCGGATCAGCGTCGGATCGAGGCCGATCGATTGGCTCGCGACCTCCGAGTCGCGTACCGCGCGCATGGCCTTGCCCCACGGATTGGCCTCGAGCCTGGCGTAGAGCCAGAACGCGAGCACGGCCAGGACCAGCACGAATAGGGCGATCGCGCGCTCGTTGAACTTGTAGCCGGCGAGGCTCGGCGGAGGAATGCCGATCAGGCCGTTCCAGCCGCCGGTGAGCCAGCCCATCTCGGCGGCGCCCTGCTCGACGATGAAGCCGAAGGCGATCGTCACCATGGCGAGATAGGGCCCGCGCAGGCGCAGGGCCGGAACGGCGAGCAGGACACCGGCAAGCCCTGCGACGAGACCTGCGAGCGGCAGGGCGAGCCAGAAGTCGATCGCGGTCCTGGTGGTGAGAATGCCGACCACGTAGCCGCCGATGGCGTAGAAGGCGACGTGACCGAAGGAGATCTGGCCCGAGAGACCCAGCAGCACATTGAGACCGACGCCGACGATGGCGGTCAGCCCGACGAGCGCCAGCACGTAGAGATAGTAGTTGTTGGCCTCCCAGATGATGCCCGCGACCGCAGCCAAGGTGACGGCGGCCAGCCCTGCGCGTTGCGGGCTCATACCTTGCGCACCTCGGCGCGGCCGAACAATCCGTTCGGCATAATGATGAGGGTGAGGATCACCAGACCGAAGCTCACGATCTGCGTGTAGATCGAGCCGAGCAGGGCCGTCACCAGCGCCTCAGCGATGCCGTAGGCGAGGCCCGCCGCCACCACGCCCCAGGCGCTGCCGATGCCGCCGAGGATGGCGACCGCGAAGGCCTTGATGCCGAACAGCGTGCCCATGGTCGAGGAGATGGTGAAGAGCGGCGCCACCATGATGCCGGCGACGCCGGCCAGCAGGCCCGACAGGGCATACGACAGCGTGACCGCGCGCTCCACGTCGATGCCCATCAGCCGCGCCGCGTTGGCATTCTGTACCACCGCCAGCAGCGCCTTGCCGTGACGCGTGCGCTGGAAGAACAGGTGCAGCACGAGCGCCAGCGACACCCCGACCACCGGGATAAGTATCTGCAGGAGCTGGACCTTGATGCCGGCGAGCGTCACCGATTGCGTCGTCAGAAAGCCAGGCGGCATGCCGCGCGGGTCCTTGCCGAAGGTGAACAGCACGACGTTGTCGACGACGATGCCGAGGGCGACGGTGGCCATCAGCCACGAGTTCGAGCCGCGTTTGACGAAGGGCCGCACGGCGACCTGCTCGACGAACGCGCTCCAGGCAGCACAGAGAAGGAGCGCCAGGAGGACAGCCAGCGACAGCGGCCAGCCGAGCGTGATCCAGAACGTGAAGCAGAGCACGGCACCCAGCATCATGGTGCTGCCCTGCGCGAAGTTCACCGTGCTGGAGACGGCGTAGGTGACGTGGAAGCCGAGCGCCAGCAAGCCGTACATGCTGCCGAGGCCGATGCCGGTGATGAGCGCCGAGCTGATGAGCATGGGGTTGGCCCTCCCCCTCTCCCCGCGAGCGGGGAGAGGGCCGGGGTGAGGGGCAGAATGGTTCTCCGAGGATGAGTGCTTGGCTGCCCCTCACCCTAACCCTCTCCCCACTGAAGAGTGGGGAGAGGGTATTCCGCCCGCCTACTGCGCCGGGACGATCTTGTTGCCGTCGTAGCGCACCATGATGTAGTCGCCGGGGCCCAGCGCATCGTGCTCGGACTTGGAGAACGGCTTGTCGTAGGTCTTGATCAGGCCTTCGTACTTGGTCTTGAGGTCCTCCAGCGCCTCGCGCACCTTGTCGCCGTCCGTCGAGCCGGCCTGGGCGATCGCGAGCCCCAGCAGGTGCATGGCGTCGTAGGCATTGGCGGTGCCGACGGGCGCGAAGATGTCCTCCGGCCCCTTGATCTCCGGATACTTCTTGATCAGTGCGGCCAGCACGCGCTCGCCCGTCGGGTTGAGCTTGCCGAAGAAGCTGTAGGTCTGCACGAAGTGCGCGTCACCCGCGGTGGGGCCGGCGAGCTCGGGAAAACGTCCCCCGGAGATGCCCCAGTGCGAAACCACCGGCACCATCCAGCCCATGCGCTCCCGCGATTTCATGACTTGGGCACCCGGCGGCGCATTGACGACGAGGATGATGGAATCGGCGCCCTTCTCCTTCAGCCGCGACAGCTGCGGGGTCATGTCGACGTCGGCATTCTCGAATTTCTCGATGCCGGCAATCTCGACTGCGGCGTTGTCCTTGTCGGCGGCGACGAGCCCCTTCTCGTTCGACTCGCCCCACGGATTGTTGATCAGCATCAGCCCCGGCTTCTTGGCGGCGAATTTCTTGCTCGCGTACTCGAGCAGCTTGACGTCGACGAGCACGTCCACCGCCGAGACGCGGAACACGTAGTTGGGATCGGCGCCGTTGCGCGTGATACCGGTGCCGGCCGCCCAGACCGCGAAGTAGGGCACCTTCTCCTTGTTGACGACCGGCACGCAGGCGAGCGCCACCGGCGAGTCGATGCCGCCGAACAAGGCAGCCACCTTCTCCTTGGCGATCAGCTCGCGTACTGCGACGATGCCCTTGGGCGGCGCCGACTTATCGTCGCGCTGGATCAGCTGCAGCTTGCGTCCGCCAAGCAGGCCGCCCTTGGCGTTGATCTCGTCGATGGCGATGGACAGGCCACGTGCGATCGCCTCGCCCGACTGGGCCGAGGCGCCCGACAGGGCAGCCACCTGACCGATCTTGATCGTCTCCTGCGCCGCGACGTCCATCGGCGCCTCGGCAAGCGCAAGTGCCGCGACGAACCCGGCCGCGACCAGCAGCCGGCGCCAGCTGGAACACACCTTCCACATTTGAACCCCCGAGTTCTACTCGACCGAGCGCAGCGGTCCCGCCGGCGTGCCATGGTGGGCGTGGAGCGAGCGCACCGCTGCCGCGAGCTTAATCGCAAATGCTGGAGGGGCGACCCCGCAAGCACCCCGATCCTGCCGCTTTGCGAGGCAGGACCGGTCCTGTCGTGAGGAAGCGTTGGGCAATCTGCCCAGACTGTAGTCCGCGATCAGGCGGGCCTGCTCACCCGCCGAGCGTCACCGGAAGGCGGCGACGCGTGCGGCCTGCTCCGCGATCACGCGGGCATTGTCGAGATTCGGCGGTGCCGGCCGGCTCGCCCTTGATCAGCACCATGGGGCTCGACCACACCGGCAGGCGCGGACAGCCGTTGCAGCTCTCCTTGTAGCTCATGATGTCGCGCCACTTGGTGCCGTTGACGTAGCCGTGCCCGTAGGGGAACGGCGTCATGATCTTGTCGAGGTTGAGGTCGTGCCGGGCACCGATCAGGTGGCCGACCTCGTGCGCGACCGTGTAGCTGGCGGCCGCACATTCGTGATGCACCACGGCGAAGGCCTCGTCCGCGTCGGCATAGACCCGCGTCGCCAGTCCGCAGCCCTTGGGATCGTCGACGATCAGGATAGCCACGTCGGCCTTGTGCTTGTTGCGCAGGCCGTGGATCTCCTCCATGTAGCCGTCGCCCTTGTCGGCGAAGCGCCACACGTGATCGAAGTGCGCGCCCTCCTCGACGTAGTCGGTCTGATAGGCGTGCACGAGCCGCAGCTTCACGTGGCCGACCCCGCTCATGCGGAACGATTCGTTGGCTTCCTCGATCGACAGATCGACCAGCTCGCTTCTTGACGTCGATGTAATTGCTGGCGGCCTTCTTGGTGTAGGCGACGATCACGTCGATGATCACATCGTTCGGCGCTGGCTCGGCCTTCGTCTCGTCTTCTTTGCAGCTGGATCGGGAGGGCTGACCAGCCACCTTCTGGTCGGCCGCGGCCTTGGTCTGCTGCAGCTTCGCCTGCTTCTTGTTGTCCTTGGGCTCTGAGCGCTTGCCGTCCTTCTTCGGGCGCATGATGCTGCCGTCGCCCTCGTTGAGCAGGGGATCGTCGCGCAGGTTGGGATCATTGGCGCGCATGCGCTCGGGCATCGGCGCATGCTCCTGCGGCATGCGGTCCTCGCCCATCTCGACCACGGCATGCATCTCGCCGCCCATGTGGCGGATCGAATAGATCTTGCCCTCATGCTGCAGCGTGCCGGCCATCTTGCCGTCCGGCCACCACATGATCGTGGCAGGAGCAAGCCACCCCGTGCAGAGCTTCGACGCCGTCGAGCGGGGCTCGTTCACCGCTCCCGACCACGAGTACCCGTCCTACCTCGAGCTGCGACTGACCGCCACCGACAGCGGCAGCCTGAGCGACACCCGCACGATCCGGCTCGACCCGAAGACCGTGGAGCTCAGCTTCGAGACCCAGCCGAGCGGCCTCAGCCTGGCCGTCAACGGAGCGGTCGAGACGGCCCCGCTCACCCGAACGGTGATCGAGGGGTCGGCGAACACCGTGAGCGCGCCGAGCCCGCAGACACTGGCCGCAGCGACCTACGACTTCAGCGTGTGGTCCGACGACGGCGCCCGCACGCACACGATCACGGCGGGCGCGCCCGCCACGTACAGGGCAACCTTCACTCCGCGCTAGCTCTCGAGGGCCCAGCCTGGCCTGGCGCATCAAGTCAGGCCGAGGCCTCGCCGGGGCGCAGAGCTCGGCTAGCTGGGCGACGCCGTGGCGGATGGGAATGCGCCCGGGGCGCGAGGCGTCATTAAGGCACAGCTACGAAAGGAAGCCTCGTGTCCGCCAAGCAGAACACGAAGGAAGACCGGTCTGAACGACGGCTCGGAGCAGACCGGCACGGACGCCGTCCGCCAGCCGGAGACCAGTCGTGGCTTTACGGGCCTGAACCAGCCGATTGACGGATCCGATTCGCTCGCCGGACAGCACCAAGAACGCCTTCTTCGAGAACGACCATCTGAATGGAGGAGTGACCCCCTTCTGGGTCGCGCGCCGGAGCTCAAGCGGACGGATCTCATAACCGAGTCACCGAGCGCGCCGGGCACTGGCTGCCGCCCCGGCGCCTGGCAGCGGATCGTCGGCACGCCCCGCCCTGGCGGACGGCGAGCCGATCTATGTCGGCGCTCGACGTCGGCGGCGGTGGCACCGAGGGCGACACCGCGGTCGCGTGGGTCAGCGAGCGCCCTGCAGGCTGGCGTCGAGGTCTTCGAGGGCGAGGGCGCCGAGCTGGACGCGCTCGACCTGATCCGCGAGCTGGGCGCGCGCTACCGCGTCCACGAGATCACGTTCGATCCGCGGCGCGCCTCGCCGATCGCGGCCGAGCTGGAGCGCGAGGGCGTGCTCTGCGTCGCGTTCCCACAGTCCGACGCGCGCATGATCCCGGCCTGCGCGCGGCTGCACCCCGCGGTCATCGAGCAGCGGCTGTGCGTGCCCGGCGATCCCGTGCTTGCGCGCCACGCCGCTAACGCGGTCGCGCGCCAGTCGCGCCGCGGCTGGCGGCTCGACCGTCCCTCGCGCACGGCGGGCGTCAACATCGACGCGCTCGTCGCGCTGGCGATGGCTGTCGACGGCGCCGAATGCCAGCAGCCAGCGACCGAGCTGCTCGGCTGGATATGACTCGCCGCTGCATCGTCTGCCGGGCGCCGATCGACCGCGGCAGCTACTGCGCCGCGCACGCGCGCGGCTCGACACGGGCGTGGCGGACAGTCCGCGAAGCCGTGCTCGCCCGCGACGGCCACCGCTGCGTCGTCTGCGGCGCGCCCGCGACCGAGGTCGACCACCTCGTGACGGTCAGCGCCGGGGGAGGCGACGAGCCCGCCAACCTGCGCGCCGTCTGCCGCGGCCACAACCCGCGCGGCCGCGATCGGCACGGATAACCCGCGGCAGATCACCGGCCGACGTCACTCCTCAGTGTCGCTATTGCCTCGAAGCAGCAGCGCGGGTGCCTTAGAGCTTGTTGCACAACGGATTTGTGGCGTGGCGCGTGAACCCAGCGGAAGCGACATAACCGCGACCGTGGAGGTGGCCTGTGGCGACGGTGTTCGAGGTGCGCGACGAGCTGTGGGAGGTCGTCGAGCCGATGATCCCGCCGGTTTCGATGCCCGCCCGCCAGGGCCGCCAGGCCGGTGCCCGATCGGGTGTGCTTTACACCCCTGCTGCGGATAGGTGATGATGTCAGGTGGTGCGCAACGAGGCTCACTGAGTCGACGGGAGAACATCGTGTCCACAACCATCCGGCCGCTCACGTTCGTGGTAGCCCTGCTGGCCAGCCTGCTTCTGGCGCTCCCAGCTCCGGCGCACGCGGCAAACCACCAGCTCACCGGCACGGCGTTCTTTAACCCGTCCCCGGGCACGCCCTGCCCCGCACCTCCGTCGGCCTACGACAGCTATCCCCCCCTCGTGATGACGGGAAGCCTCGACGGGTGCTGGTACACCCACATCGAGACCGCTCGGACCACCCGAGGCGGTGTCTACCTCGAGAGCGGCACGGAGCTCTTTGTCGGCCGGCTCGATGGCGGCCCCGCCGGTACGTTCACCACGACCTACAAGTTCGAGGCGAAACTGAACGCCGACGGCGCCGAGGTACGCGGCCGCTGCCAGCACCCAATCGTCTCCGGCAGCGGGACGGGCGGTTTCGCAGGCGCCACCGGCCGAGTCGATTTCAAGGACATCATCGGAGACCCGATCACCTACGTGTACCGGGGCCACATCAGTCTTCGTTGACCCGGCGCTGAAGCACGGTGAGCGGCGAAGCTGGTTGACACGCCTCTTTCGAGGTCGCTCGCCGCCTCGGCATGGGATTCATTACGGCCAGGGCGGAGGTCGAGAAGGCCAAAGCGGCCGGGGACATGACGGCAGCAGACGGCGCCGGGGCCGAGAGCGCGACTTGACCGCTCGCTGCTGCCTTC
>CAVZAZ010000016.1:0-91192 GCA_963773355.1 uncultured Actinomycetota bacterium | reverse complement strand
CCCGCGTACCACACCGCGCGTCTACAGGATTTCAAGGCAGCAGGAGAATCGTATGCGGGTCATGCATGTCCAGCAGGCCATCGAGATGATTCAGGCTGAGTACCAGCGGACGCCCGGCTTGCAGGTCACGTTCTGGCAGGCGCAAAGACTGTGGAACCTGCCGAGCGAGTCGTGCGAGCACGCGCTGACCGCGCTGATCAGAGCCAGATTTCCTCGTCCCGGCGCCAGACGGTACCGTATTTTCGCCGCGCCGAGCCTCGGTGCGGGTCGGACCCAGTCGACTCGGCGCTGCGGGCAATGTGCGCGCGTTAGCGCCCGGATCCGGGAGCCGCCGCGACCTGGAATCGCCGTGACACCATCGTCCGCTCGCCGCCCGATCCGACCAGGACGCTCGTCACATCATAGGTTCCGGTCGGTAAGTTCCTGAACTCGAAGAGGTTAAGCCGCGGCGCGTTCGCGCCGTCGAGTTGAATCGAGCTGCGCCGATAATAGTCTGCCGACTGCGTCACGATTTCGAGGCTCGGTTGTCGGTGTCGGCCTCGATGACCGTTCGGACGGTGAGCACGGCGGGCTCGAACGCACGCCGATGGGGACACCCGCATCGCCAGCCGTTCCCCCGCATTCAGCGGCAACGCGACGGCAAGACGCAGAAGAAAACGGCTTTCTTCACAATCCCCCCTAACCCCATCGCGTGTTTACTCGATTGTTACATGCGCCATTATCGGCCCGTCGGCGCATCACTTCAATGGTGAACGCCAGAATTTACGTGTGTAAACGACACGATTCCCGACCGCTATAATCGCCCCGCATGCGATATGCGACGTTCTCGACAACCGACGATCCAACGCCACGGCTCGGGGCTGTTTTCGAGGACGGGATGGCCGACGTTCGCAGGCTGCGCGGCGGGCCTTCATCTGCCTGATGTCCTGACGCTGCCCGATCTGATTCAATCCGGTCCGGACGCCTGGCAGCAGACGGCCAGGTGATCTGCGCGGCGTCCTCCGAAAAGACGTTTGCCGCGCACTACCGTCTCGCCGATGTTCGCTGGCATGCGCCCCTTCCCCGGCCCAGCAAGAACGTCATGTGTCTTGGACTGAACTACCAGAGTCATGCGATTGAATCGGCGACGGCATTCGGCCGCGAGACGAAGATTCCGACGGTTCCGGTGTTCTTCACCAAGGCGCCGACGACGGTGAACGGCCCGTATGACCCCATACCCTGGGATCCGGGCGGCGACCGGTGAGGTGGACTACGAGGCGGAGCTCGGCGTCATCATCGGCGTCGATGGCAAGAACATCCCGCGCGCGAGCGCCCTCGAGCCACGTCTTCGGCTATACCGTGATCAACGACGTCTCCGCGCGCGATCTGCAGCGCGAGCACCTGCAGTGGTTCAAGGGAAAGAGCCTCGACGGCTTCTGTCCGATGGGTCCGGTCGTGGTCACCGCCGACGAGTTCGGCGATCCGCAGAACAAGACCTTGACGCTGCGGGTGAACGGAGACCGGCGTCAGCACGCCAACACCGCCGACATGCTCTTTCCCGTCGATGTCATCATCGAGTTTCTTTCAAGAGGGATGACCATCGAAGCAGGCGACGTCATCGCGACCGGCACGCCGGAGGGCGTCGGATTCGGCAGGACTCCGCCAGAGTTTCTGAAGGACGGCGACGTCGTGGAAACGGAGATCGAAGGTATCGGCGTGTTGCGGAACCGCGTGGTGCTCGAGAACGCCTGCTGAGCGAGGCCCCTACCCTTCCACGATCTTCCAGCCCCGCTCGGTCAATTTCGAGACTTCGAGAGCGAACACGGCACGCGCCCGTTCGACGCGGTGCCAGTCGTGGTAGCGGGAGTGGCGCGTCAGCTCACCGTCCTGCTGGCGCGTCACCTCCCAACCCGCGCCTTTGAGGAAGGAGATGGGTACCGGCGGATGTGATCGGCGTTCGTCAGTCTGACGGAGAACATGAAGCCTCCGGGGCTTGTGGGGACAAAGAGGGTAATTTTTGCATCCCGTGACAACACCGTGGCGCAAATTCGGTGTAACGGAATCGCGAGTAAACGTTACACCGAATTAACAGGCGCGAAACCGTCGAGCAACCACTGCTGGATACGCTGCTCGGATATGAAATCAAATCATACTGCTTGCCTTCACTGTCGGGCTGGTCGCATGCGGCGGCGGCTCGACCACTGAGAGCGGTGCAGCCGGTATCCAGCGCCGACCCCGGCCGTCATCACCGTCGATGGCTCCAGCACCGTCTACCCGATCACCGAAGCCGTCGCCGAAGAGTTCCAGAAGCCCGCGCCGGCACCGCATCACCGTCGGGATCTCCGGCACGGGAGGCGGCGTCGCGAAGTTCTGCCGCGACGAAATCGACATCGCCGACGCGTCGCGGCCGATCAGCCCGGCCGAAGCCGAGGCCTGCGCGAAGGCCGGCGTCCAGTTCATCGAGCTGCCGGTCGCGTACGACGGCCTCGCGATCGTCGTGCACCCGAAGAACACGTGGGCGACGTCGATGACGGTCGCCGAGCTCAAGAAGCTCTGGGAACCGGCCGCGCAGGGCAAGATCACTGCGCTGGAGCGAGGTCCGCGCGGCTGGCCGGACAGACGAGATTCATCTCTTCGGCGCGGGCACCGACTCGGGCACGTTCGACTACTTCACCGAGGCGATCGTCGGCAAGGAAGACGCGAGCCGCGGCGACTACACCTCGAGCGAGGACGACAACGTCATCGTGCAGGGCGTGAGCGGCGACGAGCACGCGCTCGGCTACTTCGGCTACGCCTACTACGAGGAAAACAAGGACAAGCTCAAGCTGGTCGCCGATCGACGACGGCGACGACGCCAACGGCAAGGGCCCGATCCTGCCGTCGCCGGAGATCGGTGAAGAACGGCACCTACCGTCCGCTGTCGCGCCCGATCTTCATCTATCCCAAGGTCAAGGCGCTCGAGCGTCCCGAGGTAGCGCGCCTTCGTCGACTACTATCTGAAGGAGGGCGTGCCGCTCGTCCGCGAGGTCGGATATATTCCGCTCACCGAACGCGAGTACGAGTTGGTGCGCAGCCGGTTCACCGCCAGGAAGGCCGGGTCGATGTACGACGGCACGGACGGTCAGAGCCAGGTGACGCTCGAACAACGGCTGGCGAAATAGCTTCATGCAGCTTCGCCGCCGCGCTCTCGTCGAGTTCGTCATCGAGTGGGCCCTGTTTGCCTGCGCGGCCGCATCGATTCTGGTCACGGTCGGGCATCGTCCTGGTGCTGATGTTCGAGACGGCGGCCTTCCTGCGCGAGGTGCCGGTTACCGAGTTCCTGTTCGGCACCGTCTGGACGCCGCTCTTTTCCGACAAGCACTTCGGCGTGCTGCCGCTCGTCGGCGGCACCCTGCTGACATCCGCGATCGCGATGGCCGTCGCGCTGCCGGCCGGCCTTCTCGCCGCGATCTACCTCAGCGAGTACGCCATCGCCCCGGTGCGGCGTGTCGTGCAGGCCGGTGCTCGAGGTCCTGGCCGGCGTGCCGACCGTCGTGTACGGATACTTCGCGCTGCAGTTCGTCACGCCCCTTCTTCAGGGTATCGTGCCCGGCCTCGCCGGCTTCAACGCGCTGGCTCCCGGCATCGTCATGGGCATCATGATCCTGCCGCTCATCTCGTCGTTGTCCGAGGACGCGCTCCACAGCGTGCCGAACGGACTGCGCGAAGGCGCCTACGCGCTGGGCGCCACGCGCATGCAGGCCTCGCTGCGCGTCGTCGTGCCGGCGGCGTTCTCGGGAATTTCCGCCGCGGCCATTCTCGCGATGTCGCGCGCGGTCGGCGAAACGATGATCGTCGCCATCGCCGCCGGCCAGCAGCCGCGGCTGACGCTGGATCCGCGCGTGCCGGTTGAGACGATGACCGCCTACATCGTCCAGGTCAGTCTCGGCGACACGCCGGCCGGCACTCTGGAGTACCGCACGATCTTCGCCGTCGGCATGCTCCTGTTCCTGAGTACCTTCATCCTGAACCTGGTGTCGATCTGGTTGCGGAACCAGTTCCGCGAGGAATACGCATGAGCCCGCTGTCGCTCGACGTCACCGCCGTGGCGCCGCGGCGCGCGCTGCGTTACGTCGGCGATCGGCTGCTCGGCGCCTTCGGACTCCTGGCGATGGTGCTCGCGCTGGTCGCGCTCGCGGCGCTGATCTACGACATCCTGCACGACGGCGTGGGGCGGCTGTCGTGGGCGTTCATCACCAGCATTCCGTCACGGCGACGCCGAGGATGCCGGCATTCTCACGGCGCTCGTCGGCAGCGTCTACGTCATCACCCTGAGCGCGGCGATCGCCATCCCGTTTGGCATCGGCGCGGCCATTCACCTCGAGGAGTACGGCGGTCGCGGCCGATTGTCGCGGATGATCGAGATCAACATCGCGAATCTGGCGGGCGTGCCGTCGATCATTTACGGCCTGCTCGGCCTCGGGCTGTTCGTCCGGATGATGTCCATGGGACCGAGCGTGCTGGCCGGGGCGTGCACGCTCGGACTGCTGGTGCTGCCGGTCGTCATCATTTCGACGCGCGAGGCGCTGCGCGCGGTGCCCAAGTCGCTCCGCGAAGCATCGTATGCGCTCGGCGCGACCAAATGGCAGACGATCTGGAATCAGGTGCTGCCGGCGGCGTTTCCGGGTATCCTCACCGGCCTGATCCTCGCCCTGTCGAGGGCCATCGGCGAGACGGCACCGCTCGATCACGATCGGTGCCCTCACCTACATTCCGTTCCTGCCCTCGGACGTCTTCTCGCCCTTCACGGTTCTTCCGATCCAGATCTTCAACTGGGTCTCACGCCCGCAGGCCGCCTTCGCCGAGAACGCGGCGGCGGGCATCGTCGTCCTGCTCGGGCTGCTGCTGATAATGAACGCGCTCGCGATCGTGCTGCGCGACCGGTTTCAGAGGCGATTGTCGTAACGACATTCACCGCAAGAGCGCTACAGCGTTTTTCGAATCGATGTAGCGAAAACTGCTCTAGTCACGCAGGAATGGATTTTTCTGCGAGCTCTGCGTGTTCTACAGTGATCGTCGTTCGGTCCTCACCAACCGACACGCAGGCCCGTTGTCCACGACACGCCGGAATAGGCGCCGCCGTCGCCGGCGCGATCGTTCATGTCCGCGCACTGAACGCCACTCTGTAGCTTGAGCTTGTGGCCGTAGAAGTAGTAGTTGGCGCCGAGATACACCTCGTTGTACTCGTCGCCGCGGCCCGAGACCACGCGGCTTTCGTAGGTCGCGAGCCGCACTCCATTCGGGTCATCGCTCTCGAGGAAGGTGTAGCGGCCGACGAACTGGAGCTTGTCGGTGACGTTGACGAATGGCATGGCCATCAGGCCCCACAGGTCGCTCTGGCCCAGATACCCGGACGCCGCCGACACATCCGTTCGCACGCCCCACCGTCCGCCTCGAACTTGAAATTGACGGAGACGACGTGCTCCAGCTGCCGCGTGAACGTGTTATTCGGATCCGGATGCTGATAGACGTAGTTGCCGGCCAGCAGCGCCTCCTTCGCGCCGAGCGGCTTGCGCGAAGTCGTAGCCGAGGACGCCGAGCGCGAAGACGCCGCCATTGAACTCGCCGAACTCGCGGTTCGCCTCGCCTGACGAATACACGCCGGCGCGATAGACCCAGGGCGCCCGCCGGCCCGACACGCTGACGCCCGGCATGTACTCCTGCGGAAACCAGATGTTGTTGGTCAGGTTGCTCCGGTCGATCGTCAGAAGCTCCTTGGACGACGTCGCCCCGTCCATCGTGAACGGCACGCCGTGCTTGCCGACCGTCAGCGACAATCGCCCGCTCCGGCTCCATTGCACGTACAGGTCCGTAAAACGCACGTAGAACGGATCCTGCTTCCTGCGGGTTGAGCTCGACCTCGCCGTGAAGCGTGAACGCTTCGGAACAGCGTCACTCTCGGGCCAAGGCGCATGCGACGGACGTTCCACTCGTCGAGGTCGCCCTCGTCAGCATCGATGCGCCGCGAACTCGTACTGGTAGCGCCCGCTGAACAACACGCTCTGCACCACGGGGTTCGAGTCGTTCTCGTACCACTCGGTGAACTTCCAGATCCTGTCGTAGGTTGAGGTTTGCTTCTCCGACGCGGGCTGCTGCGCCGAGACGGTCGCCGCCGCCATACCGACGATCATCAGACTCATCAACACTCGCCGCAAGAACACCTCCCTTTGCCAGGGACGACCCCTGACGCAATCGTGCTCCCACGGTAGCGACGAGGTGTGTCCGGTGTGCGTCACGCATGTTACATCCTAGTTAAATGTGTGACGTCTTGGTATCGGAGAGGTAACTCTCAACTCTCAACTCTCAACTCTCAAGTCTGAAGTCTCACTCGGGTTGAGACTTGAGAGTTGAGAGTTGAGAGTTGAGAGTGCCTATGCCGCCCAGGAGCCGTTCCGGTACAACGTCAGTGCGACATCGACGTTGGCGCGCAGGGCTTGCGCGATGGCGTCCCAGTTCTTCTCGCACCTCAGCAGCGTCTTCCACGAATAGAGATGCTTGGCCTTGTGGAAGTCGCTATTGGCCACGTACGGGTAGTGCTTGAGGCTCGTGACCGAGAACAGATCGTCCCGGTTGGCCGCTTCCCAGACATCGACGAGCCCGGCGACGCGCTTGCGATGTTCCCACAGGTAGCACGTTCCGATCTCCAGACGCGTCGTCGTCCGATGATGAGGGTGGCATGCAATGCTCAGCGCCGCTTGAGCGCGAATCTCGCGAAGAATGTCGTCCGCTGGTTGATCGGCACTGATGAACCGCAGGATGTTCAGGGCGACGATATGCGAGTTCTTCCTGCTCCGGAGATGGTTCTGGGTCACTTCGGCGCCGGGTATGACGAGCATCCCGTACAGCTCTTTGGCACGACGCCCTTCCGCCGCGATGTCCGCGAGGTAGGCATCGAACCGGTCCTCGGTCACCGAAAAGTGCCGGTACCCCAACGTCGCCAGGCGAGCGGCGCGGCCGAGCAGGTCGCGCTTCATCAGAATATGATCCGTGATGGCGATCACGTCGAACCGTCCGGTTCGGCCGTAGAGATCCACCACCTCGCGGACCGACAGCCGCCCGTCGCTCCACCGCGTATGAACGTGAAAGTCGCACAGGAGAAAGGGTTCGTAACCAGGCATCATGCCCTCACATCGAGATGATCGCGATCGGCCGGACGGTGACGCAGGATCTCCGACCAGAAATTCCGTATGTACAGCCCAAAGACCTGCCGCTTCCCCATGGCGTGATATCGCCTCGCGGACGTCCACACCCAGCAGTCCGCCCGCACTTCGACGGGACCCTGGGGTGTCAGCCTGCGCCCGAGATTGGTATCCTCGCCGTGAAACTCGATGCGGCAATCGAATCCGCCGATCCGCGCCAACACATCTCCACGGACGGCGAAGTTGCCACCGTAGAGGATCGCGCCGATTCCGAGCGCGTGGTGGACGAGCGCATGCGTGGGCGGTGCCAGAAGCGTGTCGTAGGCCCGAATCAACGTCCGGCCCGTCCAATCCCAGTCGTAGAACCGATATGGGCCCGTCACACCGACCAGCCCTTCGCGCGATTCGAACCGCCGCTCGACATGCTCGAGCCACTGAAGCGGCACGCGGCAGTCGGCGTCGATGTACGCGAGGATGTCACCCGTCGCAAGCCGCCGGGCCGTTTCCCGCGCGATGACCAGGCCTTTTCGAGGCTCTTCGACGACGCGAACACCCGGAACCGCCCGCGCGGCAGCCCCGGTGCCATCGGTGCTGGCATTGTCGACGACGATGATTTCGTCAGGGGATCGGGTCTGGGCGAGAAGAGAAAAGAGACAGGCAGGCAGCAGGTGGGCTTCGTTGAAGGCGCAGACGATCGCGGTGATCGTCACGCCCCTCGTTGCCTCTGCCGGTAGCCTGTCATGAACCGCAGCATACCTGGCTGCTGTGACGACGTCGCGACGGTACCGTCAACGGCCTGTACCGTTTTACACCGAGACCACAGGGCGAACTGCCAACGATGCCGTACAGAAGCTCAGAGCATGCCGAGCTGCTTGATATAACGATACGCTTCGCTGGCTGGAATGCGGTACACGCGTTTGCGGCCTCGGCCGACGACGACGGCGCGGAGATAGCCGCCATGAATTTCCTCTCGGATGAAGGTCTGACTCATCCCGACCATTCGTGCCAGCTCGCGAGTCGTAAGTGGTTGGGGACGAGCTAGCAGGTCGGCTGACACTGGTTCGGTATGGCCTGCTTCACCGCTATGCGGGAACCGCGTCGGGACAGAAACATGATGGCTGGTCATAGGTGCAGGAACCCTCCGCGAAAATGGGATTGTAGGTCGGACGCATCACAGCGTTATGACGAAGTCCAATCCGAAGCGAGGCTGGAATGAACGTCACGGATTTGCAGATACTCTTCGACGACGAACAGATGCTTTAGAGCGGTTTTGATATGTCTGTAGTACGTGGTGTCCGGCTTTAGCCGGACCGTGCTGGTCCGCCTGAAGGCGGACCCCACGTACGTAGTCGCATACCGCGCTACATGTCGCCGCGGAGGTGGGTCGATCGCGGCGGCGCGCGCCGAGGGCGCGGCTACTCAATCAACCGATGCTACCTAGCCCGCAATCCAGCCATCAGCCAGAAGTGCCCGTTTCAGGTTGGCGGCCTGCGCCTCTGCTGCCGTCAGCAATGTGTCCACGCGGCGATAAAACAGCTCGCTTCCCAGATAGACACGGAGCTCGTAGCCAGAGACATGCTGTGAGAACTCGCACTCCACTACGCGGTCTGCCTTCGATAGCCTCCAGACGCGACGCGTTGGTAAAGGATTGGCGACGCTTTCGCCGCGCTGCAGGGGCGGGGTCGGGACAGGAAGGCGCGGGTTGTTCATGACGTGAATCCGTTACGGCTTTCAGGAGGCCGGTTGCACGATTTCTTCTTCGCCGTCTTGGTCCACATGAACCCACATGACGGGCAGAGAAACATCGTGGCGTCTTTGACCACCGTCGGAACTTCCTCACCGTCACGATGGGAGCACCGGGGACACACGGGGATGATCGTGGAAGTGCGTATCGACATCGGGAGCGCCTCTCTTAAGCCGTCGAAGAACGACCGCGTCGCGAGGCCACTGCCGATAGTGCAGGAACCCTGATGAAGAGAAGGCATTGTAGGTTGGCTGCACGCGAAAGCGTGAGCACGAACGCTAAGCTGATGCGTAGCGGCAAGGATGAGGCGGAGTGTCGCGATCGTGGCTTCGAAACGAAGGCATCAATACGACTGCCTTTGCGGATCGCCCCGCCTGATCGTTAACCCAGATTTAACCCGGCAGGCTGCAAGCCACGCTGAATGCTTCGGCAATCTGCGTGGCCGGCGATGTTTGACACCCTATTTGACACCCCGACGCGCCAATACCGTATCCATCGCCGTTGCCGCACCAGCGGCCATGTCTGGGACCAAGTGCCCGTAGATGTCGGCGGTCGTACTGACCTGTGAATGCCCCAGGACGCGCGAGACGTCGAAGAGCGGCGTCCCGGCGCCGAGCAGCAGCGTGGCTGCGGTATGGCGCAAGGTGTGGAACTTCACGCGGCTGATGCCGGCTGCCGTCAGGAGTTCGTGGTAGACGCCGCGTACCTGACTCGGGTGGACGGGCCGGCCCTGCGGAGTCGTGAACACCAGGTTGTCGACGTGGGTCCATGTCGCGCCAGCCTTCGGCCGTTCGGCGCGTTGCCCCGTCCGATACGCCTGGAGGGCCGCGACGACGAGCGCCGGGAGCGTGAGCGTGCGCCGGCTGTTCAGCGTCTTCAGCGGCACGCGGGCCAGGTGCCCGCGTTTGTCGCCCTTCGGCTGCAATTGCTGTCGGATTCGGAGCGTACGCGTATCGAGATCCACATCGTCCCAGGCCAGGCCGGAGACTTCCCCGATCCGGAGTCCCAACATCAACGCCGAAATCACCAACGCGCCGAGCCGATGATCGGCGGCGGCCGTCAAGAGATCCCGTCCCTGTTCCGCCGAGAGGGGCGCGATCGGTTTGCGCGCGGGCCGCTGCAGGGTCACGAGGGCGGCCGGGTTGTACGTCAGGACACGCATGGTCATCGCCCAATCGAGCGCCGAGCGCAGCACGCAATGAGCAACCACGAGGCGGGACCGACCGGCCGACTGATTCGCCCAGCGCTTCACGATAGCCGGCTGTAGCTTCTCCAAGCGCAGCGGGCCGAGCGTGGGACCGATCCACTGATCGATGGCCACGCGGTAGACGCGCCGCGTCGTCGGTCGCCAAGTGTGCTGATGCGTGGTGTACCAATCCTCGAGCCAACTCGTGAGGGTGGGCGTGCTCGTGCTGAGCAACTCACCGTCGACGGCCCGCCCGAGAAGTCGATTGAGTTCTGCGCTGACCGCGGCGCGCGTCGACCCGTAGATCGTCTTCCGTTGTCAGCGCCCGGCCTCATCGCGCCCGAGATCGACACGCCCTTGCCACCGACCATCGGGGCGAGCCGTAGTCGCTCTGGTGGGTGTCATCCTGTTCGCGCTGATGGCGTTCAGTGTGTGGCTGAACGCTTAGAATGACGGCTCTCCAACGTCGCGCTCTGCTCGGTGCCGGCGCCGGTCGTCGCGCCTCACGCCGCCCCACTCGCCAGCTTCAGCGCGACATCGCGGGACAGTTTCAGCGCCCCGATCGCGCGCTCGGCAGCGCGAGCTGGTGTGCGAGCACGCGGTTCCGCTCTGTGAGGTGAGTCGGGCTGGATCTGCGAACAGCATCCCGAACAGTCGTGGCCACATGGTGATTGTGTTGGCCCTGGTGAATCGTGTCCGCAGTGCAATAAGGGGACGCCGCCGCGGATGCCGGCGGGATTTCGATCCTTCATCAAGAAAGGCGGGGCGTGATCGCTCAACCGCGAAGATATCGAACGCCGAGCCGTCGATTAAATCTTGGGGGCGAAGGGTTGACGATGAACCTTGGGTGGCTCATCGTCAACAAAGGGCGTGACCGTCAACCGTTCGCCGCTGTCATCCAACGTCAGTTCCAGGCGGCAGACGTGACAGCGATAGAGGGTTCTGGGGCGGGGAGTCGGATTCACCCCAGAAAGACCGATCGGGCTTTCACACGCGGGGCAACGCCACTGCATTGCGTCTGAAAAATAGCAATGGTGTGAGTTGGAGATCTGTCGGGTTCCTTACACATGGTTGGATAGTGGGAAATCGCTACAAACGCGCTGGTCGGATGGTCCAAGATAGGCGGCGTGATGGCTGACCACATGAACAACGAAGCACGGGCTCAGATGTTCGACCGACTGTTGAAGGCGTTTACCGAGGCGGCGAAAGATGACCCGACGATCACGGTCGAGCAACTGTGGCCGATCTCTGTGAGCCGCAACGGTCACCGTTTCACTTACCACTCGGGACCGGAAGGGATGATCGGCTCAGGTGAGTTTCAGTGGAAGCCGAACACACCCGATCCCAACTTCAGATTCACCATCGGCCGTTCGATTCAGGCGAACGGATTCATGCTGAACACCGACCCGCCGACTACCTTAGACACGATTGCGGACAATCTGGTGCAGTCGTTCATGAACCAGACGTAGATGGGCCAAATACGAAAACGCGGCGGCGTCTACTGGATTCGGTAACTACCGCGACGGCCGGCGGGCAAGAGGAGACGCCCTGACACCCAATCTGACACCCCGGCGCATGGACTTTGGCGGAAACATCGGACGCGGATAGACGGATTCCCTCAGTAAATCGTCTACCCGCATCCACCCGAATCCACCCCATCAGCCTGATCGTTAACCCAGATTTAACACCTTCGACACTCATCCGAAACGCCGCGTTGTCAGGCTCTAAGGATTGATGGCCAAGCACCACATCCTGATTGTCGAGGACGAGCGAGACATCGCCGGTCTCATCAAGCACACGCTCGAACGCAGCACCGACAGCGAGACCGAGGTCGTCTGGAGCGGTGACGCTGCGCTCAAGGCGATGACCGAGCGGCCGCCGGATCTGCTGATCCTCGATCTGAATCTGCCGGTGATCAGCGGGATCGAGGTCTGCCGGATCATGCGCTCGCGATCGGATCTCAGGCAGGTGCCGGTCATCATGCTGACGGCGCGCACGAGCGAGGACGACCGCGTGACCGGGCTCGACCTTGGAGCTGACGACTACATCACCAAGCCGTTCAGCCTGCGCGAGCTGACCGCCCGCGTCCGCTCGCTGCTGCGGCGGACGACCGCCGGGGACGTGCGGTCGGCCGCCGGTGTTTACCGCGACACTCATCTGGTCGCTGACTTCGATGCGGTTTCCGTCGCGGTCGACGGCTCGTCGATCCGCCTCACGCGCCGTGAATTCGAGCTGCTTCAGTACCTCGTGCAGAACAAGAACCGTGTCGTCTCCCGCGATCGGCTGCTCGAGCGTGTCTGGGGATACGACCGGCTGATTGAGACGCGGTCGGTCGACGTGCACGTCGGACGTCTGCGCAGCAAGCTGCGGATAGCCGGCCGCCAGATCGAAACGGTCGTCGGGCTCGGCTATCGCTTCGTGGACGAACAGGCAGTGCAGCCGTAGAATCGACGGCAAGGAGCTCCTTGCCATGCCGCAGTCGACCCAGTCCCTGAAGAACCACACCCGGTTGTTTCCACCGTTCCACTTCTTCGTGCTTCCCGTCCTGACCATCAATCTGGTAATCGCGATCCAGAACGTGTATCGGAGCTCGACGGGCAGCGCCTGGTGGGCCCTCGTCATGGCAGCGGCGTTGCTGGGGCTCGCGCTTTTCGCCCGTGCGATGGTCCTGACGGTTCAGGATCGGGTGATCCGGCTCGAGATGCGGCTGCGGCTGAACGAAGTTTTACCGGCGGAGCTCAAGAACCGCGTGCACGAGCTGACGCCCAGGCAACTGGTCGCGCTTCGCTTCGCGAGCGACGCCGAGTTGCCAGACATGGTCCGTGAGGTACTCGCCGGGAGGCTGGTCACGTCGAAAGCAATCAAGAGCCGGGTTAAGGACTGGCAGGGCGACTATCTGAGAGCCTAGAAATGCAAAATGCCAATTGCTGAATGCCAATTCGCATTCGGCATTTGGCATTTGGCATTTCTCTTTACTTCCGGATGTTCCTGAGAATCCTCGGCGTCAGGAACCAGCGGAGGTCTCCTGGCCCGTCGGGCAATTTCTCGAGGTCGATACGGGCGATCGCACCTTTTTTGAACGGGATCGGATGGCGCGAGCCGATCAGTCGCGCGGCCAGCTCGCCAATCCCCGGCTCGTGGCCGACGATGCCGAGGCGTGCGCGCTTGGCGTGCTTCTCGAGATTGGCCATCACCGCCGCAAACCCTCCACCAGGAGCCAGCGAGTCGGCCGCGACGATGTTCGGATGAGGACTGAGGCCGCCGGCGATAATCTCGGCGGTCTGCCGCGTGCGGACGAGCGGGCTGGTGACGATGACGTCCAGTACGACATCGAGCCGCTCCAGCGCGCGTGCCGCCTGGCGCAGCTTCGCCATGCCCTCCTGCGTCAACGGCCGCTTCGCGTCGTCGGGCCACGCCTCGCCGCGCTCTTCAGCGACACCGTGACGGATCAGATAGAGCTCAGTCATAAGAAGATTCGAAGATAGAAGGTCGAAAGTGGAAGGTGGCCATTCTACCGCGGAGTCGGCGAAGGTCGCAGAAATCGAATTGCGCGGTTGAAACAGTCGGCGTAAACTGCGGCATACATAGCCTTTTCAAGGCTTTAGGAGCTGGAACCCACATGTCGAAGCGCCTTGTGGTAGCCATCGTTGCGACAGCCTTCCTGTTGCCCCTGGCAATGACGAGCCTGCTGTCCGCGCAAAACGAAGCGTTTCTGCCACCCTCGCCCCGCCCGATACCGAAGCCCGTCCGCCCGACGCCGCGCCACGCGGACGGTCGGATCAACATCGGTTCGATTCCTGGCGAGAAGGGGCACTGGATCCGCACGAGGCGCGAGCTCGTCGCCGAGCCCGGGATGGCCAACCGGCTTCCGTCGGATCTGGCGATCGAAAACGTGCCCTTCCAACCCTGGGCCCGGGAGATGTGGAACTACCGGCGGTCGAAGGACGACCGCGACTCGCCGCACGCGCGCTGCAAGCCGTCGGCCGGGCCGCGACAGATCGGGACCGCGTACGGCTTCGAAATCGTCGACCTGCCGGAAATCAAACAGGTCCTCATCTTCGACATCGGCGGCCCCAACACCTGGCGCACGGTCTACACGGACGGACGGAAGCATCCGGCAAACCTCGAGCCGAGCTTCTACGGTCACTCCATCGGCTGGTGGGAAGGCGACACGCTCCTCGTCGACAGCGTCGGCTTCAACGAGAAGAACTGGATCGACGCAATGGGCCTGGTGCACACCGATCAATACCGCCAGCTCGAGCGGTTTACGCGCCTCGATTCGAACTCGCTCAATGTCGGGCACTCACCGACGACCAGCTGGCCTGTTTCAAGGCCGAGGACCGGCGACCGGTTGTCCGGTTCCGGATGCCGGAGGGCGAGATCACCTTCGACGACCTCGTCCGTGGGGACGTGACCTTCCAGACCGAGCACGTGCCCGACTTCGCGCTCGCCCGGGCCAATGGTGACCCGCTCTACACCTTGGTCGCACCGGTCGACGACGCCCTCATGGACATCACCCACGTGCTCCGTGGCGAGGACCTCCTGTCGTCGACGCCACGCCAGGTGGCGCTGTCCCGCGCCCTCATCGACGTCGGCGTCGCGAAGACCACGCCCCGCTTCGGCCACCTGCCCTACGTCATGGGGGAGGGCAACAAGAAGCTCTCCAAGCGAGACCCGCAATCTCATCTGTTCGGCTACCGCGACCAGGGATTCCTCCCCGAGGGCTTGCTCAACTACCTCGCCCTGCTCGGCTGGGCGATCTCCGGGGACCGCGACGTCTTCACCCTGGAGGAGATGGTCGAGGCCTTCGACATCAAGGACGTCAACCCCAACCCCGCTCGTTTCGACCTGAAGAAGGCCGAGGCCATCAACGCCTCGCACATGCGCCTGATCACTCTTGAGGACATGACCGAGCGGGTGATCCCCTTCCTGCACGCCGCCGGCGTGGTGTCGGAGCCGATCACCGCCGACGAACGCTCGCTGCTGGCCGAGGCGATGCCTCTGGTCAACGAGCGCATGAACAAGCTGTCGGA
The DNA here is from genome assembly GCA_963773355.1 of uncultured Actinomycetota bacterium. Taxonomy (GTDB): domain Bacteria; phylum Actinomycetota; class Actinomycetes; order Propionibacteriales; family Nocardioidaceae; genus Nocardioides. The sequence continues at coordinate 76,072 of CAVZAZ010000016.1, read as the reverse complement.
GGCCCCCGACCTTCTCGGCTTCCTCTTCGTCGCCGACGAGGACTTCGAGCGGAACCCGGACGACGTCGCCAAGGTGCTGGACGACGACGGGCGCGCGGTCGTGCAGGCGTCATTCGACGCTCTCTCCGGCCTGGTGTCCTGGACGACGGAGGCGATCGAGGAGGCGCTGCGGACCGCGCTGGTCGAGAAGCTCGGTCTCAAGCCGCGCAACGCCTTCGGTCCGGTGCGGGTCGCGATCACCGGACGGCGGATCTCGCCGCCCCTGTTCGAGTCGCTGGAGCTGCTCGGGCGCGAGCGCAGTCTGGCCCGTCTCGACGGCGCTCTGGCGTGAGCGGCCCACCTCCTGAGGGCGAGACCCGGCCGGGCTTGCCCTACCACCTGATCCTGCGCGGCGGCCGGCCCGGATGGTGGCGAGCCGTGCTCGGCGTGGTCATCCTCCTCGTCGGGATGCTGATCTTCGCCCCGGTCTTCTGGCAGATCCCGTTCGGCATCGGGTTCGCGCTCGACGGCCAGGAGGTCGTGAGCAGCGTCGAGCGGCTGCTCGACCTCGACCACCCGACGCCACTCGGCCTCGCCTACCTCAACCTGGTGCTGGCTTCTGCCATCCCGCTCACCTGGTTCATCGTGCGCGTGGTGCACGGGCTGCGGCCGCGCTGGCTCGCGTCGGTGTTCCCGAAACTGCGGTGGCGCTTCCTCCTGGTCTGCTTCGGGCTCTCCCTGGCTGCTCTCGTCGCCACCCTGGTCGTGTCGGCGGCGCTGCCGGCGCAGGACACCGGCGCGGAGGTGAGCGGCACGCTCAACGACTTCACCCGCACCACGCGCGACTTCCTGCTCGTCGTGGTCTTCCTGACCCCGCTCCAGGCGGCGGGAGAGGAGTACGCGTTCCGCGGTTATCTCACCCAGGCCTTCGGGGGTCTGTTCGGTAGTCGCGTGGTCGCCGTCGTGCTGCCGGCCTTCCTCTTCGGGCTGGCGCACGGGGTCGGTCAGAGCATCCCCATCTTCTTCGACCGGTTCGCGTTCGGCCTGGTCGCGGGGGTCCTCGTGATCCTGACCGGCGGCCTCGAGGCCGGCATCGCGATGCACGTGCTCAACAACTGGCTGGCGTTCGGTCTCGCCCTGGCGTACGGCGACATGGCCACCACGCTGAACCCGACCGGGGGCACCTGGTGGAGCATCCCCGTGACCCTCACCCAGTCGCTGGTCTACCTCGGCCTCGCCCTGCTCGTGGCCCGCCGGATGGGGCTCGGAACCACCACGAATCCAGTCGTTTTGGAGGTCCCCCGCCGTCGCAGGTAAGGTTTCTGCTCGGCCCGATCCGCACAGCGGAGGGCCCGTTGTCGGTGGTCGAGGTGTCGCGCAGCGACCGTCTCGAGACCTTGGGATATGGTGTAATTGGCAGCACGGCTGGTTCTGGTCCAGTTAGTCTAGGTTCGAGTCCTAGTATCCCAGCGAAGTCCCGGTCAGCAGACCGGGATTTGGTGCGAAAGAAGCGGTTTCGCTAGAGTTTCGCCCGCGTTTGGCATCACTCGTTCATCGTGCAAGCCCCCGTTGTGTAGCGGCCTAGCACGCCGCCCTCTCAAGGCGGTAGCGCCGGTTCGAATCCGGTCGGGGGTACCCAGTTGTTGACTCTCTGACCTGCAGGAATGCGGATCAGGGGGCCTTCGTCGTTCGGGGTCTCATCCTTCGATGATGTCCGCGAGTCCCGCCACGACCCTCTTGATCCCGAACTCCCAGGCTCGCTGCGCGCTGTACGGCGCTCCCATGCGCTCGCCGGCGTCGCGTCCCACTCGTTGCGCGAGAGGAAAGTCATCGCCGAGGTACTGGCCGAGGCGGCCCACCGTCTGGGCCCAGACCTCGCCGAACTGCTCGGGGACGGGTGTCGGCAGCAGGGTGGCGGCGCTGGCGCGGACGAAGTCGAGCACGAAGGTCAGTGCGGTGTCTCGGTCGACATTGCCCAGGTCGGTGTCGTCGAAGGCGTGGAGCTCGTGGTCGTACTTCGCGATGGTGCCCGGTCCCAGCGCGACGCGGGCGTCGGTGATCTGGAGCAGCCAGGAATGCGTGCGCAACAGCTCGAGGTTGGCTTCGGCGACACGGTGGATGCGGGTACGCCAGCCTGCGCGCCCGAAGGTCGGCAACGCCATCCGAGCGTGTGCGTCGTCGGCCATCAGGACCATGAGGTCATCACGACTGTTGACGTGGGTGTAGACCGACATGGTCGACATGCCCAAGGCCTGTCCGAGTGCCCGGATCGTCACGGCCTCCAGGCCGGATGAGTCAGCCAAGGCAACGGCTCGTGCCACCACGTCGGCTGTCGAGTGCCGGGACTTCGGTCCCCGTGCCCCTCCGCTGGGTGCATCGGGGTGGTCGCGCCACAACAGATCAACCAGCGGTCTCGCCATGGAACCAGCCCCTTGAGTCGACGCGTTACACTGTACGTCGTACATAGTTTAGCGATGGGAGTAGTCCATGAAGATCAATCAGACCGCCGTGTCCCTCAACGTGCCCGATGTCGATGCGTCGGCATCGTTCGCGAAGACCCACTTCGGGTTCACCGAGGCGATGTCCGCCGACGGCTTCGTGTCTCTCCAGCACCAGAGCGCAGGCGTGAACCTGGTCTTCCTTGCCACGGGCCTTGCCACCTTCAAGCCAGCCGAGATCGCGGGTCCTGCAGGCCAGGGGTTGCTCCTTGTGTTCGTCGTCGATGACCTCGACGGGGAGTTCAAGCGGATCGAAGGCGAGGGCGCTCGCGTGGTGACCGCGCCCGAGACCGAGTCGTGGGGTGAGAGGTTCTGTCAGTTCGCCGATCCCAATGGGCTCGTCTGGCAACTCGTCCAGTGGGTCAGCTGAAGGGAGTGTGCGTTCGAGGCTGGCACCGCATTCGCGGCGTGGACCGAGCCGGTGCACGTCGGGGTCAGGCACACAGGCCGTTGGCGAGCCGCTGCTCGGCGTCCGCGCCCGAGGAGCCCGCTCCGCTACTCGGGGTACCCACCTCGTCGTCGGCCGAGATCGCGTCGCGGCCGAACTGGCGACCGAGTGGCTCGTCGTCGCGAATGCGTTGCCAGAGCGCCTTCGCACCCGGTGCGAACTGGAGGCGGTTGGCGTCGGCCGGATAGGGCTCGATCGGGACCGTGACGAAGTTGACCTTGTCCAGGCCGGTGTGCCGGAACTCCCTGGCCAGCCTGGTGAGCCTGCCGACGCTGTTGAGCTCCGGGTCGGTGCGGATCGACCGGGTCGCCGCGTCGAGGAACTGGTATACGCGGTCGAACCTCGCGAGGGTGTTGGCGTCGAAGACCCGGTTGACCATCGAGGCGATGAATGCCTGTTGGCGCTTCATGCGACCGATGTCGGAGTTGGGGGAGAGGACGTGGCGCTCGCGGACGTAGTTGAGCGCCTCTCGCCCGTCGAGCTCCTGCGTGCCTTCATCGAGGTAGATGTCGTGCGCCGGGTCGTCGACCTCCTTCGGGATGCACACCTCGACTCCGTGCACGGCGTCGACCATGCCGACGAAGCCGTTGAAGTCGATCGTCACGTAGTGGTCGATGTAGACGCCGGTCAGGTGCTCCACCATGCGCACGGTGCACAGTTCGCCGCCCAGTTCGTATGCCGTGTTGAAAATTGCGGCATCCTCGGCCGGGACCCGATCACCGTCCCGGCCTTCGCACGCCGGCCGGGTGACCATCGCGTCACGTGGCAGGCTCACGCCGTACGCCTCGCGCCGATCGGCCGACACGTGGATCAGGATCGTGGTGTCGGCGCGCTGGCCGCCGCCGGAAAGCCCATCGATGTCGTTGCCGGTACCGTCCCGGGTGTCGGAGCCCATCACCAGGACGTTGAGGGGCCGGTCGGGACCGGAGTCGTTCGGCTCCTGAGCCACGTGGTCGATCTCGGGGCCGACCTCGATGTTCCCGTCGAGGTGCCGGTAGCCGACGATCACGGCAATCGCGGTCAGGACCGCGACCAGGACCTGGCTGAGAACGATGACGACGACGATCGTTCGCCGATGCGGCTGGTCCGCGGTCGGCGCGGTGGAGTCCCTCCCCTGGTCCGGCACACCTCGATCGTCCCAGACCGCCAAGGCCGGGGTCCGCTCCGACGAGAGACCGCGCTGTGCAACACCAGCATGGTGGTGTCCGATTCCCGCTAGATCCGGTGTCCGGAATCCGCCAGTATGGACACATGCAGCAAACCGAGAAGCTCGACCGGGAGTCGTGCTACCGCGCCGTGAAGAGCAGGGACCGGCGATTCGACGGGATCTTCTACACCGCCGTCCACACGACCGGCATCTACTGCCGGCCCAGTTGTCCGGCGCGCACCCCCGGCCTGCAGAACGTCAGCTTCTTCCCGACCGCGGCCGCCGCCCAGGCGGGCGGGTTCCGCGCCTGCAAGCGCTGCCTACCCGATGCCACACCGGGTAGCCCGGACTGGGACGTCGCCGCCGATGCGGCCGGCCGGGCAATGCGACTGATCGCGGACGGGGTCATCGACCGCGACGGCGTGGAAGGCCTGTCTCGTCGTGTCGGCTACACCTCCCGCCACCTCACCCGGCTGCTGACCGCCGAGCTCGGGGCCGGACCCCTGGCCCTGGCTCGCGCACGTCGGGCGCAGACCGCGCGGATCCTGATCGAGACGACGGACATGGGCTTCGCCGACGTCGCGTTCGCCAGCGGGTTCGCGAGCGTGCGCCAGTTCAACGACACCATCCGCGAGGTCTACGCCTCCTCGCCGACCGATCTCCGAGGGCGCCGCAAGCGAACCGCCGCCACCACCACCACCACCGGTCAGGTCACCATGCGACTGGCGGTGCGGACACCGTTCGCCGGTCGCGCCCTGCTCGCCTTCCTGGCCGCCCGCGCGGTCGCCGGGATCGAGGAGGTCGGGGAGGGCTACTACGCCCGTACCCTCGCCCTCCCGCACGGCCCGGGGGTGGCCCGGCTCGACCTGACTGACATCCCGGAGCAGGGGTCGACCGCGTTCGTGACGGCGTCCTACCAACTTGCCGACCTGCGGGACACGGCTGCGGCCGTCGAACGCAGCCGGCGACTGCTCGACGCGGACTGTGACCCGGTGGCCGTCTCGGAACAGTTCGCGGGTGACCCGATCCTCGGCCCGCTGGTCCGCGCCAACCCCGGGCTGCGGGTGCCCGGCCATGTCGACGGCAACGAACTCGCGGTCCGGGCGGTGCTGGGGCAGCAGGTGACCGTCGCCGCCGCGCGAACCGTGGCCGGGCGGCTCACCGAGCACCATGGGGAGGCCCTGCCGGAGCCCGTCGGGTCGCTGACCCATCTCTTCCCAGAGGCGGGGAAGTTGGCGGTGCTCGCCCCGGAGGAGCTGACGATGCCGCGCTCGCGAGGTCGGGCGCTGGCCGCGCTCTGCGGAGGGCTCGCCGACGGGTCGATCGCGCTTGACCGGGGACCTGACCGCGACGCCGTCCGTCGGACGCTGCTCGCCATCCCGGGAGTCGGTCCGTGGACGGCTGACTACATCGCCTTACGCGCGCTCGGCCATCCCGACGTGTTCCTGCCGACCGACATCGGCATCCGCGACGCCCTGACCGGACTGGGCCAGAACCCGTCGCGGGCTGCGGAGCTGGCCGAGGCCTGGCGACCGTGGCGTTCCTACGCACAGCTGTACCTGTGGCACACACTGACTTCGAGCAAGGAGAACTGACATGTGGACCCTCATGGACTCACCGATCGGCGAGCTGCGGATCGTCGAGCACAACGGCGCGATCTCGGCCATCGAGTTCACGCCGTTCCGGGCGAGCGCGGACGGCCGCCCCCTCGGGGAGCGTGACGACGCCAACCCGGTCCTGGTCCGGGCGGTCGAGCAGCTGACCGCCTACTTCGCCCGCGACCTGAAGGAGTTCGACCTGCCCTTGTCGCCCCAGGGCACCGACTTCCAGAAGCGCGTGTGGGAGCAGCTGCTCGACGTTGGCTACGGCGACACGGCGTCGTACGGCGAGATCGCCCACCGGCTCGGCATGAGCAACGCTGCGTCCCGCGCGGTCGGCTTGGCCAACGGGCGCAACCCGATCCCGATCGTGATCCCTTGCCACCGCGTGATCGGGGCCAACGGAACCCTCACCGGCTACGCCGGCGGCATCGAGCGCAAGCAGACCCTGCTCGAGATCGAACAGGACGCGCTCTTCTGAGCGGCCCTGGTCAGACGCGCCCCGACCCGATTGCGTGGGACGGCGGCACCGTTTGGTACGCCGGCTACGGGTCGAATCTCGATCCGGGCCGGTTCCGTTGCTACCTGCTCGGGGGCTCCCCGCCGGGCGCGACCCGCACCTACCCGGGAGCCCGCGAGCCGGCGGAGCCGCTCGACACGCGGGCCTTCACGATGGCAGGACGTCTTGCGTTCGGTTGGGAGTCGCCGACGTGGGGCGGCGGGATCGCCTTCCACGAGCCGGAGGCACAGGGCACGGTGCTGGCCCGGGTCTACCTGGTCACCAGTCGCCAGTTCGCGGACGTGCTCGAACAGGAGATGCGCCGGGAGCCCGGCGCCGACCACGACCTGACAGAGGTGTTGGCCCGTCGACGGCATGCGGTCGGCCCGGGCCGATACGAGACTCTGCACCTGGCGGGTGAGCTCGACGGTCGGCCGGTGGTGACCTTCAGCGCCCCCGACGTCGAAGTGCTGGGGCTGCGTGCCCCTGCTCCGGCGTACCTGGCGACCATGGCGCGCGGTCTCCGCACGACCCATGGACTCACCGACGACGAGGTCGCCGACTATCTCCTGGGGTGTCGAGGGATCGAGCTCGGGTGGGACCGGGATGCACTGCTCCGCACCCTGGTCTGACGGATATGGCTTCGTCGGCTATTCGGCGGCGGCGCGACGGAGAGACTCCGAGAGGCGCTCGGCGGCGGCGAGGACGGCGGGTGCGTGCATGCGACCGGGCTGGCGCGAGAGGCGCTCGAGCGGACCCGACACGGACACCGCGGCGATCGTCTTGCCGCCGGGGGAGCGGATCGGTGCGGAGACCGAGGCCACTCCCTGCTCGCGCTCACCCACGGACTGCGCCCAACCGCGGCGCCGAATGCCGGAGAGCGCGGCAGCAGAGAACGCGGCGTTCTGCAGGCCCCGGTGCATCCGCTCCGGGTCCTCCCACGCCAGCAACACCTGCGCCGCCGAACCGGCGCGCATGGTCAGCTGCGATCCCACGGGGATGGTGTCGCGCAGTCCGCTGGGCCGTTCCGCGGCGGCGACGCACACCCGGTGCTCACCCTGCCGCCGCCACAGCTGCGCCGATTCGCCGGTGATGTCGCGCAGCCGGGCCAGCACCGGACCGGCGGTGGCCAGGAGGCGATCCTCCCCGGCCGCAGCGGACAGCTCGGACAGGCGCGGGCCGAGGACGAAGCGACCCTGCATGTCCCGGGCCACCAGGCGATGGTGCTCCAGGGCGACCGCCAGGCGATGGGCCGTCGGACGGGCCAGGCCGGTGCCCGCAACGAGGCCAGCCAGGGTCGCAGGGCCGGACTCGAGCGCCGTGAGAACCAGCGCGGCCTTGTCGAGGACGCCCACTCCGCTCGTCGTCGTGTCCATATAGCAATATTGGCGTCTCAGATCATGGGATGCAAGTCGTAGAGTGTGTGACCTACGAAACGACGGTGAGGGAGGAACGTCATGGGCAAGACCCTGGCCGAGAAGGTCTGGGACCAGCACGTCGTCCGGGCCTCGGAGGGGAGGCCCGACCTGCTCTTCATCGACCTGCACCTCATCCACGAGGTGACCTCGCCCCAGGCGTTCGACGGGCTTCGCCTGGCCGGGCGCACGGTACGCCGTCCGGACCTGACCCTGGCGACGGAGGACCACAACGTCCCGACCGTCGACTGGGACAAGCCGATCGCGGACCCCGTCAGCCGGACCCAGGTCGAGACCCTGCGCAGGAACGCCGAGGAGTTCGGCATCCGCCTCCATCCGCTCGGCGACATCGAGCAGGGGATCGTGCACGTGGTCGGCCCGCAGCTCGGGCTCACGCAGCCCGGCATGACGATCGTCTGCGGGGACAGCCACACCAGCACGCACGGCGCCTTCGGAGCCCTCGCGTTCGGTATCGGAACCTCCGAGGTCGAGCACGTGTTGGCAACCCAGACCCTGCCCCAGGCACGGCCGAAGACGATGGCCGTCACGGTCAACGGGAGCCTGCCCGACGGGGTCACGGCCAAGGACCTCGTGCTCACCCTGATCGCGCACACCGGCACGGGCGGCGGCCAGGGATACGTCGTGGAGTACCGCGGCCAGGCCATCGAGGAGCTGTCGATGGAAGCGCGGATGACTGTCTGCAACATGTCCATCGAGTGGGGTGCGAAGGCCGGTCTGATCGCGCCCGACCAGACGACGTTCGACTACATCGAGGGTCGCGCCGAGGCACCCAAGGGCGCCGACTGGGACACCGCCGTCGAGCACTGGAAGACCCTGATCACCGATCCGGACGCCGAGTACGACGACGAGATCGAGCTCGACGCGAGCACCATGACGCCGTTCGTCACCTGGGGGACCAACCCCGGTCAGGGCGTGCCTCTCGCCGGTCACGTGCCGGGACCTGACGAGTTCGAGGACGCCAACGACAAGATCGCGACCGAGAAGGCACTCCAGTACATGGCACTTGAAGCCGGTACGCCGATGCGCGCGATCAAGGTCGACACCGTTTTCGTCGGCTCCTGCACGAACGGCCGGATCGAGGACCTGCGGGCCGCGGCCGACGTCGTCGCAGGACGCCGGGTCGCCAAGGACACCCGCCTTCTCGTCGTGCCCGGTTCCGTGCGGGTCCGCCTCCAGGCGGAGGACGAGGGTCTGGACGTGATCTTCAAGGAGGCCGGCGGAGAGTGGCGCGGGGCCGGCTGCTCGATGTGCCTGGGCATGAACCCCGACCAGCTCGCGCCCGGCGAGCGCAGCGCGTCGACCTCCAACCGGAACTTCGAGGGGCGTCAGGGCAGGGGCGGACGCACCCATCTGGTCTCGGTGCCGGTGGCAGCCGCCACGGCCATCCGCGGGACTCTCTCGTCCCCAGGAGACCTGGAGCCCGTCGAGACGTCATCTGCCGCGACTCCTCAGGACAAGGACCGCTGACATGGACAGGTTCACCACCCATACCGGCGTCGGCGTTCCCTTGCGCAGGAACAACGTCGACACCGACCAGATCATCCCGGCGGTCTACCTCAAGCGGGTGACCCGAACGGGTTTCGAGGACGGGCTGTTCGCGTCGTGGCGCGGCGATCCGTCGTTCGTGCTGAACCAGGAGCAGTACGCAGAGGGGTCGGTGCTCGTCGCCGGTTCCGACTTCGGCACCGGCTCATCGAGGGAACACGCAGTGTGGGCGCTGCAGAACTACGGTTTCAAGGTCGTCATCTCGCCCCGGTTCGGCGACATCTTCCGCGGCAATGCAGGCAAGGCCGGGCTGCTCGCGGCGCAGGTCGACGACAAGGTCGTGCAGCGGCTGTGGGAGCTCATCGAGTCCCGTCCCGGCAGCACCATCACGGTCGATCTGGAATCGCGGACCGTCCGCGCGGGGAGCGGCGAGGGAGCTGTCGAGGACTCCTTCGACATCGACGACTACACGCGTGGGCGGTTGCTCGAAGGGCTCGATGACATCGGCATCACGCTGTCGAACGAAGAGGACATCACCGCCTACGAGGCGACAAGGCCCGGTTGGAAACCGGCAACACTTTGAGCCTGCGCTGCGTGACCGACCGAGCCGAATGAGCGAGAATCCCCTTTAAAACAAGGGGATTCTCGCCTTTGAGGCCCCGTAGGCACCCGCTCGATGCGCTTCGGTCGTCAAAGCGGCGTCGCAAGAAAAGCGCGAAAAGTCCGGCGTGGTGATTGTGACTAACGCCACGAATGCCTAGCGTGCGTTGAAGAAAGTCGAGCACGGGCTCGGCCCCGGAAGTTTCATTGGAAGGGAAGCTAGTGAACAAGTCACAGCTCATCGACACGCTGTCAGCGCGTTTCGACGGAAACCGCAAGGCGGCCGCCCATGCGCTCGAGTCCGTCCTGGACACGATCACTCGCGAGGTCGCCAAGGGCGAGAAGGTCGCCATCACGGGCTTCGGCTCGTTCGAGAAGCGTGTCCGCGATGCACGTTGGGTGCGTAACCCGCAGACGGGCGATCGAATGAAGTCGAAGAAGAAGGCTGTCCCGAAGTTCACCGCGGGTGCAGACCTGAAGAACGTCATCTCGGGGGCTAAGAAGCTGCCGAAGGCGACGGTCGCTGCCGCTTCTCCGGCGGCGAAGAAGGCGACGGCGCCGGCCAGGAAGGCTGCGGCGGCTGCCAAGCGCACCGCAGGCAAGAAGACGACAGGGGCGAAGAAGTCGGCGGCGAAGAAGTCGGCTCCGGCCAAGAGGACGGCCGCGAAGAAATCGTCGGCGGCGAAGAAGTCGGCGGCGAAGAAGTCGGCTCCGGCCAAGAGGACGGCCGCGAAGAAGTCGTCAGGAGCCAGAAAGACGGCGGCGAAGAAGTCGGCTCCGGCCAAGAAGACGGCGGCGAAGAAGTCGTCAGGAGCCAGAAAGACGGCGGCGAAGAAGTCGGCTCCGGCCAAGAGGACGGCCGCGAAGACGTCGTCGGCGGCGAAGAAGTCGACGGCGAAGAAGTCGTCGGCCGCCAAGAGGACCGCCAAGAAGACGGCCAAGAGGTCCTGACCGCAGTTTGACGAGGGTGGGCCGCCGGCAAGCGGCCCACCCTATTTCATGTCCAGCTCTTTCGTGTGCGCGCCGACACCGAGCTCGAGGACGATGCGCAGATCGTCGGCGTCGTCGACGTCCTGACGCAATGTCGCGAGCACCCCCGGGATCTCGACGGCGCCCGCGGCCAGGTGGGCGGCCCGCGACTCGGCTCCGAAGAGCGGATTGAAGTCTTCGTATCCCGCGGCGTACATCGTCGTCCCGACCCCCGACGAATCCGACACGAACGCTGATCTCCCGGCCGGGACACGGGTCAGGGCCTCCCGCAGGTCCTCGGGCCGCAGTGCGGGGAGGTCCGCGCACACCGCGACCGGCGAAGCCTGTGGCCAGCGACGTCGTGCTTCGGCGGCGGCGAGTCGGAGGCAGCCGTTCAGGTCGCCGGCGATGCCGTCCGGGATGACTGCGCATCCGGCGGCGGCGAGGCGGCGCGAGAAGGCAGCGTCGTCGGTGACCGCCAGGACGGCGGCGACCCAGGGCGTGGCGAGGCACGCGGCCACGGTGTCGAGCGCGAAGGCGCTCGCCAGTGCCCGTCGGACCTCATCGGAGAGCCCCACCAGGCGCGACTTGCCAACCGCCGGCGGCTTCACCGGCAGCACCACGACGTACTCTTGCGTACCCATCGGCACGATCCTGTCAGGCGACGACGGCGCCATCCCCGTCGGCGGGTCGCGTCCAGACGCCTCCGGCGCGGACCGAGTAGCCTGCACGAGACGCAGAGGGCGTCAGGCCGGCACTCGGCCCGGGAGCAACGAGGGACGAGGCGTGAAGGTTCGCAAGCTGCAGCAGAAGCGTGGCTGGGCGTTCAACCTCGGCGTGGTCATTTTGAAGCCCACCCTGCTCACTGCGACCTCACGGACCTGGATCGACGGTGACAAGATCCCCGAGTCAGCAGGCTGCATCGTCGTGCTCAACCACATCTCCCACATAGACCCCCTGCTTTCGGCGCATTTCGTGTACGACCATGGCCGGTTGCCGCGCTATCTCGCGAAGTCGGGACTGTTCAAGAACAAGGCACTCGCCACCTTCCTGACCTCGGCGGGTCAGATTCCGGTCGAACGGCTCTCCCGCACAGCCGTCGGTGCGTACGACGCAGCCGTCGCCGCGGTCCGGTCCGGTGAGTGCGTGATCGTCTATCCCGAGGGAACGCTCACCCGCGACCCCGACCTGTGGCCGATGAAGGGCAAGAGCGGCGCCGCCCGGATCGCCCTGGAGACCGGGTGCCCGGTGATCCCGGTCGGGCACTGGGGCGCCCAGGAGGTGCTGCCGCCGTACTCCACGCGACCGCACCTCGTCCCGCGCAAGCGCATCACCATGAAGGCCGGCGACCCGGTCGAGCTGGGCGATCTCCTGGGCCGACGCCGGAGTCCCGACGTGATCAACGAGGCGACCGACCGGATCATGGCGGCAATAACGGCGATCGTGGCCGAGCTGCGCGGCGAGCCCGCCCCTCCGGAGCGCTTCGACCCCCGCAAGATGGGGGTGCAGCAGATCGGCAATCCGAACAAGGCCAACGCCAAGAAGAAGGGCAAGCGCTCATGAACAAGGTCGCGGTCTTCGGAGCCGGGTCCTGGGGCACCGCCTTCTCCATCGTGCTCGCCGATGCGGGCAACGAGGTGACCATCTGGGGTCGCCGGGAGGAGGTCTGCGCCACCATCAACGAACGCCACGAGAACACCGACTACCTGTCCGGCATCGAGCTTCCTGCGACGATCTCCGCCACCCATGACCCCGAGCACGCGGTCGCCGGTGCCGACGTCGTGGTCTTCGCGGTTCCCTCCCAGACCTTTCGCGAGAACCTCCTGGACTGGGTCGACATCATCCCGGCGGAGTCGGTGATGGTGTCGCTGATGAAGGGGGTGGAGCTGGGGAGCCTCAGTCGGATGAGTGAGGTCGTGGCCGAGGTCACCGGTGCCGGCCCGGAGCGGATTGCCGTGATCAGCGGGCCGAACCTCTCCAAGGAGATCGCCCGCCGCGAGCCTGCCGCCTCCGTGGTGGCGTGTCCGGACGAAGACGTGGCAAAGATGCTTCAGGAGCGGTGCCACGCACCGGCGTTCCGGCCCTACACCAGTGTCGACGTGCTGGGCTGCGAGCTCGGCGGCGCCTACAAGAACGTCGTCGGGATCGCCGTGGGCATGGCCATCGGCCTGGGCTTCGGTGACAACACCACGGCCTCGGTGATCACCCGCGGCCTCGCGGAGACCGCGCGCCTCGCCATGGCGCTGAAGGCCAACCCGCTCACCCTGATGGGGCTCGCGGGCCTGGGTGACCTGGTGGCCACCTGTTCCTCACCTCTGTCGCGTAACCGCACGTTCGGGGAGAACCTCGGCAAGGGCATGACGACCGAGGAGATCATCGCGAGCACCCGGCAGGTTGCCGAGGGTGCGAAGTCGTGCTCCTCCCTGCTGGCGCTCGCGCAGCGCACCGGCGTGGATGCGCCGATCGCGGAGCACGTCGAGGCCGTGGTCGGGGGCCGGATGACCGCGCAGGAGATGATGGACTCCTTCATCGCGCGCGACACCAAGGCCGAGACCGACTAGCGGCGCACGCCTCAGGTCAGGTCGTCGAGAGCCTGCTCCAGGTCCTTCCACAGGTCCTCGACGTCCTCGATCCCGACCGACATCCGCACCAGTCCCTCGGGGATGGTGGCCGGCTCCGACTTCCATCGTCGGCGGCGTTCGAAGGTCGACTCCACCGAACCCAGCGATGTCGCGTGGACCCACACCTTCGTCTTGTGCACCAACAGGTCGGCGGCCAGCGCCCCTTGGGCCAGCACGATCGCGACGATCCCGCCGAAGCCGGGGTAGCGGACCTCCTCGATCGAGGCATGGCCCTGCCAGTCGGTGCGCGAGCTCGGCGGCGTTGGCCTGGGCACGCTCGACCCGGAGGTGCAGCGTGCGCAGCCCGCGGAGCGCGAGCCACGCCTCCAGCGTTCCGGGGATCGCGCCGACCAGGTCGCGCCGGCCCTTCAAGACGGCGTACAACTCGTCGTCGCGGGTGACGACCGCACCGAGGAGGACGTCGCCGTGCCCGGAGAGATACTTCGTGGCCGAGTGCACGACCAGGTCGACGCCGTGATCAAGAGGCTGCTGGAGCAGGGGAGTGGCGAACGTGTTGTCGACGACGACGTACGCGCCGGCGTCATGGGCAGCACCGCGGATGGTCGCGATGTCGGCGACCTCCAGGGCGGGGTTCGTGGGCGACTCCAGCCAGACCAGGGCCGCGTCGGTGCAGGCGGCCACCACCGCGTCGGTGTCGACGACATCGACCAGCTCGGCGCGCACTCGACCGCGGGCCTCGAGGTCTGCCAGCTGCATGACGGTGCCGTTGTAGGCGTGCCGCGGCGCGACCACCTTGCCGCCCTGCCCGACCAGGTCCAGCACCGTTGCCACGGTCGCCAGCCCGGATGCGAACGACAGGCAGCGGCCGCCCTCGAGGGCACCGAGTGCGTCCTCGAAGGCGGTCCAGGTCGGGTTGCCGTAGCGCCCGTACTCCAGGTCCCCGCCCGCGACGTACGTCGACGCCATCGTGATCGGCGCGTTCAACGGCTGGTCCGGCTGGTGCTCCGGTCGGCCGGCGGTGACAGCGATCGTGGCGGGCTTCAGGGCGGGCGCCTCCTCCGTCATGGCCATGACCCTAGGCCGCTAGGGTCGACGCGATGAACGAGCCCACCCGAAAGCCCCGCGTCGCCGTCGTGTTCGGGGGTCGCTCCAGCGAACACGCGATCTCCTGCGTCACCGCAGGGAGCGTGTTGCAGGCCATCGACCGGGAGAAGTACGACGTCGTCCCCATCGGCATCGCCACCGACGGGCGTTGGGTGCTCGAGTCCGGGGATCCGGACCGGTTGCAGATCAAGGGCCCCGACCAGCTGCCCGCGGTGGACGGGGATCGGGCCGCGGTCGCTCTGGCCCGGGAGAGCGACGCAACCGACCTGGTCGTCACCGAGCCGTCCCAGCCTCCGCACACCCTGGGCGAGGTCGACGTCGTCTTCCCACTCCTCCACGGTCCGTGGGGTGAGGACGGCACGATCCAGGGGATGTTCGAGATGGCCGGAGTCCGCTACGTGGGCGCAGGCGTGCTCGCGTCCTCGGTCAGCATGGACAAGGCGTACATGAAGGTCGTGCTCGCGGCCGCCGGCCTGCCACTCATGGAGTCGACGACTATCACGGCCCGGGACTGGGCTGCCGACCCTCAGGCGTGCAGGGAGCGAGCCGAGAAGCTCGGCTTTCCCCTCTTCGTGAAGCCTGCGCGCGGAGGATCCAGCATCGGGATCTCGAAAGCACACGACGAGACGGAGCTCGACGCCTGCCTCGAGGAGGCCCACCGGCACGACCCCAAGGCACTGGTCGAAGTGGCTGCCGAGGGAGCGCGGGAGGTCGAGTGCGGCGTCCTCCAGTCGCTGGACGGTGGGCCGCTGACGAGCGTGCCTGCGGAGATCAAGATCACCGGGGACCATGAGTTCTACGACTTCGCCGCGAAGTACCTCCCCGAGGAGCACACGGAGCTCGACGTCCCGGCGGACCTTCCCGATGACATCGCGACGAGGATCCGGGAACTTGCCGCACGCACCTTCGATGCCGTCGGGTGCGAAGGCCTCGCCCGGGTCGACTTCTTCGTGCTGCCGGACCACTCATTGGTGGTCAACGAGATCAACACGATGCCCGGGTTCACACCGCTGTCGATGTTTCCGCGGATGTGGGCCGCGACCGGCGTCGACTACCCCGAGCTCGTGGACCGGCTGATCCAGCTGGCGCTGGCCCGGGACACCGGGCTGCGCTGACATGACCGGCGCTGTTGGGACCGCGCCGAATTGGGTACGACGGGTCCGGCGCGGCTCATGACCCCCGGAGCCGCGCAGTGCAACTGTTGTCTGACCACTCACGGGGGCCGAACAGGAGATCACGAAGTGAACACTCGCACCATCGCCATCGCCGCCCTGGTCATCGCCGTCATCATCCTGTTGTTCCTGATCCTCTGAGAACTCCACCGTCAGGGGGCGCCTGGGGCTCAGGAGCACTCGTCCACGAGCTCCAGGTGTTCCTCGACGGGCCCTGCCAGGTCCGTCATCACCGCGGCCACACCATCGGGGCGGTACTCGGCGGGTACCTTGACCTTCACGATCGGGCGGTAGCCCGCAGCGGTGATCGTCACATCTGAGGACTGGTCCTCCTCCTCCGACGTGGGGACGAACCACCCCACTCCGTTGGCCTCCACGCATTCCGCGAACCTGTCGAAGTCGGTGGGCAGGCCGACGCCACAGGTGAGCACGATCGGCGGGTCACCCCAGGCCGCGCCCAGCACGCCGGCCGGCTCGACCAGCCGTGCCTTCTGACCGGCGACCTCGTCGGGCACGCCGTCGAGGAACTCGGCGCAGTCGGTGGTCTCCGACTCGGTGATGGTCGGCGACTTGACCGGCACCGGGTCGCGGCTGCAGCCGACCACCAGCAGGAGCAAGCACGCGAGGACGCCCCGGACCCAGGTGGATCCGGGGCGGCGACACCCACTGGGCGCGGGGGTGCTCAGATGTGCACCACCGGGCAGGTCAGGGTGCGGGTGATGCCGTCGAGGTTCTGCACCTTCGAGACGACCAGCTTGCCGAGCTCGTCGACGTTGCGTGCCTCGGCGCGCACGATCACGTCGTACGGACCGGTGACATCCTCGGCGAGGGTGACGCCCTTGACCGACGCGATCTCGCGAGCGACCTCCGCGGCCTTGCCGACATCGGTCTGGATCAGGATGTAGGCCTGCACGACCATCGTGGACTCCTCGTCTTCATCGGATCAGGTGCCGCGGCCAACCTACCGTGCGGTCGTGGCGTGTCGGTAGGTGCCCGTCGTGCAGGACGAGGTGACGATCTGGTGGGATGTCGGGATGGTCCTGCCCGCCGACGCCACGCTGTCCGACGCCGGAGAATTCGGCATGATCGACGCGCTCGCCGAGATCTTCGACCAGGGCGAGCACGTCCTGGTCGGCCCGGGTGACGACGCCGCGGTCCTGCGGGTCCGGACCGGTCACGTCGTCGTCTCCACCGACCTCATGGTCGAGGGACGTCACTTCCGCCGCGACTGGGCCTCCGCGGGAGACGTCGGGCATCGGGCGGCGGCTCAGAACCTCTCCGACATCAACGCGATGGGCGGCCGGGCCACCTCGCTCACCATCGGTCTCGCCGCGCCCGGTGACCTGCCCGCGCAGTGGGCCCTGGACTTCGCCCGGGGGTTCGCCGAGGAGTGCGCGATCGTCGGCGCGAGTGTCGTCGGCGGCGACCTGACCCAGGCCGACCAGATCGTGATCGCCGTGACCGTGCTGGGCGCCTGCACCATTGCCCCAGTGGTTCGGTCCGGCGCCCAGCCTGGTGACCAACTCGCCATGGTCGGCCGACAGGGGTGGGCGGCGGGCGGGCTGGCAGTCCTGGGCCGCGGCTTCCGGTCGCCCCGAGTCCTGGTCGAGGCCTACCGTCGTCCAGAGCCGCCGTACGACGCGGGCGCGCTGGCCGCCGAAGCAGGAGCCACGTCGATGATCGACATCTCCGACGGCCTGCTCGCTGATGCCGGCCACATCGCGGCGGACTCCGGCGTGGCGATCGACGTGTACCGCGGTGCGTTCGAGATCGCCGAGCCGCTCCAGGCGGTCGGGGCGGCGACCGGCGCGGACCCGATCCAGTTCATCCTCGGCGGCGGCGACGACCACGCTCTCCTCGCCACGTTCCCGGACGGATCGGTGCCGGCCGGCTGGACGGTGGTCGGCGCGGTCACCAAGGGCTCCGGGGTCACCCTCGACGGCGAGGAGTACGACGGCCCGACCGGGTGGACGCACTTCTGAGGCGACGCCTCAGAAGCCGCCGAGTCGGGCCGCTGACACGCAGAAGGCCCCCGAAAGCGCTGGCGCTTTCGGGGGCCTTCGTGCTGCGTCAGCGGGTGACCTTGCCGGCCTTGATGCAGCCGGTGCAGACGTTGAGGCGCTTGGGGGTGCCGTTCACGGTCGCCCGGACGCGCTGGATGTTGGGGTCGAAGCGACGCTTCGTAATCTTGCGCGACCAGGGGCGGTTGTTGCCGAAGCCCGGCTTCTTGGCGCAGATGTCACAGACGGCAGCCACCGTGAACTCCTGAAAAGATTCGAGGTTGTGGATCAATGGCCCGGTGAGCGGGCAACCGGACGAGGATATCCGATGGCTCGGCTCGGGTGCGAATCGTCAGGGGGCCCCGCGGACGGCCACCCACCACCACCCCACCCACCACTACTCTGTGGCAGCACGCGCAACGTGGACCACCCGGCACCGAAGGGCAGTCGCATGGAAGCACCCCGAGACGGCGGCGTCAGCGTCGAGGTCGTGTTGCGTTTCGTCGACATCGCCACCGATGCCCTCGCCGAGGCCCGCGAGGAGATCGACGCCCTCAACGTCTATCCCGTGCCGGACGGCGACACCGGGACCAACATGTACCTGACGGTCTCCGCGGCGCGCGACGCCATCCGGGAGGCACGCGCCTCCGGAGCCGACCTCGAGACGGCACTCGCCGCGTTCAGCAGGGGCGCTCTCCTCGGTGCACGCGGCAACAGCGGGGTCATCCTGAGCCAGATGCTCGGCGCCATCGCGCATCGGATTGCGGTCCAGCAGCCCGGCGAGCGCAACGCCGCCGTGATGGCTGAAGCGTTGCACCAGGCGACCGACGCCAGCTACGCGGCGGTCGGCGAGCCGGTCGAGGGCACCATCCTGACCGTGGCCAGAGCCGCATCCGACGCCGCCGTCGCGCGAGCCCGCGACGACACCGCTCGGGCCCGGGACGTGTTCGCCACGGCCGCCGCGGCCGCCCGGGAGGCGCTGGCACGCACCCCCGAGCAGCTGCAGACGCTCCGGGACGCGGGTGTGGTCGACGCGGGCGGCCGGGGCCTGAGCGTGATCCTCGATGCCGCCGAGACGGTGCTCACCGGCCGTCGGCCAACGCCGGTCGTCTCGCCGATGGGCGCGCGGAGCATCCCGATCCCGGTCCCGGCCGACGACCTGACCGAGGGCGGACCCGCCTACGAGGTGATGTACCTGCTCGACGCCGACGACGACAACATCCCGGCCCTCAAGCAGGCCCTGGCCCCGCTCGGCGACTCGCTCGTGGTGGTCGGGGGTGAGGGGCTGTTCAACGTGCACGTGCACGTCCACGACGTGGGTGCCGCGATCGAGGCCGGCATCAAGGCCGGACGTCCCTACCGGGTCCGGGTCACCCACTTCGCCGAGCAGGTCGCGCAGGCGCGACAGCAGGCGACGGAGCGCCGCGGGCGGAGGATCGTGGCGGTCGCGGCCGGCCCGGGACTGGCCACGCTGTTCGCGGACGCCGGAGCGGTGGTGGTCGAGGGCGGACCCGGCCGCCGGCCTTCGACCGGGCAGCTGCTCGAGGCGATCACGTCGTGCGGCGCCGAAGAGGTCGTCGTCCTGCCGAACGACCGGGACTCGGTGCGGGTGGCCGAGATCGCCGCGACCACGGCCGGGACCGACGACAAGATCACCGTGGCCGTGATCCCCACCCAGGCCCAGGTGCAGGGCCTGGCCGCCCTCGCCGTGCACGAGCCCGGGCGCAGCTTCGAGCAGGACGTCCTGGAGATGACCGCCACCGCCCGGCACGCGCACCACGGTGCGGTCACCGTCGCCTCGAAGCAGGCGATCACCATGGCCGGACCGTGCGAGCCCGGCGACGTGCTCGGCGTGGTCGCCGGCGACTTCGCCGTCGTCGGCGACGATCTGTACGCCGTCGCCACCGATGTCCTCGAGCGGCTCCTCGGCGGTGGCGGGGAGCTCGTGACCCTGGTCGGCGGAGTCGACGACGGAGACCTGGTCGAACGCTGCGCCGCCTTCGTCGAGGAGGCTCACCCCCATGTCGACGTCGTGGTGTACGACGGTGGTCAGGAGCGCTACCCGCTCCTGATGGCCGTCGAGTGAGTCGGAGGAACGCGACATGATCACCCTCGACTCCCCGATCGCGACCGTCCTCGGCGACAAGTCCAACAAGCGGAAGCGGTTCACCGACGGGCTCGGCATCGCGACCGTCGGCGACCTGCTCGGCCACTTCCCGCGTCGCTACATCAAGACCGGGGAGCTGACCACCGTCGCAGACCTGCAACCCGGCCAGATGCTCACGGTCGTGGGCGAGATCGCCGAGAGCGACGTGCGCACCTACAACGACCGACGCACCGGTCGCACCGCCTACCGCATCGAGACCCTGCTCCGCACCGATGGACCGTCGTTGCGGATGACGTTCTTCGCCAAGCAGAAGCGCATTGCCGAGTGGCACCACAACCGCCTGGCCGTCGGCAAACGCGGCGTGTTCACCGGCCAGGTGAGCCGGTTCCGCACCGACTGGCAGCTGACCAACCCGAAGATGGTGATCTTCGGCGAGACCGGGGACGACGAGGCGACCCGAGCCGCGCTGGAGAGCATCGGCGCGCTGTACCCGATCTACCCGCTCACCAAGGGCGTCGACTCGTGGGACCTGCAGCGTGCGATCAGCTTCGCGCGCACCGTGCTGGACGACGTACCCGAGCTGCTGCCCGAGTCTCTGCGCGACCGCTACGACCTGATCGGCGCGCGCACCGCGTACGACTGGATCCACGCTCCCGACGACCACGGGCAGGTCACCGCGGCCCAGCGGCGGTTCCGGTTCGAGGAGGCGCTGGTCACCCAGCTCGTGCTGGCCGCGGCGACGGCGGGAGCTGCGCGAGCTCGGAGCGCAGGCGCGAACCGGCGACCAGGGCGGTCTGCTGGCCGCGTTCGACGACCGGCTGCCGTTCGAGCTGACCACCGGCCAGCGCGAGATCGGCGCCGTGCTCGAGGAGGACCTCGCCCGCCCGCACCCGATGAACCGGCTGCTCCAGGGCGAGGTCGGCTCCGGCAAGACCCTGGTGGCGGTGCGCGCCATGCTCCGCACCGTCGACTCCGGTGGCCAGGCCGCGCTGCTGGCGCCGACCGAAGTGCTGGCCCAGCAGCACCACCGGTCGATCATCGGCTCTGCTCGGCGACCTCGCCGCCGGCGGCATGCTCGGCGGCGCCGCCGACGGCACCACGCTGGCCCTGCTCACCGGCTCGATGACCAAGGCGCAGCGGCAGGAGGCCCTGCTGCGGATCGCCAGCGGCGAGGCCGGCATCGTGATCGGCACCCACGCCCTGCTGGAGGAGAACGTCACGTTCGCCGACCTCGGGCTGGTCGTCGTCGACGAGCAGCACCGCTTCGGCGTCGAGCAGCGGGCCGCGCTCACCGACAAGGCCGGCACGCCGCCCCACGTGCTGGTCATGACCGCGACGCCGATCCCGCGCACCGTCGCCATGACCGTGTTCGGCGACCTCGAGACCTCCACCCTGACCGAGCTCCCGGCCGGCCGGGCGCCGATCCAGACCAACGTCGTGCCCCTGCTCGACCAGCCGCACTGGATCGACCGGGTCTGGGAGCGGGTCCGCGAGGAGGTCGGCCAAGGGCCACCAGGTCTACGTCGTGTGCCCGCGGATCACCGGCGACGAGCCGGAGCAGGGCGAGACCGACCGTCGTCGACGTCGACGAGGAGGGCAACGTCACCGCCTCCGACCCAGGCGCTGACACGCCGTCGAGGAGCTGCACGCCGAGCTCGCCGCGGGACCGCTGGCCGGCCTGCGGCTGGCGATGCTGCACGGACGGCTCGCCGCCGGACGAGAAGGAGCAGACCATGCGCGCCTTCGCCGCCGGCGACGTCGACGTCCTGGTGTCCACCACCGTGATCGAGGTCGGCGTCGACGTCGCCAACGCCACCGTCGATGGTGCTCCTGGACGCCGACCGGTTCGGCGTCTCCCAGCTCCACCAGCTGCGCGGCCGGGTCGGCCGGGGCGGCCTTCCCGGGCTCTGCCTGCTGGTCACCTCGCGCCGAGGTCGGCACCCCCGCCCGCGAACGCCTCGACGCCGTGGCGGCCACCACCGACGGCTTCGAGCTGAGCCGGGTCGACCTCGAGCAGCGCCGCGAGGGCGACGTCCTGGGCAAGTCGCAGTCCGGCTTCCGGTCCAGCCTGCAGAACCTCCGCGTGCTCCGCGACGAGGAGACGATCGTCGCCGCGCGCGAGGCCGCCGAGGCGCCTGCTGGACGAGGATCCGGCGCTCCCGGAGGCGCCCGACCTCGCCGCGGCGGTGGCAGAGATGGAGCAATCACGGCAGTCTGAGTTCATGGAGAAGTCATGAGAACCTTCGCGACTTCTCCGCGGGCCGCCTGAGCCCGTCGAAGACTTCGCATGGGGGAGGGGACTCGGATGACGGGCCATGACCCGCATCATCGGCGGGTCGGCCGGCGGGCGGCGCATCCAGACGCCCCGGGGCGTCAGCACCCGTCCGACGAGCGACCGGGTGCGCGAGGCGCTGTTCTCCGCGATCGAGTCCTGGTGCGGGTCGCTGCAGCGGGCTCCGCTTCCTCGACCTGTACGCCGGGTCCGGCGCGGTCGGGCCTCGAGGCGTGGTCGCGGGGTGCCGGGCGTGGTCACGCTGGTCGAGCAGGACCGGCGCACGGCCCAGCTGATCGCCGCGAACGCGCGCGACGCTCGGCTTCGCCAAGGCCAACGTCGTCACCGGCGACGGTGTCCGGCGCTCTCCAGCGGCCCCCCGCCGCGCCGTACGACGTGGCGTTCCTCGACCCGCCGTACCCGCTCGAGGACGAGGCGGTCGGCCGCGACCTGCAGGGCCTGGTCGACCACGGACTGGCTGGTCCCGGGCGCCCTGGTCGTCGTCGAGCGCTCGTCGCGCAGCCCCGAGCCCGGCTGGCCGGACGGGTTCACCGACGTCCGGGACAGGCGCTACGGCGAGACCATGCTTTGGTACGGTCACGCCGCGTCCCGGCCTCGTCCGGGTCAGCGTCGAGCAGTCCGTCAGCCGAGGAGTAGCCCGTGCGCCGAGCCGTCTGTCCCGGGTCGTTCGACCCGGTCACCAACGGGCACATCGACATCGTCACCCGCGCCTCGGCCCTGTTCGACGAGGTCGTGGTCGCGGTCGGCGTCAACAAGTCCAAGAGCCGGCTGTTCACCGCCGAGGAGCGGATCGACATGCTGCGCGAGGCGTGCCGCCGGCTTCGACAACGTCCGGGTCGACGGGTTCACCGGCCTGCTCACCGACTTCTGCCAGCGAGCAGGGCATCCACGCCATCGTCAAGGGCCTGCGCGCGGTCAGCGACTTCGACTACGAGCTGCAGATGGCCCAGATGAACGCCTCCCTGGCCGAGGTGGAGACCGTGTTCGTGCCCACCAGCCCGGAGTACTCCTTCCTCGCGTCGAGCCTGGTCAAGGAGGTCGCGATGTTCGGCGGCGACGTCTCCGGGCCTGGTGCCGGACTTCGTGCACGAGCGACTCGTGGCCCGCGCTGGCGGAGCGAGCCGCTGCCGACGACGACTAGGCCGGCTCCCGGGCGCGCCGCGCTTTTGCGGTGCCGGCTGCCCGACCGGTTACGATTCTCGACGATCTGTTGTGCCCGGACCCGGAAGTGATCCTCTGAGCAACCTGGACCCGAGAGCGCCGCTCGTGCTCGACACACGCGAGCTCGGCCGCCGCCCGGGGTCCCAGCGCGAGGTGACCCTGACGGTTCCGGCACCGGCAGATCTGGGCATCGAAGTTCTCCATGTCCCCGAAGGTGCGCCGGTCGAGCTCGACCTGCGGCTGGAGGCGGTCATGGAGGGGGTGCTGGTCACGGGCTCGGCGACAGCCGGGCTCGAGGGCGAGTGCGTGCGGTGCCTGGAACCGATCTCCGACGAGATCGAGGTGCGGTTCCAGGAGCTGTTCGTGTACGACGACCAGGGCCACCACCGGGTCGGCGACGACTCGGCGACGGAGGACGACGAGTCCAGCCGGCTCGAGGGCGACCTGCTCGACCTCGAACCCCTGCTGCGGGACGCGGTGGTGCTCGCACTGCCGTTCCAGCCGCTGTGCGAGGACGACTGTCCCGGACTGTGCACCGAGTGTGGTGCGCGTCTCGCGGACGATCCGGACCACGCACACGAGGCGGCGATCGACCCGCGGTGGAGCCGGCTGCAGGAACTTCAGCAGGGCGACGATTGACCAGTCGACGGCCGAGCACCGGTCGCGACGAGCAAGGAGAGAACAGTGGCTGTCCCGAAGCGGAAGATGTCGCGCAGCAACACGCGTCACCGTCGCTCGCAGTGGAAGGCCGTCGCGCCGTCCCTCGTGACCTGCGCGAACCCCGCGTGCGGTGCCAAGCACCTGCCGCACCGTGCGTGCGGCGAGTGCGGCCAGTACGGCGCCAAGTCCGACCGTCGTCAGGTTCTCTGAGCCCGACCGCGGTCGGCTTGACCAACTACGGCGAGCTCCGAGCAGCGCTCGGGGATCCGACCCTGGAACCCGAGCTGCTCGAGCGCGCCCTCACCCACCGTTCGTACGCCTACGAGAACGGCGGCCTGCCCGACCAACGAGCGGCTGGAGTTCCTCGGGGACTCCGTGCTCGGGGTGGTGGTCACCGAGACGCTCTACCGCACCCACCCCGACCTCTCCGAGGGCCGGCTGGCCAAGCTGCGGGCCGCCGTCGTCAACGCCCGCGCCCTGGCCGAGGTGGGCCGCGAGATCGGCCTCGGCGACCACGTCAAGCTCGGCCGCGGCGAGCAGTCGACCGGCGGCCGCAACAAGGCCTCGATCCTGTCCGACACCGTCGAGGCGGTGCTCGGCGCGGTCCACCTCAGCGGCGGGTTCGAGGTGTCCGCGCGAGGTCGTGCACCTGCTCTTCGACCCGCTGATCGAGGCCGCCTCCGCCCTCGGCGCCGGGCTGGACTGGAAGACCTCCCTCCAGGAGCTCTCCGCCGAGCACGGCCTCGGCGTCCCCGAGTACGTCATCGAGGACGAGGGCCCCGACCACATGAAGACCTTCACCGCCCAGGTCCGGGTGGGCGACGAGCTCTACGGCAACGGCGTCGGCCGCTCCAAGAAGGAGGCCGAGCAGGCCGCCGCGGAGACGGCGTACGGCGAGATCGCGGCCAAGCTCGGCGTCGACGACCCCGCCGTCGTCGCCGCGGCCGCCGTCGACGACTGACCGACCAGGACCGACCGAGCCGCCGTGCCCGAGCTCCCCGAGGTCGAGGTCGTCCGCGCCGGCCTCGAGCGCCACGTCGCTCGGCGCCGACCATCACCCGGGTCGACGTCCTCCATCCCCGACCGGTCCGCCGCGACCCGCGCGGCCCCGAGGGCTTCGCCGCTCGCGCTGACCGGCCAGCGGATCGTGGGCGCCCGCCGGCGCGGCAAGTACTTCTGGCTGCCCGCTCGGCAACGGCGACGCCCTGCTCGGCCACCTCGGCATGAGCGGGCAGATGCTGGTCCAGCCGCCCGGCGCGCCCGACGAGCGGCACCTGCGGGTGCGGATCGTGCTCGACGCGCGGGCGACCCTCGAGCTGCGGTTCGTCGACCAGCGGATGTTCGGCGGGCTGTCGGTCTCCGACGGCGGCGCCGAGCTGCCCGCCGGAGATCGCCCACATCGCCCGCGACCCGCTCGACCCGGAGTTCGACGACGCCGAGTTCGTACGCCGCGTGCGCCGGCGTACGGCCGGGGTCAAGCGGCTGCTGCTCGACCAGAACCTGATCTCCGGGGTCGGCAACATCTACGCCGACGAGGCGCTGTGGCGGGCCCGGATCCACGGCGACCGGCCGGGGGACCGGCTGACCGGGCCGCAGGTCCGCGACGCTGCTCGACCAGGCCCGGTTCGTCATGAACGAGGCGCTGGGCGAGGGCGGCACGTCCTTCGACTCGCTCTACGTCAACGTCAACGGCGAGTCCGGCTACTTCGACCGCTCGCTGCACGCCTACGGCCGCGAGGGCGAGCCGTGCGACCGCTGCGGCACGGCCGATCCGGCGGGTCGCGTTCATGAACCGGTCGTCGTACTTCTGCCCGCCGCTGCCAGCCGGTGCCGCGGCGTGCGGACGGTCGAGACCGCCTGAGGATCGCGGTTGACCGGACGCCGTCTGGTGCGACTCTTGAAGACGGCCCCACATCAGCGGGTCTCCACCCCCCACCTGGAAGGCTCATCCATGGCCAAGGCGCTGATCGGTTACATGAACAGCGACCTGCGGATCCCCGCCCGACTCTCAGCCGAGAACACTCGGCTGCGCGCCCGGGTGGCCGAGCTCGAGGCACTCGTCCTTCGTCTCACGCAGGAGAACGACGCACTGGCCGCCGCACACGCGGCCGACGCTCCTCGACCTCGAGTCCGAGACGATGCAGGAGATGCAGCCGGTCTGACGGCGGTTGCACGCACGCGTGACCGACGCCGCCGCCGGTCGTTGAGGGTGCATGCGCACCCTCGTCGCCCTTGCCGCCGCCGGTCTCGACCGTCGGCGGCTCCCTGGCCCTCGCCTCCCCGGCCGTCCGCCCACGGTGACCGCGAGCGCCTGCGAGGTCCGCGCACGCCCTCCTCGCCGAGGGCGACGACACCCCGCTGCTCAGCGGCAACGTCCAGCACCTCGCGACCCGCCCGGGACGGCCGGCGATCTCCGGCTGCTTCCTGAGGACCGGCCCCGTCTTCGTCACCAGCGGCGTCGAGTCGATCCGGGTGTGGGACGTCCGCGACGCCACCAACCCGACCCCGGTCGGCGTCCTGCCCAACGCCGTGTTCGAGAACGAGGCGATGAACTGCGGCGAGCGGCGTACCGCGACGGCACCCGGCGCTTCGCCCTGGTCGGGGTCGACCTGTACCAGGCCTCGCCCGACCGAGCCCGAGCACGTCAACGTCGGGCGGCGGCGAGCTGGGGGTCGTCGACGTGACCGACCCCGCCGCACCCGACGATCGTCGGCACGCGCGC
Source organism: uncultured Actinomycetota bacterium (assembly GCA_963773355.1). Classification (GTDB taxonomy): domain Bacteria; phylum Actinomycetota; class Actinomycetes; order Propionibacteriales; family Nocardioidaceae; genus Nocardioides. The sequence continues at coordinate 49,612 of CAVZAZ010000016.1, read as the reverse complement.
CCGGCACGACCAGCACCCACACCGTCGCCTGCGTCGACGAGTCCGACTGCCGGTACGCCTACTCCGCCGGCGACAGCGACGGCAGCTTCTCGATCTTCGACCTGCGCAACCTCGAGCGGCCGCGGGAGGTCGACAGCAACCCGCGCGACGGACGGGCGTCCAGCCGTTCCGCTCGCCCGACCGCCGGCCACAAGTGGAACTTCGACGCCGCCGGCATCGGCACCCACACCGGCTGCGGCGGCTCGTCCATGTGGGACACCTCGCACCCCCGCAAGCCGCGCCTGATCACCACGACCGGGCCGGGCGGGCCGGGGCACGCGACCCGAGCGTACGAGGGCTACAACGACTTCATCCACCACAACTCGTTCCGTCCCAACGCCGACAACTTCCAGCCGCGGAGCAAGCCGTCCTTCGCCAACGGCAACGTGCTGCTGGTGACCGAGGAGGACTACGAGCAGACCGACTGCACGCATGGCCGGCTCGTTCCAGACCTGGCACGTCAAGCGGCTCGACGGCAGCCCGTCGGCGATCGTGCCGCTCGACAAGGTCGAGCTGGCCGACCTCGGCACACTACTCCCGCTGCCGCAGGGCGCGTTCTGCTCGGCGCACTGGTTCGACTACCACCCCAGCGGCATCGTCGCGGTCGGCTTCTACGGCGGCGGCACCCAGCTCATCGACGTCCGGAACCCCAAGAGCTCAAGTCCTACGGCCACGCCCTCTGGGGCGCCTCCGAGGTCTGGGACGCCATGTGGGTCCCGGTGTACGACGACCGGGCCGCCAGACCAACCGGAAGAGCAACGTCGTGTACTCGATCGACCTGGTCCGCGGCCTCGACGTCTACTCCGTCGACGTGCCCGGTGACGGTCGCGGCTCCGACCCGACACCCGAGGTCAGCCCCGCACGCTCCGTCATCGATCAGGCCGCCGCCGCGGCCGTGCCCATGGGCCTCCTCGGCGGGGCGATCGCGCTCACCATTGCCCTCCGACGGCGGTCACGCACGCGCTGACCGCTGGTTGAGGTGCGAGGAGCGCAAGCGACGAGCCTCCAAACCCGGTGACCGTGGGTGGGCCGGTCCGTCGGCTGCGCCGAGGCCCCCTTGCCTACCACCCGCTCCACTCGTTCCTCGCTCCGCGGGGGCCAGTCCCAACCACGGCGGCGGGGGCCTCGGCTCCGCCGTCGGCCCGGCCTGTCTCCGGTCCCACACCCGCGGCCCCGGGGCATCGTGATCTGACCGTGACCGGCGGGGTTGTGGAGAAGCCTGGTTGTCGGGGTCTGGGTGTCGGTGCCGGCTGGTTGAGTTGGACCCATGGAGGCCGCCGCCGTGTCTGGATACCGCGGCCGAGGTCCTCGACTTCGCGCGGGCCCGCCGGGCGGCCGCGGACCGCGCCGAGGCAGAGGCTGCTGCGGGCGGCGGTGGCGTGGGCGGCGATGCATTCGGTGGACTCCCTCGAGGACGCGGCGATGGTGTGGGATGGGCACTTCGGGGAGTCGGAGTTGGCGATCGCCGGGCTGGGGGCTCCGTTGGTGGCGGAGTTCTGCATCGCGGAGTTCGCGGCCGCGGTCGGGCTGCCGACCGATGCCGGCCGGGACTACCTCGGTGAGGCCCTGGAGCTGCGGCACCGGCTGCCGCGGCTGTGGGCGAAGACCCTCGGCGGGGACCTGGCGGCGTGGCGGGCGCGGCGGATCGCCCGGTCCACCCTCGCCTTGTCTCCCGAGGCGGCGGCCTACGTGGACCGGCACGTGGCCCACGTGGCGCACCAGATCGGCCCGGCCACGGTGGACCGGCTGGTGGAGGAAGCGATCGCCCGGCACATGCCCGAGACCGCCGAACGGGCCTGCCGGGACGCCGCGGATGCCCGAGGGTTCACCATCGACCACCGGCAGGTCTCCTTCGCCGGCACCAGCGCCGTCTACGGCGAGCTCGACCTCGCCGACGCCCTGGACCTGGACGCCGCCATCCGTGGCATCGTCGGGCAGCTGGGCGACCTCGGCTGCGCCGAGTCGATGGACGTGCGCCGGTCGATGGCCGCCGGGGAACTCGCCCGCCGCCAACTCGCCCTCGACCTCACCACCCAGACGGACCACCGTGACGACCCGGATGAGGCGGTGCTTCAGGGCCGCGCGGAGCGAGTCCCGCAACCACGCAAGCCCGTCCGTCAGGTCCTCCTCTACGTCCACCTCTCCGAGGCCGCGCTCACCAGCCCGGGCGTCGAGTGTGGCGCCGGTCTGCAGGTCGGGCGGGTGGAGAACACCCGGTCACCGGTGACCGCCGACACCATCCGGACCTGGTGTGGCCGCAACCCCGACACCCAGGTCACCGTGCGACCGGTGATCGATCTGAACCAGCAGATCCGGGTCGACCAGTACGAGATCCCCGACCGGCTCACCGAACAGACCCAGCTTCGGGACGGCACCTGCGTGTTCCCCTGGTGCAGCCGCCCCGCCCGATCCTGCGACACCGACCACGTCATCCCGCACACCCGCGGCGGACCAACCTGCACGGAGAACCTCGCGCCGCTGTGCCGGCGACATCACCGGTTGAAGACCCACAGCTCCTGGACCTACACCGCCCTCGAACCCGGCACCTACCTCTGGTCTAGCCCCCACCGCTACCAATTCCTCCGCGACCACACCGGCACCCTCGACGTCACCCGAGACAAGCGACGTCCTTCGGTCGATCCACCCGAAACCTGACCACCCCGCCCCACACCCCGCCGACGGCGGGGCCACCGGCACGCCCGAGCGGCGGCTGCCTTCGTACCTCAACCACCGGATACGAAGCGCTGCCCACAGTCACCGGGTTTCGAGGCTCGCTCCGCTCGCACCTCAACCAGCGGCAACCGGCGGGCAAATCCAGGTGACGCGGCGCCGGTGCGCGATTAGCGTTGCCGGATTGTGAGCCGGATCGTCGAAGCCCTCGTTCCAGCCCGGATGGGCGTCGGCTTCCGTTGGCTTCTCGCCTCCAGCTGGACGACCAACATCGGAGACGGAATCGCGCTCGCGGCCGGACCTCTGCTGGTCGCGTCGCAGACCCAGGACCCGCGGCTGGTTGCGTTGGCGGCCGTGCTGCTGCGTCTTCCGTGGTTGGTCTTCGGGCTGTACGCCGGCGCGCTGGCCGACCGGCTCGACCGGCGGCTCCTGGTGATCGGCGCCGACCTCGTCCGCGCCGCGGTCCTGGTCGTCCTGGTCGCCAGCATCGTCACCGGCTGGGTCGACATCGCGGTGATCCTGGTAGCCATGTTCGCGCTCGGCGTGGCCGAGGTGTTCGCCGACACGACCACCAGCACCCTTACGCCGATGCTGGTCGAGAAGGCCGACCTCGGCATCGCCAACTCGCGCCTGCAGGCCGGCCTCCTGACCGCCAACCAGCTCATCGGACCGCCGGTCGGTGCCTTCCTGTTCGCCGCGGGGATGGCGTTGCCGTTCGTCATCCAGTTCGTGTGCCTGCTGCTCGGCGTGACGCTGGTTGCGCGAATCGCGACCCCACGCGGGGGCGTGCGCGGGGACGCGGACACGCACGTCTGGCACGACATCACCGAGGGCGTGCGCTGGTTGTGGAGTCACGCGGCCATGCGCACCCTGGCGCTGGTGATCTTCACGTTCAACGTGACCTGGGGCGCGGCCTGGTCGGTCCTGGTGCTCTGGTCCCTGGATCGGGTGGGCATGGGCGAGGTCGGATTCGGTCTGCTGACGACTGCGGCCGCGATCGGTGGCGTGATCGGAACGGCCTCCTACGGATGGCTGGAACGACGGTTCGCCATGGCCACGCTGATGCGGGCCTGCCTGCTGCTCGAGGTGGTCATGCATCTCGCGCTCGCCCTCACCATCCAGGCCTGGCTGGCCTTGTTGATCATGCTCGGGTTCGGGTGCTACGCGTTCGTCTGGTACGCCGTCTCCGTGACGGTGCGCCAGCGGGCGGTGCCGATGGAGTTCCAGGGCCGGGTCGGCTCGGTCTACATGGTCGGCATCTTCGCCGGGCTCGTGGTCGGCCAGCTGCTCGGAGGTTTCATCGCCGACCAATGGGGGCTGGCGGCGCCGTTCTGGTTCGCGTTCGTGGGCTCGGGCATCACCCTCGCGCTCGTGTGGCGTCAGCTCGCCAACATCGCGCACGCGGACGAGGAGGCGCGGGCGACTGCCTGAGCCGCGTGCCTGGTTGCCGCGTGATTGCATGGAGTGCATGGACGCCTCCAGCCTGGCCGATGCCCTGCCCGACGGCGTGGTCGTCACGGACGCCGACGCGATGGAGAAGTACCGCTTCGACTGGTCCAAGGACGACTCAGCGGGCACCCCGCTCGCGGTGGTGCGCGCTGAGAACGCCGAGCAGGTCCAGACAGCGGTGCAGGTGGGCCGCCGAGCACCGGATCCCCGTCGTGCCGCGGGGTGCCGGAACCGGCCTGTCGGGCGGCTCGAGCGCCGTCGACGGCGGCATCGTGCTCAGCCTCGAGCGGATGCGCGTGATCGACATCGATGTCGCCTGCAGGGTGGCGGTGGTCGAGCCGGGCGCGTTCAACGCAGAGGTCAAGGCCGCCGCCGCGGAGCACGGGCTGTGGTACCCACCGGACCCGTCGTCGTACGAGATCTGCTCCATCGGGGGCAATGTCGCCACCAACGCCGGGGGACTGTGCTGCGTGAAATACGGCGTGACCACTGACTACGTGCTCGGCCTCGACGTGGTCCTGGCCGACGGGACGCTGGTCACCCTTGGCGGGAAGCGGATCAAGGACGTCGCCGGGCTGAGCCTGGTGAAGCTGTTCGTCGGCAGCGAGGGGACGCTCGGCGTGGTCACCCGGGCGATCCTGCGGCTGGTACCGGCTCCGGGGGTCAGGTCCACGCTGGTGGCGACGTTCGCGGACGTCGACTCCGCTGCCCGCGCGGTGGTCGAGGTCGGCCGCACCCTTCGCCCGTCGATGCTCGAGCTGATGGACAAGGCCTCGATCAACGCCGTGGAGGACTTCCGGCAGATGGGCCTGGACCGCACCGCCGGTGCCATGCTCGTGGCCCAGTCGGACGCGCCGGGCGCCGCGCGGGCCGAGGAGGTCACGGTCATGGTCGCCGCGTGCGAGGGTGCCGGCGCGAAGGAGGTGTTCGCCACCGACGACGCCGCCGAGGGCGAGATGTTCGTCGAGGCGCGGCGGTCCGCCTTCCCCGCGATGGAATCCCGTGGCGCGCTCATGTTCGAGGACGTCGGCGCCCCCATCCCCAAGCTGCCGGAGCTGCTGGCTGCGGTGGCGGCGATCGCCGAGGAGTATGACGTCGAAATCCCGGTGGTCGCGCACGCGGGCGACGGGAACACCCACCCGATCGTCGTCTACGACCCCGCCGACCCAGCCGCACTGGAGCGGGCGCGCACCGCCTTCGACGCCGTCATGCACGCGGCCATCGCCCTCGGCGGAACCATCACCGGCGAGCACGGCGTCGGTCGCACCAAGAAGGGTGCCCTGCCCGACCAGCTCGGCCCCGACGTCATGGCCTTGACCCGGCGGGTCAAGGACGCCCTCGACCCCGAGGGGATCCTCAACCCCGGGGCGGTCCTCTAGGAGTCAGCTCACCCCGCCGAACTCTCGGCGAGGTGTTCCCTGAGCTCGGCCCGCGAGCCGATGCCCAGCTTCGTGTAGACGTGCCGCAGGTGGTACTCCACGGTCTTGGGGCTGACGAACAGCGCCGCGGCCGCCTCCCGCGTCGTTCTGCCCTCGGCCAGCAGCAACGCGATCTGGAGCTCGCGGGCGGTCAGGTCGACCACCGGCCCGGCGTCGCGACGATGCGCGGTCACTCCCGACGCCTGGAGCTCGGCCAAAGCGACGTCGGCCCACAGCTCGGCGCCGAGCCGCTCGAAGGACGAGAGTGCGGCCTGGAGCTGGTTGCGGGCGTCGATCCGGCGCCGGGCCCGCCGCAACCGCTCCCCGTAGACCAGCCGGGTCCGCGCCTCCTCGAACACGTCCGGCGTCCGGCCGTGCAGCTCCAGCGCGTGCTCGAAACAGGCCTCGAAGCCCGCGGGTTCGGCCAGCAGGCCGCGGACCCGCGCGGCCCGGGCCAGGGACCAGGGCTGGCCCTTGCTCTCGGCGCGAGCGTCGTACGTCGTGACCGCGGCCGCCGCTTCGGCCTCGCGATCGACGCGGCGCAGCGCCTCGACCAGCTCGGGGACGGGGGACAGGTCGACGTCGAGCATGCCCACCTCCTCGAGCCAGGCCTGGAGTCCCAGGAACTGCTCTGCGGCGGCACTCGGCTCCCCGAGGGACAGGTCCAGCTCGGCGAGCGCGAACCGGGCCCAGGCCGCGATCAGCCGGGATTCGTGGGCGGCTGCGATCGCCATCACCTCAGCGGCCTGGCTGCGTGCGTCGGCCACCCGACCCTGGCGCGCCGACAGCCAGGTCTGCCCAGCCAGGGAGGCCCCGAGCTCGGTGGTCTGACCGAACTCCCGGGCCAGGGCGACCGCTTCTCCGTAGCCTGCGGAGGCCTGCGACCAGCGATCCGTCGTGGCGTCGTCCCTGGCCAGGTGGTGGAGGAGTCGCGGGAGCGTGCCGATGTCGGCGGCGGCGCGGCGCTGGTCCACGGCGCGAGCGATCAGCGTCCGACCGGCGCCGGACTCCCGGAGGTACAGCGGCCCGATCACCTCCCAGGCCGACTGCACGACACCCGGGTCGGGCCCGGCTTCGGCGAGCCCGGCCACGCCGGCGCGGATCCGCTCGGCTCCCCCCTCACCGGCGATGACGCGGGCCATGCCGACGGCGATGGACGCGATGGCGGCGGGGCGCCCCACGACCCGGGGCGACTCGTTGTCGGCCGTGGGGCGATCCAGCAGACGCTCGGCCCGGTCGGCAGCCGATGCCGCGCTGGCTCCGTCCAGCAGGTAGAAGCACACGTTCACCGCGTCGGCGTACATCACGAGCGCCTGGTCGGGCGCCGTGTCCTCCGCGTCCGACGCAGCCGCGAGCAAGATGTCCCGTGCCTCGCGCAGGGATCCACCGCGCGCGCTGACGAGGCCCTCGAGTCCCCGTGCCCGCGCGGAGAGGATCGGGGAGGAGTCGTGCCGGAGCGCCTCGCGCAGGAGAGTCAGCGCCCGAGCGTCGGCTCCGGCCAACCACGCCTCCTCTCCCGCCGTCATCAGGCGCCGGCCGCGCTCCTCGTGACCGGGCGACAGGAGGGCGGCTCGCTCGTGGGCGCTGGCTGCGACCGCATGGCCGCCGCGGGCGGAGGCGCGGACACCGACCGCCTCGATCTCGGCTGCGGCGGCCGCGTCGGTGCCCAGCACCGAGGCACAGCGGTGCCAAGCGCGGCGGTCGGCGTCGCCGGCGGGCAGGGCCTCGGCGACGAGCCGGTGCAGGTGGCGGCGTTCGGCAGCCGGGGCTGCCGAGTACACCGCGGACCGGACCAGGGAGTGCGAGAACTCGACCCGACGGTCGTTCGCGCTCACCAGCCCGAGCAGTTCGGCGCGCTCGAGCGCGCGCACGTCGAGCCCGCCTGCGGCACACACCCGGGCGATCACCGGAAGGTCGCCGTCGGCGACCGCGGCCACGAGCAGGACCACCCGGTCGCCGGGATCGAGTGCCGCGGCCCGCCGCCCGAAGGCCTCGGCGACCACACCCGGCACCGGGGCGGGTGTCCCCGGCGCCGCACCGGAGAGCTGCGCGGGATCGCGGGCCAGCTCCCGGATCGCCAGCGGATTGCCACCCGCGAGATCGACGACCCGTTGCCGGAGCTCCCCGCCGAGCGGGACGGGAGACATCGCCGACGCCAGCTCCGCGGCGTCTGCGGGAGCCAGTCCGCCGAGGGTCCGCTGGGGCAGATCCGCGGCGGACCACGGGTGGTTGGTCTCGTCCCGGGCGGCCACGAGGACGAAGACGGCGTCCGCAAGCAGTCTTCGGCAGGTGAACACGATGGCCTCGGCGGACGGCTGGTCCACGAGATGCGCGTCGTCGACCAGCAGTCCCAGCGGGGCGTCCTCGCCGGCCCGGGTGAGGAGGCTCAGCACCCCGGCGGAGACGGCGAACCGGTCGACGCTCTCGCCGGTCCGCAGGGCCAGCGCGACCCCGAGCGCCTCGGCCTGCGGCTCGGGCAACCGGTCGAGCTCGTCCTCGACCGGGCGCAGCAGCTGGGCCAGTCCGGCGAACGGCAGGCCGCGCTCGGTCTCGGTGCCGGTGACCCGCAGCAGCCGGAATCCCTCGCCGCGAAATGCGGCGTACTCCAGGAGGGCGCTCTTGCCGATGCCCGCCTGGCCGGACAGCACCAGCACGCCACTCTGCCCCAGCCGGGCAGACGCCAGCAGCGCGTCGATCGCGCGCTGCTCCTCCGCTCTTCCCAGCAGCACCCGCCGAGTCTAGGGGGGCTCATCCCCCATACGTCCTCCCTCAGGATCACTAGGGGGCCCACCGGATGCGGGGGCGGCGTCCGGCGTCCGATCCTCGTCCAGTCCGGACCCCGAGCCCAGGAGCAATCGCCATGACCGCCACCACCGACCAGCCTCCCGTCCTCGACGAGGCCAAGCTGATGGACTTCGTCTTCCGAGCCGTCGATGAGATCGGTGCAACCCTCAACTGTGCCCTGGTCGTGATGGGGGACCGGCTCGACTACTACCAGACGCTCGCCGACCACGGACCGCTCGCCGCGCCGGAGCTGGCCCAGCGCACCGGGACCGGGGAGAAGTACGCCCGCGAATGGCTCAACGCCCAGGCCTCCGGCGGCTTCGTCACCTACGATCCGGGTTCGGGCGAGTACACCCTGCCGGCCGAGCACGTCGTGGCATTCACCGACGATTCTTCCCCTGCCTTCCTGCCCGGGCTCTTCCAGTTCGCCTTCGGCACGGTTCGTGACGCCAACCGGATCTTCGAGCTCGCCCAGGACGGGGACGGCCTGAGCTGGGGTGCCCACAACACCGATGTCCACGTCGGCTGCGAACGTTTCTTCCGACCGGGCTACGTCGCCAACCTGGTCGGCGAATGGCTCCCTGCCCTGGACGGCGTCGTGGAGAAGCTGCGGGTCGGCGCGCGGGTCGCCGACATCGGCTGCGGACACGGCTCATCGACGATCCTGATGGCCCAGGCCTTCCCGCAGTCGTCGTTCGTCGGCTCCGACGCCCACGCCGCCTCGATCACGACCGCTCGGGAGCGCGCTGCCGAAGCGGGTGTGGCGGATCGGATCTCCTTCGAACCCGAGCCGGCCACGGGCTTCGCCGGGGCGGACTTCGACCTCGTGACCACGTTCGACGCCTTGCACGACATGGGCGACCCGGTGGGGGCGGCGAAGCGCGTGTACGACGCCCTCGCCGCGGACGGCACCTGGATGATCGTCGAGCCAGCCGCCGGGGACCGGGTCGAGGACAACTTCAACCCGGTCGGACGGGTCTACTATTCGTTCTCCACCCTGCTCTGCACCCCGTCCTCGCTGTCGCAGGAGGTCGGGCTCGCCATCGGCACCCAGGCGGGGCCGGCCAAGATCCGCGACATTGTCACGGCGGCGGGCTTCGGCGGATTCCAGATTGCGGCCCAGACCCCCTTCAACAACGTGCTCGAGGTGCGGAAGTGAGGAAAATCCGCACGGGCGCCCCGAACTGGTGGTGAGGGACATGGACAGGTACGGCGATGCGGCGGACGCCGCGAACCGGGCCCGGCAACCGGACGCCTCCGGGGTGACCGAACGCGGTGACGTGTCGATGGCCTGGGCGTCGTACGGCTCCGGCGAGCCGACAGTGGTCCTGATGCCGACCTGGTCGATCGTCCCGTCGCGGTTCTGGAAGGCCCAGGTGCCGTTCCTGTCCCGGCACTTCCGGGTGATCACGTTCGACGGTCGGGGGAGTGGGGCGTCCAGCAGCCCCATCGGTGCGGCGGCGTACACCAACGAGGAGTACGCCGCCGACGCCGTCGCGGTGCATGGACGACGCCGGCGTCGAGCGGGCCGTGCTCGTGTCGGAGTCGTGTGGCGCCGCCTGGTCGGTGCACGTGGCGACCGACCATCCGGACCGGGTGCAGGGGATCTTCGCCATCGGGCCCTCGTGTGGCTACAACTTCCGGAGCGACCACCGCGACGCCTACGACTGGCACACCCGCCAACCGCACCACCGGGGCTGGGCGAAGTACAACCGGCACTACTGGCTCGAGGGCGACTACGACGACTTCCTGAGGTTCTTCTTCGGCGAGATGTTCAACGAGCCGCACTCGACCAAACAGATCGAGGACTGCTGTGGCCTGGGGACACCAGGTCAGCCCGCAGACCTTGGTGGACACGACGGCCGGGCGGATCGGCTGCGACGGTGCGCTGTGCGCCGACATCGAGCCGCTGTGCGCCCGGGTGACATGCCCAGTCACGGTGCTGCACGGGGTCAACGACGAGGTCAGGGACCAGCGGTACGGCGAGCGGCTGGCCGAACTGACGGGCGGCTCCCTTCTCCTGGTCGAGGGCGGAGGGCACGGGCTGCCGGCCAGGGACCCGGTCCTCGTCAACCGGGAGATCCGCGACTTCGCCGAGCGCATCGTCGCGCCGCCGGGCCGATCACGGGCGCCGTGAAGCAGCGCGATGGACCCGAGGCTGAGCCGCCCAAGCGGGCCCTCTACATCTCCTCCCCGATCGGGCTCGGACACGCCCGCCGCGACCTCGCCGTCGCCCGCGAGCTCCGAGCGATCCACCCCGACCTCCAGATCGACTGGCTCGCCCAGGACCCGGTCACCCGGGTGCTCGCCGGCGCCGGGGAGCGGGTGCACCCCGCCTCGGACTGGCTGGCCAGCGAGTCCGGGCACGTCGAGCACGAATCGGGCGAGCACGACCTGCACGCGTTCGCGGCCATCCGTCGGATGGACGAGATCCTGGTCAACAACTTCATGGTGTTCGACGAGCTGACCGAGACCGAGCACTACGACCTGGTCATCGGCGACGAGGCGTGGGACGTCGACTACTTCCTGCACGAGAACCCCGAGCTGAAGCGGACGGCGTACGCCTGGTTCACTGACTTCGTCGGGTGGCTGCCGATGCCCGACGGTGGAGCCGAGGAGAGCGCGCTCACCACCGACTACAACGCGGAGATGATCGAGCACCGGGCCCGCTACGAGCGGTTGCGGGACCGGTCTGTCTTCGTGGGCAATCCCGACGACATCGTCCCGGACAACTTCGGCGCGGGCCTCCCCGACATCCGCGAGTGGACAGAGCAGAACTTCGACTTCGCCGGCTACGTCACCGGTTTCGACCCGGACGCGCTCGGGGACCGCGAGGAGATCCGGGCCCGGCTCGGTTACCGCCCCGACGAGCGGGTCTGCGTGGTCACGGTCGGCGGCTCTGGCGTGGGGGCCCCGTTGCTCGGCCGGGTCCTGGACGCGGTCCCGCTCGCGCGCCGACTGGCTCCGGACCTTCGCTTCGAGATCGTCGCCGGCCCGCGGATCGACCCGGCGTCCCTGCAGCGCCGACGCGGGGCGAGAGTGCACGGCTACCTGCCCGACCTGACCGCCCACCTCGCCGCCTGCGACGTCGCCCTGGTTCAGGGTGGGCTCACCACCTGCATGGAGCTGACGGCGCTGCGCAGACCGTTCCTCTACGTCCCGCTGCGGCACCACTTCGAGCAGAACTTCCACGTCCGGCGCCGGCTGGAGCAGTACCGCGCGGGGACCCACCTTCCCTACGACGCCGCCGTCGACCCGGAGGGACTCGCCGAGGCGCTGGTCAAGGAGCTGGACCGCGACGTCGACTACCGGACCGTCGAGACGGATGGAGCCGCGCGGGCCGCACGGCTGCTCGCCGACCTGGTGTGATGCGCTCGCGCCACCCGGCTACCGTCAGGGCATGACCTCCAGCGCGCCTCAGCGAGTCCTCGACCGCCGCCTGTTCGGACCCGGTCCGGCCAATCCCTACCCGGAAGCCACGGCGGCCCTCGGCCTTCCGCTCCTCGGCCACCTGGATCCCGTGTTCCTCGACCTGATGGACGAGACCTGCGAGATGCTGCGCCAGGCCTGGGGGACGGCGAATACGCGCACGCTGCCGCTGTCGGCCACCGGCTCCGCGGGTATGGAAGCCGCCTTCGTCAACACGGTGCATCCGGGCGACGTGGTGGTCGTCGCGGTCAACGGGCTGTTCGGGCAGCGGATGTGCGACGTCGCCGATCGGTGCGGTGCGGAGGTGATCCCGGTCGAGCACGAGTGGGGCGACCCGGTCGACGTGCCCCGGGTCCTGGCGGCTCATCCGGCGCCGGCGATCATCGCCGCCGTGCACGCCGAGACGTCGACCGGCGTCAGATCCGACATTTCCGCCCTCGGTGCAGGCAAGGGTGACGCGCTGCTGCTCGTCGACGCCGTGACCAGCATCGGCGGCATCGAGCTGCGCGCCGACGACTGGGGCGTCGACATCGGCTACGCGGGCACCCAGAAGTGCCTGGGCGTGGCACCCGGGCTGGCGCCGTTCACGATCAACGACCGGGCCTTCGACCGCCGGGTGGAACGACCGAGGTCCTGGTACCTCGACCTCGGGCTGCTCGGCGGGTACGTCGGGGAGGCGTCGGGTGGCGGCCGGACCTACCACCACACCGCTCCGGTCGCGATGGTCGCCAGCCTGCACGCGGGCCTGGCCAGGATCCTCGACGAGGGCCTGCCCCAGGTCTGGGCCCGGCACGAGGAGGCCGGTGCCCTCCTTCAGGACGGGCTGGAGGCGATGGGCCTGGAGCTGTTCGCGGCCAAGGGACACCGCCTGCCCGAGCTGACCACGGTGAAGGTGCCCGACGGCGTCGACGCGGCCGCCGTACGCCGGCAGCTGCTGGAGCGGCACGGGATCGAGATCGGCGCCGGTGCCGGTCGCTACGTCAGCAGCGTCTGGCGGATCGGGCTGATGGGTCACAACGCCAGACCCGACGCCGTTCTGCTGGTGCTCGCCGCGCTCGAAGAGGCGCTCGCCGGCACCTGACCCGGAGCCTGGACCGGGGGAGACACGCCCGCGGGCCAGGCGACGCGGTGCCCAGGTGAGTGGCACCCGGCCGGTAGGGTTGGCCGGGCTGAGCTTCCCCGCGTTTCAGCTCGTGTGAGACGACGTGTCGTCATCTGGTGAGGAGCCCCGCGTTGTACCTGAAGAGCCTGACCCTGAAGGGGTTCAAGTCCTTCGCCTCCTCGACCACCCTCCAGCTCGAGCCGGGCATCACCTGCGTGGTCGGGCCCAACGGCTCCGGCAAGTCCAACGTCGTCGACGCTCTCGCCTGGGTCATGGGCGAGCAGGGAGCCAAGTCGCTGCGCGGCGGCAAGATGGAGGACGTCATCTTCGCCGGCACGGCCGGCCGTCCGCCGCTCGGTCGGGCCGAGGTGCTGCTGACGATCGACAACACCGACGGCGCGCTTCCGATCGAGTACGTCGAGGTGACGATCAGCCGGACCATGTTCCGCAGCGGCGGCTCCGAGTACGCCATCAACGGCAACCCGTGCCGGCTGCTCGACGTCCAGGAGCTGCTGTCCGACTCCGGCATCGGCCGGGAGATGCACGTCATCGTCGGCCAGGGCCAGCTCGACTCGATCCTGCACGCGACGCCGGAGGACCGGCGCGGATTCATCGAGGAGGCAGCCGGCGTCCTCAAGCACCGCAAGCGCAAGGAGAAGGCGCTCCGGAAGCTCGACTCGACCGAGGGCAACCTGACCCGGCTCAACGACCTGCTGAGCGAGATCCGGCGTCAGCTCAAGCCGCTCGGCAGGCAGGCCGAGGTCGCCCGGAAGGCCGCCACAGTGCAGGCCGACGTCCGTGACGCCCGGGCCCGCCTCATCGCCGACGACCTGGTACGGGCCCGCACGGCACTGGAGCAGGAGCTTGCAGACGAGACGATCCTGGTCGAGAGGCGAGCCGAGGTGGAGGCCGCGATCGCCACCGCTCGTGAGGCGGAAGCGTCGCTCGAGGCGGCCCTCCGGGACGATCTTCCGGAGCTGGCACGCGCCCAGGAGACGTGGTTCGCGCTCAGTGGACTGCGCGAGCGGCTCCGGGGCACCCAGTCCTTGGCTGCCGAGCGGGTCCGCAACGCGAGTGCCATCGAGGAGCCCGCCGACTCGGGCCGCGACCCCGAGCAGCTCGAGGCCGAGGCTGCGGAGGTGCGCGAGCAGGAGCACGTCATCGCGGCCGAGGTGCACCGGCAGCGCGGCGACCCTCGAGCAGGCGGTCACCGCCCGCAGATCGGCCGAGGACGCCGCGGCCGAGGAAGAGCGGCGGATCGCGGGGCTCCAGCGAGCAGCCGCCGACCGTCGGGAGGGCCTGGCTCGGCTACATGGCCAGGTCAACGCGCTGAAGTCCCGGGCCGCCGCGGCGGAGGACGAGGTGGGTCGGCTCGGCCAGGCGCGCGAGGACGCGCGGGCCCGGGCCGATCGCGCCCAGCGTGACTTCACCGCCCTGGAGACCAGGGTCGCGGGGCTCGACGCGGGTGAAGAGGGTCTGGACGCCGAGCACGAAGCCGCGACCGCCGCGCTGGACGACGTCGAGGAACGCCTGACCAAGGCCCGCGACGAAGCGCGGCAGGCCGACCGGGACCGAGCCTCCCTGCTCGCCCGCCGCGACGCCCTCGAGATGGGGCTGGACCGCAAGGACGGCGCCGGCGCGTTGCTCGCCGCCTCCGACTCCGTGTCCGGACTGCTGGGCTCGGTCGCGGCGCTGCTGTCGGTGCGAGTCGGTTTCGAAGCGGCCGTCGCCGGAGCCCTCGGCTCCGCCGCGGACGCCGTCGCCGTCCGTGACGCCGACGCCGCCGTCGAGGCCATCGGGCACCTGAAGACCGACGACCTCGGGCGAGCCGGACTGCTGCTCGGCGGGGGACCGGCCACGGACCGCGACTGGCCCGGCCTGCCCGGCCACGCGACGTACGCCGTCGACGTGGTCGACTGCCCGGGCGACCTGCGCGGAGCTCTCAGCCGGCTGCTGTTCAAGGTCGCCGTCGTCGACGACCTCTCCGCGGCCCGCCGGCTGACCGCCGAGCTGCCGGACGTGACGGCGGTGACCCGCGACGGGGACGTCATCGGCGCCCACTTCGCCTCGGGAGGATCCGCCAGCCGACCGAGCCTGATCGAGATCCAGGCCGCCGTGGACGACGCCAAGGCGCTTCTCGCCGAGGCCGACGCCAGCGCCGAACGGCTGGCGTTCGACATGTCCCGCCTGGAGTCCGAACGGCTCGATGCCCAGAAGCGGGTCGACGTCGCCCTGGCCAAGCTGCACGAGTCGGACGCAACGCTCGCCGCCGTGGCCGAGGAGCTCGGCCAGTACGGCTCGCAGGCCCGCGCGGCCCGGGCCGAGGCGGAGCGGATCGCGGACGCGATCGCGAACGCCGAGGAGGCCCGCGATGCCGACCTGGCCGGCCTCGCCGACCTGGAGGCCCGCCTGGCCACCGCCGAGGACGCGCCTGAGGAGGAGCCGGAAACGGAGCCGCGGGAGCAGCTGGCCGAGGCCGCTCGGCAGGCGCGCCAGGGTGAGATGGACGCCAGGCTGGCGCTGCGTACTGCCGAGGAGCGTGAGCGCGCCCTGCACGGTCGGGCTGACACCCTGATGCGCGCCGCCCAGGCCGAGCGCGACGCCCGGGCCCGCGCAGCGGAGCGTCGCGAACGGCTGGTACGCGAGGGACGCGCGGCCGAGGCGGTCGGTACGGCCGTCGGCGTGGTCCTGGCCCGGCTCGAGGTCTCCGTGCACCGCGCGACCGAGGCGCGAACAGCCGCGGAGCAGGCGCGGCAGGCCCGGGAGCACGAGCTGCTGGGCATGCGCGCGTCGCTGCGAGAGCTCGCCCGCGACCACGACGAGCTCGTCAACTCCGTCCACCGCGACGAGATGGCCCGCACCCAGCAGCGGATGCGGATCGAGCAGCTGGAGGAGCGGGCGCTCGAGGAGCTCGGCCTCGACGCCGACGGGTTGATCGCCGACTACGGTCCCGACCAGCCGGTGCCCCACGCGTCCGTCACCGCGGTCGACGATGGTGACCACGACGGCGACCAGAGGCGGTGACCCGCCGCCCACGTACCCGTACGTCCGCGAGGAGCAGCAGAAGCGGCTGAAGACCGCCGAGCGGGCGCTGGCCATGCTCGGGCGAATCAACCCGCTGGCGCTCGAGGAGTACTCCGCGATGGAGGAGCGCCACAAGTTCCTCACCGAGCAGCTCGAAGACCTCAAGCGGACCCGCAAGGACCTCCTCGACATCGTGCGCGAAGTCGACGCCCGCGTGCAGGAGGTGTTCACCGCGGCCTACGCCGACGTGAGCAAGGCCTTCGACGCCACCTTCTCCCGGCTGTTCCCCGGAGGGGAGGGACGGCTGGTCCTCACCGACCCCGACGACATGCTGGCGACCGGCGTCGAGGTCGAGGCCCGCCCGCCGGGCAAGAAGGTGAAGCGGCTGTCGTTGCTGTCGGGTGGCGAACGCTCGCTGGTGGCCGTGGCCTTCCTGGTCGCGCTGTTCAAGGCCCGGCCGTCGCCGTTCTACATCCTCGACGAGGTCGAGGCAGCCCTCGACGACACCAACCTCGGCCGCCTGCTGGAGATCTACGAGGAGCTGCGCGAGAGCTCGCAGCTCCTCATCGTCACCCACCAGAAGCGGACGATGGAGGTGGGAGACGCGCTGTACGGCGTCACGATGCGCGGCGACGGCGTGTCCACGGTGATCAGCCAACGGCTGCGCGAAGCCGAGTCCGCGTGAACGACCGCCCCACCCGGGCCGACTACCTCCACTGGGAGCGGGCCACCACGCGGTGGGCCGACATCGACGTCTACGGGCACATGAACAATGCCCGCTACTTCGAGCTCATCGACACCGTCGTCAACAACCAGCTGGTCGAGGCGACGGGCGTCGACATCCGCGAGCTGCCCGCGATCGGGGTGGTGGCCGAGGTCTCGTGCCGCTACTTCGCCGAGGTCGGCTACCCGGAGCCGGTCGACCTGGGGATGGTCGTGGACAAGGTGGGTCGGTCGTCGGTCGTCTACCGCGTCGGCATCTTCCAGGGCGAGTCCGACGAGGCGGCCGCCGAGGGGCGGTTCGTCCACGTGTACGTCGACAACACCGACCCGGCGCGCCCGTCCGTGCCGATGCCCGACGTCATCCGCGACGCGGTGGAGCCTCTGCTGACACCGTGAGACGACCGCCTGACGACGACGTTTCGGCGTGGCGCCCACCTCTGTGCCATCGTGGTGTGATCACCGACTCTCGGGAGGAACGTCCACCGTGCTGTTCATCCTCATCGCGATGCTCGCGATCCTGGTCATCTGCGGCCTCATCGTCGCCTACGTGGCCTTCCCGCACCGCGGCGAGGAGCTGCCCGGAGTGCCGTGGCTCGGAGACGTCATGAACAGGGCCACCGACTCGCTGCCGACCCTGGACGACGACGAATCCCAGCAGTGATCGATCCGTGACCGGGGCCCTGGCCCTGCGCACTGCCCTGAGCGCGGGCAGCAGAACGGTCCTGCTTGACTGAGCACCATGGGTGACTGGCTCTACCTCATCATCGGCATCGCCGTCCTCGGCGTCGTCCTGGTCGTCGGGCTGCTTGCGAGCGGTCGGCGCCGCCGGCCGCAGCCGCCGGGAACCGACGTCGTCGCGCCGCCCCCAGCCACCGACACAGCCACCGACACAGCGACCGGGACAGCGACCGAGACAGCGACCGAGGCACCGGTCGATCAGGCCGCCCCGGTGGAGGTGGAGCCGCAGCTGGAGACGCCGGAGGGCACGGCGTCCCGTCTCTCCCGGTTCCGGCAGCGGCTGGCCCGCTCCCAGGGTGGACTCGGGCGGGGCCTCCTCGCCCTCCTCTCGCGAGACCAGCTGGACGACGACACGTGGGAGTCGATCGAGGACACCCTCCTGATGGCCGACGTCGGCGTGAAGCCCACCCAGGAGCTGGTCGAGAACCTGCGCACCCGCCTGCGCGTCGACGGCGGCGCCGACCCTCGCGCCGTACTCCGCGACGAGCTGCTGGCCCTGGTCGACCCGGAGATGGACCGACGACTTCAGGTCAGTGGTGCGGACGGGAAGCCGGGGGTGGTGCTGGTCGTCGGCGTCAACGGGTCCGGCAAGACGACCACCGTCGGCAAGATCGCCCGGATCCTGGTCGCCGAGGACCGGTCGGTGGTGCTGGGTGCGGCCGACACGTTCCGGGCCGCGGCCGTCGAGCAGCTCGCGACCTGGGGGGAGCGGGTCGGGGTCGAGGTGGTGCGTGGGCCCGAGGCGACCGACCCGGCCAGCGTCGCATTCGACGCGGTCCGGCAGGGTGTGGACCAGGGCGTCGACACGGTCGTCGTGGACACGGCCGGGCGGTTGCAGAACAAGGCCGGGCTGATGGACGAGCTCGGGAAGGTCAAGCGGGTCATCGAGAAGCAGGCACCCGTGACCGAGGTGCTGCTCGTGCTAGACGCCACCACCGGCCAGAACGGGATGATCCAGGCCCGGGTGTTCAGCGAGGTGGTCGACGTGAGCGGCATCGTGCTCACCAAGCTCGACGGCTCGGCCAAGGGCGGGATCGTGGTCGCGGTCCAGCGCGAGCTCGGCGTACCCGTGAAGCTGGTCGGCCTCGGCGAGGGGGCCGACGACCTGGCGCCGTTCGACGCCGGCGCGTTCGTGGACGCGCTTCTCGGCTGAGCCACTCGTCAGCGGCCGAGTTCACACAGCCGTAACACAGCGCGGGAACGTGTTTCCTGCCCGCAACACGTCGCGCCGCACGTCGAAATCTCCGCCGACCACAGTGCTGCTCAATGGGGCCGTGGCCTCGGAGTGCGACCAGCAAGGTCGTGATCCGGGCCCGCCCTCCGCACAGGTGATCCTGGAGGAACGTTCGTGGACGGCTACTACACCTGGATGTTGATCTCATCCTGTCTCGTCCTGCTGATGACCGCGCCCGGCCTGGCGCTGTTCTACGGCGGCATGAGCCGCTCCAAGTCGGTGCTGAACATGATGATGATGTCGTTCAGCGCGCTCGGCGTGGTCGGCATCGTCTACGCCCTGTGGGGCTGGTCGATGACCTACAGCTCGGTCCCGTGGGCGGCCGCCGATCCCGAGAACCCCGGCTGGGAGTTCGGCAAGCTGTTCGCGAGCCCCTTCAACCAGTTCGGCCTCTCGGACACGATCCCGGCCAACTACGTGTTCGTGGCCTTCCAGCTGACGTTCGCGGTGATCACCGCTGCCCTGATCAGCGGGGCCGTGGCCGACCGGGTGAAGTTCTCGTCCTGGTTGGTGTTCCTGCCGCTGTGGGTGACGCTCTCGTACTTCCCGTTGGCCCACCAGGTCTGGGGCGGCGGCTTCCTCAGCAACGTCGAGGGAGGCCTGGCGGCGCTGACGTTCGGCGTCACCGACGGCGTCGCGAACGTCGCCCCCATCGACTACGCCGGCGGCACTGTCGTGCACATCAACGCCGGTGTCGCGGGACTCGTGCTGGCGCTCCTCATCGGCGTCCGCCGTGGCTTCGGCAAGGAGCCGATGAAGCCACACAACCTGACCCTCACCATGATCGGCGCCGGCCTGCTGTGGTTCGGCTGGTTCGGCTTCAACGCCGGCTCGATCGTCTTCGTCTCCACCGAGGAGTCCGAGATGGTGGCGCAGTTCACGACGGAGACCGGCCTGGTCTGGCTCAACACGACTCTTGCCACGTGCGCAGCCATGCTCGGCTGGCTGCTCATCGAGAGGCTCCGCGACGGCAAGGGAACCTCGCTCGGCGCGGCCTCCGGGGTCGTGGCCGGCCTGGTGGCCATCACTCCCGCCTGCGGCGCGCTGTCGCCGCTCGGGTCGATGGCGCTCGGCGCCGTCGCCGGTTGCTTCTGTGCGCTGGCGGTCGGGCTGAAGTACCGCTGGAAGTACGACGACTCGCTCGACGTGGTCGGTGTCCACCTCGTCGGTGGTCTCGTCGGCACGATCGGCATCGGCTTCCTCAGCACCACGACCGGGCTCTTCTACGGTGAGGGTGGTCGCCAGCTGGTGGTCCAGGTGCTGGTCGCCTTGTACGCCGTGGCCTGGTCGGCGGTCGCGACCCTGGTCGTCGGTCTGGCCATCAAGTACACGATCGGTTGGCGGATCGAGCACGACCACGAGGTGGAGGGCATCGACTTCAACGAGCACGGTGAGTCGGCCTACGACCTGACCGGCACCGGTGGGGCCCGGCGTGCCGGGGCGCGTGCTGCCGTCCGCGGCCGCACGCGTGGGTGCCTCGACGGGCTCGAGCACCACCGCGGAGGACCCGACGTCAGGCTCGACGGCGGGCTCGACGGCGGAGGGCGCGACCACGGAGGATGAGAAGGAAGGAGCGACCGCATGAAGCTGATCACCGCTGTCATCAAGCCGCACAAGTGGGACGACGTCCGCGAGGCCCTCGAAACGTTCGGCGTGACCGGGATGACCGTGTCCGAGGTGAGCGGCTACGGCCGGCAGAAGGGGCACACGGAGGTCTACCGCGGCGCGGAGTACGACATCGCGCTGGTGCCCAAGATCCGGATCGAGATCGTCACCGACGATGCCGACGTCGACGACGTCATCGGCATCATCGTGAAGACCGCCCAGACCGGCCGGATCGGGGACGGGAAGGTCTGGGCCAGCCCGATTGACACCGTGGTCCGGGTCCGAACCGGCGAGACCGACGAGGCGGCGATCTAGGCCTGCGTCACCTCGGGATCCGAGGATGACGGCGACCGAGCGCACCCGGCGGACCGCCGAGGCGGACGCGCTGTGCGTGTCGTCGTACGAGTCGTGCGGCGGCACCGACAGCGGCGTCGCGCTCGTCGCCGTCGGGGGATTCGGTCGCGGGGAGCTCGCGCCGTACTCCGACCTCGACGTGGTCCTGGTCGCCGACGACGGGATCGGGCTGGGTGAGATCGAGCTGGGCGAGCTGGCGGAGAAGGTGTGGTACCCGATCTGGGACGCCGGAGCCCGGCTCGACCACTCCGTCCGCACCTTCGACGAGATGGTGGCGACCGCCGACGGCGACCTCCGGGTCGCGCTCGGGCTGCTCGACCTGCGGCACCTCGCCGGTGACCCCAACCTGACCCTGCGGCTGCGGACCACGATGCTCACCCAGTGGCGGCGCCAAGCCAGGGACCGGGTGCCGGAGCTGCACCGGCTGCTGCGGGCCAGGCACGACCTGCTGGGCGAGGTGGCGCACCTCTCGGTGCCCGACCTGAAGGAGGCCGAGGGTGGGCTGCGCGACGCCACCGCGCTCAAGGCGCTGGTGGCGAGCTGGCTGGTCGACGTGCCCCACGTCGAGCTCGAGCGGTGCCGACATGCCCTGCTGGACGTCCGGGACGTACTGCACGCGGTTGCCGGCCGCGCCACCGACCGGGTGGCCCCGGAGCTGTGGGCGGACGTGGCGACCGGACTGGGCTTGACCGACGAGTCGGCGGCACAGGTGCACGTCCGCGAGCTGGGTCGCCGGATCGCCCACCTGTCCCGGCTCACCTGGCGCCGGGTGGAGGGCGTCATCGCCCCACCCACGTCGGTCGGCAGCGCCCGGCGACCGTCTCTCGTTCCGGTGGCGCCCGGACTCGCGCTCTCCGCCGGCGAGCTCGTGCTGGAGGCGAGGACCCGACCCGAGCGGGACTGTCTGCTGCTCCTGCGGGCGGCCGCGGTGGCCGCGGAGCGTGACGCGGCCCTCGGACCCGGCACGGCGGCGCGGCTGGTCCGCGAGTGCCCTCCGCTGCCCGATCCATGGCCGAGCGAGGCGCGCCAGCTGCTGGTGCGCCTGCTGGCGGCCGGAACCGGCCTGCTCGGAGTGTGGGAGACGCTGGAGGAGACCGGCGCGCTGGCCGGCATCCTGCCGGAGTGGGACCGGATCCGGCTGCTGCCCCACGCCTCCCCGATCCACCGGTTCACCGTCGACCGGCATGTCGTCGAGACCTGCATCGCCGCGTCCGCCCTGATCCGGGAGGTCGCGCGACCCGACGTACTCATGGTGGCCGCGCTGCTGCACGACATCGGCAAGGGCGGCCTGACCGAGCACAGCGTCGCCGGTGAGCCCCTGGCCCGTGAGATCGCGACGCGGATGGGCTTCGACCACGCGGCAGTCGACCTGATCGGGACCCTGGTGCGGTGGCACCTCCTGCTTGCCGCGACCGCGACCACGCGGGACCCGGACGACCCCGCCACCGTGGCCAGGGTGGCGGACGTCGTAGGAACCCCCGAGGCGGCGCGACTGCTCGCCGCCCTCACCCAGGCCGACGCGCGCGCCACCTCGCCCAAGGCTTGGTCGACCTGGCGGTCGGGGCTGATCCTGGGTCTGACCCGTCGAGTGCTCGCCGCTGTCGATCCCGAGGCTTCCGCCCCGCCCCCGCTCGTCGGGGACGTGGACATCCCGGAGCAGGTGCGCCGCGGCGGCGTCTCGCTCGAGCTCCGGCCCGGCGACGACGGCGTCTCGGTCACGTTCATCGCCCACGACCGCGTTGGGTTGTTGGCAGACATCGCGGCAGTGTTCGCCCTGCAACGCACGTCTGTCCGGGCGGCGCGCGCCTGGTCCCTGGGCGAGTACGCCGTGTCCGTGTGGGAGGTGGCGGCCGACCGGCTCGACCCGGCGGTCCTGCGTCAGAGGTTCGACGCGATCACGGGCGGACGGGTGGACCCGGGTGCCCGACTTCGCCGCCGGGAGGCGGGCAGGCTCGCCCCCACCGTCGTCGTCCGACCGGAAGCGTCGAACCAGGCGACAGTGCTCGAGGTGCGGGCCGATGACCGGCCCGGCACCGTGCACCTGGCCTGTGCCGCCTTCGCGGACCTCGGGCTGGCGGTCCGGTCAGCCCATGTCGACACGCTCGGTCCCCAGGCAGTCGACGTGTTCTACGTGCAGGAGGCGTCGGCGGGCGCTCTTTCCGACCACCGGGCGGCCCAGGCCGCGCACGCCGTCCGCGCCGCTCTGGCCCGTTGAGCTGCGCGACTCAACGCACCGGGGGGCGCGGCCTGCGGATCCGGACCCGGTGCGGCGTGCCGTCCGGATTCGTGATCAACCGGACGGGCTCGTCCTCGTCGTCCGGCGACGGAGCCACCTCGCCCTTCTCCTCTTGTCGCTTCAGGTCCTCGGTCGCCTGGTGCTGGGCTGGGTGGAAGATCTCGTTGACCGGGTTGAAGGCGTCGCCGAATGATCCGAGCCCGTCCCGACCGCCCGGCTTGTCGAGGCTGCGCTGGTAGGCGACGATCCCCAACGTGCCCAGCACGAAGATCCCGACCACCCCCGACAGCTGACCCAGGACGTCCACGTGTTCAAGGTACGCGCCCGGTGTCCGGTTACCCTTGACCTTCGATCCTGACCCGCGCCACCGCTAGGAACTGCCACCTTGTTCGCCACACTGTCCGATCGGCTCGCCGACACCTTCAAGAACCTCCGCGGCAAGGGCCGCCTCTCCGAGTCCGACATCGACAGCACCGCGCGCGAGATCCGGATCGCGCTGCTGGAGGCCGACGTCGCGCTGCCAGTGGTCAAGGAGTTCGTGGGCGCGATCAAGGAGCGGGCGCGAGGCGAGGAGGTCAGTCAGGCGCTGAACCCCGCCCAGCAGATCATCAAGATCGTCGACGAGGAACTCGTGAACATCCTCGGCGGCGAGACCCGCCGGCTGCGCTACGCCAAGTCCGGTCCGACGGTGATCATGCTGGCCGGACTCCAGGGTGCCGGAAAGACCACGCTCGCGGCCAAGCTCGCGCTGTGGCTGAAGGAGCAGGACAAGAGCCCGCTACTGGTCGCGGCCGACCTCCAGCGCCCGAACGCGGTCAACCAGCTGCAGGTCAACGGCGAGAGGGTCGGCGTACCCGTCTTCGCGCCCGAACCCGGCAACGGGGTCGGCGACCCGGTCGCGGTGGCGCGCGCCTCGGTCGAGGAGGCACGACGCACGCTCCACGACGTGGTCGTCGTCGACACGGCAGGCCGGCTCGGTGTCGACGCCGAGATGATGTCGCAGGCCGCCGACATCAGGGACGCCGTCACGCCGGACGAGGTCCTCTTCGTGGTCGACGCCATGATCGGCCAGGACGCCGTCACTACCGCGCAGGCCTTCCTCGAGGGGGTGGGTTACGACGGAGTCGTCCTCACCAAACTCGACGGCGACGCTCGCGGCGGTGCCGCGCTGTCGATCGCCTCGGTGACGGGCCGTCCGGTCATGTTCGCCTCTGCCGGCGAGAAGATGACCGACTTCGACCTGTTCCATCCCGACCGGATGGCCTCCCGGATCCTCGGCATGGGCGACATGCTCACCCTGATCGAGCAGGCCGAGAAGACCTTCGACCAGGACCAGGCTCTCAAGGCCGCCCAGAAGCTCAGCGGTCAGGGCGGCGACTTCACCCTCGACGACTTCCTCGAGCAGATGCAGCAGGTCCGCAAGCTCGGGTCGATGTCCAAGATCATGGGCATGCTCCCGGGGATGGGCCAGTTCCGCGACCAGCTCGAGAGCTTCGACGAGCGGGAGATCGACCGGATCCAGGCCGTGATCCAGTCGATGACCCCTGCCGAGCGGGCGAACCCGAAGCTCATCGACGGCTCCCGCCGGGCCAGGATCGCCCAGGGGTCGGGGCGTCAGGTCTCCGACGTCAACCAGCTCGTCGACAGGTTCTTCGAGGCCCGCAAGATGATGATGTCGATGGCCAAGGGCGGGGGCATGCCCGGGATGCCGGGAATGCCAGGGATGCCGGGTGCCGGCGGCAAGCGGTCCAAGGCCAAGCAGGCGCCCAAGAAGGGCAAGGGCAAGCGGGTCTCCGGCAACCCGGCGAAGGCGGCGGCGCAGCAGCGCGCGGCGCAGGAGAAGGCGGCCTCCGGCGGCAACCCGTTCGGCACCCCTGAGGAGGAGGAGGTCGACTACGAGAAGGCCGCCGCCGCCCTGGATCTGCCCAAGGACTTCTCCAAGTACCTCAAGTGACCGGCCCGGGCGCGGACCAGTCGGACGACGCGACCGAGCCCTCAGTGCTGGTGGTCGATGGCGCCAATGAGGTCGGCAGCAGGCCGGACGGGTGGTGGCGGGACCGGCCGGGGGCAGCTCGTGCCCTGCACGACCGCCTCGTTGCCGCGGACGCGGCGTACGACGTGGTGCTGGTGCTCGAAGGAGCGGCGCGGGCCGGAGTCCCGGTCGGGCGTGACGGGCAGGTGCTGACGGTGCACGCGACCGGTCACGGCGACGACACGATTGCGGCGGAGGCCCGCGCCGCCGCAAACGCTGGGCGCCGCGTCTCCGTTGTCACGGCCGATCGCGAGCTCGGGGCCCGGGTCACCGCGGACGGCGCGACGGTGGTCGGGCCGTCGTGGCTGCACCACCGGATCTGAGCGGCCTACTCAGGCATTTCCTGGGCCGGGTGAGCGGGGTCGCCGTCCCACTCCCAGACGTCCTGCTGTCGCTCGACGCTGCCGGGCTCGACCACCCCGCCGGTCAGCACCACGACGTCCCGGACCGGGTCCATGGCCAGGCCGAACGCCTGGCGGCTGGGGATGATGTCGGACCCCACCGGGCGCCAGCTCCGTCCCGTCCACTGCCAGATCTCGCCGGTCTCGTCGGCGAAGTCGCTGCCGCCGACGAGGAGCAGGCCGAGGTCGGGGTGGCTCAGCCCGGCGGCGTTGACCAGCACGCCCGGTGCGGACCGGGCCTCCGTCAGGACCCAGGAGCCGTCGGACCAGATCCAGGTGTCGTCAAGGGCCGGCGGAGCCTGCTCGTCCGCGACCTGGTGCCCGCCGTACAACACCACCTCGCGGCGTTGCTCGTCGTAGGCCATCTCCGCTGCCACCCGCGGACCGGGTCCACGGGTGGCCACCAGACCCCAGGCCGATCCGTCCCACTCCCAGGTCTCGGATGAGGTGCCCGTGGCGGTCTGCCCGCCCTGGAGCACCAACGCACCGCGGTCGTGGTCAACGGCGACCGCGGCGAAGTTCCGGCCGGAGGGACCATCGCCGGCGGGCAGCTCCCGCCAGCCCTCGCCGTCCCATCGCCACAGCTCCAGCGGCTCGGTGCCCGGCTCCGTCTCGGGGTAGCCGTTCACCAGCAGCACTCCGTCGCCGCCGGGATCGGGCACCAGACGATGCCACGCACCCAGCTCCGGCGTGGCGCCCGAGGTCGCCCGGTCGGGGTCCTGTGGCGAGGGCTCCGGCGGAGACTCGGACGAGCCAGCGCATCCGGCGAGCACGCCGATCGCGACGACGCCGCACACCAACGGGGCGGCGGCGCGTCGGGGTCGGGGCGGCATGGTGCCCACGCTCTGGGGCGGGGGAGTCGCGGTCAAGCACGGCCGGGTCACGACCCGGGCTCGCTAGGGTGCCGGGATGACGGCGCTGAGGTTCCGCGGACCGGTCCTGCCCGACGGCGAGTCGCGTGATGTGTACGTCGTCGACGGCCGGGTCACCCTGGAGCCGGTCCGGTCGGCCGACCACGTCGCGGACGGCTGGATCGTGCCCGGCCTGGTCGACGCTCACTGCCACGTCGGCCTCGACCTGAACGGTGCCGTCGACGAGGCCACCCAGGAGGAGCAGGCGATCACCGACCGCGACGCCGGGGCGCTGCTCCTGCGCGACTGTGGCTCGGCGGCGGACACGGCGTGGATCCATGACCGTGACGACCTGCCCCGCCTGATCAGGGCCGGCCGCCACCTGGCTCGCACCAAGCGCTACATCCGGGACTTCGCCCACGAGGTCGAGCCGGGCGACCTGCCGGCGTACGTCGCCCGGGAGGCGAAGCGAGGTGACGGCTGGGTCAAGCTCGTGGGGGACTGGATCGAGAGGGAGGCCGGCGACCTCGAGCCGTCATTCCCGGCGGAGACGTTCGCCGAGGCGATCCGGGTGGCCCACGACCACGGCGCCAAGGTGACCGCGCACTGCTTCGGCGAGGCCGTGCTGCCGGGCCTGATCGAGGCCGGGATCGACTGCATCGAGCACGGCACCGGTCTGACCACCGAGCTGATCGACGCGATGGTGGAGCGCGGGACGGTACTGGTCCCGACGGTGATGCAGCTGGACAAGTTCCCGGCCTACGCCGACGCGGGCGAGGCCCGCTTCCCGGCGTACGCGACGCGGATGCGTGAGCTGCACGGCCGGCGCAAGGAGACGGTCATGGCGGCACACGACGCGGGGGTACCGATCTATGCCGGCACCGATGCGGGCGGCGTGCTGCCGCACGGCGGCATCGCGGGCGAGGTGCTCGGGCTGGCCGCCTACGGGTTCAGCGCGGAGGCCGCCCTGGGCGCCGCGAGCTGGCGGGCGCGGGAATGGCTCGGCTGGAACGCCACCCTGGCGGAGGGCACTCCGGCCGACTTCGTGGTCTACGACGCCAACCCGCTCGAGGACCTGGCCGCGCTGCGGTCGCCCGCACGGATCGTGCTGCGTGGCCGAGTGATGGGCTGAGCAGCTGCACCATGGGATGCAGTTGATCCGCCACTTCCTACGGTTTGTGCACCGTGGGAAGCGACGGTTCGTCTGCACACCTTGATGAAGCTCCGGGCCCGGGGCCGCCCACACGTGTCGGGTGGCCTTGTCGGGGCCGGATCCTGCGTCGAGCGTGAGCTCACGGCAGCGGTCGACGCCGGTCGTCGGCGAGGCTTGCGTAGCCACTGCTCGGCTGGGCGAGCCGGCGTTCGAGTGCGTCGGGCGATCCGGCCGGCGGAGGCTGCGACTGAGAACTGCGGCCGACGTTGCTGATGTCGGCCGGCGCGGTTGCGACCTCGGTCCCGCAGGCCGAAAACGCGAAGATCAGCGTCGTGGCTGCGGAAGCTATCAGGGTGGTGCGGAAGTGGTTGCTCATGGTTCTGTCCTCACAATTGCTGGGTACCGGGCTCTCCGGCTCGAGAACGAGCGTGTGACGGGGTGGTGTCAGCGCATCGTCGGTCGGGTATCAGCCGGGTATCAGCGCCGTTGACCGCGTGCTCCAACGTCTCCACACTGACTTCGTGTGGCTTGGCCTTCTCGGTGAGCTGGAGCTCGAACCGGGAAGACCGCCGGTCGGGCCCCGAGACCGGGTCGTGCTCTCGGCGCTGTCACTGAGGCGCGGGCAGGCGATGGCGGCCGACGCGCTCGCCGACGCCCTGTGGCCGGCCGGGCCACCCGCCTCGTGGGCCAAGGTCGTGCAGGGCTGCGTCAGCCGGCTCCGCCGCGCATTCGGCCCCGGCGTCATCGAGACCGGACCGTCCGGGTATCGCCTGCCCCCGGGTCAGGTCCGGCTCGACGTCGAAGAGTTCGAGGAGCTCGTCGAGCGGGGGAGGGCGGCCGCCGGAGAAGCGGCACCCGAACGCGCGGTGGCGTCCTTCGACTCGGCCCTCGGCCTCTGGCGCGGTCGTCCCTTCCCGGATCTGGAGGAGTGGTCGCCGGGTCGGCTCGAAGCCGCCCGGTTGTCGGAGCTCCGGCTGGCCGTCCAGGAGGAGCGGCTCGCCGCGCGGCTGGCGGCGGGACACCACGTCGAGGTGGCGGCCGAGGGCACCGTGCTGGTCGGCGAGGAGCCGTGGCGGGAGCGCCGCTGGGCGACGCTTGCACTCGCCCAGTACCGCTCCGGCCGGCAGGCCGACGCCCTGGCCTCGATCCGGGCCGCGCGCAGGGCATTGGGGCACCACCTCGGCCTCGATCCGGGGACGGAGCTGGTGGAGCTGGAGCAGGCGATCCTGGCGCAGGACCCATCCCTGGCCGCCGACCACGATGCCCGGTCGGCGAGCGCACGATGCCCGTGGGTCGGCCTGGCGTCGTACGACGCCGAGGACCGTGACACCTTTTTCGGTCGGGCCGCGGACATCCGTGCGTGTCTGGCGAGGCTCGACGTGAGCCCCCTCCTTGTCCTGGTCGGGCCTTCGGGCAGCGGGAAGTCGTCGTTGATGCGCGCGGGCCTGGCGCCCGCCCTCCTGGCCCGGGGCCACCAGGTGGTCGTGTTCAACCCCGGTGACGACCCGTCCGCGGCGATGGCTGCAGCCCGGGCGCGGACACCGGGCGACCCGGTCCTGTGCGTTGACCAGTTCGAGGAGGCGTTCACCGGCAACCCTGGACGGGTCGCCTTGGTCGGTTGGCTGCGGGATCTCGGCGAGTACGCCGAGCAGCGGGCACCGGTCATCCTGACGGTGCGCTCGGACTACCTGTCGGAGTTCGCGCGTGAGCCCACGCTGGCGGGATTGGTCGAACGGGGGCTGTTCCTGGTGGCTCCCCTCACCGGCGACGCCCTCCGGGAGACGATCGAGGGGCCGGCGAGGGTGGCCGGGCTCCGCCTGGAGCACGGGCTGGTGGACTTGCTGCTGCGCGACGCGGAGGATCAGCCCGGAGCCCTGCCCCTGCTGTCGCACGCGCTCAGCGAGACCTGGGAACGGCGTCAGGAATCGTTGCTCACCGTGGACGGCTACCGCGCCAGCGGCGGGATCAGCGGGGCGGTGGCCGCGTCGGCGGACCGCCTCCACCAGGCCCTCTCCGCAACGGAACGGGCGCAACTGCGGTGGCTGATGTTGCGGATGGGGAGCCTGGCCGACCACGGGGAATCGGTGCGCACGCCGGTGCCGAGGCAGGTCGCGACCGACGGGACCGAACGCGCGCGTGTCGTCGACCTCCTTGTCAGGGCACGCCTGGTGACCTCGGCGGATGGGTCCTACGAGCTCGCACACGAGGCGCTCATCCGGGCATGGCCGCGGTTGCGGGGGTGGCTCGAGGAGGATCGGGCCGGGCAGCGGTTGTGGCGGCACCTCGCCGTCGCGGCGAGTGAGTGGGACCGTCTAGGGCACCCCGACAGCGAGCTCTACCAGGGGGTCCGACTCGAGGCCGCGCTGGAGTGGGCCGCACAGCCGGCAGCCGAGCCGACGCGGATCGAGCGCGACTTCCTCGACGCTTCGCGCGTCCGCGCCGACGACGAACGCCGGGCACTGGCCGAGCAGGCCCGGCAGCAACGCCGTCAGAACCGGCGCCTGCGCACATTGCTGGCCGGGTTGGCGACCATCCTCGTGGTCGCGCTCGCCGCCGGTCTGGTCGCAGTCGACCGTGGGCGCGCGGCCGAGGACTCGCGTCAGGCGGCGCAGCACGAGTCGCTCGTCGGTCGCTCTCTGACCCTGCGCTCGACCAACAGGCTGGTCGCCGCCCTGCTGGCGGTCGAGGCACAGCGTTCGGTGGGCGACGCGCTCAGCAGGTCGGCCCTTCTGGGGACGTTCACCCAGTCTCCGAGCCTGCTGGGCTACCGCTTCCTTCCGGGTTCCGGCGCGCTCAACGCGGCTGCCGTGCCCAGGACCGAGCGGGCCGTGGTGGCCGACGCATCCGGACGCCTGGGAGTGCTCGGCCTGACAACGGGCAGCATCCGGCATCACTTCGGCCCGCCGCCGGCTCGGGCGCTCGAGGGTTCCGTCCTCCGGGTGAGCGATGATGGAGATCGGGTGGCCCAGCTGCTGTTCGCCCCGCGAGACCCGACTAAATGCGGCTCCTACACGTCCCTGCTGGAGCAGGACGGCCGGGGCTGCACGGTCCTGGTCGTCCACGATGTCGACTCGGGCCGCCGGATCTTCGGTCCGGTCGTGACTCCATTCGCAGGCGGCGACGTGGCGATCAACAGCGACGGTTCGCTGGTGGCCGTGGCAGGAGGGCTGCGTGGCGACCTTGTGACCTACGACGTGGCAAAACGGCGTCAGCTGGGCACGCTGTCCGGGCTGCCTCGTCCGGAGAATGTCTTCGAGTGGAAAGACACCGCCGCCGTCGACTTCGACGCCGACGACCACTTGTTCCTCGGCTCCTTGTCCGGGCCGATCCGCGAAGTCGATCCGCGTAGTCTACGGGTGCGGGACACGATCCCGGCACCGCGACTTTCGTCGCACGGCTCGCTGCAAGTCTCCGAGGCCGAGGTCCTGGTCGCCACCGGCGACAAGCGCCAGGTGGCGGTCGACACGGACACCCGGCGCCACCGCTGGACAGTGGACCTAAGTGCGGATCCGTCCTCCGGTGGGTGTCCCTTCTTCGCGGTGATGGGGACGCAGGCGTACTGCGGTGACGACTTCGGGCGGATCGTCGAGCGCGACGTCCTCACGGGTCAGCCCACGGGGGTCCGGCTCGACCCGCAGCTCGGCAGCGTCGGCGACCTGATCGTGAGCGGAGCGCACCAGAACGAGCTGGTGGCCTTCGCCGCCGGGGGAGTGTCGACGGCGTACACCCGCTGGAACCTCGAGCTGTCAGGACTCGCCAGGCGACTCCTCAGCTACGAGGGAGAGTCGAGCGTGGGGTTCGACCCGAGCGGTCAGTACCTGTATGTCGACGGGGACGTCAACTACGGGCGACGGTTGGTCTTCGATGTCGTCACCGTGCAGCCGGTCGCGGACGCCCCGGATGCACCGCATGTTGCCTGGGCCGGTTCCGGGACACTCGCGTACTGGGGGCCGTCCCGCAGCGGCCTGTTCGACATCCAGTCACAACAGAGCCGGACGTCCCCGGGGATCGGTCCCGGCACTGACCAGGTGTTCACCGAGCGCGGCGGCCGCTTCGCGTGGTCCACCGACGCGATCGAGGACGGCACCGTGGTTCGTCGGTTCAGCCTGTCCGCCGGACAGGACGTGGATCTCGAGCTCTCGGTGCCGGGTCGTGTCCAGTCGCTGACGCACACCCCGGAAGGCGACTCTGTCCTGGTGACCTACGCCCGGGACAAGGAGTGGGAGACGGCGCGCTTCGACGTCGCCACCGGCCGCCGGGAAGCGATTGGACTTCCGGGTCAGTCCCGGATTGCCGTCAGCTCGGACGGCGTCCTGGTGGCGGGTGACCCCAGCGGTGCCCTCACGGAGTTCGAGCCTGACGACCTCACGCCGGTGGCGAGCTTCCCCGGGTCACGGGGCGGCCCCTCGTCGCTGCAGTTCGACGACGCTGGGGACCTGCTTGTCGTCACGACAGGCGACCAGACCGTGCATCTGTACGACGTGGTGACGAGGGCGCGTCTCGGCGAGTTCGACGTCGCGGCTCCCGACGGGATGGTGGAAGGGTGGCTGAACCCTGACGGGGCCACGATCGCGGTGAACGACGAGAGCGGAGTCTTCGCCTGGACGCTTGACCCGGCGGAGCTCGCGCAGCGAGCCTGCGCCCTCGCCGGGCGCAACATGACCCGGACGGAGTGGGCCACCTACATGGATGGTGAGCCCTACCGGCGTACCTGCCCGGAGTTCCCTGCCGGCGTCTGACTCCGGTGACGCGGACGGCCCTCTCCCGTGGTTTGCACGGCCCGGTCCCGCCGCCTGCGGGGGGCGCGAGCGTCCTCGTTGTCGCTCCACAGCTGTTCGAAGACATATCCCACGAAGTGCATGCTCCTCGACCTCCTCGGTCGGTCGGTGCGCAGGTGCGACACCACTCAAAAGATTATACCGGTGTCGGACGTTTGGCAACCAGTAAACCGGTTATACTGGTGTCGCCCAGTCCCGCTGCCGAGGAGTCCGATGCGCACCGTCGACCTGCCCCGGCCAGACGTGCCGACCGCCATCGCGATCGTCCGGGACTTCGTGAACACCACCGACCACGAGACCGGGGCCGATGACCTGACGAGGCCCAGCGAGCTGTCCCGCTACCTGGTCGCCGAAGGGTTGCTGGATCGCCCCGCCCGGGCAACCGCCGACGACCTGGACCTGGCACTCCGGCTGCGGGCGGGACTGCGCCGCGCCCTGGAGCTGAACCACGACGCGACCGCCGAGCCCCAGCCCGCCTTGGCCCAGGCTCTGGCGGAGCTTCCCGTCGGCCTCGACTGGGGTGGCGGAGGCGCCGGCGTGCGCGCTACCGCCCCCGGCGTGCGCGGCGCACTCGCGAAGATCGGCCTGGCTGCCCATCAGGCCGCCGGTGACGGGATCTGGTGGCGCCTGAAGATCTGCGCCTACGACGAATGCGAGTGGGCCTACTTCGACCACTCGAAGAACAGGTCCCGGAACTGGTGCGAGTACGGCTGCGGCAACAAGATCAAGACCCGCGCCTATCGCGCACGCAAGTCGGCGCGCACCGCCTAGACCGGAGAGGGGCCCTTCCGGGGCTCTCCGGTCGCGAACAGCACTCCCACCACGATCAGCATCACGACGCCCGCCAGGCCCAGGATCATCGGCACGATGATCCCGACGAGGAGGCCGCCGACGAAACCACCGGTGCTGGGGGTCTGGCCGATCCGGATCTCCATGCCGGGGGGCGACTCCGCGCAGTCGAACGTCACGTTGCCGTCGCCGGTGTCGAAGCGGTACAGCGCGGTCCATTCGTTGTAGGTGAACTCACCGGTCACCCTTCGGAACTCGATCTGCTGGTCGCGGCCGTCGGTCGCGGAGCAGTCGACCGGGAAGCCGTCGATCGTGAAGAGGGTCCGCTCGCTGTCCGCCGGGAGATCCACCTGATAGGGGCTGTCGTCAGCGGTGAACACGGCATCCTCCTGGGTGAGGGGTCGCAGCACCAGGAACAGGGCAGCAAGGAAGACGACCAGCGCCAGCAGCAGCATCCCACCGGCCACGAAGAACCAGATCACCCGAGGGCGCTTACGGCGTGGGGGAGGTGCGCCGTACGGCGGCTGCTGGGGGTATTGAGGCGGGTACGGCGGCTGGCTCATGACCGGAGCATGCCCACGGGCGCGCGGCCCGAACCAGTCCCGCGCGGGCGATTTCGGTCGCGCCGGGCCCGTCTGGCAGAATGCCGCACTGAGTCCTGCGCTTCCGGACCCTCTCATCCGCAAGCCGCAGAGCCCACCGAGGCAGCCGACCCGGTCCCCACCCGGAGAAGCGGTGCCTCACCCACAACAACTTTCGAGGAGACACCACAGACGTGGCCGTCAAGATCCGTTTGAAGCGCCTGGGCAAGGTCCGGGTTCCGCAGTACCGCATCGTCGTCGTCGACTCACGCAAGAAGCGCGACGGCAAGGTGCTCGAGGAGATCGGCAAGTACCACCCCAAGGAGGACCCGTCGTACATCGACGTCGTCTCGGACCGGGCGCAGTACTGGCTGAGCGTCGGCGCCCAGCCCAGCGACGCGGTCGCCGCGATCCTGAAGATCACCGGCGACTGGCAGAAGTTCAAGGACGAGCCGGGCACCGAGGGAACCCTCAAGGTCGCCGAGCCGAAGCGCGACAAGATCGAGCTCTTCAACGAGGCCCTCAAGGAGGCCTCGCGAGAGCCAAGGGGCGACGCGGTGACCAAGAACTCCGCCGCCAAGAAGGCCGCCAAGGCTGAGGAGCCCGCGAAGGCTGAGGAGCCGGCCAAGGCTGAGGAGCCGGCCAAGGCTGAGGAGCCGGCCAAGGCTGAGGAGCCGGCCAAGGCTGAGGAGCCGGCCAAGGCTGAGGAGCCGGCCAAGGCTGAGGAGCCGGCCAAGGCCGAGGAGCCGGCCAAGGCCGAGGCCCCCGCCCCCGCCGAGGTGCCCGCGTCCGAGACGCCGGAGGGCGCAGCGGCTGAGGCCGAGGCCGCCGAGGTCAAGGAAGAGGGCACCGGGGCTCCCGAGAAGGCCGAGTCCTGACCGCCATGCTTGCCGAAGCGCTCGAGCACCTGGTCCGCGGGGTCGTCGACCACCCCGAGGACGTGACCGTCCGGGACAAGCAGCTGCGACGCGGTTCGATCCTTGAGGTGCGGGTCCACCCCGACGACCTCGGGAAGGTGATCGGTCGCGGTGGCCGCACGGCTACGGCGTTCCGCACGGTGATCTCCGCGCTGGCCGGCCGGGGCGGAGCCCGGATCGACTTCGTGGACGTCGACCGGGGACGCTAGAACCCTCGTTGGTCGAGCCTGTCGAGCGTCGTGTCGAGCTGGTCGAGGCAACCACGCTTGAATGGGTGTCGTCCTTCGGGACGACACCCATTCGGCATTCACAGCCCAAGCAACGCGAGGACGGACATCGTGGTCTCGACAGGCTCGACCAGTGGCGAGGACACCATCGAGGTGGTGGTCGGCCGGATCGGTCGGCCGCACGGCCTCCGCGGCGAGGTGACTGTCGAGGTCCGCACCGACGAGCCCGAGCGCCGGTTCCGGACGGGCGCCGTCCTGCGCTCCCAGCCGCCGCAGGGCTCGGCCTCGGGTCTCGCCGAGGTGACGGTGGCCGCCTCACGGTGGCACCAGAGCCTGCTCCTGGTGCGCTTCGAGGAGCTGCCGGACCGCGACGCCGCGGAGGCCGCCCGGGGGATCCTGCTCTTCGCGACCATCGATGCGAACCTCGCTCCCGACGATCCAGACGAGTTCTACGCCCACCAGCTGGTGGGCCTGGCGGCCGTCGACGAAGCCGGCAGCCACCTCGGTGAGGTGACCCGGCTGCTCAGCGGCGGCGCCCAGGACCTGCTCGCCGTGCGCACGCCGGACGGGCGGGACACGCTGGTGCCGTTCGTGAAGGCGCTGGTCCCCGAAGTCGACCTGACGGCCGGGCGGGTGGTCATCGCCGACCGGCCGGGCCTGGTCACCCCGCTGGAGGACGAATGAGGTTCGACCCGTGAGGATCGACGTCGTCTCGATCTTTCCCGACTACCTCGCCCCACTCGGGCTGTCCCTCGCGGGCAAGGCGCGCGACAAGGGGTTGCTCGACATCGGGGTGCATGACCTGCGGCGGTGGACCCGGGACCGCCACCGCACCGTCGACGACACGCCGTACGGCGGCGGAGCCGGGATGGTCATGAAACCGGAGCCATGGGGCGCGGCCCTCGACGAGCTCCTCACGCCGGGCGCGACACTGGTCGTACCCACCCCCGCCGGGACTCCGTTCACCCAGGCCACGGCCGGCGAGCTGGCCGGTCACGCGCATCTGGTGTTCGCCTGCGGCCGCTACGAAGGCATCGACCAGCGGGTGCTCGACGACGCGGCCGGGCGCGCCGAGGTCCGCGAGATCTCCATCGGGGACTACGTGCTCAACGGCGGGGAGGTGGCCGCGTTGGTGATCATCGAGACGGTCGCCCGCCTGCTCCCCGGCTTCATGGGCAACCCGGCGTCGTTGCTCGAGGAGTCGCACGAGGACGGGCTGCTCGAGTACCCCGTCTACACCAAGCCCGCGTCCTGGCGCGGTCGCGACGTCCCGGACGTCCTGCTGTCGGGCGACCACGCTGCCATCGCAGCGTGGCGACACGCCGCGGCGGTCCGCCGGACCGTGGAGCGTCGCCCCGACCTCGCCCACGCCAGCGCGACCGCTGGGCCGGGCGACACCGAGGTCGCCCTGGCGGTGCGCGGCGATCTCGGCGAGATCCAGACGTTGCAATGGGCCTGCTTCGACCCACGGCTGCGCGAACCGCTCGACGTGCTCACCGCGGACGTCCTCGAGGCGACGTCGTTCGTGATGCGTGCCGGGGGACGACTGGTCGGCATGGTCGGCTGCCGGTTGCTCGAGGACGGCACGGTCTGGCACATCGGGCTGCTGATGGTGGCCCCCGACCTGCGCGGACGTGGGTTGGGCCGGTTCCTGCTGGAGCACGCCGAGCGCGCGGCGCCCGGGACAGTGACGACGTACCGGCTGTTCACCGATGCCGACAAGCGCGAGAACCAGCGGCTGTACCGGCGTGCCGGCTACACGACGCGGGGGACCCGTCCGGATCATCCGGACGTCGTGGTGATGACCAAGCGTCGGTGACGGCCCCGGGTCATCACGATTTCCGGCGTGCGTCGGCCCTGTGGCAGACTTGCCACTCGGCCAGTCGGCCAAACAAGGATCTTCTCGACGGACCCGTCCGGGTGAGCGATCCGCGTCGGTTCCTGCCACAGGGGGAACATGACGCCGCCGGCCACCAGCACTGTGCCCACAACTGAACGGTTCCGAAAACCGCGGCTGACCTGTGGCACTCGCGAGGAGAGACATGACCAACCTCATTGCCGACCTCGGCAACTCGATGAAGCGCGACGACGTCCCCGACTTCCGCGCCGGCGACACCGTCAAGGTCCACGTCAAGGTCGTCGAAGGCACCCGTTCCCGCGTTCAGATCTTCCAGGGCGTCGTCATCCGCCTGCACGGCTCCGGCGTTGGCCGCACGTTCACGGTCCGCAAGGTCTCTTTCGGAGTCGGCGTCGAGCGCACCTTCCCGCTGCACTCCCCGATCTTCGAGCAGATCGAGATCGTCACCCGGGGCGACGTACGCCGGGCGAAGCTCTACTACCTGCGCAACCTCCGCGGCAAGGCGGCCAAGATCAAGGAGCGGCGGGAGACGCCCTGATCCGGGTTCTCAGCCAACCGCTCGTTACGCTTCCCGCGTGACCCCCGACGACCGCGATCAGTCGACAACCGTCGTGAACGACGAGTCCGACTCGCGGCCCTCGCACGCCGCCGAGAAGACGAAGAAGCAGAAGAAGAAGCACCTGCCGCTGTGGCAGGAGACGATCCTCCTGCTCGGCGTGGCGCTGCTGCTGGCGGTCGTCATCAAGGCGCTGTTCGTCCAGGCCTTCTACATCCCGTCGGAGTCGATGGAGCCAGGGCTGGTGCAGAACGACCGGATCCTGGTGCAGAAGATGTCGTACTGGTTCGGCGACTCACCCGAGCGCGGCGACGTCGTCGTCTTCAAGGACCCCGGCGGGTGGCTCAATGCCACTGAGTCCGCAGGCCCCTCGAATCCCGTCGCCAAGGTGATGGCCAAGGTCGGGCTGTACCCCGAGGGCGGCCACCTGGTGAAGCGGGTGATCGGCGTCGAGGGCGATGTCATCGAGTGCTGCGACAAGCGGGGGCGGATCTCCGTCAACGGAACGCCACTCAACGAGAACGCCTACGTGAAGAACGAGGCGGGCGTCCCCTGCCGCGGACCGATGCCCACCAAGGAGTGCAACTGGTCGGCCGGGCCGGTGCCGGAGGGCCACATCTTCGTGATGGGTGACAACCGCAACCACTCCGCGGACTCGACGGTCCACCTCTGCACCGACGAGCAGACCGAGTGCTCCGACAACCCGTTCGTGCCGGTCGACCTGGTCGTCGGCAAGGTCTTCGTCCTGCTCTGGCCGGCCGACCACTTCCAGTGGGTCCATCGTCCCGACACCTTCGCGGACGTGCCCGACACCGCGTGAGTTCCTGGTGAACGAGCAGTGAGCGCCCTGCCCCGAGGTTCGACGGTACGCCGTGACGCCGGTCTGTACGGCTACGAGCGGGCCCTGCGCCGGGCCGGGATCGAGCCGATCGCCGGCGTCGACGAGGCCGGCCGCGGAGCGTGCGCGGGTCCTCTCGTGGCGGGTGCGGCGATCCTGCCCCCGGGCAAGGTGGGCATCGTCCCCGGCCTGGCCGACTCCAAGCTGCTCACCGAGAAGGCCCGCGATCGCGTCTACGCCCAGGTGGTGAAGCGGGCGCTCGCCTGGTCGGTCGTGGTCATCGACAACGAGGAGTGCGACCGACTGGGGATGCACGTGGCCAACGTCGAGGCGCTGCGGCGCGCGGTCGCCCTGCTCGAGCTCCGCCGGCCTACGTCCTCACCGACGGGTTCCCCGTGGACGGGCTGGGCGTGCCGGGGCTGGCCGTGTGGAAGGGGGACCGGGTGGCCGCCTGCATCGCCGCGGCGTCGGTGCTGGCGAAGGTGACCCGGGACCGGATCATGGTGGGGTTGGACGCCGACTTCCCGTCGTACGACTTCAAGACGCACAAGGGCTACGTCACCGACGTGCACTCAGCGGCGCTCACCGAGCACGGCCCCTCGCCCTTGCACCGATGGAGGTTCGTCAACGTCCGGCGGGCCGCGGGGCTCGAACCGCTCCCCGACGTGCAGAATGAGGAGCCCGTCGTCGTGCCAGAGGAGATCACATGAGCGCCGAGGATCTCGAGAAGTACGAGACGGAGATGGAGCTCACCCTCTATCGGGAGTACCGCGACGTCGTCGGCATCTTCAAGTACGTCGTCGAGACCGACCGGCGCTTCTACCTCTGCAACCAGGTCGACGTGAAGGTCCGCACCGAGGCCGGTGACGTGTTCTTCGAGGTCTCGATGACCGACGCCTGGGTGTGGGACATGTACCGGCCGGCCAGGTTCGCCAAGAACGTCAAGGTGTTGACCTTCAAGGACGTCAACGTCGAAGAACTCAGCCCCGCGGACATCGACCCGCCGAAGGACTGATCCACGCTGGCCTAGTCAGGTCGGGGACGGGTTTCCCCGATCGTCGGACAAGCACGCGTCTGACCCCTAGCATTTTCGCGTCCGGTGGTGCCACCCGGGCAACCATCGGAGGGGAGGGCGACATGCGCCTGCTTGGTCGCATTCGCCGTAGCCGCGGAGAACGCGGAGCGGTGGCCATCGAGGCTGCGCTCGTGACGCCGCTGCTGGCCGCTCTCGTGTTCGGGATCATCGACTTCTCCTTCCTGCTGCGCGACTACACGGTCGTGGCGTCGGACACCCGGGTCGGGGTTCGGATCGCGGCCACGGGACCGTCGGCCGGCCTGACCAGCGGCACGTGCGACCAGGCCGACCCCGACGCCCCGCCGTGCGCGCCGACCAGCACGCCGGCCCTCGCCCAGGAGGCCGCAGATGCCATTCAGCGCGCGGGCTCGGCGATGCCCGAGGACTCGATCAACTACATCCTCGTCTACCAGGCGAACGACATGGGCTACCCGGGCGCCAACGGCATCACCACCATGCCCACCAGCTGTACGGGTGTCCCCAAGTGCGTTCGGTTCACGTGGCGCGACGCCCTCAACGAGTTCCGCTACGCGGGGGGCGCGTGGGACTACAAGTCGATCAGCGCGTGCTTCCCTGGGAAGGCCGGCGTGCCGGCGGAGGACCTCGACCGCGTGGGCGTCTACCTCAACGCCAGCCACGACCCGGCAACGGGCTTCTTCTTCGACACCTTCACCCTCGACGACCACGCGGTGATGGAGTTCGAGCCCAAGCCGCCGGCCACCTGCAAGGCAACGGTTTCATGAGGCAGCGTTGGCGCCAGCGGAACGAGCAAGGCTTCGCCGCTTTCCTCGTGGTCGCTCTGATGGCCAGCGGAGTGTTCCTCGGCTGCGCCGCGTTCGGGGTGGACACAGCCCGCTGGTACGTCGAGATCCAGCGGGTGCAGAGGGCGGCCGACGCCGCTGCACTCGCGGGGGTGCCGTACCTGCCGAACGACATGGTGAACGCGACCGCCAAGGCCAAAGAGGTCTCCAAGCGGAACGGGTACGACGACGCCGCCGCCGACGTCTCGGTGACTGTCACCAAGGGCACCCTGGCCAGCCAGCTCAAGGTCACGGTCTCGACGACGATCGAGAACCAGTTCGGTCAGATGATCGGTGTGTCCTCGGC
Organism: uncultured Actinomycetota bacterium; assembly: GCA_963773355.1. Lineage (GTDB taxonomy): Bacteria > Actinomycetota > Actinomycetes > Propionibacteriales > Nocardioidaceae > Nocardioides. Next base: position 9,644 of record CAVZAZ010000016.1, on the reverse strand, counting down.
CAAGATCACCCGATCCGCGGTGGCCGACTTCAAGGGGTCAGCGCCGATGGGCAGCCCGTGCAACACGTTCGGGAACGAGCCGACCTCGGGAACGCCGGCCGTGCCGCCCGCCGCGGTTCCACCAGCCGCGTATCCGCCGGCGACCCCAGCCGGCACCGCACTGCCTCCCCTGGGCCAGCGCTTCCCCAACTGCGAGTCACGGCCACAGTTCTGGGCCACGGTGGAAGGGCCCCAGACCGACAAGGCCAACGGCGACCGGTACGGGAACATCAGGTGCCTGAGCGCGAGTACCTATCAGTGCTCGGGCGGTGTCAACTCGGAGTTTCGGCCGGACGGGTACTTCTGGGTGATCCGGGTCGAGCCCAGTGCCGTGAACCAGCCGATCAAGCTGCAGCTCTACGACCCCGCGTACGTCACCACGGGGCAGACCTGTGGCGACCTGCCGTCGTCGGGCAGCATCACCTCGAACAACATGAACCCGTACGTCACCACCGACGCAAAGACCCGCTACTCGACTTCCAGCACGTCGGCGTCCGCGACCGGTGCGCCGTTCTGCAGCGGCGACTTCCTGCATGGCACCGCGATGACCACGTCATTCGTGGTGCGGGAACAGCACGACTCGCTCGACCCGATGCAGGGAGCGGTGGTCAGCGGCTGCATCAAGCAGTACAAGGGCACCACGACCACACCGACCAACAACTCGCTCAGGTCGGGCAACGCCAGCTACAACGAGCACCTGGCCCGGGTGTTCCACAACTGGACGCCGCTCTGCACGTTCACCCCGACCAGGTCCGGTGACTACTACCTCCAGGTCCGCACCAACGTGACCGCGGCAGGTACCGCCGAGCCGAACACGAACAGCCGGCCGCAGATCATCTACTCGGGGAACGCCGCCGCAGCAGCGGCCACCGGCAACACGGACGTCGGGGGTGGGGTCAACTCGTTCGCCATCCGCGCCGTGACCAACCCGGGGCTCGAGACCCAGGTCGCCGTCTCGGGGTACGACCGGATGCCGATCTTCGCCAACGCGCCTTCCGCAGAGAGCGAGTTCAACCTGATCCGGGTGCTCCCGGGCGCCGCGGGGCAGTACATCACCTTCAGCTTCTTCGACGTGGCCGACGCCGCCGGCCAATCCGGCCATGTGAAGGTGATCCGGCCAGACGATGCGACGGGCAGCATCCTGACGACTCCGTTCCCGAATGGCTGCATCGCGTCGGGAGGCCAGGCAGGCGCGCAGACGATCTACAACGACTGCACGGCTCCGATCCACTCGTCGTACAACAACGGAAAGCTGGAGACTCTCTCCATCCCGATTCCCAGCGACTACGACTGCAACTACGCCTCGCTCGGCGGCTGTTGGTACAAGGTCGAGGTCTCCCTGCCTGGTGGCTCGGTGAACGACATCACCACCTGGGACGCCACCATCGAGGGCGATCCAGTCAGGCTGATCGAATAGGCCGTCGGCCCACCAACGGTCCACAGTCGCGCTCGCGGCACCACTCCTCACAGCCCTCGTCCGGCGCCGCCGCGTCCGTCCACGCTTGCCGCCACGCTGGCGGTGAGGAGGTCGACGGATGACGGGTTCGACTGCGGCGATGCGACAGGCACTGGGGACGTATGGCGAGTCCTTGGCGGCGCGGCACCTGGTGGAGCAGGGGATGGTCCTGCTCGACCGCAACTGGCGCTGTCCGGACGGCGAGATCGATCTCGTGCTGCGCGACGGTGACGTCCTGGTGGTCTGTGAGGTGAAGACCCGGCGCGGTCTCGGTTGCGGGACGCCGCACGAGGCGGTCACCGAGGCCAAGGTCAACCGGTTGCGCCGGCTCGCGGCACACTGGCTGGCCGAGCATGAGGTCCACCCCCGCGACGTGCGGATCGACCTGGTCGCGATCATCCGGCCGCGACGCGGCCCTTCGACGCTCGACCACGTCCGGGGGATCGGCTGATGCCGTTCGCGACGACCCACACGATCTCGCTTCAGGGTGCCCTGGGCCACCTGATCGACGTCCAGGCCGACATCTCGCAGGGCATCGTCGGAACCACCGTCGTCGGACGGCCAGACGTCTCCCTCAACGAGGCCCGGGACCGGTGCAAGATGGCCATCGTCAACACCAAGCTGGACTGGCCCTCCACCCGTCGGGTCACGATCCTGCTCTCACCGGCCGACCTGGCCAAGAGCGGCACCCACTTCGACCTGGCCATGGCGGTCGCGGTGCTCGGGGCAGCCGGCGTGGTACCCAAGGCGGCCCTCACACAGAGCGTCTTCATCGGGGAGCTCACCCTGAGCGGCGGCCTGCGCTCGGTGCCCGGCGTGCTGCCGATGGTGCTGGCGGCCTCGGCCCGCGGGATCCGGCGCGTCTTCGTGCCCGAGCCGCAGGCCCGCGAGGCGTCCATGGTTCCGGGGATGACGGTGCTGGGCATGCGGTCGCTCGGGCAGATCGTGGCCGAGCTGAGAGGGGAGGAGGTGCCGGAGGCAGCCCCGGTGGCGCCGATGTCCGGCACCCGGTTGTTGTCCTGGCGCGGCCAGGAACGCATGGACGAGGTGGACCTGTCCGACCTGCTCGGCATGGGTGACGCCCGCTACGCCGTCGAGGTCGCCGCCGCGGGTGGACACCACCTGCTGCTGTCCGGGCCGAAGGGGGCCGGGAAGACCACCCTCGCCGAGCGGATCCCCGGAATCCTGCCCGACCTCACGACCCAGGAGGCGCTGGAGATCACGGCCATCCACTCCCTCGCGGGCGCGCTCGAGCCGGGCGACGAACTGATCAGGCGCCCGCCGTTCTTCGCACCCCACCACGACGCCAGCAAGGCCAGCCTGCTCGGCGGTGGCACCGGTCGGGTCCGGCCGGGAGACATCAGCCGCACCCACTGCGGCGTCCTGTTCCTGGACGAGTTTCCGCTCTTCCGCTCCGACCTCATCGAGTCGCTGCGGCAACCCCTGGAGAGCGGTGAGGTGACCATCGCGCGCGGCGACGACTCGGCCACCTTCCCGGCCCGTGGGATCGTCGTTATGGCTGCAAATCCGTGCCCATGTGGCGACTACCACCCCGACGCCCGGGAGAACCGCTGCACCTGCCGGGAGGTCAGTCGCCGCGACTACCGTCGCAAGATCACCGGCCCGCTCGCGGACCGGATCGACATCCTCCGCCACATCGTGCCGCTCCGACCTCACGAGGGACGCGACCCCTGGTCGAAGCCGGAGTCCACCGCCGACGTCCGCGCCCGAGTGGAGCGTGCCCGGGTCCGGCAGGAGGCCCGGTTCGCCGACAGGAGCTGGCGGCTGAACGGGCAGGCGCCGGGCCCGCTGCTTCGCGAGACCTGGCCGTTGCCCGACGACGGGCAACGCCTGGTCGACGACCGGATCTACGCCGGGCAGCTCAGCCGACGTGGCGCCACACGGGTGCACCGGCTGGCCTGGACCATCGCCGACCTGCGTGAGACCGACCGGCCGGATCCGGTCGACGTGGACACCGCCCTGCGTCTGCGTACGGGTGAGCCGCTGCTCCTCGCCTCCCTCGCCGGGCGCGCCGGATGAACCCGGCCGACCACGATGACGAACGCCTGGCCCGAGTCGCCCTGGGCCGACTCGGCGAGCCCGGCGACCCGCGGCTGACCCACCTGGTGGCCGAGCTGGGCGCGGTCGACCTGCACGCCGCGCTCGCCGCCGAACGGGACGTCGGCGGGATGCTCACCGACGTCGCGGCCCGGCTCGAGGCGATGGACCCGCGCCGTGACCTCGCCCAGGCCAGGCGGCTCGGCATCCGCTACGTCATCCCGGCTGACGACGAATGGCCGCACCAGGTCGACCAGCTCGCGTCCGCCGAGACCATCCAGGATCGCGGGGGACCTCCGCTTGGCCTCTGGGCGAAGGGACCGCTGCGGCTTTGTGACATGACCGAGTCCGTCGCCGTCGTGGGCTCGCGCTCCGCGACGTCGTACGGCGCGGACGTCGCGGCCGAGCTGGCCGCGGTGACCGCGCGCGCCGGCCTCTGCGTGGTCTCGGGAGCCGCGTTCGGGATCGACCAGGCCGCCCACCGAGGTGCCTTGGCGGTCCGCGGGCGGAGCGTCGCCGTGCTGGCCTGCGGGGTCGACCGGGCCTATCCGACAGCACACAAGAGTCTGCTGGACCACCTCGCCACCGAGGGGGCCGTCGTGTCCGAGCTCCCACCTGGCTGCGCCCCGACCCGGCTGCGGTTCCTCTCCCGCAACCGCCTGATCGCGGCGCTCACCCGGGGCACGGTGGTCGTCGAGGCCGCTGTCCGTAGTGGAGCGCTCAACACCGCCAACTGGGCCACCAAGCTGCACCGCCCCCTGATGGGCGTGCCGGGTCCGGTCACCAGCGCTCCGTCGCAGGGCGTGCACCAGCTGATCCGCACCGGGGCGGCAACGCTGGTGACGACGGGTGCCGAAGTGTTGGAGCTGGTGGGGGCTGCCGGCGACCACCTCGTCGAGCCACCCCGTGGTCCGCAGCGCTCCCGCGACCGGCTGTCCCTGCGGCACCAGCAGGTCCTGGACGCCGTTCCCGCCGTCTCGAGCACCCGGTCGGATTCCATCGCCCGCACCGCCGGGATCGGGTTGATGGAGGTTCGCTCGGCGCTGACCAGGTTGAGCGGTCTCGGGCTCGTCGTGGAGTCCGAGGCGGGCTGGCGACTCACCCCGGCGGCCCGACAGTGATCCCCGGGAACGACCCCAGGCGAATCTAGACTCGGCCCATGGCCGAGGAGATCGCTGAGGAGACCACCCTGCCCGAGGGCATGGTGCGGGTGCTCGGCGAGTACGAGCGCCATCTGGTCTCCGAGCGCGACCTCGCGGCGCACACCGTCCGGGCCTACATGGCGGACGTGTCCGGCATGCTGGAGCACGCCCGACGCCTGGGCCACGACGATGTCACGACGCTCGATCTGCGCGCCCTGAGGAGCTGGTTGGCCAGGCTGCAGACGACCGGCAAGTCCCGCGCCACGATGGCTCGCCGAGCGACCGCGGCGCGGGTGTTCACGGCCTGGCTCGCACGTACCGGCCGCAGCGCCCATGATCCGGGAGCCAGCCTGGGGTCACCGAAGGCGCACAAGTTCTTGCCGCCGATCCTGCGCGCGGACGAGGCCCGCGACCTGATCCAGGCAGCTGCCGCCATTGCCGACGACGGCAGCCCGATCGGCCTTCGCGACGTGGCCATGCTGGAGCTGCTCTACGCCAGCGGGATCCGGGTCGGGGAGCTGGTCGGGCTCGACGTCGACGACGTCGACCGGGACCGGAACGTGGTCCGGGTCTTCGGCAAGGGACGCAAGGAGCGGTCGGTACCGTTCGGCGGTCCCGCGGCGCGGGCAATCGACCGGTACTTGGCGGGCGGGCGTCCGCAGCTCCGGGTCGACGCGGCGGGCGCAGCGCTCTTCCTCGGGTCCAGAGGCAGGCGGATCGACCAGCGCTGCGGTGCGCACCCTGGTGCACCGGCGGATCGCGGAAGTGCCTGGCGCTCCGGATATCGGGCCACACGGGCTCCGGCATACCGCGGCCACGCACCTTCTCGAGGGTGGGGCAGACCTTCGGTCGGTCCAGGAGCTGCTGGGCCACAGTTCGCTGGCGACGACGCAGCTCTACACACACGTCACGACAGATCGGCTACGGAAGGCCTATCGACAGGCCCACCCCCGCGCGTAGCGAAGACGCGACCGGTTCGTGTCGAGACCCAGTGAGGGCCATCACCACATCGACAACGGCTGCCAGTCGGCGTCACGGCGCCGGCGGCTGCCGGGCAGCCGGAACCTGCGGGGCGTCGCCCGGGTCACCGGGTCGTCGCGCCACAGCGGCAACAGCCGCACCGGTCCGCCGCCGACCAGGTCCAGTGGGTCGAGGTAGGTGTCGCCGCGCAGCCATCCCCAGTGCAGACAACTCCGCGGAGAAGCAGTCGAAGCCCAGACCGGCTCGAGACGTCCGATGCGATCACCGCGCCGACGACCCTCGCCGACTCCGACGGACGCGGTCACGGGCTCGTCGTTCGTCTGCGGGTGTCGCCGTGGCTCACGACCACCACGCCGCGGCCGGCGAGCAATCCCCGCAAACGTCACCTGCGCCGGGCAATGCAGTCGGACCAGCCTGACCGGACGTGCCCAGCAGGTCCACGCCGCGGTGACCTGCGCCCCAGGGGTCGGACGGAGGGTCGAACCCCTCGCCAACCTCCGGTTGCTCAGCGGCAGCGGCCACACGCCGACCGGATCCGGCTCTCCGGGTGTGCCGAGCGCGGGCGCCGATCCGGGACTCGACACCACGCTCAGGACGACGACCAGCACGAGCCCGGAGAGCCGGGTCAGGGCGGCGGTGGACTGCGACATGTGCCGACCATGCCCGCTCCGGGGATGCCTGCCCGGTGGTGACCGCGGGGCTGGGGAGTACGAGGGTCTCGGTGGGCGCTGTGCGCGACTGGTGGGCCGGGGGTCACGATTGGCGGGACTCACCGCGGGTCGACTACGCTGCGCACAGCAGTCCGTATGGACAACGTAGGGACTGACTTCGCACGCTTGCAGACCGCGACGGTGCCCTCTCCGGGCTCCGACCACCCGTGGGCGACGATCCTCGGTCCCGATCTTCCGATCGGGTCGGGATCGCGCGTAGGCGTCAGGGCAGTCGGCACCCGCCGGCTGCGGCAACTGAAAACAACCGGAGCTCAGCTCCCGGCCCGTCCTGCTTCAAGGGCGGGCGCGAACGGGCGCGGTTCCACAACAGGAGACAGATTTCATGGCAGTCGTGACCATGCGCCAGCTTCTCGAGAGCGGCGTCCACTTCGGGCACCAGACCCGTCGCTGGAACCCGAAGATGAAGCGCTTCATCATGACCGAGCGCAACGGCATCTACATCATCGACCTGCAGCAGTCGCTGGCCTACATCGACCGCTCCTACGCCTTCATCAAGGAGACCGTCGCCAAGGGCGGCACCGTGATGTTCGTCGGCACCAAGAAGCAGGCGCAGGAGGCGATCGCCGAGCAGGCAACCCGCGTCGGCATGCCCTACGTCAACCAGCGCTGGCTGGGCGGCATGCTCACCAACTTCTCGACGGTCAACCAGCGGATCAACCGGCTCAAGGAGCTCGACGAGATCGACTTCGACAACGTCGCCGGCTCCGGCCGGACCAAGAAGGAACTCCTCCAGATGAAGCGCGAGCGCGACAAGCTGGAGAAGACCCTCGCTGGGATCCGTGAGATGAGCCGTACGCCGGCTGCCGTGTGGGTGGTCGACACCAAGAAGGAGCACCTGGCCGTCGAGGAGGCGCGCAAGCTCCGGATCCCGATCATCGGCATCCTGGACACCAACTGTGACCCCGACGAGGTCGACTTCCCGATCCCCGGCAACGACGACGCGATCCGGGCGGTCGGCTTGCTCACCCGCGTGGTCGCAGATGCCGTGGCCGAGGGACTGATCGCCCGCTCCGGCGCGAAGACCGGCACCGACGGTGCCCAGGTCGGTGCCGAGGAGCCGTTGGCCGAGTGGGAGCGCGAGCTGCTCGGTGGCGACGCGGAGAAGGCCGCCGTCGAGGCCACCGGTGGCGACCCCGCGACGACCGAAGCACCGGCCTCCGAGGCAACCGGTGCCGCGTCCGAAGCCGCGGCCCCCGTGGCTCCGGCCCCCGTCGCCCCTGAGGCTCCGGCTGCTGAGGCTCCGGCTGCTGAGGCTCCGGCTGCTGAGGCTCCGGCTGCTGAGGCTCCGGCCGAGGACAGCGAGACCACGACCCGCGAGGCTCCGTCCGCTGAGGCTGGCGAAGCTCCCGACGTCGAGGGCGAGTTCGGCCCGGACTCCGCGGCTCCGCTCGAGGACGGCTCCGCCCCAGACGGCTTCGAGATCAAGGGAAACAAGACCTCGAAGAAGTTCCACGCGCCGACGAGCCCGTGGTACTCCCGCACCAACGCCGAGGTCTGGTTCCGCACTGCGGAGGCCGCCGAGGCAGCAGGCTTCGTCAACGCAGAGTCGCCGGCCTGAGCCGACTCCCCGATCCACCATCGAGACACTCCGAGGACTGACCATGGCTAACTTCACCGCCGCCGACATCAAGAAGCTGCGCGAGCTCACCGGCGCCGGCATGCTGGACTGCAAGAAGGCGCTCGAGGAGACCGACGGCGACTTCGACAAGGCCATCGAGCTGCTCCGCGTCAAGGGTGCCGCCAAGGCGGCCAAGCGGGGGGCGGAGCGCGAGGCCTCCGCCGGCCTTGTGGCGACCTCGGGCGGTGCCCTGGTCGAGCTGAAGTGCGAGACCGACTTCGTCGCCAAGGGCGAGGACTTCGTGGCCGCGGCCCAGCAGATCGCGGCGGCGGCCGATGCGGCCAGGGCCGGAGACGCCGAGACCCTGAAGCTGCGAGCTCGGCGGCAAGACCGTCGGCGAGGTGGTCGAGGGCCTCGCTATCGCCATCGGGAGAAGATCGAGCTGGGCCGGGTCGCCTACTTCGACGGATCGACCGTGACCTACATGCACAAGCGTGCCGCCGACCTGCCCCCGGCAGTGGGCGTGCTCGTCGAGTTCGACGGCAATGCGGAGGCCGCTCGCGCAGCCGCCATGCAGATCGCCGCGATGCGCCCGCAGTACCTCACCCGTGACGACGTCCCCGCCGACATCGTCGCCAAGGAGCGCGAGATCGCCGAGGCCACCTCCCGCGAGGAGGGCAAGCCCGAGCAGGCGATCGCCAAGATCACCGAGGGTCGCCTCAACGGCTTCTTCAAGGAGGTCGTGCTGCTCGAGCAGCCGTCGGTGACCGAGCACAAGAAGTCCGTCAAGGCTGTCCTCGACGAGGGCGGCGCGACGCTGACCCGGTTCGCGCGCTTCGAGGTCGGTGCCTAGTAGGGTCACGGTGGTTCCTGAGGAGGTCGCCAGCGACCGTCTCGAAGGGCAAGCCCGACCAGCACAGACTCCGGGAGGCCGGTTCGATGAGTCAGACACTGATCATCGGACCGGCCTTCGTCTTACGAAGGGAAACCGTGTGACCGCTTACCACCGCGTCCTGCTCAAGCTCTCCGGCGAGGTGTTCGGCGGGGGCAAGGTGGGAGTCGACCCCGACGTCGTGCAGACCATCGCCCGAGAGGTCGCCTCCGTGGCCCGCGAGGGCGTGCAGGTGGCCGTCGTCCTGGGCGGCGGCAACTTCTTCCGCGGCGCCGAGCTCCAGCAGCACGGGATGGAGCGAGCGCGAGCCGACTACATGGGCATGCTCGGCATCGTCATGAACTGCCTCGCTCTTCAGGACTTCCTGGAGAAGCAGGGGGTCGAGACCCGGTGCGGACCGCGATCACCATGGGTCAGGTCGCCGAGCCCTACATCCCCCGCCGCGCCATCCGGCGCATGGAGAAGGGCCGCGTGGTGATCTTCGGCGCCGCGCCGGCTCCCCTACTTCTCCACCGACACCGTCGCGGCCCAGCGGGCGCTCGAGACCAAGTGCGACGTCGTGCTCATGGGGAAGAAGGGCGTGGACGGCGTCTACGCCTCGGACCCGCGGATCAACGAAGGGGCCGCCAAGCTCGACTCGATCACCTACCAGGAGGCGCTGCAGCGGGGTCTCAAGGTCGCCGACGCCACGGCCTTCGCCCTGTGCATGGAGAACAAGATGCCCATGGTCGTCTTCGGCATGGAGGACGAGGGCAACATGCTGCGCGTCGTCAAGGGTGAGAGGATT
>CAVZAZ010000015.1:0-177906 GCA_963773355.1 uncultured Actinomycetota bacterium | reverse complement strand
ACAGCCTCGCCGAACAGATCGAGAAGGCGAAGACCGCCGCCGGTCGCTGTCGATCTTCGTCGGCGCAACAGCGGTCGGGGTTCGGCATGCTCACCCTGCTCATGCGGCGCGCCAGCAAGCGGCTGGCCTGGCTGCGCGGTGCTGGCCGACGCCGTGGCGGCGGCGATATCGTCGCGACCAGCATCGCCGCGCTGCCGCTGCTCAGTGGCACGCAGCGGCGAAGGACATCAGCTCGTCCGCACCAGGACTCGACAGGCTCGCTGGCGACCCGCGCGAAGGCGCAACGATGACGGGTTCGCGGCGATCGGCGGCGCCGTGCTGGTGTTCGGAGAATGGCCGTTCGGCGCGCGCTGATCGATACCGGCGCGCGGTGGTGGATCACGTTCGGGTCCATGGCCACCTACGCCGGACGGTGATCCTCGACCCGCTGTTCAACGACTTCGACGCGTGCCGAGGGCGAACTGGCTGGAGAGCATGCTCAGGCTGGCGCGCAAGGCCGACGTCGACGTCGGCCCAGGTACATCGATGCGTCGCGCCGCACGACGGCGCCGAACGCGTGCGTGACCGGGCTCGGCCGCAGCGGGTGCGTGCTACGACACGCTTGTCGAGGACTTCCTCGCGCGCCGAGACCGACGCGGTCGTGGCCCACGAGCTCGGCCACGTGCGCTACGACGACCTGCGCAGCCAGTATGGCTCGCGGTGCGTCGCGCATTCGCACCTGGGCCATGGCGGTCCTGGCCGTCGCCTCGCGCCGCGCGACGCGCCGCTGGGGCCGGCGGCGGTCCAAGCCGTGGCGCTCTGTCGCTGGCGATCGTGACACCACTGCTCACGATCATGTCCAACAAGTTCTCCCACGACGTCGGCGGACGATACGTTCTCGCTCGAGCTAGACACACGATCCCGCGTTCATCGACTTCGAGCACGGATCGTCGTCGACATCTCCGGTGCCAACCGCCGACGATGGCCCGCTTCCTCTTCGTTACGCACCCCGACGGCGATCGAGCAGATCGGCCCGGCCGAGCGTTCCGCGGTGAAGGTCTACGCATGTTATCGTCATCGGCGATTCCGCACCCGTACCGCGACAACATCGCGCGCTACGCGGTGCTCTCCGGCCACGCGAAGGTCGACGTCGTCGAGGTGCGCGACGCCCGGCCGTGCACCAGATACCGCGTAGACTGTCTTGTTGGTCCTGCTGGACTGGGCAAGCAGACGTACGGTTCGGTCGCGTTCGCCCGCTGGCTCGACCGGCGCAGGGCATCGCGTCGACGTCTGCTTCGTGATCGGCGGCGCGACGGCATCGAGCTGGCGCTGTGACGGCAAGCTGCTCGACTCGGCCCAAATCGTCCGCGCCAGCTCGCGCGCGTTCCTGCTAGTCGAGCATCTGCGCGCGCCAGGTCCTCGCCGACAGCCGTACCATCGTCACCGGCGTGCCAGTTCCCTCTCGACGACCTCAAGACCACCATCTGCACGACGCGGCCGCCGAGCTGCGCAACGGCGGCGCCAGCGACGGCTGAGCCTGGAGCAGCCGGAGAGGCCGGTTCGGTCACTTCCCACCAACGCCGCCATGCTGCTGGCCCCGTCGCTCGGCGAGCCGGCGCGCGCGGTCGCCGAGCGAGCTGAGGCGCGGCGCTGCAGGACGAGCTGGCGGGCCAGGTCGACAAGGTCGAAGATCGCGCCGGGCTTCCTCGACCTGTTCCTCTCGGACGCCTGGTACCTGGCCACGATCAACGAGGTGCTCGCCACGAGCGACGCGTTTCGACGCCAGCACCGACGCGCCGAGGTCCAGGTCCGTTTCGTCCGCGGAGCCCGAGCGGCCGCTGACCGCGCCTGCGGCCGTCACGCGGCCTTCGGCGGACGCGCTGGCGCGCATCCTGAGGCTGAACAGCCGCCTGGTCCAGCACAGTTGCTGCTTCGACGGTGGCAGGACAGGTCCAGCGGCTCGGCGAGTCCATCCTGGCCCGCGCGCGCCCGGATCAAGCAGCCGGACGGCTACAGGCGTTCGTCGCGGATCGCAGCCGGAACCCCGATGCCGCCGCCAGGACGTCGACGGCTTCGCGCGGTTCGGCATCGAGACGCTGCCATGGCCGGGTTCCACGACACGCTGGAGCGCTACCGCGTCCACTCGAGCACTCGTTCCTGGAGCAGCGTCTACGAGGGCGGCGAGGCCGTGGACCGCGCGGAAAAGTCGGGAGGCGACGGCCACGCCTACGAGAGCGAGGGCGCGCTGTGGCTGCGCACGACCGCCCTCGCCGGCGACGAGAAGGACGGCCGCTCGTGAAGTCGAACGGCGAGCCGACGCTACCTCGCCGCGGACGTCGCGTACCACTGGGACAAGCTGCACCGCGGGTTCGACCGGCTCGTCAACGTGCTCGGCGCCGACCACCACGGCTACGTCGTGCGCCTGAAGGCGATCATCGCCGCGGAGGGCGCCGACCCCGACCGGCTCGTCGTCCCGCTGCTCCAGTTCGTGCACGTCGTCGAGGGCGGCGAGCGCGCGTCGATGTCCAAGCGGCGCGGCGACTTCGTCACGCTCGAGCGAGCTGATCGACGAGATCGGCGTCGACGCCGACGCGCTTCTTCATGCTCTCGCGCTCGGCCGACTCGACCGTCGACCTCGACCTCGACGCTCGCCAAGGAGCAGTCGCGGAGAACCCCGTCTACTACGTCCAGTACGCGCACGCGCGGATCGCGTCGGTGCTGCGCAAGGCGGGCGAGGAGCGCGTGGCCGCGGCGCTCGCCGCGCCGCGCGACGGGCTCGCGCTCGAGCCGGCCGAGCGCGAGCTGGTCAAGAAGCTGCTCGCCTTCCCGGCCGAGGTCGCGGAGGCCGCCGAGCGCCACGCGCCGCACCGGATCGCCGTCTACGCGCTCGAGCTCGCGCAGACGTTCACCGCCTTCTACCGCGACTGCCGCGTCGTGGGCGCCGAGCCGACGAGGCGCTGGAGTCGTTCCGGATCGCGCCGAGCGTCGCCGACGCAGCGCGTGATCGCGCGATCGCTCGGCGCTCCTCGGCGTCGTCGGCGCCAGAGACGATGTAGCCGCGAGAGCGCGGTGACCTCGCGCGGCCGGCATCGGCCGCGCGAGGTGGATAGCCCTGCCCGTACCGGCAGCCCGCCTCGGCGGCGAACGCCTGCTGCGCGGCGGTCTCGATGCCCTCGGCGACGACGTGCATGTCGAGGCCGCCGCCGAGCGTGGCGATCGCGTGCACGATCGCGCGCCGACTGCGGCGTCGCCGGGCACGCCGCGCAGGAACGAGCGGTCGACCTTGAGCACGTGGACGGGGAGCTCGCGCAGCCGCGAGAGCGACGAGTGCTCGGTGCCGAAGTCGTCGAGCGCGAGCAGGACGCCGAGGTCGTGCAGCTCGTCGAGCACGGCGAGCATGCGGTCCGAGCCGGTCATCGCCGACTCCGTGCACCTCGATGATCATCTGCGCCGGGCGAGCCGGTGGCGCGCGAGCGCGGCGGCGACGCGGTCGACGTAGCCCTCGTCGCGCAGCTCGCGCGGCGAGGCGTTGAAGGCGACCCGCGGCGCAGAGCCGAGCGCGGCCCACTCGCGCGGCCTGGCGGCAGGCGGCCTCGATCACCCAGGCGCCGATGCGCGTGATCAGCCCGGTCTCCTCGGCGTGCGGGATGAACGCGTCGGGCGCGATCAGACCCGCGGCGGGGTCGTCGCCAGCGGACGAGCGCCTCGACGCCGCGCAGGCGGCCCGTCGCGAGGTCGTGGACCGGCTGGTAGTGCAGGACGAACTCGTCCTCGGCGAGCGCGCGGCGCAGGCGCGCGGTGAGCGTGAGCTTGTCGCGGTGGTCCTCGTCGCCGGCGCGGTAGAGCGCGTAGGCGTTGCGGCCCGGAGCGCTTGGCCTGGTACATCGCGACGTCGGCGTGCTGAGCAGCTCGCCGGCGCCTGGCGCCGTGCGCCGGGCCGAGCGCGATGCCGATCGAGGCGCCGAGCTGGAACTCCGCGCCGTCGACGCGCGAGCGGCGCGTCGAGCGCGGCGAGGACCTTGGCGGCGACGGCCTCGGCGCCGGCTCGGCGGCTCGAGGCCGGGGCAGACGAGCACGAACTCGTCGCCGCCGAGCCGGGCGAGCAGGTCGCCGGCGCGGATCACGCCGCGGATCCGCGCGCGCGACCTCGACGCAGCACCTGGTCGCCGGCGGCGTGGCCGAGCGAGTCGTTGACGAGCTTGAAGTGGTCGAGGTCGATGTAGAGCACGGCGACCGGCGTCGCCCTCGCGCCGCGCGCGGGCGAGGTCGCGCGCCGAGCTGCTCCTCGACGGTCGCGCGGTTCGGCAGCCCGGTGAGCGGGTCGTGGTAGGCGAGGTGGGCGAGCCGCTCCTCGGAGCGGTGGCGCGCGGTGACGTCGATCGCGATGCCGATCATCGCCGCCGTCGGGCTGCGCGCGCCACGTGCAGTCGAAGATGCACTCGCCGAGCGTCGCCGTAGCGTGTCGAACGACTCGCCGGCGAGCGCGCGCCGCGCGTCGCGCCTGCGGCATCGCCCGCGTGACGGCTCGAAGATCGACGTGCCGACCATCTCGCCCGGGCGCGCAGCCCGAGGCTCTCGAGCGCCTTGCCCTCCGAGAGCGTGATCGATGCCGTCGGCGTCGGTGGCGAACAGGATCACCGGCGCGGCGTTGACGACGGCGCCGAGCTGCGCGCTGCGCGGCCTCGCAGCGCCTCGCGCGCCTCGCGCAGCGCGGTGATGTCGAGGCAGATGCCCTGGCTGCCGGCCTGGCCCGGCGACCTTGACCTCGATGCTCCCAGACCCAGATCCAGCCGTCCGTCGCGGCCGCGCATGCGGTACTCGATGTCGAGCGTGCCGTCGCCGAAGTCCGCCGTGACCACGCGCTCGCGGTCGTCGGGGTGCAGCATCTCGTGCCAGAGCGTCGGCGTCCTCGGTCCAGCAGCGCGCGGGCAGGCCGGTCCACTCCTCGATCTGCGGGCTGATGTAGGTGATCCGGTTCGTCCGCGTCGCAGCGTAGGTGACCATCGGGCAGCGCTCGATCGAGCGCGCGGAACATCCCGAGGTCGGGCCCCATGCCGCACGTGATCGTCCGCGCGGCCGCGGCGAAGCTGCTGACGCGTCAGAGCTCGCCGAACAGGTTCAGCCCGAGCGAGTCGAGCGCCTGCTGGGCCTCGGTGTTGAGCCGCGTCAGCTCGCCGGTGAGCAGCAGCACGCCCATCGCGATCAGCACGACGCCGGAGACGGCGGTGATGGCCACGTAGCGGTCGCGCAGCCAGCGGAACGCGCCCCACGCGCGCGTGAACGCGAGCGCGGTGAGCAGGAACGGGACGCTCAGGCCGAGCGAGTAGAAGCAGCAGCAGCACCGCGCCGTCGCCCAGGTCGTCCTGCGTCGAGGCGGCGGTGAGGATCGCGCCGAGCGTCGGGCCGATGCACGGCGTCCAGGCGAACGCGAACGCGGCGCCGGCGATCAGCGGGCCGCCGGAGCCGGCGCGCGAGATCAGCGCGTCGGGGCGCCACTCGCGGTTGAGCTTGCGGCACGAACGGCGTGAGCACGAACAGCACGCCGAGCGCGATGATCACCACGCCGGCGACCTTGTCGAGCGTGCCGCGCGAGTCCTGCAGCGTCGAGCCGAGGCCGGTCGCGGTCATGCCCGAGCGCGACGAACACGACGGTGAACGAGAGGCAGAAGACGATCGCCGGCAGCAGCACCTTCAGCAGCGAGCGCTCGCCGCGCTGCAGCTCGGCGACGCTGACGCCCGAGACCGCCGACAGGTAGCCGGGGACGAGCGGCAGCACGCAGGGCGAGATGAACGAGACGAAGCCGACCGCGAACGCGGCGATCGACCGTGGTGTCGACGCCGTCGCTCATCGGTCGAAGGCGGCGAGCTCGGCGTCGAGCCGGCGCGCGTCGTCGGGGTCGAGCGCCGCGGCCGGCGGCGCGCCGGCGCTCCGCGTCGCCGGCCGCGGCGCGCGCCAGCGCCGGGCGACGAGCGACCACGAGCGCGAGCGCGGCGAGCGCCGGCGAGGATCGGCACGACCCAGGCGGTGAGCTCGAAGCCGTCGTCCTCCGGCTCGGCCGAGCACGCGCGGGCCGTACTCGGCGACGAGCGCGGCCTTGACCTGCTCCTTGGTCATGCCCTGGGCGATCAGCTCGGCGATGAAGTCGCGCTCCTGGTCGGCCACGTCGGAGGTGGAGACGTTCAGCGCCGTCCCGCATTCCAGGCACATGACCTCGTCCTCGATGTCGGGCAGCGAGGCGCGCGGCTCGGCGGCGCCGGCGGCCGGCGCCGAGCAGCGCGAGCGGCGAGCAGCGCGGCGAGCAGCGCGCGCATCACGCCGGCTCGTCGAGCAGCGGCGGCAGCGTCTCGTCGAGCCACTCCTGCGTGACCGGCAAGCGGCGGACGGCGGCGACCCGGCCGTCGCGGTCGATCACGTAGTTCTCCGGGTAGCCGGTCTGGCCCCACTCGCGCACGAAGCTGCCGTCGCGGTCGCGCAGGTTGGGGAACGTGAGCCCGAACTCGTCGACGGCCTCGAGCGCGGCGCCCGAGTTCTCCTTGACGTCGATGCCGAGCACGGTGCCGCCGCGCGCCGACAGCATCGTGTGCGCCTTCTCGACGCAGCGGCAGCTCGTCGCGGCACGGCTCGCACCACGACGCCCAGACGTTGACGAGCACGACCTTGCCCTTGTAGTCGGCGAGCGAGCCCGTCGCCGTCGCCGCCGAGCACCGGCAGCGCTGCCGTGCGGGGCGGATCGACGCGCTCGCCCTCGCGCCATCGCGTCGTCGAGCGTCGTGTCCGTGCCGGTGCGTCGTGAGGCCGTACGCGAGCAGCCCGACGAGCAGCGCCGCGGCGACGGTGACGGGCCAGTAGACGCGGGCGCGCATGCCCCTCAAGGGTACCTTCGCCGCCGATCGGTATCCTCGTGCGCTCCCGCGGGCGTTGTCCAATGGCCAAGACGTTGGCTTCCCAAGCCAAAGATGGGGGTTCGATTCCCCTCGCCCGCTCTGCCTCAGGGCCATAGGCTTGCCCCCGTGGCCAGCGAACCGCCACGCGAGGGACCGCGGGAAGGCCCCGGCCGGGCCCGGCCCGCCGTCACCCGAAGGCGGCCCCGTTCGCCGTGGGCCTGCGCCGCCGCCGGTCGCTCCGCTGCCCGGCGACGCCGGTTGGGCGGGCCTCCCGCCGGCGCTTGCCGCTCCCTCCGCGCGCGGGCCGCGGCTGACGCCCGTGCGGTTGCGCAACGGCTTCGCGGTCGCGCTGGTCGTCGCGCTGACGGTCGCGCTGGCGACGGCGCTCGTCTCCGCCCCGCCGACGCCGGTGCCCGCGTGGGCGCTCAACAGCGCCGCCGTCTGGCGCGCCGAGGTCGGGCTGGTGATCTTCGGGGTGCTCTACCTCGCGTCCGTGGCCGTGCTGCTCGGCCTCCAGGGCCGCGGGTTCACGAAGTTCAGCGCCGGACCGGCCGGGGTCGAGGCCGCCGGGAACCTGCTCGTCGAAGCGACCGACGATGCCCAGGAGGCGATCGCGGCGATCGAGCGATCCGTCGAGGATCTGACCGCCGTGCTCGACCGGCACGAGGCGCGGCTCGACAGCTATGCGAACGTCCTGCGCAACCTTCGCGCCCGCGTCGGAACGCTGGAGCGAGGCGAGGGCGGGTAGATGGCCCGGCGGCGGCGTACAATCGCCGGCATGTCCGATGCACCCCAGCGGCCATCCGCTCCCCCGGCCGCGGCCGGGACGGGGAACGGCGACACCGTCGTCACGGCCGGCCAGCCGGCGCGCGAGGCGAAGCGGCCGTCCGATCGCGAGCTCGGCTCCAAGGAGCTGCTGGCCAGGTCGCGCCGGTCGCTGGGCGACGCGCGCCGGCATCTCGACGCGTCGCGCCGCACGCTCGATCGCGCGCGCGGCGAGCTGCTCGGCTGAGCCGCCACGTCCGAGCCGGCCATGTTGGGTCCGCCCGGCCCTCCTCAGGTCTGCGCGACGACCAGCACCACGGTGGCCAGCGCGACCAGCAGGGCCGCGATGGTGAACAGCGCCACCACGCGGTACGAGAGCGGGGTGTGCTCGTTCGCGACCACCGCCCGCTCCAGCTCGCGCTGGCGGCGCGCGCCCTGCACGAGCATGCCGGCGGCGAGGGCGGCGTACCCGCAGCCGAGCAGGACGTACGGCCACGGCGCCACGTTGAGCACCTCGGGCGCGAGCCGTCCGACGGCGAGCGCGCCGGCGGTCAGCGGCCAGCGCCGTGCGCCACCACGCCAGCCACGTGCGCTCGGCCGCCATCGAGCGTGCGCAGCTTGACGTCCGGAGCCAGCGGCGGCGGCGGCTCGGGCTCGCGGGCGAGCTCCTCCGGCATGCCGGATCTAACCGCCGCCCCGCTCGTCAGCGTGAGCGCGGCCATCCCTCTGGGGGATTGCGGGAGTTTCGTCCGCTGTCCGATCATCTCGGACATGGACGATCACGTCGCACACCTCCACGCCGCGGTGGACACGCTGCTGCAGCTGGTCGACCGCTACGGAGAGCTGGTCGACGCCGCGCACGCCGCCGGGCTGCATCCCGCGCTGCTCGCCGGCATCGACGCGGCCGAGCCCTACCTCTCCGACCACGCCGAGATCCCCATGGCGAACACCCGGACCCCGATTCCGACCCAGACCCTGCTGACCCACATCTCCGACACCGTGGAGTCGGTGGACAAGGAGGCGCTTGCGACGAGCATCGACGAGTTCGGCAAGGCCTTCGGAGGCACCGGTCAGGACCTGCAGCGGATGATCGACTCCGGCAACGACTTCATCGAAGAGGCAAACGCCAACTTCGACGTCACCACCGCCCTCATCGAGGACAGCAACACCGTCTTGAAGGGCCAGCTCGCCTCGGCCAGCGCGATCCGGACGTTCGCCCGCGACCTGCGGCTGTTCAGCGGCACCCTGGCCGGCTCCGACCGCGACCTTCGCGAGGTGATCGACAGCGGGTCGGCGACCGCCACGGAGCTGCGCACCTTCATCGGGGACAACGAGGTGCCCCTCGGCCAGCTCATCAACCGCCTGGTCACCACCGGCGAGGTCGTGGTGCGACACCTCGACGGCATCGAGCAGATCCTGGTGCTCTACCCGTACGTCGTGGAGGGCGGCTTCACGGTCGTGTCGAAGTCGCCGGACACCGGCCTCTATGACGCCCACTTCGGGATGGTCCTCACCTCCGAGCCGCACGTCTGCAAGCAGGGCTACGGGAGCACGAACACGCGCAGGCCCGCCGACGGCAGCAACGAACCGATGAACATGCGCGCCCACTGCGCGGAGCCGGCCGCCAAGAGCAACGCCCGCGGTGCCCAGCACTCCCCGCAGCGGGCCGGCGCGGCGTACCGGGCACCTGTCGTGGCGTCGTACGACCCCGGCACGGAGCGGCTGACGTGGGGGAGCAAGACCCCTGCCGGATTGGACTCGCCCGGTACCTTGGCACCTCGGACACTCGGAGAGGAGTCGTGGAAGTGGCTGTTCCTCCAGCCCCTGATCAAGACCCAGGAGTGACGAGCAGCAGCCCCCGCGACCGCATCCAGTCCCCAGCCTTCCGGCTGGCCCTGTTCGGCGTGCTGGTGGTCGCCCTGCTCGCCTCCACGGGAACCCTGATCTGGCTCCTCGCCGACCGGCGCGGCGAGGCCGATGACCTGCAGGCCGACCGCGAACAGGTGATGGCGCAGAGCGAGCAGTTCATGCTGCGTACCGGCACCTACGGACCCGACCTGCTCGATGAGCAGGGCGGGATGCCGGAGTACCGGGATCGAGTCACCGAAGTGATCACGCCCAAGTTCGCGACCTCCTTCGACAAGGAGGCGGCCACCGCCGAGCAGCTCGTGGCCCAGGCCGAGGTGTCGCGCGTCGCCGATGTCTTCGCCACGGGCGTCTCCGCCATCGACGCCGACTCGGCGACCGCCCTGGTGGCCGGGTCGTTCACCGACTCCTACCCCGACGGCAAGAACGGGGAGCCCGTGGCGGCGGAGCCGGTGCCCTTCCGGATCGAGGTCACCCTGGTCAAGACCGGGGACGAGTGGCTCGTCGACGACTTCTCGCCGATCACGGGGGCCGAGCAGTGAGCACGCCGAGCGGCCCGAACTGGTACGACCTCCTCGACGTCGACCACGACGCCTCCGACACCGAGGTCCGGGCCGCGTGGAAGACCGCCATCGCCGACCTCGACCCGACCGACCGACGGTTCCGGGTCTACAACCAGGCCGCCGAGGTGCTGCTCGACCCGGCCCGCCGGACGGCGTACGACGCGGAGCTCGCTGCGGCCGAGCCGGCCGAGGAGCCCGAACCCACGGCGCCCGCTCTCCGACGAGAAGGGGTCTCCGCCGGATACCCGGCCGGCGGGTGACGGGCCGTCGGACCGGCGCTGGGTCCCGGCCGGTTGGCTGCTCGCCGGCCTGGCGGTCCTGACCGCCCTGATCGTGGCGGCCGTCGTCTACCTCTGGACCCAGCCCTCCGACACCTCCGTCGACGAGTCGACCCGGGCCGCCCAGAGCGCCGCAGAGCGGGCCGTCGTACCGGTCCTGTCCTATGACGCGTCGACACTGGAGGACGACCAGGCCGAGGCGCGAGCCTTCCTGACCTCGGACTACCGCTCGGAGTACGACAAGCTCTTCGAGGTCATCAAGCAGAACGCTCCGTCGACCGAGACCAAGGTGGACGTCGAGGTCGTCGCCTCGGGCGTCGTCCGGTCCGGTTCCGAGAGCGACCGGGTGGAGATCCTGTTGTTCGTCAACCGGCCCACGACCAACAAGGCGCAGCTCCCAGCCGGTGGTCTACAAGGACCAGGTCACGCTGACCATGGAGAACGTCGACGGCGACTGGCTGATCGACGACATGGTGACCTCACCGGTGGCTCCCTAGCAGGGGGTCAGCAGCGGGTTCACCAGCGGTTGAGCGGGGCCGCAGCGGCGGCGCGACCCCTGGGTGCTTGACCCGAAGGGGATCTAGGGTCATCATCGTCGGCAACGCTGGTAGGCCGGCCTCGCGCCCGGTGGACCGGGAGTTTGTGGTGCGCCCTGTTCTGCGCTACCCTTCCTCTTTGCGCCCCTCCTCAAATGCCCTTCGGCCTGCCCGGTGGCCGGTTGGTGGTGGGAGGGCGCCATTCCCAGAGCGACCCTTCGAAGGACAACTCTTGGCCGCGCGCACCACCACTGGTAACTCCCGCCGCATCTCTTTTGCAAAGATCACCGAGCCTCTCGAGGTTCCCCAGCTCCTCTCTCTCCAGACCGACAGCTTCGACTGGCTGATCGGCAACGACGCCTGGCAGGCGACGGTCAAGCGTCGCCGCGGCGAGGGTGAGGACGTCTCCGACAAGTCCGGCCTACAGGAGATCTTCGAGGAGATCTCCCCGATCGAGGACTTCTCCGAGACGATGTCGCTGTCGTTCGAGAACCCGGTCTTCTACGACCCCAAGTACACCGTCGACGAGTGCAAGGAGAAGGACTTCACCTACTCCGCGCCGCTGTACGTCTCCGCCGAATTCACCAACAACGACACCGGTGAGATCAAGGGCCAGACGGTCTTCATGGGCGACTTCCCGCTCATGACCGACAAGGGCACCTTCATCATCAACGGCACCGAGCGGGTCGTCGTCTCCCAGCTCGTCCGCTCGCCCGGCGTCTACTTCGAGCGCAGCGCCGACAAGACGTCGGACAAGGACATCTACACCTCGAAGCTGATCCCCTCGAGGGGTGCCTGGCTCGAGTTCGAGATCGACAAGCGCGACCTGGTCGGCGTCCGCCTCGACCGCAAGCGCAAGCAGAACGTCACGGTGCTGCTCAAGGCACTCGGCTGGACCAACGAGCAGATCCGCGAAGAGTTCGGCCAGTACGAGTCGATGATGCTCACCCTGGAGAAGGACCACACCGAGGGCCAGGACGACGCGCTCCTCGACATCTACCGCAAGCTGCGCCCCGGTGAGCCCCCGACCCGTGAGGCCGCGCAGACGCTGCTGAACAACTACTACTTCAACCCCAAGCGCTACGACCTGGCCAAGGTCGGTCGCTACAAGATCAACAAGAAGCTGGGCCTGAACGAGGTCTTCGACCAGCAGACGCTCACCGTCGACGACATCGTGG
This sequence comes from uncultured Actinomycetota bacterium, assembly GCA_963773355.1. Classification (GTDB taxonomy): domain Bacteria; phylum Actinomycetota; class Actinomycetes; order Propionibacteriales; family Nocardioidaceae; genus Nocardioides. The sequence goes on along the minus strand of CAVZAZ010000015.1, from coordinate 165,856 downwards.
CGGCGATCCGGTACATCGTGGCGCTGCACGACGGCCGCGAGCAGGTTGACGCTCCCCAGGGCGCCATCGACATCTCCTCCGACGACATCGACCACTTCGGCAACCGCCGGATGCGGACCGTGGGCGAGCTGATCCAGAACCAGCTCCGCACCGGCCTGGCCCGCATGGAGCGAGTCGTGCGCGAGCGGATGACGACCCAGGACGTCGAGGCGATCACGCCGCAGTCCCTGATCAACATCCGGCCCGTCGTCGCGGCGCTGAAGGAGTTCTTCGGAACCTCGCAGCTCTCGCAGTTCATGGACCAGACCAACCCGATCGCGGGCCTCACGCACAAGCGTCGGCTCTCCGCGCTCGGCCCCGGTGGCCTGTCCCGTGACCGCGCCGGCATGGAGGTCCGCGACGTCCACCACTCGCACTACGGCCGGATGTGCCCGATCGAGACCCCGGAAGGCCCGAACATCGGCCTGATCGGCTCGCTCGCGTCCTACGGTCGGATCAACCCGTTCGGCTTCGTCGAGACGCCGTACCGCAAGGTCAAGAACGGCAAGGTGACCGACCAGGTCGACTACCTCACCGCCGACGACGAGGACCGGTTCGTGATCGCGCAGGCCAACGCGCCGCTCGACGACAAGAACCGCTTCGTGGAGGAGCGGGTGCTGGTTCGCCAGCGGCACGGCGAGGTCGACGCGATCCTGGCCGACGAGGTCGACTACATGGACGTCTCGCCGCGCCAGATGGTGTCGGTGGCGACCGCCCTGATCCCGTTCCTCGAGCACGACGACGCCAACCGCGCCCTCATGGGAGCCAACATGCAGCGCCAGGCGGTGCCGCTCATCAAGAGCGACTCGCCGCTGGTCGGGACCGGCATCGAGTACCGCGCCGCGGTCGACGCCGGTGACGTGCTGGTCGCCCAGAAGGCGGGCGTCGTCAAGGAGGTGTCCGCCGACGTCATCGAGACCACGAACGACGACGGCACCTACACGACGTACAAGCTGGCGAAGTTCCGCCGGTCCAACCAGGGCACCTGCATCAACCAGCGTCCCCTGGTCGCCGAGGGTGACAAGCTCAAGGAGGGGTCGCCGATCGCGGACGGCCCGTGCACCGACAAGGCCGAGATGGCGCTCGGCACCAACCTGCTGGTCGCGTTCATGCCGTGGCAGGGCCACAACTACGAGGACGCCATCATCCTGAGCCAGCGCCTGGTCCAGGAGGACGTCCTCACCTCGATCCACATCGAGGAGCACGAGGTCGACGCCCGCGACACCAAGCTCGGCCCCGAGGAGATCACCCGGGACATCCCGAACGTCTCCGAGGAGATGCTGGCCGACCTCGACGAGCGCGGGATCATCCGCATCGGCGCCGAGGTCACGACCGGCGACGTCCTGGTCGGGAAGGTGACGCCGAAGGGCGAGACCGAGCTGACCCCCGAGGAGCGGCTGCTCCGCGCGATCTTCGGTGAGAAGGCGCGCGAGGTCCGCGACACCTCGATGAAGGTGCCGCACGGTGAGTCCGGCACGGTCATCGGCGTCCGGGTGTTCGACCGCGAGGACGGCGACGAGCTGCCCCCGGGCGTCAACCAGCTGGTCCGCGTGTACGTCGCGCAGAAGCGCAAGATCTCCGTCGGCGACAAGCTCGCCGGACGCCACGGCAACAAGGGCGTCATCGCGAAGATCCTGCCGATCGAGGACATGCCGTTCATGGAGGACGGCACGCCCGTCGACGTGGTGCTCAACCCGCTGGGTGTGCCGCGCCGGATGAACATCGGTCAGATCCTCGAGCTGCACCTCGGCTGGCTCGCCAAGCAGGGGTGGGACCTCAAGCTGCACGACGACCAGAAGGACTCCGACTGGAAGCAGCGGCTGATCAAGATCCACGCCGACAAGTCGGAGGCTGGCACCAAGCTCGCCACCCCGGTGTTCGACGGCGCTGCCGAGGACGAGATCACCGGCCTGCTGGGCGCAACCCTGCTCAACCGGGACGGTGTTCGGTTGATCGACGAGTCCGGCAAGGCCAGCCTGTTCGACGGCCGCTCCGGCGATCCGTTCCCGGCCCCTGTCGCTGTCGGCTACATGTACATCCTCAAGCTGCACCACCTCGTGGACGACAAGATCCACGCCCGCAGCACCGGCCCCTACTCGATGATCACGCAGCAGCCGCTGGGCGGTAAGGCCCAGTTCGGTGGCCAGCGGTTCGGCGAGATGGAGGTCTGGGCGATGGAGGCCTACGGCGCCGCCTACGCCCTCCAGGAGCTGCTGACGATCAAGTCGGACGACGTGCCCGGCCGCGTGAAGGTGTACGAAGCCATCGTGAAGGGCGAGAACATCCCCGACTCCGGGATCCCCGAGTCGTTCAAGGTGCTCGTCAAGGAGATGCAGTCGCTCTGTCTCAACGTGGAGGTCCTCAGCCAGGACGGCACCGCGATCGAGATGAAGGACGCCGAGGAAGACGTCTTCCGGGCGGCCGAGGAGCTCGGCATCGACCTCTCCCGTCGTGAGCCCAGCTCCGTCGAAGAAGTCTGAAAGGTAAGGAATCCATACTGTGCTAGACGTCAACTTCTTCGACCAGCTTCAGATCGGCCTGGCCACCGCGGACGACATCCGTACGTGGAGCCACGGCGAGGTCAAGAAGCCGGAGACCATCAACTACCGCACGCTCAAGCCCGAGCGTGACGGCCTCTTCTGCGAGAAGATCTTCGGTCCCACCCGGGACTGGGAGTGCTACTGCGGCAAGTACAAGCGGGTGCGCTTCAAGGGCATCATCTGTGAGCGCTGTGGCGTCGAGGTCACCCGCTCCAAGGTGCGTCGCGAGCGGATGGGCCACATCGAGCTCGCCGCGCCGGTGACCCACATCTGGTACTTCAAGGGTGTCCCGAGCCGGCTCGGCTACCTGCTCGACCTCGCCCCGAAGGACCTGGAGAAGGTCATCTACTTCGCGGCGTACATGATCACCGCCGTCGACGAGGACGCGCGCCACCGCGACCTGTCCTCCCTCGAGGGCAAGGTCGGGCTCGAGCGCGAGCGCCTCGAGAAGCGTCGCGACGGCGCCCTGGAGGACCGCACCAAGAAGCTCGAGGAGGACCTCGCCACGCTCGAGGCCGAGGGTGCCAAGGCTGACGCTCGCCGCAAGGTGCGCGACGGTGCCGAGCGGGAGATGAAGCAGATCCGGGACCGGGCGCAGCGCGAGCTCGACCGGCTCGACGAGGTGTGGAACACCTTCAAGTCGCTCCAGGTCCAGGACCTCATGGGCGACGAGATGCTCTACCGCGAGATGAAGACCTGGTTCGGCAAGTACTTCGAGGGCCACATGGGCGCCACGGCGATCCAGAAGCGCCTCGAGGACTTCGACGTCGAGGCCGAGGTCGACAACCTCCGCGAGACCATCGCCACCGGCAAGGGCCAGCGCAAGGTCCGTGCCCTGAAGCGGCTCAAGGTGGTCGACGCCTTCCGCAAGACCGGCAACCAGCCGATCGGCATGGTGCTCGACGCCGTCCCGGTCATCCCGCCGGACCTGCGTCCGATGGTGCAGCTCGACGGCGGCCGCTTCGCGACCTCCGACCTCAACGACCTGTACCGCCGCGTGATCAACCGGAACAACCGGCTCAAGCGCCTGCTGGACCTCGGTGCGCCGGAGATCATCGTCAACAACGAGAAGCGGATGCTCCAGGAGGCCGTCGACTCGTTGTTCGACAACGGCCGTCGTGGTCGCCCCGTCACCGGTCCGGGCAACCGGCCGCTGAAGTCCTTGTCCGACATGCTCAAGGGCAAGCAGGGCCGCTTCCGGCAGAACCTGCTCGGCAAGCGCGTCGACTACTCGGGACGCTCGGTCATCGTGTCCGGTCCGCAGCTGAAGCTGCACCAGTGCGGTCTGCCCAAGCAGATGGCGCTGGAGCTGTTCAAGCCGTTCGTGATGAAGCGTCTGGTCGACCTGTCGCACGCGCAGAACATCAAGTCCGCCAAGCGGATGGTGGAGCGCGCCCGGCCGGTCGTGTGGGACGTCCTCGAAGAGGTCATCACCGAGCACCCGGTGCTGCTCAACCGGGCACCCACGCTGCACCGGCTCGGCATCCAGGCGTTCGAGCCGCAGCTGATCGAGGGCAAGGCCATCCAGATCCACCCACTGGTCTGCACGGCGTTCAACGCCGACTTCGACGGTGACCAGATGGCGGTGCACCTGCCGCTGTCCGCCGAGGCGCAGGCCGAGGCCCGGATCCTGATGCTGTCGACGAACAACATCCTCAAGCCGTCCGACGGCCGTCCGGTGACGATGCCGACCCAGGACATGATCGTGGGTCTGTTCTTCCTCACCACCGACCGCGATGGCCAGCCCGGCGAGGGCCGGGTCTTCTCGTCCCAGGCCGAGGCCATCATGGCGTTCGACCACGGCGAGATCTCGCTGCAGAGCCGGATCCGGATCCGGCTCGAGGGCATCGTGCCGCCGCTCGAGCTCGAAGTCGGCGACGACTGGGAGGAGGGTCAGTCGCTGATCCTCGAGACGACGCTGGGTCGCGCGCTGTTCAACGACACCCTGCCGGCCGACTACCCGTACGTGAACTACGAGGTGGGCAAGAAGGCGCTGGGCGCGATCGTCAACGACCTGGCCGAGCGCTACACCAAGGTCGAGGTCGCCGCGTCCCTCGACGCCCTCAAGGACACCGGATTCCACTGGGCCACCCGGTCCGGTGTGACCGTCTCCATCGAGGACGTCGTCACGCCGAGTGAGAAGGGCGCCATCCTCGAGGGCTACGAGACGCAGGCCGCGAAGGTCCAGAAGCAGTTCGAGCGCGGCTTGGTCACCGACGACGAGCGCCGCCAGGAGCTCATCGAGATCTGGACCCAGGCGTCCAACGAGGTCGCCAAGGCCATGGAGAAGGCGTTCGACAAGACGAACCCGATCTTCATGATGGTCGACTCGGGAGCGTCCGGAAACATGATGCAGATCCGTCAGGTGGCGGCCATGCGTGGTCTGGTGGCCAACCCCAAGGGCGACATCATCCCGCGGCCGATCAAGGCGAACTTCCGCGAGGGCCTGACGGTGCTGGAGTACTTCATCTCCACCCACGGTGCCCGCAAGGGCCTCGCCGACACCGCGCTGCGGACCGCCGACTCGGGGTACCTGACCCGGCGCCTGGTGGACGTCTCGCAGGACGTCATCATCCGCGAGGACGACTGCGGCACCGAGCGTGGTCTGCCCAAGCGGATCGGTGAGCGTCGCGAGGACGGCACGGTCGTCAAGCACGAGAACGCCGAGACTGCGGCGTATGCCCGTACGTCGTCCATCGAGGTCACCCACCCCGACAGCGGCGACGTACTCGTCACCGCCGGGGAGGACCTCGGGGACGTCAAGATCGGCGAGCTCGTGGCGGCCGGGATCGACGAGGTCAAGGTCCGCTCCGTGCTGACCTGCGACGCCAAGACCGGCACCTGCGCCAAGTGCTACGGCCGATCGCTGGCCACCGGCAAGCTCGTCGACATCGGCGAGGCCGTCGGCATCATCGCGGCCCAGTCGATCGGTGAGCCCGGCACGCAGCTGACGATGCGTACCTTCCACACCGGTGGTGTGGCCTCCGCGGACGACATCACGCAGGGTCTGCCCCGCGTGGTCGAGCTCTTCGAGGCCCGCTCGCCCAAGGGACGTTCGCCGATCTCCGAGGCCGCCGGCCGGATCGAGATCGAGGAGACCGACAAGGCCCGCAAGGTCCTGGTCACTCCCGACGACGGCTCCGATGTCCAGGAGTACCCCGTCTCCAAGCGGTCGCGCCTGCTCGTGGCGGACGGCGACCACATCGAGGTCGGCCAGATGCTCACGGTCGGTACGCCGGACCCGCAGGACGTCCTGCGGATCCTCGGCGTCCGGAAGGCCCAGGAGCACCTCGTGGACGAGGTCCAGCAGGTGTACCGCAGCCAGGGCGTGTCCATCCACGACAAGCACATCGAGATCATCGTGCGGCAGATGCTGCGTCGGATCACGGTCATCGAGTCCGGCGAGACGAACCTGCTCCCGTCCGACCTGGTCGACCGGGTGCTCTTCGAGGAGGAGAACCGGCGCGTGGTCTCCGAGGGCGGCAAGCCGGCCTCGGGTCGTCCGGTCCTGATGGGCATCACCAAGGCGTCTCTCGCGACCGAGTCGTGGTTGTCGGCGGCCTCCTTCCAGGAGACCACCCGCGTCCTCACCGACGCCGCCATCCACGGTCGCTCCGACGCCCTGCGCGGTCTGAAGGAGAACGTGATCATCGGCAAGCTGATCCCGGCTGGCACCGGCCTCGAGCGGTACCGCAACATCCGGGTGGAGCCGACCGAGGAGGCCCGCGCTGCGGCGTACTCCGTCACGGGCTACGACTCCTACGACTACGAGTTCGGCAACGGCAGTGGTCAGGCCGTGGCGTTGGATGACTTCGACTTCGGTTCGTACCAGAACTGATCCTCAGCGCATCGGTGAAGTTCGTCGAGGAGCGCGACGTGACCCCCGTCGCTCCTTTGGGAGAGGCGGGGGTCTTGTCCGTCGGGGCCTCGTTCGTCTCGGCTCCACGGCCGCCACGGAGGGCCGGGTGGCGCCCCACTCGCTGGGCTCGCCGTGTCGCCGAGCAGGTCGGCGCCGGTTGCGGCCGCCGCGGCGCCACGCCTCCCTTTACGCTCGCAGGGCGCCACCCGGCCACCGCGCCGCCGTGCGGTCCGGCGCCCTCGGGGTGGTGTGGTGCTGTAGTGCTGTGGGATGGCAGTGATCTCGGGTCAACCGGTGACTCGCACTGCCATCGTGGGTCAGGCGTGCGCCACCGCGGTCAGCGGAGGGGACGGAAGAAGGTGCGGACGTCCTCGACGAGGAGGTCCGGGACCTCCATCGCCGGGAAGTGGCCACCGGTGTCGAACTCCGACCAGTGCTGCACCTGGCCGGCCGGGTCGGCGAGGCTGCGGATGGTGCTGTCGGCGGCGAACACCGCATAGCCGAGGGCGGGCCGGATGGTGCCGCGTCCCATCCACTCTCACTCGAGTCGTCGCCCTGGTCGCCACCAGCTCGCGCCAGGCCTGAATGCCTTCGTAGGTCGCGTGGGCGGACGAGGCCCCTGCACGGTTGAACCAGGTCAGGCTGACATTGGTGAGCAGCTGGTCGCGGTCGACGGCGTCCTCGGGCAGCTCGGCGGCCGGGTCGGTCCACGCCTGGAACTTCTCGACGATCCACGCGAGCTGGGCGACGGGGGAGTCGGTGAGCGCGAAGGCCAGGGTCTGGGGCCGGGTGGCCTGGAGATGCAGGTAGCCCATCCCGTCCTCCTGGAACGCGTTGAAGCTCCGCGCCCTCGCCTGGTCGGCCTCTGACAGACCGTCGGTCTCCAGTGGCGGCCCGAACGGCATGGCCGCGGCGGTGCCGGTCAGGTGGCTGCCCACCATGCGCTCCCCGTCGACCATGGCCAGGAGAGCAGCGACCCCGGCGCCGGCATCGGTGCTCTGGGCGCCGTACCGCTCGTAGCCCAGCCTGGTCATCAGCTCTGCCCAGGCCTGAGCCACCCGGAAGAGGTTGCCCCAACCGGTGCCGGTCACCGGTGGTGACATCCCGTAGCCGGGGAGGCTCGGGATCACCAGGTCGAACGGCATCCGGGGAGGCGGAGTCGGTCAGGGGCTCGACCACGCGGAGGAACTCGACCGGCGAGCTGGGCCAGCCGTGGGTCATGACGAGCGGCAGCGCGTCCGGCTTCCCGGAGCGCACGTGCATGAAGTGGATGTCCTGGCCGTCGATCCTGGTCACGAACTGGGGCAGGTCGTTGAGCCGGGCTTCCTCGGCCCGCCAGTCGAACCCGTTCGCCCAGTAACTCGCCAGGTCCTGCAGGTAGTCGACGGGCACTCCTCGGCTCCAGCCGGTGCCCTCGGGCTGCTGTGGCCAACGGGCGTGCGTCGAGTCGGTCGCGCAGGTCGTCCAGGTCGACCTGCGGGATGTCGATGCGGTAGGGACGGATCTCGGTGTCGATGTTCATGCCGTCGACGCTACGGCGAATGCGGCAAGAATCGTTCCGCGATTTGCGGGAAGATGGATCCGTGACTGATACGACGTCCCGGTTGCTGCGCTGTTGTCGCTGCTCCAGACGAGACGGACCTGGACCGGCGGCCAGCTCGCCGAGCGGCTGGATGTGACCGCCCGGACGATCCGCAACGACGTCGAGCGACTGCGTGGGCTCGGCTACGTCGTCCATGCGACTCCGGGTGTCGCCGGCGGCTACCGGCTCGATGCCGGCGCAGCCATGCCGCCGCTCCTGCTCGACGACGAGGAGGCGGTCGCCGTGGCGATCGGCCTGCGCACGGCGCCAGTGGCAGCGTGTCCGGGATCGAGGAGACCTCCCTGCAGGGCACTTGGTGAAGCTCGAGCAGGTGTTGCCCTCCCGGCTTCGTCACCGGCTGAGGGCGCTCGCCGTCGCGACCGCCTCGGTCCCGACGCCGGGTCCGCCGGTGGACGCGGATGCCCTGACCCGGATCGCGGGCGCGATCCGGGACCACGAGCAACTGCGGTTCGACTACACGGACTTCGACGGCACGTCGTCGCGCCGCCGCGCCGAGCCGCATCGGCTGATCCACGCCAGAGCACGCTGGTACGTCGCCGCGTGGGACGTCGATCGCGACGCCTGGCGCAGTTTCCGGGTGGATCGGACATCGCTACGAACGCCCAACGGGCCGAGGTTCTCCCCGCGCGCGGAGCCCCCGCGCGGCCTCGTGGCGCTCGTCGAGAGCGCCTCTGGCTACGGCGACGTGGGACTACCGGGCGACGGCTGTCGTGCAGGCATCCGCCGCAGCTCGTCGCAGCCAGGCTGCCACCGGGGATCGTGGTCGACCCGGTCGACGACGCGTCGTGTCGCGTGCACGTGGGCTCCGACAACCCACGGCAGCTGGCGCTGTGGCTCGGCATGCTCGACGCGGACTTCACCGTGGAGGGAGCCCCGGAGCTGACCGAGCACCTCCTCGCGGTCGGCGACCGCTACCGCCGCGCGGCTCGGGGATGAGCCTGGCCGAGACTCGGCGGACGAGCCGACCAACCCTCGGGCGGCCCCGGACGAACGCCGCGGGCCACGCACACACGCCCCGGACAGCAGGACGGCCCCGCTCCAGGGCAGGAGCGGGGCCGTCGTACACGTCAGGCGGGGGTGCCCACCGCCATGGGTGCCGGAGCTTCCACTGTTTCCACCGTCACGCGGTCCTCGCGCAGGAGCGTGATGCTGTAGGTGGCGATCCAGACCAGCCACATCAGGAAGCCGGCCAGACCGAGCAGGACCAGCGGACCGCCGTCGATGTGGATCGGGGTCAGGAACGACGAGAGCGCCAGCGTGGCCGCGGCGACCAGGCCGAGGATGCCGTGCCACCGATGGATGAGGCCGGCACGGAGCCCGGCGATCGAGAAGGAGAGCAGGACCAGGGCCAGCGACGTGCCGTTCAGGGTGAACAGCGCGTTGTGCAACTGCCACAGGGCCGACGCGGACTCAGAGGAGAGCTCGGCGGTGCTGAGGACGATCTGACAGGCAACGACCATCGAGAAGATCGTGTTCTGCATGAACGCCGCTCCCAGACCCACAAGGGGCCAGGACTCGACCCGTTCCGGCGCCTTCTGCCGGAGTCGGGCGACGATCCCGGCCGCGAACACGGCCAGGCAGATCCACACGAGCGTCGCGATCGACGAGGCCGCACCGACGGCGACCCCGGAGCTCGCGAAGAAGTCGTTGACCTCGGCCGGCGAGGCGCCCGGGGAGGGTTGCCCGGAGACGCCGAGGATGATGTTGGCTGAGCCCACCAGAACAAGGAAGCCGAGACCTGCGAGGCCACCGACACGACGAGACAGCATTTTGAACTCCTTGGTAATTCGAGATAGATTGACTCAATGAATATAGACCGACTCAACGAATCTGGCAAGAGTCGAAGTTACGACTCGCCGAAACGGCGTGCCCAGGCGGACGAGACCCGCCGGGCGATCGCCGCCGCGGCGCGCAAGCTCTTCCTCGAGCGTGGCTGGGCGGCGACTCGCGTGCGGGACGTCGCGACGGAAGCCGGCGTCTCCGAGCCCACGGTGTTCGCCGTGTACGGCAACAAGGCCGGGCTGGCGATGGGTCTGCTCGACTCGCTGGACGACGCTGCCGATCCGATGCGGATGCTCGGTGAGCTCGACGATGCCGTGGGCGATCCGCGGCGCCAGCTGACGTCGCTGCTCTCCTTCGACCGCCGCCTGTTCGAGCACGGAGCAGACGCGATCGTGGTGATCCGCGAGGCCGGTCGGGCAAAGCCCGAGCTGGCCGAGGTGGTCACCCAGGGCCGGGCGCGTGGAGACCGCAACCGACGGAGGATCTTCCGGTCGTGGCCGGAGGGGACCCTGCGCGAGGGCCTCGACGTCGACCGGGCACGTGACGTGTACGCCGCAATGTCGAACGTCGACGTCTACCTCGTGCTCACCCGCGAGCGCGGCTGGACCCCGGATCAGGTCGAGCAGTGGTGGGTGGAGACCCTCGCCCTCCTCCTGCTCCGCTCATGATTCGGCCCCGATGGGCGCCCCTGCGAGAATGACGGCATGACCTGGCCCGCCGAGACCGACGTGCTCGTGGTCGGCGCCGGGCCCGCGGGCTCCGCGGCCGCCGCCTGGGCGGCGCGGCGCGGCGCGGACGTGGTGCTCACCGACGCGGCGGTGTTTCCTCGCGACAAGACCTGCGGCGACGGTCTGACTCCCCGCGCGATCCACGAGCTGCAGCAGCTCGGCCTCGAGGACTGGCTCCGTGCCCACACCGTCAGCCAGGGACTGCGCGCCCACGGTTTCGGCCAGACCCTGCACCTGCCGTGGCCGGGCGGTTCGCTGCCCGCGTGGGGCTCGGCCGTGGCCCGCACGGAGCTCGACGATCACCTGCGCACCACGGCCATCAAGGCCGGAGCGACGGCCGTCGACGGCATCCGCGCGGTCGACGTCCGCATGGACGGCGGCCGGGTCACCGCAGTCGTCTTCCAGGCAGGCGGAGACCGGTTCGAGATCGCGTGCCGCCGTCTGGTGGTTGCCGACGGGGTGAGGTCACCACTCGGCAAGATGCTGGGCCGGGAATGGCACCGGGACACGGTTTACGCCGTCGCTGGGCGGTCGTACGTCGCCTCGAAGCAGTCCGACGACCCATGGATCAGCTCCCACCTGGAGCTGCGCGGAGAGGACGACGAGATCCTCTCCGGCTACGGCTGGATCTTCCCGCTCGGGACCGGTGAAGTGAACCTCGGTGTCGGCACGCTGGCCACGGAGAAGCGGCCGACGAACGTGGCGGTCCGCCCGCTGATGCAGTACTACGCCGACGAACGACGCGAGGAGTTCGAGCTGTCGGGCGACCTGCGCGCGCCCACCTCCGCCCTGCTGCCGATGGGGGGTGCGGTGTCCAACGTCGCCGGCGTCAACTGGGCACTGATCGGGGACGCGGCCGCCTGCGTCAACCCGCTGAACGGCGAGGGCATCGACTACGGACTCGAGACCGGCCGGCTCGTGGCCGAGGTGATGGACGAGCATCACGACCTGACGACGGTGTGGCCGGCCACGCTCCGGGACCGCTACGGCGAGGCTTTCTCGATCGCCCGGCGGCTGGCCGGCTTGGTCACCGTCCCGAAGCTCCTCCCCACCCTGGGCCCGGTCGGGATGCGCTCGGACTGGCTGATGACCCTGGCCCTGCGGTGGATGGGCAACTTCGTGACCGACGAGGACCGGGACCGGGCCGCCCGGGTGTGGCGCTGGGCGGGTCGCCGCTCGCTGGCCCGGGACCACCGCGCGCCGTTCGCCTGAACCGTGCCAAGGCGGGTAGTCCGTGACGTTGGGGTTGCCATGAGGCCGGATCCGCAACCGAATCGTCAGGGAGTATCCCGCTAGGTTGGGCTGTCATGGGGAGCCTTCCGCAGCGGCAGCGGGTTGCGGCGTACGCCGTCATCATGCGCGACGACCGCATCCTGCTGAGCAGGCTGGCCTCCCGCATCACCACCGAGGAGCTGTGGACCCTGCCCGGGGGCGGCCTTGACCATGGCGAGGACCCCCGGGACGCGGTGATCCGCGAGGTGCACGAGGAGACCGGGCTCGACGTCCAGGTGGGTGAGATGGCGCGGCTCTACTCCGCCCACCTCCCGGGCGTCTGGCGTGACGGCAGGAGGGTCGACGCGCACGCCCTGCGGATCGTGTACGACGGCTGGGTGCCGGTCGACTCGCCGGAGCCGCGGGTACTGGAGGTGGACGGCTCGACCTCCGAGGCCGCGTGGCACAAGGTGGCCGACGTCCTCGACGGCACCGTGCCGGTGGTGCCCATGGTCGCCGAGGCGGTTACCGACCATCGCCCGTTTCGCAAGCAGCGGGTGGCTGCCTACGCCCTGATCCGCCGGGCGGACGCCATCCTCCTGACCCGGATCTCCGAGCGCGGCCACCACAGCGGGTCGTGGACCCTCCCGGGCGGCGGGGTCGACCACGGGGAGTCACCGCGGCTGGCTCTGGAGCGAGAAGTCCTGGAGGAGTGCGGGGTGCGCTGCGTCGTCGGGCGGCTTCTCGACGTGCACGACCTGCACTTCGACGGGACCGCACCCTCGGGTCGGCACGAGGACTACCACGGGGTGCACCTGATCTTCGCCGCAAGCCTGGTCGAGGAGGAGTCCGAGCTGCGCGTGGTCGAGACGGCCGGCACCACCGACGAGGTGGCCTGGGTACCGGTCGCCGACGTGGTCGCCGAGGCGCTCCCCGTTCTCGACGTGGTCCGGCACGCGTTGGCGGCCGAGGGTTGAGGGGAACGGGACGATGAGCGAGACCGTGTTCACCTATGGGGCGCCCGGGCTGAAGTTCGGCTCCGGAGCCTCTGCGGAGATCGGTCACGACCTTCAGGAGGCCGGAGCCCGCCGGGTGCTCCTCGTGACCGACCCCGGTGTGGCTGCCACCGGCCATCCGGATCGGGTCGCCGAGCAGATGGGCGAGCGCGGCCTCGACGTCGCGACGTACGACGGAGTGCACGTCGAGCCGACCGACGAGTCAATGTCGGACGCGGTCGGATTCGCGCGCGAGTCCGGACCGTACGACGCGATCGTCGCGGTCGGCGGTGGCTCGGCGATCGACACCGCCAAGGCGGTCAACCTCCTCCTCACCAACCCCGGCGAACTGATGGACTACGTCAACGCGCCGGTGGGGCGGGCCCTCGCGCCGACCCAACCGCTGCTGCCGCTGGTCGCCGTCCCGACCACAACGGGCACCGGGAGCGAGAGCACCACGATCTGCGTCCTCGACGTGGTCTCCCTCCGGGTCAAGACCGGCATCAGCCACCCGCGCCTGCGGCCGACCCTCGCGGTGGTGGACCCGGACCTCACCGTCAGCCAGCCGGCGATGGTCACCGCGGCGGCCGGACTGGACATCCTCTGCCACGCCGTGGAGAGCTACACCGCCCGCTGGTACGCCACCTTCGATGCCAAGCGTCCCGAGGAGCGGGTGCCCTACTGCGGGGCCAACCCGATCGCAGACATGTGGTCGGAGAAGGCCATGTCGCTGCTCGCGGGTGCCTTCCGGACCGCGGTGCGCGACGGCTCGGACCGGGCGGCGCGTGAGCAGATGGCCATGGCGGCCACCTTCGCCGGACTGGGCTTCGGCAACGCCGGTGTCCACATCCCGCACGCGAACGCGTACCCGATCGCCGGACGGGTCCGCGACTACCGGCCCGAGGGGTACCCGCAGGGCGAGTCGATCGTGCCGCACGGTATCGCCGTCTCGCTCACCGCCCCGGAGGCGTTCCGCCTCACCTTCGAGGCCGCTCCGGAACGGCATCTGCACGCTGCCCGGTTGCTCGACCCGGACCACGACCAGGCAGGAACGGACGCGTTGCCCGACGTACTCGTGCGCCTGATGCGCGATGTCGGCCTCCCCAGTGGCCTGGCCGAGGTCGGGTACGGCGCGGCCGACGTCGACGACCTCGTCGACGGGTCGCTCAAGCAACAGCGGCTGCTGGCCACCGCACCGCGGCCGGTGACCGGAGAGGACCTGGCGGGCGTCTTCCGCCGGTCCATGGAGCTCTGGTGACCGGAGACCTCGTTGCGGAGCTGCGGAGACGCGGGGTCACCGACGTCGACGACTCCGTCCTGACCAGGGCGCTCTACTCCTCCGACGCCTCGCTCTACCGCGTGGTCCCGCAGGTTGTCGCCCGGCCGCGCCACCCCGACGAGATCGTGGCCGTGCTCGACGCCGCCCGCGCACTGGGCGTCCCGGTAACGATGCGGGGCGCGGGTACGTCGATCGCGGGCAACGCGGTCGGCGCGGGGATCGTGGTGGACACCGCCCGCCACCTGGACCGGGTGCTCGCAGTCGACCCGGAGGCCGGGACCGCGGTGGTGCAGCCCGGGGTCGTGCACGCGTCGCTCCAGCAGGAGGTGGCGGGTCACGGACTGCGGTTCGGTCCCGACCCGTCGACGCACTCGCGGTGCACGGTAGGCGGGATGATCGGCAACAACGCCTGCGGGTCCCGGGCCCTGGGATACGGCCGCACCGCGGACAACGTGGCCGGGATGAAGGTCGTGCTCGGCACCGGAGAGGTGGTCGACGCCGGGGTGTCCCCGGACGAACGCCTGTCGGCGATCGTCGACGAGCACCTGTCCCACGTCCGCACCAGCTTCGGCAGGTTCTCCCGGCAGGTCAGCGGATACGCCCTGGAGCACCTGCTCCCGGAGCGCGGTCGCCGGCTCGACCGGTTCCTGGTGGGGTCGGAGGGCACCCTCGCCGTCGTGCTCGAGGCCACGGTCGAGCTGGTCCCCGAGGAGCCGCGGCTGCTGGTGGTGCTCGGGTACCCGTCGATGGCAGAGGCCGCGGATGCGGTGCCGGGATTGGTCTCGACGGGCTCGACCAGCGAGAGTGCTGGCCGGCTTGTCGCGTGCGAGGGGCTGGACGCGCGGATCGTCGACCTGGTGCGGGCCGGTGGCGCGGCGGTGCCCGAGCTGCCACGCGGCGCGGGGTGGCTGTTCGTCGAGATCGCCGGGGACGACGCCTCGTCGTGGGTGTCTCCGGTGGTCGCTCGGGCGTCGGCCCTCGACAGCCGGGTGATCGACGACCCTGCCGAGGCCGCCGCGCTCTGGCGGATCCGCGAGGACGGCGCCGGGCTGGCCGCTCGGAGCCTGTCCCGGCCGGCGTACTCCGGCTGGGAGGACGCCGCCGTGCCGCCCGAGCACCTGGGTGCCTGGCTGCGCGAGTTCGAGGACCTCCTGCGTGACCACGGTCTGGACGGCGTGCCGTACGGCCACTTCGGCGAGGGGTGCGTGCACGTGCGGATCGACTTCGAGTTCGCCGACGGCGGGCGGCGCTTCCGTGACTTCCTCACCGCCGGCGCCCTCGCGCTCCGGAAGTACGGCGGCTCGCTTTCCGGTGAGCACGGCGACGGCCGGGCTCGCTCCGAGCTGCTCCCGCTGATGTACGACGCGGAGTCGCTGCGCCTGTTCGGGGCCGTGAAGGCTGCCTGCGATCCGGAGAACCTGCTCAATCCCGGCGTCCTGGTCGATCCGGCACCGCTCGACGCGGATCTGCGACCCACCCGGCCCCGCACCGAGGCGGGTGCCGGCCTGCGACTGCTGCACGACGGCGGCTCCCTGGCCACGGCCGCGCATCGGTGCACCGGCGTCGGCAAGTGTGTCGCGCCCGCACCCGCGGGGGTCATGTGCCCGTCCTGGGTGGCCACCAGGGACGAGAAGGACTCCACCCGCGGGCGGGCGCGGGTGCTCCAGGAGGCCCTGGACGGGACGCTCGTGCACGGCCTCTCCGACCCGGCGGTGCACGACGCCCTGGACCTCTGCCTCGCGTGCAAGGGCTGCGCGTCGGACTGCCCCACCGGCGTCGACATGGCGTCGTACAAGGCGATGGCGCTGCACGAGACCTACTCCGGCCGGGGGTCGATGAGGCGCCGACCGCTCTCGCACCTGACGCTGGGCCGGCTCCCGACCTGGTCGAGGCTGGCCGCCCCGATGGCAGGGATGGTCAACCGGGTCCTGCGCGGGCCGCTGGGTGGAGTCGCGAAGTCGGCCGCGGGCGTGGACCGGCGGCGGTCGGTGCCGGAGTTCGCGCCGAGGACGCTGCGCCGCGCGGTGAGATCGGGGCGGGTGCCTGGTAGCGCCCCAGGGGCCGGTCCCAGGCACCCGACCAGGTCACCCGACGTCTGGATCTGGGCCGACACCTTCACCGATCACTTCCTCCCGGGCACCGCGCACGCCGCTATCAGGTTCCTGGAGGCAGCTGGGCTCAGCGTGGCGGTGATCGACGAGGAGGCCTGCTGCGGCCTCACCTGGATCACGACGGGTCAGCTGGACCGCGCCCGAACAATCGTCGAACAGACGGTCGCCACGCTCGCGCCGTACACCCGAGCGGGCGTGCCGGTCCTCGGCCTCGAGCCGTCGTGCCTGGCGACCCTGCGCAGCGACGCCGTCGAGCTCACCGACGACCCGCGTGCCGCCGTGGTCGCCGGCGGCGTCCTGACCCTGGCCGAGCTGGTCGAGCGGCTCGAGGTTCCCGTGCCGGACCTGACCGGAGTCCACGTCGTCGCCCAGCCGCACTGCCACCACGCCTCGATCCTCGGCTGGGACGCCGACGAGCGCCTGCTCACCGGTGCCGGGGCGGAGGTCACCCGGGTCAGTGGCTGTTGCGGGCTGGCAGGGAACTTCGGCATGGAGAAGGGCCACTACGACGTCTCCGTGGCGGTCGCCGAGACGCAGCTGCTGCCAGCCGTCCGGGCCCGCGGAGACGCGGTCGTGCTGGCCGACGGGCTGTCGTGCCGACATCAGCTGGCCGATCTGGCGGGGGTTCCGGCGATCCACCTCGCCGAGCTCCTCGCGGATAGGATCACGAGGTGAATCCCCGCCATCGCCGCCTGGTCATCCCGGTGGCTCTCGGCGGGCTGATCCTTCTCGTCGTCGTCGCCGCCCTCTGGAAGTAGGACGACCCAGTGCCCGAACCCCTCCTGCGCGTCCTGGCCCGGATGCGTAGCCACCTCCTCGACCCGGACACCCTGGTGCGGGCGGTTGCCTCCGGACGGCAGAAGGGCGGGCGGCCGCCATGGAAGCGGGTGGAGCTCCGGTACGTCGACCTCAAGGCCGGGCGCCACCTCCAGGCGACGGCGTACGACGCCACCCAGGCGCACACCTCCAACCACCTGGCGGGCGACGCCGCCCGCGACGCGGTGGACGGCCTGCTCGACGAGCCGTTCGGCAACTGGCACATCGAGACCACCACCCAGACCCATCAGGTGCGGGTGACCAAGAAGCTGGAGGCCGTGGTCCACACCACCGACCGCGAGGCCGAGGTCGAGGCCGACCGGGAGCACGATCGGGACAAGGACCGCCTCCTGCCGGAGGACGACCCGGTGTTCATCGCCCTGGGCCTCTCCGACGATCGCGGACGGATGAAGCCCAGCCGGCAAGCGAAGTACCGACAGGTCGAGGAGTTCCTGCGGATCCTGGACGCCGGGGTCGCCGACGCGATCGAGAAGGGCCATCTCCGTCGACCTACCGCCGAGGACCCGCTCCGGATCGTGGACCTGGGCTGCGGCAACGCCTATCTCACGTTCTCGGCCCACCGCTTCCTGACGTCGGTGCGGGGACTCCCGGTCCGGATGACCGGCGTCGACGTCCGCGAGGAGTCGCGGGAGCACAACGCCGAGGTCGCTGAGGGGCTCGGCATCGAGGCGGACTTCGTGGTCGGTGCGATCGCCGACGCGGATCTGGAACGGCCGCCGGACGTCGTCCTCGCCCTGCACGCGTGCGACACCGCCACCGACGAGGCGCTGGCCCGGGCCGTCGAGTGGGAAGCCGCACTGGTGCTGGCCGCCCCCTGCTGCCATCACGACATCGCAGCCCAGCTGCGCCGCAACCCCACGCCCGCGCCGTACGCCATGCTCACCCGGCACGGCATCCTCCGTGAGCGCTTCGCCGACACCCTCACCGATGCCCTGCGTGCCTCCCTGCTGCGGCTCCGGGGCTACCGGGTCGACGTCATGCAGTTCGTCGAGAGCAAGCACACCCCGCGCAACACCATGCTGCGGGCCGTGCGCACGGGTGGATCGGTGAAGGGTGACGGCGTCCGCGAGGAGTACGACGAGCTGGTGGCCACCTGGCAGGTCCGGCCACGGCTGGCCGAGCTCCTGGAGCCACCCGGTGCGTGAGCCAGGGCGTGGCTCTGGATCCCATGGCCTGCCGAGGATTCAGAGGCACGCCCTCGTGCTGGGCGCCGTTGCGGCGCCCTTCCTCATCGGTGCCCTGGCCGCGCCCGCGTCGGACCAGGGGGAGGTGGTCTTCCGGTTCCAGGACCCCGCCATCGTCGAGTCGAGCGGCCTGGTCGTCCAGAGCCGAAGGTTCGTGACGATCAACGACTCCGGCGACACCGGCCGGGTGTTCACCGTCGATCCGAGCTCCGGCGAGACGGTCGGGGTGAGCCAATGGGCAGCCGACCCCGAGGACGTCGAAGCACTGGCTCCCGCCGGAGCCTCCTCGGTCTGGGTGGGCGACATCGGCGACAACCGCGCCGCCCGGGAGTCCGTGCAGGTCGCCCGCGTCCCGGTCGGCGACGGCCCGCGACAGGTGACCCCTCAGGTGTTCGACCTGGTCTACCCGGACGGCGCCGTGGACGCCGAGACGCTCCTGGCGCATCCCGTGAGCGGGCGCCTCTTCGTCGTCGGCAAGAGCCTGTTCGGGGCGGCCGTCTACGCCGCCCCGGCCATGCTCGCGGACGGCAGGCCGAACCGGCTGCGGGTCGTGGGTGAGGGGCCTCCCGCCGCCACCGATGGTGCGTTCTTCCCCGACGGGCGTCATCTGGTCGTGCGCGGGTACGGACGGGCCGTGGTCTACTCCTTCCCCGACTTCGAGCCCGTGGGGGAGCTCCGGTTGCCGGACCAGCAGCAGGGCGAGGGCATCGCCGTGGCGGACGACAACACCGTCTACGTCAGCTCGGAGGGGCCGCGGTCGCCGGTGCTCGAGGTCCCACTGCCCGCCGACCTGGCCCGGATCGTGGCGCCGGACTCGACTCCCGCCGCTACATCGCCGACCGCGACGCCTTCCCCGACGCCGTCCGCGAGCAGGGACGGCGAGGAGCTTCCGGAGGACGACCCAGGTCCTCGGGACCCGTGGCAGTGGGTGATGGGTGGTGCCCTGTTCGTGGTTGCGGTCGTCGCTGCGGTCTTCGCCATCCGCATGCCTCGGCGGCGATGACCAGGCTGCGGCGTACCTCCCCCGACAAGCGGGGCTGGAGCCGTCGGCGTGCCGGTCGTGGCTTCGTCTACCTCGACGAGCACGGAGAGCGGCTCGGAGCGGACGACGCCCGACGGGTCAAGGAGCTGGTCATCCCGCCGGCCTGGGAGGACGTGTGGATCTGTCCGCACCCAAATGGACACCTGCAGGCAGTGGGCACCGACGACGCCGGTCGGCGCCAGTACCTCTACCACCCGGAGTGGCGGAGCAGGCGGGACAGCGAGAAGTACCGGAGAGTGCTCGGCTTCGGGCGGGCGCTCTCGAGGGCGCGCGAGCGGGTGCTCACCGACCTGGGCACCTCGGGGATGTCGTGCCAACGAGCGTGCGCGGTCGCCGTACGCCTGCTCGACCTCGGCTACTTCCGAATCGGCAACGACGTGTACGCCGACAAGCACGGCAGCTTCGGGCTCACCACGCTGGAGCGTCGCCACGTCCGTCGGCGCGGTGACGAGTTGGTCTTCACGTTCGTCGGCAAGTCGGGCATCGAGCACCGCATCGAGATCGACGACGCTGCTGTGGTCGAGGCACTCGAGGTGATGCGGCGGCGCCGCGGGGCCGACGACAGCCTGCTGGCCTGGAAGGACGGGCGACGGTGGCAGTCGTTGGACTCCGCCCGGGTCAACGACTACGTGCGTGAGGCGGCCGGTCTCGAGGCGACGGCGAAGGACTTCCGCACCTGGCACGCGACCGTCCTCGCCGCTGCCGCGCTGGCGGAGACCGACGAGCCGGGCGAGTCCAAGGCGTCCAGGAGGCGGGCGGTCTCGGCCGCGATGAGGGAGGTCGCGGAGTTCCTGGGCAACACGCCCACGCTGGCCCGCTCGGCGTACGTCGACCCGCGCGTCATCGACGCCTACGAGGAGGGGCGGACGATCGCCGGCACGACCCGGCGCCCTACGACAAGGCCGACGACCGGCAGGCCGCCCTGGAACGGGCCGTGCTGCGCCTGTTGGGATAGTCCGTCACGGAACGCACGGCGGGACCCGCGGGAGGCATGCTGTTCGTCACGGACTATCCCGAACTCGCGGAGGGCTGATGGAGATCACGGTGGTCGAGGGCGACATCACCGCCCAGGACGTCGACGCGGTGGTGAACGCCGCGAACACCCGGATGCGCGGCGGCGGGGGTGTCGACGGGGCGATCCACCGCGCCGGCGGCCCGGCCGTCCTCGAGGACTGCAAGCAGCGGTTCCCCGACGGCCTTGTCACCGGAGACGCCGGCTGGACCACGGCCGGGCAGATGCCGGCGAGGTGGGTGATCCACGTGGTCGGGCCGAACCACGCCGCCGGCCAGACCGACCGCGGCCTGCTCACCTCGTGCTACCGGCGCGCGCTCGATGTGGCGGACGACCTCGGCGCCCGGACGGTGGCCTTCCCGCTGGTCAGCGCGGGTGTCTACGGCTGGCCGCTCGACGACGCGATCGCCGCGGCGGTGGAGACCCTCCGAAGCACCCCGACGCGGGTCGAGGAGGCGCGGATGGTGGCGTTCGGCCGGTCGACGTACGACGCGATCCGGGCAGCCGTGGGGTGACCACGACCGTCGATGTTGACCGATCAACTATCGCGACGCACGATGGGGGGAACCGCAGATTCGGCTGCAAGGAGTTCTCTCGATGGTCCCGCTCCACAGGAAGCTCGCTCACACCGCTCTGCTCACCGCTCTGGTCGTGGCGCCCGGGGCGCCGGTCGGGGCGGCGCCCGGTCAGGCGCCCCCGATCGGATCAACCTCCCCGACGGCTGGCAACCGGAGGGGATCACCACCGACGGACGCACGTTGTACGTCGGCTCGCTCGCCGACGGCGCGATCTGGCGCGCCAGCGCCCGGACGGGCGCGGGCGAGGTGCTGGCCAGTGGCAGGCCCGGCAGGGTCGCCGTCGGCGTGGAGTACGACCGTCGTCGTGACCTGCTCTGGGTCGCCGGCGGCGAGACCGGCGAGATCCGGGCCCATGACGCCGACACCGGGAAGGTGCGCGCGACGTACCGATTCCGGTCCCGCACCCCCCGCTTCCTGAACGACCTCGTGGTGACGCCGCGCGCGGTCTACGCGACGGACTCGACGCACGCGCACCTGGCCGTCGTGCCCCTGAGCCGACGACACCGCGCTCATCGAGGCGGCGCGTTGCCGCCGCGCTCAGCCGCCAGGATCCTCCGGTTGACCGGCGCCTTCGAGCTCGAAGACGGCTTCAACCTCAACGGCATCATCGAGTCGGGGCATCGGTTGCTGGCCGTGCAGGGCAACACCGGCCTGCTGTTCCGGATCAACGGCCGGACCGGCCACACCCGCGAGGTCGACCTCGGCGGCGACACCCTCGTCAACGGGGACGGCATGGAGCCCGGCCGTGGCGTCCTGTACGTCGTGCGCAACCAGGACCATGTGATTGCGGTCGTCGACCTCAACCGGCGAGGGACGCGCGGCGTGGTCGTGGAGACGATCACCGACGATGATGTCGCCCCGGAGGACGGGTTCGCCGTCCCGACCACCGCCGCCCTGGTCAAGCGCTCGCTCTACGTGGTGAACGCGCGCTTCGGCACCCCCCCGACTCCCAGTACCGCGTACTGGATCACCCGCGTCCCGGCGCGATGACTCACAGCCGCTCGACGACGTAGTCGATGCACCCGGTGAGTGCCGCGACGTCGGCAGGGTCGATGGCGGGGTACATCGCGATCCGCAGCTGGTTGCGGCCGAGCTTGCGGTAGGGCTCGGTGTCCACGATCCCGTTGGCACGCAGCGTGGCCGCGATGCCGGCGGCGTCGATCGCGTCGTCGAAGTCGATGGTGCCGATGACCAGGGACCGGTGCTCGGGATCCGCGACGTACGGCGTGGTGTACGACGTCGTCTCGGCCCAGCCGTACAGCGCGTCGGACGACGCGGTGGTCCGCTCGACCATGCCCTTGAGGCCACCCTGTGCGTTCATCCAGTCGAGCTGCTCGGCCATCAGGAACAGGGTCGCCACCGACGGGGTGTTGTAGGTCTGGTTCTTCTCCGAGTTGTCGATCGCGGTGGGCAGGCTGAAGAAGGCCGGGATGTGCCGGTCCGGTCGCCGCGATCTCCTCGGCCCTGGCCAGCGCCCGAGGGGACATCAGCGCGATCCAGAGGCCGCCGTCGGAGGCGAAGCACTTCTGGGGGGCGAAGTAGTAGGCGTCCACCTGGGTCGAGGTCGACCGGCAGGCCACCGGCGCCCGAGGTGGCGTCGATCAGCACGAGCGACTCGTCGTCGGCCACGCGGCGTACCGGCGCCATCACCGCCGTCGAGGTCTCGTTGTGCGCCCACGCGTAGGCGTCGACACCCTCCTCGGGGACCGGCTCCGGGCGGGTGCCCGGATCGGACGTGATCACCGACGGGTCGGCCAGCCACGGCGCCTGCGGCGACCGCCTTGGCGAACTTCGAGGAGAACTCGCCGAACGACAGGTGCTGGCTCTTCTCCCGGATCAGGCCGAAGGTGGCGATGTCCCAGAACGCAGTCGCACCGCCGTTGCCGAGGACCACCTCGTAGCCGTCCGGCAGAGTCGAACAGCGCGGCAAGCCCCTCGCGCACCCGGCCCACGGTGTCGCGGACGGGTGCCTGCCGGTGCGACGTCCCGAGCAGGGACGAGCCGGTCGCGGCGAGCGCGTCGAGATGGCTGGTCTGGATCTTGGACGGCCCGGCGCCGAAGCGCCCGTCCGCGGGCAGGAGATCGGCGGGGATCTGCAGGGCGTCGGCCATGTGGCAACCTTCCGGAGCTGCGGGGCGGTGATTCCTGACGACGCTGTCAGCGCGCGCCTATTCTGGCAGCCCAGCGGCTTGCGGGACGAACCGGAGGGAATCATGGACATCGTGCGCCGGGTGGGCTTCGGCCATCCCGACGCGATGGCGATGATCGCCGCGGTCCAGGGCGAGTACGTCGCGCGGTACGGCGGAGAGGACGAGACCCCGCTCGACCCGGCGATGTTCGACCCACCCCGCGGCAGCTTCTTCGTCGGCTACCTCGCCGGGCGGCCGGTGGCGGCGGGAGCCTGGCGGCGTCGTGACGACGTCGAGGCGCTGGGCAGCACCCGCACCGCGGAGCTCAAGCGGATGTACGTCGCGCCGGAAGCCCGCGGCCGCGGGCTGGCCAGGGCGGTCCTCGCCCATCTCGAGGGGACGGCCGCCGAAGCGGGTGCCGAGGTCGCCATTCTCGAGACCGGGACCCGGCAGCCGGAGGCGATCGGCCTCTACGAGTCCTCCGGGTACACCGAGGTGCCCAAGTTCGGCTTCTACTGCCACGCCCCGAGCTCTCGCTGCTACGGCAAGAGACTCTGACCCCACACGGCCCTTCCGGTGAGTCCCGTTCCCGGCGAATCGCTGACAGACGCCCTCCTCCCGCGTAGCGTCGACGGTCGACTGGGCCAGATTGACGTAGGCCAGACGATGACATGGGGAGCACGCAGCATGACCGAGACATCCACACCCCGACTGCGACCGCTGGCGGGCCCACTGCTCGCCTTGGCCGTCGCCACGGGACGGTGCGACGGGCGGGGCGCTGGCCATGGCCGCCCCAGCCGCGGCGCAGATCGAGGGCTACGCCGACTACCAACCGCAGACGAAGTGCTGCACCGAAGCCCAAGCCTGGGACCAAGGTGCTGGCGAGGTGGCTGGTCAGGCGCGGCGGCGGCAAGGGGCCGATGTTGCGGAGCTGCGGGTCCGGCGGCGCGTCGGAGCACAAGGACGGCCGGGCGTTCGACTGGATCCTGGACGCGGCGAGGAAGCGGGATCGCCAGATCGCCCGGTCGTTCCTCGACGTCGCCTTCGCGACCGACAGCCAGGGCGACGAGCACGCCAGGGCGCGTCGGATGGGAATCATGTACATCATCTGGAACGACCACATGTACTCCGCCTGGGACCGGTTCGAGCGGGAGGGCTACCTCAGCTCGAGCTGCAAGAGCCGCAAGAAGTGCTCCAAGACGCTGCGCCACCGGGACCACATGCACATCTCGCTGAGTCGCAGGGGCGGCCGCGCCGAGACCAGCTGGTACGACGGCCGGGTCGGCGGCTGACACACTCCTCGCATGCTCCTGCCCGCCGTCGTCGCCCGGGGCGTGGCCGACGGGTCGGTGACCCTGGCGTTCCGGCGCTGGGCGGTGCCGCGGGTCCGGGTCGGTTCGACGTTCCGCACCGCGGCCGGCGTGATCCGGGTCGACGAGGTGACCGTCGTCGACCCTGCGTCGATCACCGACGACGATGCTCGCGCGGCCGGCCTGAGGTCTGCGGACGCGGTCCGCAAACGGCTCCGTGACGACGACGCGGCCCTGGCGACGTACCGGATGGTGCTGTCGTGGGCCGGCCCGGACCCCCGGGAGGCGCTCCGGGCCGACGCCGACCTGAGCGACGACGAGGTGCGGGAGATCGACCGACGGCTCGAGCGGATGGATCGGGCGAGCAGCCATGGTCCGTGGACGATGGCGGTGCTCGACGTGATCCGGCGACGGCCCGCCACCCGCGCGGCCGACCTTGCGCCGGAGGAGTTCGGCCGGGAGCGGGACCCGTTCAAGATCGACGTGCGCAAGCTCAAGAACCTGGGGCTGACGCACAGCCTCGAGGTCGGCTACGAGCTGTCGCCCCGGGGCGCTGAGTACCTGCGGCGGACGACGCGCCGGGTCAGCGACTGACGACGACGTACCGCTCGTCGGAGATCTCCCGGCCCCAGTACGCCGCCTCCGGCAGCATCCGCAGCTCCGCCTCCCGTCCGGTCGACTCGACCAGGTCCACGGTCTCGGCCGCGGTCAGCCCGGCGCCGTCGACCAGCTGCCCCTCGACCAGGACCAGCCGGCCGCCGGGGGCGAGCAGGTCGATCCACCGGCCGCAGGGCGGCGGCCGGGTCGGGCATCGCCCAGAGCACGTGCCGGCACAGGACGACGTCGTAGGCCGCCCGGCTCGAGCGGTGGCTCGGCGGCGTCGGCCCGGACGAACGTCACGTCGCCGCGGTCGCCGGCCTTCGCCTCGGCCAGCCGGACCATCTCGGGGGAGAAGTCGACCCCGTCGACGGCGTACCCCTCGTCGGCGAGCAGCAGCGACAGCGTGCCGGTGCCGCAGCCGAGATCGGCGATCCGGGCCGGCGCCGGTGGCAGGACCGCGAGCAGCAGGTCGCGCCACGCGCGCGGACCGCCGGATCGCGCAAGCCGTGGTCAGCGGCCTCGTCGAACGTCGCGGCCTCGTCGTCCCACAGCTCGACCGGGTCCTGGGCGGTCGGATCAGTCATGGACCACCCAAGCATGCGCCTGCGACAGGTGACGACGGCCCTCGCGGGGGCCTAGCGTTGGCGGCATGATCACCGCCCTGCACACCCTGATCTACGCCGAGGACCCCGAGGCCGCCCGGGCCTTCTTCCGCGACGTCCTCCAGCTCCCCGGGCGTCGACACCGGTGGCGGCTGGCTGATCTTCAAGACCGGGCCCAGCGAGCTCGGCGTGCACCCCTCGTCGTGGGAGTACGAAGGCCAGTCCGGCGGCACCGACCAGCGGTTCGACGTCTCCCTGATGTGCGACGACCTGGCCGCGACCATGGACGAGCTGCGTGGTCGGGGCGCGTCGTTCGAGGGCGAGGTCAGCGAGCAGCCGTGGGGATCCACGATCCAGCTCGTCGTCCCCGGCGCGGGCACGATCACGCTCTACCAGCCGAAGTACGCCTCGCCCGCCATCGACGAGGACCTGCAGCCGATGTGGTGATGCCGCTGGCTGAGCGTGCGAGTGGGAGTCCACCGTTGGCTGCGGCGTGGCCGGAGCCCGTAGCCGAGGTCGCTGAGCGCAGCGAGCTCGGCCGAGGCGCCACGCAGCGGCGCCGTGGCGCACCGACAGCCGCGTCCGGGCGACGCGGCGCTGGCCCTGCCGGCGCCCGGGCCGCAGTCCCGGGCCGCGCCGACGCTCGACGTGAGCAGCCGAGCCTTCAGCCTCGGGCCGCAGGCCCGGGCCGCTCGCACCTCGGCGACCGGAGCCGGCTCAGGACCGGCCCAGTCCTCGTTCCAGCCGTCGACCTCGCTGGCCTTGCGGGTGGCCGGGCCGGTGTAGATGGCGGAGGGGCGGATCAGGCGGCCGGTCCGCTTCTGCTCCAGGATGTGGGCCGACCAGCCGCCGGTGCGGGCGCAGGTGAACATCGAGGTGAACATGTTGGCCGGGACCTCGGCGAAGTCGAGCACGATCGCCGCCCAGAACTCCACGTTGGTCTCGAGCACCCGGTCGGGCCGGCGTTCGCGCAGCTCGGCGAGGGCGGCCTTCTCCAGCGCCTCGGCGACCTCGTAGCGCGGGGCGTCGAGCTCGCGGGCGGTCCGGCGCAGCACGCGGGCGCGCGGGTCCTCGGCCCGGTAGACCCGGTGGCCGAAGCCCATCAGCCGCTCGCCCTTGTCGAGCAGCCCCTTGACGTACGACGTCGGCGTCGCCGGTCTGCTCGACCTCCTCGATCATGCCCAGCACCCGTGACGGGGCACCGCCGTGCAGCGGGCCGCTCATCGCGCCGATCGCGCCGGAGAACGCGGCGGCGACGTCGGCGCCGGTGGAGGTGATCACCCGGGCGGTGAACGTCGAGGCGTTCATGCCGTGCTCGGCCGCGGAGGACCAGTAGGCGTCGATCGCCTTGACGTGGCTGGGGTCGGCCTCGCCCTTCCAGCGGATCAGGAACCGCTCGGCGAGCGTCTTGCCCGGGTCGACCTCGCGCTGCGGGATCACCGGCTGGTCGCAGCCCGCGCGCGGCCTGGGCGGCGTACGACAGCACCATGACCGCGACCCGACTGAGGTCGTCGCGGGCCTGCTCGTCGGAGATGTCGTAGGTCTGGCGGAAGCCGAAGGCCGGCGCGAGCATCGCGATCGCCGCCTGCACGTCGACCCGGATGTCGCCGGTGTGGACCGGGATGTTGTAGGCCTCGGCGGGCGGCAGGCCGGGCTCGTAGGCGCCGTCGATCAGCAGCCCCCAGACGTTCTCGAACGGGACCCGGCCGACGATCTCCTCGATGTCGACCCCGCGGTAGCGCAGCGCGGAGCCCTCCTTGTCCGGCTCGGCGATCTCGGACTCGAACGCGATCACGCCCTCGAGCCCGTGGTGCACCTCGGTCATGGGACCCTCCCTCGTCGGCGGCCGATTCTCCCGCGCGGTCGAACCCTCCGCATTGCCGCCGGGCCGCCGCCGCGCGTCTAGTGTCGACGCCATGGATCTGGCGGCGCTGCGCGCGGAGTACGCCCTGGGCGGGTTGCACGAGTCCGACCTGGCCCCGGACCCGGTGACGATGTTCCGGGCGCTGGATGGCCGACGCGGCCGCCGTCCGGCATGCACGAGCCCAACGCGATGGTCGTGGCCACGGTGTCCGGCGACGGCCTCCCGTCCTCGCGGATGGTGCTGCTCAAGGGCGTCGACGAGGGCGGGTTCCGGTTCTTCACCAACCTCGGCTCCCGCAAGGGCGCCGAGCTGGCCGCCAACCACCACTGCTCGCTGCTGTTCCCCTGGCACGCGCTCGAGCGCCAGGTCCGGATCGACGGCGTCGCCGAGGAGCTCGCCCGCGAGGACGTGGCGGCGTACTTCGCGACCCGGCCGCGGGGTGCCCAGCTCGGCGCCTGGGCCTCGCCCCAGTCCACGCGAGGTGCGCTCGCGCCGAGCGAGCTCGACGAGGCGTTCGCCGCGATGGAGGCGCGCTTCCCGGATCGAGGTGCCCCTGCCCGACGGTGGGGCGGGTACGTCGTGGTCGCCCGACGTCGTGGAGTTCTGGCAGGGCCGCCCGGGCCGGATGCACGACCGGCTGGTCTACCGGCGCCGCGCCGGACGCGGCTGGACCACGTCCGGCTCGCTCCCTGAATCCCTTGAGCCCTAAATGCCTTGAGCAGGGGCGGGCCCGCCCCTACGGTGGTGGCACACGGGAAAGGAGGTGGTCCGAAGAATGAATTCTTATAGGACGCGTGAGGTGGCTGCCCGCTAGCAGCTCGAGGCTGCTGGCGAATTCCAGGCAGCCACCCGACCCGCAGGTGATCCGGTAACCACGTCCACCGGAGCGGTCCCCGAGGACAGTTCCGACGGGCCACGCCTGCGGGTCGCTCCCATTTCCGGATGATCGAGTCCGGGGATTGGGACCGCGGGACGACCGGGGATATGGTTGCCGTCGTCAACCTTTTCCCGATCGGAGGAAGCAGCCGTGACCCAGGCCACCGTCTCCGCCGAGCAGGCCGGCCAGATGACCCACCGCGAGGTCCTGGAGGCGCTCAGCGGCCTGCTCCTCGCGATGTTCGTCGCGATGCTCTCGAGCACGGTCGTCACCAACGCCCTGCCGCGGATCGTGACCGACCTCGACGGCAGCCAGACCGGCTACACCTGGGTCGTCGTCGCGACCCTGCTGACGATGACCGCGACCACCCCGATCTGGGGCAAGCTGGCCGACCTGTTCAGCAAGAAGCTGCTGGTGCAGTCCGCCCTGGTGATCTACTCGGCCGGCTCGCTGATCGCCGGCCTCGCCCCCAGCATGGAGGTGCTGATCGGTGCCCGCGCCGCTCCAGGGCCTCGGCGTCGGCGGCCTGACCGCGCTGGTCCAGGTCGTGATCGCCTCGATGGTCAGCCCCCGCGAACGCGGCCGGTACTCCGGCTACATCGGCGCGACCTTCGCCCTGGCGACCGTGAGCGGCCCGCTGATCGGCGGGCGTCATCGTGGACGCGCCCGGCCTCGGCTGGCGATGGTGCTTCTTCGTCGGTATCCCGGTCGCGGTGCTCGCGTTCGTCGTCCTGCAGAAGACCCTGCACCTGCCCGTCATCGCGCCGCGAGGTGCACGTCGACTACCTGGGCGCCACCCTGCTCGTCGCCGGCGTCTCGATCCTCCTGGTCTGGGTCTCCCTGGCCGGGCACGCCAGTTCGCGTGGGCCTCGCGCCACCAGCGCGGCCCTCGTCGTCGTCGGGCTGCTGGTCGTGGCCGCGGCGATCTACGTCGAGGCCCGGGTCGCCGATCGAGCCGGTGATCCCGCTGCGGCTGTTCCGCGACCGCACCACCAGCCCTGGCCACGATGGCCTCGGTGCTGATCGGTCTCGCGATGTTCGGCTCGACGGTCTACCTCAGCCAGTACTTCCAGCTCGCCCGCGGCATGACGCCCACCATGGCCGGCCTGATGTCGGTCGCGATGGTCGGCGGTCTGCTCGTCTCGAGCATCGTCAGCGGCCGGATCATCACCAGCACCGGCCGGTGGAAGCGCTTCCTGGTCGGCGGCATGGTGCTCGTCGTCGTCGGGCTCGCCCTGCTCGCGCAGATCGACGACACCACCAGCCTGGTCCGGGTCGGCGCCTACATGGCCGTCCTGGGCCTCGGCCTCGGCGCGGACGATGCAGAACCTCGTGCTGTCGGTGCAGAACAACGTGGCCATGTCCGACCTCGGCGCCGCGAGCTCGGTCGTCACCTTCTTCCGCTCGATGGGCGGCTCGATCGGCGTCTCGGCGCTGGGTGCGGTGCTCACCCACCAGGTCGCCGACAGGGTCGACGCCGCGCTGCCGCAGCTCGGGCATCCCCGCGGACCCGCACGCGCAGCGGCAACATCCCCGACGTGCGCCCGCTCGACGAGCCGTACCGGTCGATCTTCGAGCACGCCTTCGGCGAGGCCACCGGTCACCTCTTCCTGGTGGCCGTGCCGTTCGCGGTGCTGGCCCTGGTCTGCGTGCTGTTCATCAAGGAGGTGCCGCTGCGGACCACGGTGCTGCGCGAGCGACGAGCTGGCACCCCGAAGCCGCCTCGACGCCGGCCTCGGCCGACGCGAACGGTGACGACGATGTCCCGCGCCGAGACCGTGCGGGCGCTCGAGCACGAGGTCGGCGTGCTGATCCGGCGGGTCCGGCGCGTGATCGGTGAGCGGGCCAGGGCCGTGCACCCCGACCTCCAGCCGTGTCGTACCTGATGCTGGCGCACCTCGCCGAGGCCGGTCCGCTGCGCTCCTCGGCGCTGGCGGAGACCTTCGGGATCGACAAGGGCGCGATCAGCCGCCAGGTGCAGCACCTGACCGACCTGGCCCTGATCGACAAGACCCCCGACCCCGATGACGGTCGGGCCACGCTGCTCTCGCCGAGCGAGGACGCCGCGACGGCTGGCGCGAGGTCGGCACCGGCGTCCGCCGAGCGCCTCGACGAGCGCCTCGGCGACTGGTCGGACGACGACCTCGACGACTTCGTGGCCGCGCTCGGCCGCTACAACCGCTCGCTCGAGCTAGGATCCGGCCTAGGTCAGCCAGACCGCCGTGTCCGCGGGCAGGACGCCGTCCGGAACCGGCCCGCTGGCGAACAGCACCGTCCCCTCGGGGAGCGGGACCGGCGTCGGGCCGCAGTTGAGCACGACGGTGAGCGGGCCGCGTCGGAACGCCAGCACGTCGTCGCCCGCGTCGAGCATGGTCACGACGTCCCCGGCCGTCGTCGCGAAGCGACGCCGATGGGCGAGAGCGGCCCGGTAGAACGACAGCGTCGACTCGGGGTCGTCCCGCTGGGCCTCGACCGTGAGCGTCTTCCAGCTCGTCGGGCTGCGGGATCCACGGCTGGCCCTCACCCGGCCCGAAGCCGAACGGCGGCTCCGCGCCGCCCCACGGGATCGGGCACCCGGCACCCGTCCCGGCCGGCTCGCCGGTGCGGAACCACGCGGGGTCCTGCCGGAATGCTCGGGCTCGACGTCGACCTGCTCCAGCCCGAGCTCCTCGCCCTGGTAGAGGTACGCCGACCCGGGCAGCGCCAGCATGGTGAGGATCGCGGCGCGGGCCCGGGCGAGGCCGCGCTCGCCCCCGCCGTAGCGCGTGGGGTGCCGGACCACGTCGTGGTTGCTGAGCACCCACGTCGGCGAGGCGCCGACCGGCTCGACGGCGGCGAGGGTGCCGGTGACGACGTCGGCGAACGCGGTGGCCGACCAGTCGGCCAGCAGCCAGGCGAAGTTGAAGGCCTGGCTGAGCTCGTCGGGGCGCACGTACGCCGCCATCGACGCGGGTCGTCGGCGGTCCAGGCCTCGGCGACGGCCATCCGGTCGCCGTCGTACTCGGCGAGGACCTCGGTGCCAGCGCGGTAGACCTCGTGCACCTCCGGCTGGTCCCACATCGGCTCGTCGTCGGCATCCGGTCGAGGATCGGCCCTCGTGACGCCGAGACGATGGCCTCGACCCGCCCGGCCGCAGGTCCTGGTCGGGCAGTCCGTCCACCTTGGAGAGCCCGTGCGCCACATCGATCCGGAAGCCGTCGACGCCGCGGTCGAGCCAGAAGCGGAGCACGTCCTCGAACATCGCGTGCACCTCCGGGTTGCGCCAGTCGAGGTCGGGCTGGGTGGGGTCGAAGAGGTGGAGGTACCACTCGCCGTCCGTCGACCCGGGTCCAGGCCGGGCCGCCGAAGACCGACTGCCAGTTGTTCGGCGGCGAGTCGCCGTCGGCACCCGTGCCGGGTCGGAACATGTAGCGGGCCCGCTCGGGGCTGCCCGGTGCGGCCGCCAGCGCCTCCTGGAACCAGCGGTGCTGGTCGGAGGTGTGGTTGGGGACGATGTCGACGATCACCCGCAGGTCGAGGTCGTGCGCGCGCTCGATCAGGTGGTCGGCATCCTGCGACGTGCCGAAGAGCGGGTCGACGTCGCAGTAGTCGGCGACGTCGTACCCGTGGTCGTTCTGCGGTGAGGTGTAGAACGGCGTGATCCACAGCGCGTCCACGCCGAGATCACGCAGGTAGGGGAGTCGGGACGTGATCCCGGGCAGGTCTCCGACGCCGTCGCCGTCGCTGTCGGCGAAGCTGCGGACGTAGACCTGGTAGCAGACCGCATGCCGCCACCAGGGCTCGCTTTGATCGTTCAAACGCATGCGCGCCATGTTCGGGTCAGGGCTCCGCCGACGTCAAACTCGTTTCGCTCCTGCGGCCATCGGCAGGCCGGGCTCATTGGAGCGCCGGGCTCATTGGAAAGCCGCGGGGTCGACGGCGACCCACAGGTGTTCGGCCACCGCGACGACCCTGCCGTCGGCGTCGTAGAGGGTCGACGCCGTGAACGTCTTGCGGCCCTCGTGCGCCGCGCGCCTGCCCGACCACGACGTGCTCCTCGCCGATGAGGGGGAGGGTGTCCACCCGAGCGGTCATCGCCGCCAGCACCATCAGCCGCTCGGTCAGGTCCCCGGCCCAGCCGCCCACACAGTCGAGGGCAGCCCAGGTGACGGGGAGCGAGGCCCGCGGGTGGTCGTCGACGTAGGCGTGCCAGTCCTCGCACGACGCTGGGATGCGGGGTCCACGTGGCGGCGATCACCGGCGCCCCCTCGATCGCCCCGCCGACCGGGCCGGGGAAGATCCGCAGCCCGTCGCCCTCCTCCCGGTCGGTGCCGCAGGAGAAGCAGGACGGGAAGGGGTGGCTGGTGTGGCCGGGGTACGACGCCATGGCCGCGCGGGCGTCGTCGGCCGCGACCGGATCCACCGTCGTGAGCGCGTCCTCGACCACCTCCGCGCGGGCGACGACCGCGCCGTCGAGTCTCGCCACCGTTGCGCCGTCGTCCTGGGTCACCTCGAGCGGCGTGTCCAGCGGAGGTGGCTGCCGGAGCGCCACCCGGATCGCGGGCCACGGGTCAGCGTGGTTGGTGGGGCGGTCGTGGTCGACCCGCTCGGCCAGCGCTCCCGACGTCCAGCCCCCGTTTCCTGAGGAGTTCGGGCCGTGGAAGCGGCGCGGGACGATCAGTTCGCTCGTCGTGGTGCTCACCCTCTGATCCTCTCCCATCGCTCCAGCGCCTCCCGACGCTCGATGGCGTGGTCCACGATCGGCTCGGGATAGCCGTCCAGGCGACCGGGCCGGTGCGGATCCTCGACCTCGGCCAGCTCCGGGACCCACCGCCGGACGTAGCTCCCGTCCGGGTCGAACGTACGGCCCTGCGTGGTCGGGTTGAAGACCCGGAAGTACGGCGCCGCGTCCGTGCCGCACCCGGCCACCCACTGCCAGCCGTGCTGGTTGGAGGCGAGGTCGCCGTCGACCAGCCACCGCAGGAAGTGCCGAGCGCCGTGCTGCCACTCGACGTGCAGGTCCTTGACCAGGAAGCTGGCCACGATCATCCGCACCCGGTTGTGCATCCAGCCGGTGGCCCGAAGCTGACGCATCCCGGCGTCCACGATCGGGAACCCGGTCCGTCCCTCCTGCCACGCCGCCAGCTGCCCGTCGGGGGCGTCGTACTCCATCCGCGCGAACTCCGGACGGAGGTACTCCCGCGCGGTTTCAGGACGATGGAACAGCACGTCGGCATAGAAGTCGCGCCAGGCGAGCTCCCGGCGGTACGTCGCAGCGCCGGTGCTGCGGAGGCGCGCGAGGTCGGCGAGCATCGTGCGCGGGTGGATCTCGCCCCACTTCAGGTGCGGGGACATGTGCGAGGTGCCGTCGACACCGGGTCGGTCGCGGTCGTCGTCGTAGGTCGCGACCCGGTCGGCGAGGAAGTCCTGCCACCGGCGACGGGCCGCGGTCTCGCCGGCCTCGGGGATCGTGATGCCTGCCGGGAGTGGGGGATCCGGCAGGGCGCGGGACTTCTCGAGGCTCAGCCAGTGCAGGTCGGCCGGAGCCTCGATCGGCGCCGGCCAGCCGTGCTCGGCCCAGGCCTTGGAGTACGGCGTGAAGACCCGGTACGGCTCACCGGCACCGCTGGTCACGCGCCCGGGCGCGACGGCGTACGGCGATCCCGTCCGGACCAGCTCGATGCCATGCTGGGTGAGCGCCCGCTCGACCTCCTCGTCTCGGCGGCGGCCGTAGGGGCCGTAGTCGGCGGCCACGTGGACCCGGTCGGCTCCGACCTCGCGCGCGGCGAGCACGACCTGTCGGACAGGGCCGCCCCTGGTGACGGACAGGCGGGCGCGCCGGCGGTGCAGCGCGGCGTCCAGTGAGCGGAGACTGGCTGCGAGGTAGGCCCGCCGGGGAGGGCCCGCGGGACCCCACAGCACGGGGTCCAGGACGAACAGGGGGAGGACGCCGTCGTCGGCGCTCGCCTCGACCAGCGCGGGGTTGTCGGAGAGTCGTAGGTCGCGGCGGAACCACATCACCGAGGGCATCGCCACCAACTGTGCCACCCATGAGTCAGAATGAGTCAGTGAGCGACCTCATCGACACCACCGAGATGTACCTCCGGACCATCTATGAGCTGGTCGAGGAGGACATCACTCCGCTCCGGGCACGGATTGCCGAGCGGCTGCACCAGAGCGGGCCCACCGTCTCCCAGACCGTGGCCCGGATGGAGCGGGACGGTCTGCTCACCGTCGAGGGGGACCGGCACCTGGAGTTCACCGACGAGGGCCTGCGGCTCGCCACCCGGGTGATGCGCAAGCACCGGCTGGCCGAGCGGTTGCTGACCGACGTCATCGGCCTCGACTGGGAGCTCGTGCATGCCGAGGCCTGCCGCTGGGAGCACGTCATGTCCGAGAACGTCGAGCGCCGCCTGCTGGACCTGCTCGACCACCCCACCGCTTCGCCGTACGGCAACCCGATCCCGGGTCTGGACGAGCTCGGCGAGTCGGCGCTCGGCGAGGAGTTCATGGAGGGCGTCGAGCCGCTGTCGAAGGTCGTCGAGGGCGATGAAGAGGCGCGGGTCCTGATCCGCCGCATCTCCGAAGAGATGCAGAAGGACGAGATCCTGATGAGCGCCCTGCGTCGGATCGGCGCGCTGCCGGACAAGACCGTGACCGTCGCCGCGACCGAGGAGGGGGTGCTCGTCGGATCAGGGGGCGAGACCGCCGAGATCATCCCCGAGGCGGCCGACCACATCTTCGTGCGCAAGCTCTGAGGTGTTGCTGCAGCTTTCCCCGGCTAGCCGGGGATCGCTGCACTTCTCGGCCGTTGCAACCCCCGAGAAGTGCAGGTTTCCCCGGTCAGCCGGGGATTCCTGTGACGCGTGAGGCGAGGGCGGTCAGGAACTCGCTGCAACCCAGGTCGAGCCGGTACGTCGCCAGGTCGTCGCCGCGGGTGGCTCCCCGGTTGACGATGACCACCGGGGTCCCCGCCCGGGCCGCACGCCGGACGAACCGGAAGCCGCTCATCACCGTCAGGGACGAGCCCGTGACCAGCAACGCCCCATCGATCTCCGGCAGCGCGTCCACCGCTTCGTAGCACTGCTCGACGCGAGCAGCCGGGACGTTCTCGCCGAAGAACACCACATCCGGCTTCAGCATGCCTCCGCATGCAGCGCAGCCCGGTACCACGAAGCCCGCGGTGTCCTCGAGGTCGACATCGCCGTCGGGGCGCGCGAGAACCGCGGCATGCCGCTCCGCGAAGCCCGGATTGAGCGTCGCGAGCCGCTCCTGCAGTCCGCGCCGGGGCCACGTGGCCCGGCAGCCGAGGCAGACCACATCGGAGATCCGGCCGTGCAGGGCAACCAGCCGCCGCGAGCCCGCCTGCTCGTGCAGGCCGTCGACGTTCTGGGTGATCAGGAGCTCGGGATCCAGCCGGGCCACGGCGAGGTGGCCCGGGTTCGGCTCCGCGCGCTTCATCCGGCCCCAACCGAGGTGGCTGCGCGCCCAGTACCGCTGCTGGGCCTGCGGCCCGGACACGAACTCCTGATAGGTCATCGGCATCCGAGGTGGTGCTCCCGGGCCGCGGTAGTCGGGGATGCCGGAGTCGGTGCTCAGGCCGGCGCCGGTGAGTACGACGAGCGGGCGGTCGGCGAGGAAGTCGAGGACGGACTGCAGGGAGTCGAGCGGCGAGGTGGTCTCGACAGGCTCGACCACCGGGGGAGGCTCGACCACCGACGGCAGGCTCAACTGGCGTACCTCGCCTGCGCCCGGGCCCGGCGCTTGTCGGCCTCGACCTCGCGGTTCTTCGGCGGAGCCTTCGTCACCCAGTCGTCGAGCAGGTGCTCGGTGATGTGGGCGATCTCGCGCACGGCCTGGTCGAAGGCCTCCTGGTTCGCGGCGGAGGGCTTGGTCGTCCCGCTCACCTTGCGCACGAACTGCAGCGCGGCAGCGGACACCTCGTCCCGGGTGGCGGGGGGCTCGAAGTTGTTCAGGGGGCGGATGTTGCGGCACATGCCCAAGACGCTACGGCACCGCGCGTAGGCGACCCAAGCATTCGTCCCTGTCCCTGCGCTCCCGACAGGCGCGACCACCGAGGTCGGGTCACATGTCGAAGAACGACACCTCGTCACCGGTGACCAGGACCACGCGCCCGTCCGGCATCGGCACCGTGCGCACCTGGCCGATCTCATCGCCGTACTCCACCTCGACCATCCGGTTCTCCAGCCGGGAGTCCTCGACGGTCAGCACCGAGACCCAGCCGGTGCGACCCGCGAAGTCTGCGATCACCGTGAGTGCCGTCCGGCGGTCGGGCAACCAGGTGAACTGCCGCGGATCGACGCCGGCCCCGGCCGTGGTGTCGCGGTCGTAGGTCACGACGTCGAGGCGACGGGGATCGATCAGGTCCGAGACGTCGAAGAGCGCGGTCTGCGCGCCCCGGGTCGTCCCGGCCGGACTGGCGTCTTGCCCGACGCCGATCAGGCGATCCGACCCGAGCGGGTGCAGGTACTCCGAGAAGCCGGGGATCTTGAGCTGGCCGAGCAGCTCCGGGGACGTCGGGTCGGTGAGATCAACCGTGTAGAGCGGATCGACCTGCCGGAACGTCACCATGATCGCGAGGTCGTCGAACCAGCGCATCGACCTGATCGTCTCGCTGACGCCGAGCTCGTCCACCCGACCGATCTCGACCAGGTCATCGCCCTGTTCCTCGAGGGTCACGATCGAGTTGAAGTTGCCGGTGGACATCGTCGGCCCGACGGCGACGCGGAGCACGCCGTCGTACTCGTCCATCGACCAGCGGTCCGCGATCGCGCCGTCGACCTCGCCGGAGGCGACGTGCGCCGCGCCGATGCCGCTTAGCTCGAAGGCGTAGAGATGGCTGGCCCCGTCCGTTGCAGGCACCGTGGGTCGAACCGCGACGTCACCCTCCCAGCAGCATGGCCAGGCGTCGGACCAGGCGCTGGTGGCGAGGTACATCCGGTCCTGGGAGAAGTACGCGAGCCGGGACTCGGTCGCGACGGCGGCGCCGGACCAGGTGTCGGGGTCGGCGGGATCGAAGCCTACGACGGCCAGGGTGCCCAAACCGGAGTCGTCGTCGGGCAGGGCCACCTGGTCGCAGCCCAGCAGCGACTGGGCCTCGCCATTGATCGAGACCGACGGGAGCCAGTCGTCGAGGGTGCTGTGCCGCACGACACTGCGGTTGTACTCGCGCGCGGAGGCGTCGTCGCGGAGCCACTTCGGCTCGACGAAGTCGAGGTGGGGGAGCCCGGCGTCGAGCACCAGCCGGACCGTGTCTCCGTGCACCCGGGCGGTGACGAGGGAGCTGTCGTACGTCGCCGAGTCGGTGATCGTGGGCTGGGCGGGGTCACTGACGTCGACGACGATCGACCGCGTCGAGTCCCCCTCGAGGCGCTGGCTGTTGGAGTCTCGTCCGATCACGACGACGCGGTCGGCGACCAGCAGGAGCTCGGGCCCCTCGATCGAGGGCAGGTCCATCGACTCGAGGAGCTCCGGCCGGCTTCCGGTCACGTCGTAGGTGACGAGGTCGTCGTCCTTGATCCGGACCAGGACGGTGCCGTCGGTCTTGACCACGTCGGGCTCGTCGACCCCGGCCTCCTGCACGTTCGTCCCGGTCTCGCTCGAGGTGGCTGCGTCCGGCGCGGGCGCGGCTGCGGTGGCATTGCGTCGTACGTCGCCATTGGCCGGGGCCGTGAGCACCATGTCGCCGGGCGCCAGGTCGTCCATCCCCATCTCCATGGGGTAGTAGGGGAAGTCCCAGCCGTACGGCCCGACTCGCTCGAGGCCCCGCTCGACGTACCAGTCGAGCAGCTCGTCGCACGACGCCGCGGGGGTGAGATCCGCGTTGGCGAAGGTGAACGGCTGGTCGACGGGGGCCGCCAGGGTTCTCCTGGATCCCGGCTCGGGACTGCCGTCGCCGGCCACGGCGATGCCCGCAGCGAACGACCCGCCAAGCGCGGCTATCGCCGCGAACGCCGTCCCGGCCGTCCTGTTCACTCGCATCTCGTCCCCTGGTCGTGCTGGTGGTCGTGCTGGCTCGCGTGTCGGTGATCGGACGCGGTGGCCGGTCCAGTGGTTCCCGGTGCGACCATGGAGCCCATGGCTGTCAGCGATCGTGAGTTCGACATCGTGCTGTTCGGTGCCACCGGGTTCACCGGCGCGCTCACTGCGGAGTACCTCGCCCGCAACGCGCCCACCGAGGTGCGCTGGGCGCTGGCCGGGCGAAACCCCGAGAAGCTCGAGCGGGTGCGGGCGAGCCTCGCGAACATCGACCCGGCGCTGGGCGACCTGGAGCTACTCATCGCCGACGTGACCGACCCGGCGGCTCTCGCCGACGTCGCCCGGCGGGCCAGGGCGGTGGTCACGACCGTCGGCC
This sequence comes from uncultured Actinomycetota bacterium, assembly GCA_963773355.1. Classification (GTDB taxonomy): domain Bacteria; phylum Actinomycetota; class Actinomycetes; order Propionibacteriales; family Nocardioidaceae; genus Nocardioides. The sequence continues at coordinate 127,319 of CAVZAZ010000015.1, read as the reverse complement.
CCTATCTGAAGTACGGCGAACCGCTGGTGGCGGCCTGTGCGGAAGCCGGGACCGACTACCTCGACCTCACCGGGGAACCGGAGTTCGTCGACCAGATGTACGTCGCCCACCACGCGACCGCCCAGCGCACCGGCGCCCGCCTCGTGCACGCCTGCGGCTTCGACTCCATCCCGCACGACCTGGGCGCGCTGTACACCGTCCAGCAGCTGCCCGACGACCGTCCGATCACGCTCCGCGGCGTGGTCCGCGTCGGCGCCGTGCCGTCCGGCGGCACGTTCCACACCGCGGTCACCGCCATGTCACGGATCGGGCACGCGAGAGAAGCCGCGGCCGCCCGGCGGCGGGTCGAGCAGAGCCCGGAGGGCCGCTCGTCTCGAGCCATCGGTGCGAAGCCGCGACGAGACCCCGTGCTCGGCTACTGGCTGCTGCCGCTGCCCACGATCGACCCGATCATCGTCGCCCGCAGCGGCACGGCCCTGCCGGCGTATGGCCCGAAGTTCCGTTACTCCCACTTCGCCGGCACCAAGACCCTGCGCTATGCGGCAGGAGGCGCCGCTGTGATGGCCGGGATCGGGCTCGCCGCGCAGGTCAAGCCGTTGCGCAACCTGCTGCTCGGACGGCTGCAGCCGGGGGAGGGGCCGGATGAGTCCCGCCGCGAGAAGTCGTGGTTCCGCGTGGACTTCGTGGGCGAGACCGAGACGGAGACGGTGCACACGCGGGTGTCGGGTGGCGACCCCGGGTACGGCGAGACCTCCAAGATGCTGGGCGAGTCCGCGCTGTGCCTGCTCCTCGACGACAACCCCGAGACGGCGGGGCAGGTCACGACCGCGCAAGCGATGGGCGAGCACCTGACGGCTAGGCTCCAGAAGGCCGGGATGTCGTTCGAGACCCTGGCCTGACCGAGCCCGTGTGACCCCGCTTCGCGGGCGACCACACGGGCAATGCCGCCGACACGCGGACACTTCCTCCGGTGCCCGCTGGCGTGTCGCGCGCATTGCCAGTTTCACGCGCCGTCCCCAATAGGTGCCCCAGGCAGGAGTCGGCCATGCTGGGTACACGCAGGGCACAATTCGCCTGACCTGCGAGACAGGGACGCTGACCTGCGAAAACAGCATCGTCGCGGCCATCACGCGGGCTCAGGAAGGAACTTGGACAGCCAAGCGTTGCGGCAAGCGGCCAAACGGGTACCTACCGCAAGCTCGTGGCGTCCGCCCCTCCGCCCCCGCATTTCCCGCGCGCGAGGGCCGGGCGTCCGGTCAGCCTCAGCGGTGGCTGACGTAGCGCAGTACCGCCCCAGACGCTTGCCGGAGGCGGTGTCGACTCCCTGTCAGCGCCGGTGGTACCTGTCGCAACGTGGATCATTTGCGGCGCGAGCGTGCGGGCTCCCCTGAGCCGCTTTGCCTGGTACCGGCGTTCCAACTCAGACATAGCGCGTCCTGCTACTTCGGAGTGATCGCTCCCCGCAGAGCCCGGCGAGATTGATCTCGATAGGACCTGTTTGGTCACTGGTCCCTCGGGTACGTCCTCCGTCATGTCGGCCGCAAAGGCCGCGCACCCGAGACGAGGCGGCCCTTGGCAAGGATGCGTCGGGCCGTGGGAGAAAGCACCCGGCCGGACGTGCCGGGCGCTGGGAAGGAAGACCCGATGACCAGCGACGAGTTCGCACCGTTGACACCCGAGGAGCTAGCGGCCGAGGGGGTGACGGCGCTGCCGGACAAGGAGGTCGTCTCCATCCTCGACCTCGCGGCGGACATCGACCTCGCCATTAATGGGGCTGCCCCGATCGACCTCGCCATCGCCCTGAATGCCAACGTGGTTGCTCCGATCGATGCTGCGGTGGGTGCCAACCTGCTGTCCAACGGCTCGAGCGCCCAGGCGATGGCCGACCAGGGTGTGATGGTCAACCAGACCGTGACGGCGGACGCGATCGCGACCGGAATCCAGGACAGCACGATCGACCAGTCCGACACGACCACCGACGGGGCCGGCGAGTCACCAACCGATGACACAACCAATGAGCAGGGCGCGCTGATGGGGGCGGCCGACGGTGCGGACGCCGCCGCCGCGAGCGAGCCGGTGGACGGCACCCTCGTGGTGGACTCCGCGGGCAACATCGTCGGCACGCTCGACTCGTCGACCGGGAACGTGGTCGACTCCGCGGGCAACGTCGTCGGCACACTCAACGAGACCACCGGACTGGTCCTGGATGCCACCGGCGAGATCGTGGGCACCGTCACCAGCCTGATCGACGGCGCGTCGGTCGCGAACTCGACCGGCGAAGTCATCGGTGTCCTCGACGGTGCGACCGGGAACGTGCTGGACGCCGACGGGACCCTCGTCGGCACGCTCGATGGCGCGACCGGCAACGTCGTGAACGCAGCGGGCGACGTGCTTGGCACGGTGACCAACCTGGTCGATGGCACTGCCGTGCTGGACGCAGCCGGCAACGTCATCGGCACGCTCGACGGCGCGACCGGCAACGTCGTGAACACTGTCGGCGACGTGATCGGCACGCTCGACCCGCTCACCGGGCAGGTCCTCGATACAGCGGGCAACGTCATCGGCATCGTCGGCGGCATCGTCGACGACGTCACGGACACCATCGGCGGGCTCAACACCGGCGACCTGCTGAAGGGCAACCTCCTGAACGTCGACGTCAACGTCGATCTCGACGCCGACCTCGCGGCCCCGATCAACGGGGCGGTCGCGGCCAACGCCAACGTGGCGGCACCGATCGACGCGGCGGTGGCCGCCAACATCCTGTCCGACGACTCTGACGCGATCGCGGTCGCGCAACAGGACGCCATCATCACCCAGACGATCACCGGGAGCGCCGTGGCTACGTCCGACCAGACTTCCGCGATCGACCAGGGGGACGTCGAGCCGCCCGACACCGACACCGCGTCCACGGACGATCCGGCGCCGACCGCGCCGGTGTCCGGCGGAGAGGTGACGTCGTCCGCTGACGCGGAGATCGAACCCAGCACGGAGACCACGCAACCGTGATCACGCTCGTCGACGCGCCGGCGCGCGTCGACGACCTCCAGCTCATCGGGGAGATGGTGGGGTCCGGCTACCGGGCTCCACCGGCCCTGGTCCGCCGCGGCGACGGGCAAACCCTCCAGCTCACGCCGCTGCTCTACCGGGTTCTGGAGGCGGTCGACGGCCGGCGCAGCTGCGCCGAGATCGCGGACGTCGTCGGTCGGGCCATGAGCCGGGGCGTGTCCGGGGAAATGGTCGCGACGCTTGTCGACCAGCACCTGCGCCCCCTGGGACTGGTGAAGCTGGCCGACGGATCCGAGCCTCCCCTCAATCGGTCCAACCCCCTGATGGGGCTCAAGCTCAAGCTCGCCGTCACCAACCCACGGATCACGCGCCTGCTGACAGACCCGTTTCGGATCCTCTTCCGACCGGTGCTGGCAGCGGCCGTGGTCCTCGGCTTCCTGGCGGTCACCTGGTGGGTCTTCTTCGACCAGGGCCTGGCCCCTGCGGCATACGACGCCTTCCAGCGACCTCACCTGCTGCTGCTCGTATTCGTGGTGTCGGTGCTCTCCGGCGGGTTCCACGAGTTCGGGCACGCGGCCGCCGCGCGCTACAGCGGAGCAAACCCCGGCGTGATCGGTGCTGGCCTCTACCTGGTGTGGCCGGCGTTCTACACCGACGTGACCGACAGCTACCGATTGGGTCGCTGGGGACGCATCAGAACCGACCTCGGCGGCTTGTACTTCAACGCTCTCGTGGTGGTGCTCACCTTCGTTTGGTGGTACTTCACGAGCTGGGACGCGCTCCTGCTCCTGGTTGCGACCCAGATCCTGCAGATGGTGCAACAGCTCCTGCCGTTGCTGCGCTTCGACGGATACCACTTGCTCGCTGACCTGGCTGGCGTCCCCGACCTCTACCACCGAATCAAGCCGACACTGCTCGGGCTGTTGCCGCACCGTTGGTTCGATCCGGCGAACCGCACCCTGAAGCCGTGGTCGCGCGCGGTGATCACCCTGTGGGTGCTGATCACCATCCCGATGATGGCGCTGATGCTCTTCGCCGTGATGAAGGCCGTGCCACGACTGCTTGGTACGGGTTGGGCCGTCGTACAGGAAGACGCTGCCGGGGTGCGGGACGCCTGGCGGGACGGGGGACTGGTTGACGTCTCTGCGCACACACTCCAGGTGCTGGGGGTGGTGCTGCCGATGCTGGCGTGCTTCCTCATCCTGGGACGAATCGGGCTGCGCTGGTCCCGTGGACTCGCGGTGTGGAGCCGTGGGTCCGCTCCAAGGCGGGTTGCCGCCGCAGCGCTCAGCGCTGTCGTCATCACGAGTCTCTCTTGGGCGTGGTGGCCGCAGCCGGGCACCTACGAGCCGATCGCCGCGGGGGAGAAGGGGTTGCTCACCGCGTTGCTCCCGGCCGGGCAGGACGCTCCGGTTGCCCGGACAACCCCGCGGGTGGCCGCGATGCTCCCCGACCGCGGGATCCTTCCCGTCGGCGTGTCGGCCGAGCGGAGGCTGGCCGGTGCGGGCCCGCTGGAGGCGACCTTCCCGGAGGGAAAGGCACTCCCGAGCAAGTCCGACCCTCAACTGGCGATCGTGCTCGTCCCGGGCGAGGACGGCGGCGACGGCCAACCGACGACACCGGACGATCCGGCGGAGACCTGGGTATTCCCGTTCGACGAGCCGCTGCCACCCGCGGAGGGGGACAACCAGGCGGCGGCGTACAACACGACCGACGACTCGGTGACCTACGATGTCGCCTTCGCACTCGTGTGGGCCTCGGGCAACGAGGTGCTCAACGTGAACGAGGCCCATGCCTACGCCTCGTGCTCCAACTGCGTAACGGTCGCCGTCGCCTTCCAGGTGGTGCTCATCATGGATGACGCACAGGTGGTGGTCCCGCAGAACCTCGCCGTGGCTGCGAACTACGAGTGCTACCGCTGCATCACGGCCGCTATCGCCAGCCAGCTCGTGCTGTCGATGCAGGAGACGCCGGGAGAGGAGCAGCTGCTCGCGCTCGGCGAGGTCTGGAACCGGTTGACCGAATTCGGGCGGAGCATCATGGCGTACTCGCTCGTGGAGATCTCGGCCCAGCTGGAAGCGTTCCAGGCGGAGATCGTCGAGATCCTCGGCGACTCGCCACCGGTGCTTCCCGGCACGATGTCCACGACGACACCGTCGCCCGACCCCGTCAGCAGCGATCCGTCGCCGACCAGCTCGCCCACCGCATCCTCGGCCGACTCGTCCGACACACCGACGACCAGTCCGGAGGCTCCGACCGAGACGACGACCACCCCGTCGGCACCGGAACCGACCGCGGAGCCCCCGACGACGACATCGACTCCAGAACCGACGACTACGTCGCCCTCACCATCGCCGTAACGTGAGGGTTGACGCGCGCTGACCCACTGCCGTGGTCAGTGGGTTGCGGCAACTGCGTTGCGCGGTGGCAGGCACGTGGCACGAATACTTGATCCAACCGCATAACACAGGGATTGACCTGCGAAAACTCGAGTGCCCCAGGCAGGAGTCGAACCTGCGACCTTTCGCTTAGGAGGCGGCTGCTCTATCCGCTGAGCTACTGGGGCGGTGGATCGGAATAGTAGTCGGGCTGACGATGCGGACATCGCTCGGGAGAACCTCGGGACAACCGCGGTGTGGTTCCGGAGCCGACCAAGTCTCAGCCCGGCGCCAAGGCGCCATGCTCACCCAGGCGCACCGCTCGACGGCAGACCTGACGGCTGGCAGAGGCTCTCGTCGATCTCGTCGGTGCGGTCCTCACGGATCAGCGTGAACATCCGACCCGCTCGGTCCTGGTCCCAGTGCACGGCGGAGACGGCGAAAGCCGTGATCGGGAGGCCGCAGGTCAGTCCATTCGACCCATGCACGTGCCGCATGGCGAGGGTGAACCTCGCGAAGGCCAGAGGGCCGACGTTGGCGCCGACCGTGATCGACTCGGCGCCGGCCACCATCACGTTCCAGTAGCGGGCCGGATCGAGGAACGTCCGGAGCGAGACGGCTTGCGAGCCGGTGGCGGCGACCACTTCGCGCTGGTGTGCCGCCCGATCCACATCGTCCAGCTTCTGGGCGTGGCGGGAGCGAGCGTAGGCGAGCGCTGTCCGCCCGTTGGCGTGTTGGCACCCTGCCTGCACGTGGAGGTTGGCCCTCTTGTCGTCCATCGCCACGTTCGGGCAGAGGGTGACGCCTCCGACCGTGTCGACCAGCGACACGACGCCCCCGAAGCCGATCTCGATGTAGTTGTCGACGCGGATGCCGGTGGCGTCCTCCACCGTCTCGACGAGGAGTTCGGGGCCGCCGTACTGGTAGGCGGAGTTGATCATGGCGCTGCCGTGCCCCGGCACGGACACGAGCGACCCACGAGGGATCGACATCAGCAGGTTCGGGCCGTCGCCGGTGTGCAGCAGCATGATGGTGTCCGCACGGCCGCCTTCGGCGCCGCCGGTGTGGAACTGCGCGCGTTGCCGCGTCGTCAGCCCCTCACGACTGTCGCTGCCGACGAGGAGGTACGTCGTACCCGGCTGGTCCGGGGGACGCGAGCCGGCGGGTTCGGCGTCGACCTTGCTGACCTTGGCCCAGGCGACCATCGGCACGGCAATGAAGTAGGCCGTGCCCACGACGATCAGCAGCGCCAGCATGGTCACGAGGCCGGCTCGCCGACGGTTGCCGACCAGGGCCCTGATCCGCCGCCCGGAGTGGCTCGCCACGCTTGCCGGCGTGCTCGCCGCGGCGGTCTCGGCCGGCGGTTCACCCGGGTGCAACTGGTCCGGTTCCCTCGTCATGACAGCAGCATGCGCCGCCCGCGGCCCGAGGTCTGCCCCGCTGTCGGCCACACCGACTTCCGGCTAGCCGGTAGCAGCACACCCAGCCACCGGGAACCAGGAACGGCCGCTGGCCACGACGCCAGATCGACGTCTCGTCGACATGCTCGTAGTCGAGTCGTCGTCAGCGCATCTGCGGCGCTCCGAAACCCAGCAAACACGACGCAACACCAACCAGGAGAAGGAGAGCACAATGTCCAACCACGACAGACATGAGGTTGCGCCGCAGCCCGACACCGACGTCAGCACGTCGAGAACTCGGCGACGGCGCACGCCGATTCTGGTCGGGATCGCCACCCTAGGCGGCTTGGCCCTCGTCGCCCCGCAGGTCCTCCCGGCTTCGGCAGAAACCGTCTCCGTCTCGGCGTCCTCGTCGACGGTGGCGGCCCTTGCAGCGAAACCACCCCCGGGCGCTTCGTGGGTCCAGGGCGTGCTGACCGACCAGGCCGGCCACACCCTCAACAACGTGAACGTGGAAGCGTGGCCGATGGATCCGGCGGCCACCGAGCCGGTCGCGTCCAACCTGACCTATGCGGGCAGCCCCCAGGACAACCGGCACCAGAGCGGTGTGTTCCGGCTCGAGGTCCCGGCCGGCACGCCGTACCGGATCATGTTCTCTGCGGTGGGTGGCGCCGAGGACGGCGACCGTTTCCGCATGCGGGCCTACGGCGGGGGGCGCCCGATCATGACCCGCGCCACCTCTTCCGTCCAGGGGTCGAGGGCGTCCGCGGTGATGGCAGTGTCCGGACGCACCATCGACCTGGGAACGACCCAGATGGTCCGGCAGGGGACCGTGTCCTCGAAGACCACGGCTCGACTGGGCAGGACCAGGGTCAAGGCGGGCCAGCGCGGGAAGCTGAGCGTCCGGGTCGCCAGCCCGTTCGTCAGCAACGTGACCGGCAAGGTCCAGGTGCGGGTCTCCGGCAAGAAGGCCAGCGACCGACTGGCCGCCTCCGACCACGGCAGGAGCACGATCAGGCTTCCGAAGCTGAAGCGGGGCCACCACGTGGTCCGCGTGAAGTTCGAGGGCACCAACACCGTGGCGTCCTCGAAGGCCAAGCAGGTGCGGCTCACCGTGAAGAAGAGGTAGTGGCGAACGCGGCGTCCTGGCCGTCGAACTCACCAGAACAGGCACTGCCCGGTCCGGGCGGTGCCTGTTCCGCGGGCTGGCGTCCGGTAGAGGTCGTCGAAACTGGGTCGCGGTCGTCGACCTGCGACCGAGACGAGCCTGTGGCCGAACTGGGGGGCCGTCAGGTGACCGTCGCTCGATGGGGTGCGTGAAGTGTTCGACTATCGGTGGTTCGCGGAAACTGGGTCCAACCCGCGATACTGAAGGCTTGTGCGCGGGCAGAGTCCCGCGCCTTGTCCCGAGATCCGAAGGTTCTGTGCATGTCAGATCACGCCGCGCGCGACGAGGCGCAGCAATCCGACGCACCCAAACGCCGGGGAAAGGTCAAGAAACGCCACACGGTCGGAAAGGTGCTGCTGGCGAGCGCCGTTGTGCTCGGCCTGGTCACCGGGCTGGGCGTGGCGTACCTCTACCGCCACCTCAACGGCAACCTCAACGTCGTCGACGTCACCGACCAGCTCACCAACCGGCCAGAGAAGCAGGTCGAGGGCCCGCAGGAGCCGCTCAACGTCCTGGTCATGGGCTCCGACGACAGGGACGCGCCGGGCAACAACATCGACAACCTGACCGGCGGCGCCGCGCGCTCCGACACGACGATCCTGTTCCACCTGTCCGCGGACCGGGAGCGCGCCTACGGCATCAGCATCCCGCGCGACTCACTCGTCGATCGGCCGACCTGCAAGTCCCGCGACGGCGAGCCCATTGCCGGCGGCACTGACGTCATGTGGAACGAGGCGTTCGCGCTGGGTGGGCCGGGCTGCACGATCCAGCAGTTCGAGCAGATCACCGGGGTCTTCATCGACCACTACGTCGTGGTCGACTTCGCGGGCTTCGAGGACATGGTCGACGCCATCGACGGCGTCCCGGTCTGCATCCCCGAGGACATCGAGGACCCCTCCCACGGCATCAACATCCCGGCCGGCACCCGCGAGGTGGAGGGTCGGGAGGCGCTCAACTACGTCCGCGCTCGCTACACGCTCGGTGACGGGTCGGACATCGGCCGGATCAAGCGCCAGCAGGCGTTCATCGCGGCCATGGCCGCGAAGGTGATCTCGGGCGGCACGCTGGCCCGCCTGGACCGGCTGATCGGCTTCCTCGACGCCGCCACCAACTCACTGACCGTCGACAAGGGTCTCGACAAGATCGACAAGATCGCCCGGATGGGGCGGGGGTTCCAGAACATCGGCCTGGACAACATCCAGTTCATCACCGTGCCCTGGGAGTACGACCAACGCCCCGAGTACGCCGGCCGGGTGTCCTGGCTCCCGCAGCAGTCCAAGGAGCTGTGGGAGAAGATCGCGGCCGACGAGCCGCTGACCCGGCGGCTCACCGACGAGGCGATCAGCGCCGCCAAGCCATCCGGCTCAGGCAGCGGCAACGGGAACCCCTCCGGCAACCCGAGCCCGAACGAGGTCGACGAGGCCGAGGCGAACGGCCTGTGCGCATGACCAGCCCTGATCGGGATCCTGAGACACCCGAGGAGCGCCGGAGGCGGCTCGCCGCGGTGTTCGGCGAGGTGCTGCCTGAGACCACCAGCGACGAGCGCGACCCCGCGCCCGACACCGCCGACACCGAAGGTGACGACCGAAGCGAGCAGTGGTTGCTCGAGCAGCGGCCACCGCACCACGGCTGAGGTCCCACGTCCGGCATGACCGACCCAGGTCCGCACGTGCTCGTGCTCAATGGTGGGTCCAGTTCGGGGAAGACCACTCTGGCACGCAGCCTGCAGGACGTGCTCGACGGGTACTGGCTGCGGCTCGGGGTGGACACTCTCATCGACGCCGCCCCGCCGAGGCTCCTCGGGCGACACGGCCTGGAGATGGCCGGGGACGGCACCATAAGCACGGGAGCGGACTTCGCCGAGGTGGAGCGCCAGTGGATGTCGGGTGTCGCCACGATGGCGGTCGCCGGCGCCCGGGTCGTGGTGGAGGACAACTTCATCTCCGGTCCCGTCGCGCAGCAGCGTTGGCGCGAGGCGCTGCGAGGCCTCCGCGTCGGCTGGGTGGGGGTCCGCTGCGCGTCCGATGTCGTGCAGGCCCGCGAAGCCGCCCGTCCGGACCGGACGCCAGGAATGGCGGCGAGTCAGGCGGACAGCGTCCACCACGGGATCGCCTACGACTTCGTGGTCGACACCGGCGCCACCGACGCTCGCACCCTGGCTTTCGCCGTGCGCGCCCACTTCTGGGATGCCGCCGAGACCGCGGGCACGTCCGGTCCGGAGCCGGGACCGGGCTCCCCCGCCGAGCCCGTCCGACGGCTACGTGTGGACGGCCGGACGCTTGTTGTTGACCGTGCGGCGCCCGGCGACGTCCCGGCGATCGTGGCGCTGCTGCGCGACGACCCGATCGGGGCCGGCAGAGAGTCAGAGGGCCTCAGGGCATACCAGCAGGCATGGCAGCAGGTCGAGGCCGACCCGCGGCACCTGCTCGCGGTCGTGCGTGACCGGGACGACCAGGTGGTGGGCACCATGCACCTGACCCTGCTCCCGGGACTGTCAAGCGGCGCGGCGACCCGGCTGCAGATCGAGGCGGTGCGCGTGGCCGGTGCGGAGAGAGCCGGCGGGCTGGGCACGGCGATGCTCGAGTGGGCGGCCGACTGGGGCCGCGCCCACGGCGCCACCCTGGCGCAGCTGACCACCGACAAGCGGCGGGACGACGCACGGCGGTTCTACGAACGCCTCGGGTACGTCGACAGCCACGAGGGCATGAAGCTCGATCTGCGCCGCTGAGGGCGCCAGCGGTGGTCAGACCTGGCGCTGGGCCAGCAGGTCCCGGATCTCCTCCAGGAGCTTGATGTCGTCCGGCGTGCCCGGCTCCTCGCTCGGGAAGTACTTCTCCTTCGCCTTGGTGTAGGGCATGACGATCGCGAAGTAGACGACCGCCGCGAGGATGACGAACGAGATGATCGCCGTCAGCCAGGCGCCGACCGAGACCCCACCGGGCGCGTAGTTGGAGAAGTCCGGAGAGCCACCGGCCTTGCCGATCAGATCCATGAGCATGTCGACCGTGGCGGTCACCACTGCCGCGAACGCGAGCGCCATGATGAATGCGACGGCGAGCTCGACCAGGTTGCCGCGTAGCAGGAAATTCTTGAATCCGGTCACGACTCCTCCTTCTCCTCGGGCCCTGTGGTTGGAGCCCTAGACGGCTGCACTCGGACGCTAGCGTGAGAACGCATAGGTGAGGAACAGCCTGACCCCGGCATCGGACAGATCGGTCACGTCGGATGGGTCGGCGCCGACGACGACCAGGGCCCCGGCCTGGCCCGAGGCCGTCGGTGCCGTGGACGACGTGGGCAGGGCGAGCACAGGGACGTCGTACGCCACGACGCCGGCGCCGTCGCCTTGTGGGTCGGTGGCGATCAGGTCGATCCGGTCGCCGACGTGGAGCAGCTCGACCATCCCGGCGTCCGGCAGTCGCACCGGTACGGCGGTGAGGTCCGGATGCCCGGCGGTCAGCGCGGGTCCCACGAGGCGGACGTCGGTCACGGGCTCTCCCTTCCGCACCGGTGCCGCCAGGGTCCTGCCCACCGCATCGTCGGTGAGCCCGGCCGGGACGGAGTCGGGGGCGAAGTCCACCTGCACCACGTCGTCGCTGCCGATGACCGCCCCGGCCGGCAGGTCACTTGCTGCGGTGAGCACACTGACCGCTGGAGGTGGGGGAGCGGTCGCAGCCTGGACCCCGGCCGCCACGGCGACGCCCGCGAAGAGGGCGGCCAGCAACCGGCGCCGGGCGAGGACGGTGCGGCGTACCCGCTTGAACGGACGGGCGAGGCGGTGCCGGAGCGAGGACATGCCTCGACGCTAGGAGAAATCCGGCTTTGGGGATCTGCTCATCCACAGGGGTGGTCTCGATAGGCGCGACCACCGAGCGGTGAGCGCTCAGTCGGTGCTGGTGCTGCTCGTCGTTGCTGCAGCGGGCTTGGACTCGCCCTTCTTGTCCGACTTGTCCGACTTGGTGTCGGTCTTCGTCGACCCGGACTCCTCCGAGGAGGACTTCTCCGAGGGAGTGGTCCGGCTGTCGGTGCGGTAGAAGCCCGACCCCTTGAACACCACGCCGACCGCGTTGAAGAGCTTGCGCAGCTTCCCGCCGCACTCCGGGCACTCGGTGAGCGCGTCGTCGGAGAAGCTCTGGAACTCCTCGAAGGCGTGGCCGCACTCGGTGCAGGCGTACTGGTAGGTCGGCACTTCTGGGATCCTTCTGAGCAGCGTCGATGATGTGGTCGGGGCCCGGGCGTGCGGTTGGCACTCTGCCCGGACGACTGCCAATGGTACGGCACAATGGCCCGCACCATGACTGTCCAGGACCAGACCGAGCCGCCCGAGGCAGCGTCCCCAGACGGCTCCCCAGACCGGTCCTGGTGGCGGACCTTCCGCGCCTGGCCGCGCGCGGCCCGAATCGCGTCGTACGTCGCCGCCGGCCTGGTCCTCGTCCTGATCGCCGGTCTGGTGACCGGCGTGGTGCTGGTCCGCAGGCCGTTGCCGGAGACCAGCGGGGAGCTCTCCGTCCCCGGCCTGGACGCCGAGGTCACCGTGGTCCGCGACGAGCACGGCATCCCGCAGTTGTACGGCGACTCGCTCGACGACCTGATGCGGGCGCAGGGGTTCGTGCACGCCCAGGAGCGGTTCTACGAGATGGACATCCGGCGCCACGTCACCGCCGGCCGGCTCTCGGAGCTCTTCGGCGAGACGACCCTCGAGACCGACGAGTTCATCCGCACCATGGGCTGGCGCCGCGTCGCCCAGCAGGAGCTGGCCATGGTCAAGCCGGAGACCCGGGCCGCCCTCGAGGCGTACGCCGACGGCGTGAACGCCTACATCGAGAGCCGCTCGGTGAGCGAGCTGGCGGTGGAGTACACGATCCTGCGCGCCGGCGGTCTCGACTACCGGCCCGAGCCGTGGACCCCGGTCGACACCCTGGCCTGGCTGAAGGCGATGGCCTGGGACCTGCGCGGCAACATGGTCGCCGAGACCGAGCGGGTGCTGGCACTGGACGACCACACCCCCGCGGAGGTGGCGGCCCTGTACCCGCCGTACCCCTACGCGGAGAACGAGCCGATCGTCCGCCAGGGCGCCGTGGTCGACGGGGTCTTCGAGCAGGACGCCACCAAGTCCGGGTCCCGGCTGCCCCAGCGGCCGGCGTACCTGACCAGGGCCGGGGAGGCATTGCGCGGCGTCCGCGACGCCGTGGCCGACATGCCGGCAGTGCTCGGGCGCGGCGACGGGATCGGCAGCAACTCCTGGGTGGTCGACGGGGAACACTCGGCCACCGGAGCGCCGCTGCTCGCCAACGACCCGCACCTCGGGGTCACCCTGCCCGGCGTCTGGATGCAGATGGGCCTGCACTGCCGCACGGTGTCCGACGACTGTCCGCTCGACGTGGCCGGATTCACCTTCTCGGGCGTGCCCGGCGTCATCATCGGTCACAACGCAGACATCGCCTGGGGGTTCACCAACCTCGGCCCAGACGTCAGCGACCTCTATCTCGAACGGGTGGTCGGCAACCGTTGGCGGTACGACGGGAGGCTGCGGCCACTCGCCACCCGCACGGAGACGATCGGCGTCCGCGGGCAGGAGGACGTCGAGCTCACCATCAGGTCGACCCGGCACGGGCCGTTGCTGTCCGACGTCTCCGAGGACATGGAGGAGATCGGGGAGAAGGCTCCGGCCGACCACGCGGGCGGAGGCGGTCACGACTACGCCGTGTCCCTGGCGTGGACGGCCCTCGAACCCTCGCCCACGGCGGACGCGGTGCTGATGATGAACACCGCGCGCGACTGGGACTCCTTCCGGGCCGCGGCGGCGCGGTTCGACGTGCCCGCGCAGAACATGGTCTACGCCGACCGCGAGGGGCACATCGGCTACCAGGCACCGGGGCGGATCCCGATTCGGAAGTCCGGCAACGACGGCAGTCTCCCGGCCGAGGGCTGGCGCACCGACGACGACTGGACGGGAGACTACGTCCCCTTCGACGGACTGCCCAGCGTGCTCGACCCGGAGGAGGGCTTCATCGCGACGGCCAACCAGGCGGTGACCGGCCGGGAGTATCCCTTCCACATCACCGACGACTGGGACCGCGGCTACCGGGCGCAGCGGATCCGGCAGGTGATCGAGGCGGAGGGCGAGCTCTCGGTCGAGGAGATGGCCGATCTCCAGCTCGACAGCCGCAACCCGGTAGCGCCGACCCTGACGCCGTACCTCACCGAGATCGAGCTCCCCGCCGGCTACTACTCCGACGGCCAGGACCTCCTGCGGGACTGGGACTTCTCGCAGTCCTCCGACGGGGCGGCCGCTGCCTACTTCAACGTGGTCTGGCGCAACCTGCTCGAGCTCACCTTCCACGACGACCTGCCGGAGGAGATCTGGCCCGACGGTGGACAGCGGTGGGTGGCGGTGGTCGATGACCTGCTGGAGCGACCGGCGGCCCCGTGGTGGGACGACGTCGACACCAACGAGGTCGAGAAGCGTGACCAGATCCTCGAGCAGGCCCTCCGGGACGCCCGGGACGAGATGACCCAGCGACAGGCGCTCGACCCGGACGACTGGAACTGGGGCCACCTCCACGAGCTGGAGCTGCGCAACCAGACCCTCGGCACGTCCGGTCTCACACCGGTCGAAGCGCTGGTCAACCGCGGGCCCTGGAAGGCCGCGGGCGGACCCGCCACGGTCAACGCGACGTCATGGGACGCGGCCGAGGGGTACGAGGTGACGGCGGCGCCGTCGATGCGGATGGTGGTTTCACTCGCCGACTTCGACAGGTCCCGCTGGATCAGCCTGACCGGTGTCTCCGGCCATCCGTTCAGTGACCACTACACCGATCAGACCGACTTGTGGGCCGAAGGCGAGACCCTGCCATGGGTGTTCTCCGAGGACGCAGTGGACGAGGCGGCGAACGACACCCTCACGCTGGTGCCGAGCGACGAAGACGGCTGAGCGACCCGGGAGCTGGCTCAGAACCGGGTGATCCCGCTCGGGGTCACGGCCGCCGCCACCGAGCGGTCGTGCGGCTCGACCGGTACGGCACGGCCGACCTCGTCGTCGTGCAGGAGGACACAGGTGAAGGTCCCGACCGGCACTCTGCGGAGCGCCCGGTCGTAGCTGCCCCCGCCGCGGCCCATGCGCAGCCCGGTCGCGGACACCGCAAGGCCGGGGACCAGGACCACGTCGGCGGTGCCGATCGCGTCCTTGCCGAGTCGTGGGCCGGCCGGCTCCAGGATGCCGAGGCGCCCGGGCACCAACGACGTCGAGCCGTGGTGGACCCCCCACTCGAGGTCGTTGTCGGCGAGAATCACCGGGAGGATCACCCGTTTGCCGGCCTCGTCGAGCCCGTCCAGCAGGGCGCCGGTGCCGGGCTCGGAGGAGACCGAGACGTACGCCGCGACCGTGGCCGCCCGCCGTACCTCCGGCGCGGAGAGCAGATGGCCGGCGATGGCGGCCGCCGCCGACCCGAGCTCGGTGACCGGGAGCCGGTGTCGCGCGGTGAGCAGCTGATCGCGCAGCGCCACCTTCGCGGCGCTTCCCGACGAGGCCGCACCGCCGGGCCGTTGTGGATCTGGCACTAGTGCCTCGCCCGGCAACGACGGCGCCGCTGCGCGCCGCCCATCACGCACGCTGGCTTCGTTGTCGTCAGTCGCAGTGGCGCTGCCACAGCTTCCCTCCTCCGCCTCGCCATCGCACGCGCTGGACCACGCTCGCGACGGGCCACGTTACCGGCCAAGACACGCCTCAGCCTACGATCGCTGTATGGGTAGCGCTGGCTTGAACACGGCACGCGACAAGATGGTCGCGGCCGGGATCGACGAGACCGCGATCGAGACGTTCGCGCACTACTACCGGCTCCTCGAGGCCGGCGAGACGGGCATGATGCCCGAGTCCAGCATCGAGCCCCTCGACATGGAGGCGCTGGCCGACGTCGAGGTCGCGGACGCGGATGCCGCGGGCGCGATCGCCAAGACGGTCGTCATCAAGCTCAACGGCGGGCTCGGCACGTCCATGGGCATGGACCGTGCCAAGTCACTGCTGTGCGTGCGTCGTGGGCTGTCGTTCCTGGACATCATCGCCCGCCAGGTACTGCACCTGCGGAAGGTGTACGACGCCCCGCTGCCGCTGGTCTTCATGAACAGCTTCCGCACCTCCCGCGACACGATGGCGGCCCTGGCGCGCTACGAGGACCTCCCCGTCGACGGCCTGCCCCTGGAGTTCCTCCAGAACCGGGAGCCCAAGCTCCTCGTCAAGAGCCTCCAGCCGGTCAGCTACCCCAAGGACCCCGACCTCGAGTGGTGTCCTCCGGGGCACGGCGACCTCTACACCGCGCTGCGCGGCACCGGGCTGATCGACCAGATGATCGAGGCAGGCTTCAGGTACGTGTTCGTGTCCAACTCCGACAACCTGGGTGCCGTGCCGGATGCCCGGGTCGCCGGCTGGTTCGCCACCTCTGGCGCGCCGTTCGCGATCGAGGCGGTGCGGCGTACCCCGTCGGACCGCAAGGGCGGCCACTTCGCCCGCCGCCTCATCGACGGCCGGATCGTGCTCCGGGAGAGTGCCCAGACACCCGACGCGGACCGGGAGGCGCTCGCCGACCTCGACCGGCACCGCTTCACCTCCACCAACAACCTGTGGTTCGACCTGCATGCGATGCGGGCCGAGCTGGACCGGCGGGGCGGCATCCTGGGGCTGCCGCTGATCCGCAACGTGAAGCATGTGGACCCCGGCGACCCTTCCACGCCCGAGGTGATCCAGATCGAGACGGCCATGGGAGCCGCGATCGAGATCTTCGACGGCGCCCGCACGATCGAGGTGGGGCGCGACCGGTTCGTCCCCGTCAAGACCACCAACGACCTGCTGGTGCTGCGCTCCGACGTCTACGACATCGGGCAGGACTTCGTGCTCGACCAGTCCGCTCCGGCGATCCCCTTCGTGGATCTCGACGGCGACTTCTACAAGCACGTCGGCGAGTTCGACAAGCGGTTCCCGGAGGGGGCGCCGTCGATGAAGGAGGCGACCTCCCTGACCATCGACGGCGACTGGACCTTCGGCCACGGCGTCCGCGTGGTCGGCAAGGTGGCGCTCGAGGCCCACTCGGCCCAGCGGGTCGAGGCCGGGAAGGTGCTCACGGATGGCTGACGGCCTCGTCCCCGTCGAGGACCTCCTGGACCGGATCCTCGGCGAGATCGAACCGCTTCCCGACTACCCACAGCCCCTCCTCGAGGCCCTCGACCTGGCCGCCGCCGAGGACGTGGTCGCGCCGATCGACCTGCCGTCCTTCGACAACTCCGCGATGGACGGGTACGCCGTGCGGCAGGCCGACGTGGCCGGCGCGACCGACGACTCCCCGGTGCACCTTCCGGTGGTGGGCGAGATCGGTGCCGGCCAGGCACGGCTGCTCGCGATGTCGCCCGGTACCGCGGTGAAGATCATGACCGGGGCGCCGATGCCGACGGGGTCGGACTGCGTCGTGCCGTACGAGTGGACCGACCGCGGTGTCGCTCAGGTGCAGATCGCCCAGGCGCCCGGTGAGGGGCAGTACGTTCGCCACGCAGGTGAGGACGTCACCGTGGGCGACCTCCTGATCGAGTCGGGCACGGTGCTCGGCCCCCGCCACCTCGGCCTCCTGGCCAGCATCGGCCGGCCCACCGTCCGGTCCCGGCCCCGGCCACGGGTGGTCATCCTGTCAACGGGGACGGAGCTCCGCGAGCCGGGGACCTCGCTCGGGCACGACTCGGTGTACGACGGCAACTCCTGGCTGCTGGCCGCGGCCGCCCGGCGGGCCGGTGCCATCGCCTACCGGGTCGGGATCGTGCCCGACGAGCCGCGTGCCTTCCTCGACGCGCTGAACGACCAGCTGGTGCGCGCCGACGTCGTGGTCACCAGCGGCGGGGTGTCCCAGGGCGACTACGACGTGGTCAAGGAGGCGCTGTCCCCGCTCGGGTCGGTGTGGTTCGTCGGCGTGGCGATGCAGCCGGGCAAGCCACAGGGGTTCGGCGCGGTCGGCGAGGACCGGATCCCGATCTTCACCCTGCCGGGCAACCCGGTGTCGTCGTACGTCTCCTTCGAGACGTTCGTCCTGCCGGCGATCCGCAAGCTGATGGGCAAGACGCCGTACTCCCGGCCCGACGACCCGAGCCCGGCTCACCCACGGCATCTCCTCGCCGGAGGGGAAGCGGCAGTTCGTGCGGGGCGCGTACGCCGTCGACCGCGGCGGGCCGCACGTGTCGCCGGTGGGCGGCGCACGGGTCGCACCTGATCGGGGACCTGGCGTCGTCGAACGCCCTGGTCGTGGTGCCCGAGGACGTGACGTCGGTGACGGCGGGCGAGCAGGTGCAGGTGCTGGCCCTGGACGAGGACTTCTGATGACGAGCGGGGATCCCGCCCGGGATCCGGCCCGGCTCACCCACGTCGACGAGTCCGGAGCCGCCCGGATGGTCGATGTCTCCGGGAAGGACGTGACCGACCGGACGGCCACCGCGTCGGGCCGGGTCCTGGTATCCCCGGACGTGATCGGACTGCTCCGCGGGGACGGCGTCCCCAAGGGCGACGCGCTGGGGGTTGCCCGCCTGGCCGGGATCATGGGTGCGAAGCAGACGCCGTCCTTGATCCCGCTGTGTCATCCGCTGGCGATCTCCGGGGTCACCGTGGAGCTCACGGTCGGAGAAGAGTCGGTGGACATCCGGGCCACGGTGCGGACCACGGACCGCACGGGCGTCGAGATGGAGGCACTGACCGCCGTGTCGGTCGCCGCCCTGACCCTCGTCGACATGGTGAAGGCCGTGGACAAGGCGGCCGTCATCACCGACGTACGGGTCGAGTCGAAGACCGGTGGCCGGTCGGGAGTGTGGACGAGGCCATGAGCCTGCGCGCGGAGGTCGTGGTGGCCTCCAACCGCGCCGCGGCGGGGGTCTACGAGGACCAGACCGGGCCGCTGATCGTGTCGTTCCTGCAAGATCTCGGCTTCAGCGTGGGCGCGCCGGTCGTCGTACCTGACGGTGACGCGGTGGGCGCTGCCATCTCCGACGCCGCCGACGGCGGGGCCCGGGTCGTGTTGACGACCGGTGGCACCGGACTGACGCCGACCGACCGCACTCCGGAGGAGACCCGGGCCCTGCTGGACTATGAGGTGCCCGGCATTGCCGAGGCGATCCGTGCGGCCGGGGTTGCCGCCGGCGTGCCCGCGGCCGTCTTGTCCCGCGGCCTCGCCGGCGTCGTCGGCGACTGCCTGGTCGTGAATCTCCCCGGCTCGCGAGGCGGGGTGAAGGACGGGCTGACGGTGCTCGAGCCGATGCTGGTCCACGCCGTCGAGCAGATCGTCGGGAGCGACCATTGAAGGGGTGGCCCGTCCGGCTGACCGCCGGCGAGGTCACCCTGCGGCCGCTGGCCGGCTCCGACGAGGCGGCCTGGCGCTCGGCGCGCGAGCGCAATGCTGCGTGGCTGGTGCCGTGGGATGCCACGGTCCCACCGGGCGGCGATGCCCGGCCGGCCACGTTCCGTCAGCTGGTGCGCCGGCTGCACAAGATGGCCCGGGCCGGGACGACGTACCCGTTCGCGGTCGAGGTGTCCGGCTCCTTCGCCGGGCAGCTGACCGTGAACAACATCGTGCGCGGCTCGGCGCAGTTCGCGTCGTTGGGCTACTGGCTGGACCAGGAGTACGCCGGCCGCGGCATCATGCCCCGGGCGGTCGCCATGGCGATCGACCACTGCTTCACCGCCGCGGGCCTGCATCGCGTCGAGATCGCGATCCGACCCGAGAACACCAACTCCCTGCGCGTCGTCGAGAAGCTCGGGATGCGCGAGGTGGGCTTCGCCCCGAGGTTCCTGCACATCGACGGCGCCTGGCGCGACCACCGGATCTACGCGGTGACCGTCGAGGAGTGCCCGGGCGGCATGCTCGCCCGCCTCTCCTGACCCTTCCCGGGCGCAGTAGGTCCCACCAGTCACACGAGTTGTTTTGCGACACACCTATGGACATCCGCCCCGCCGTGAGGTAGCGAACCTAACCTCAGACCGTGGACCTCAGCGCGTTGATCTTCGTCGCCCTTGCCGTGGCGTGGGCCGTGTACCTGATCCCGAAGGCCCTCAGGCACCACGACGACGTCGTCCGCAGCCGCTCGGTCGACCGTTTCTCCCACACCATGCGCGTGCTGGCCCGACGCGAGCCGGTCAACCGCCGCGACGCCCGGCTCGTCGTCACGCCCGGTCGAGTGCCGTCCGCTCCGGTCGTCACCACCAAGCGCCCGACCCAGAGTCCGGTTCAGAGTCCGCACCGTCTCCCAGCGCGAGGCCACCAGACGGGCCACCCGCCGGCGTCGGCGGGTGCTGGGCCTGATCCTCCTGGCCAACGCGGCAGTGGTCGGCATGGCCGCGTTCGCCGTCATCGACTGGTGGTACGCCGCCATCCCGGCGGGTCTGCTCGTCGCCTGGCTGGTCGCCTGCCGGCTGATGGTCCGACGCGAGCGGAGTGCCTACATCCCGGTCTGCCGAACCCGCGTCCCACGTCGAAGCCGACGCTGAGCCCGAGGACGGCGATGACGGCCGACGACCTCGCCGAGGCCCACACGTCCTCGACGCCCCCGATCACCGACCCCAGCCTGTGGGACCCGATGCCGGTCACCTTGCCGACGTACGTCACCAAGCCGGCCGCGGAGCCGCGCAGCGTCCGCACCATCGACCTCGACTCGACGGGCGTCTGGACCTCCGGGCGCACCGAGGCCGACGCCCAGATCGCACGCGAGGCCGACGAGGCCGCGCGGGCAGAGCGCAAGAAGGGCGACGGTCACCGGGCGGTCGGTTCCTGATCCGGATCCCCACTGCCGGGTCGGGTGCCTGAGCACGCCTCACAGCAGGATCTGAGGCGCCCGAGTCGATTCGGAACGGCCGCCGACCGGGTGCTACCGTTTCCCCTCGCTTGGGGCTGTGGCGCAGTTGGTAGCGCGTCTCGTTCGCAATGAGAAGGTCAGGGGTTCGAATCCCCTCAGCTCCACCAAACCCGCTGGTCAGAGGCTGTGCCCGGATCCTGAAACAGGAGACGAGCATGGCCTCTCAGCATTTAGTCAGCCTTATGTGACCAAGGCCGTGGCCCGTCGCGTCACCCCTGTCGAGACTGAGCCCCGCCGCTGGTGGCGACGTCGACGCCGCTACGACAGAGCGATGAACACGCTCATGATCACCGCGGTGCCGGCCACCGCCCGACCCGCCTTCTCGTCCACGACCACCGACGACCCCGACCTGACACGCGCCGGGCTCACCCCCGGGGATGCCGCACGCATCGCCGAGGCCCTCGCCGCCGCCCGCACCGACGGCACCCGGCGCCTCTACGACGTGGTCTGGGGCCAATGGCAACGCTGGTGCGCTCAGCGCGGCGTCACCGCAGTGCCCGCCGACCCGCTCACCGTGTGCGCGTACCTGACCGAACGCGCCGAGGCAGGTCGCGCCACCGGCACCCTCGACATGGCCTGCACCGTGATCCGGCACGTCCACCGAACCACCGGAGCCGTCGACCCGATCGCCTCCGACGCCGTCCGCCAGGTCCGCCGCGGCCTGCGTCGCACCTACGGTGCCGCACCGCGACGCCTCGCCCGGCCGCTGTCGGTGGAGGAGATCCGGCAGATCGTCGGCTGCATCGACCGCACCACCCCGCACGGCATCCGCGACGCCGCGATCATCCTGCTCGGCTACGCATCCGCGATGCGCCGCGCCGAGCTCGTCGCTCTCGACCTCGCCGACGTCGAACAAGCCCGCCGGGCTCCTGCTCCACATCCGGCAATCGAAGACGGACCAGGAAGGACACGGCCAACAGGTCGCCGTCGCCCACGGCCAGCACGCGCTCACTGACCCCGTCGCCGCGCTCAACGCCTGGCGCGCCCTCCGCGGCGACGCACCCGGGGCCCTGTTCACCCGGATCTGGGGGAGCAGCATCAGCGCCGAACGCCTCTCCGGGCACGTCCCCGCCCGGATGCTCCGCGCCCGCGCCGAAGCCGCCGGACTCGACGGCACCCGTATCACCGCACACTCGCTGCGCGCCGGGCACGCCACCACCGCAGCACTCGCCGGCGTCCCGCTGCACCGGATTGCCGCCCAGACCCGGCACAAAGACCTCACCGTCCTCGTCAACCGCTACATTCGCCCACTCGAGGCCCTTGGGATGACGTCGAGCAAGGACCTCGGACTATGACCCATTGGGGCTTCCGTGACGCTCATGTGGCCGGGGGTCTTGTTGCGTGGCCGGCTCGCAGGGAGTGGGCGGCGCCGATGTGCGATCGTCGACCCCGGCGGCGGCGACGGAGTTGGTGTAGACGTTGCCGGTGGTCCAGTCAGCCGGTGCGCATGGCGGTGTAGATCGAACTCGTGATCTGCATTGGGTTCCATCTACTCGTTGGCGGAGGCGTTCTGGGGCGTGTCTGCGGGTGCGCCCCACGATGCGAGCAGCCGGAGTCCTTCCGCGGACGGGGAGCCCGGCTCGGCGGTGTAGACGAGGAGAACCAGTCCTGGTTCGGCGGTGATCGCGAGCTCCTCATAGGCGAGTGTGAGCTCGCCGACCACGGGGTGGTGGAAGCGCTTCGTCCCGGTGCCGTGGGTGCGGACGTTGTGGTCGGCCCACAACCGGCGGAAGGTGTCGCTGCGGGTGGAGAGCTCGCCGACGAGGTCCTGGAGCCCACGGTCGTGGGGGTCGAGCCCGGCGTCGGTGCGCATGATGCCGACGCACATCTCGGCGAACAGCTCCCAGTCGGGGTAGAAGTCGCGGGAAGCAGGGTCGAGGAACTGGAAGCGCGCAAGGTTGGGGGTGCGACCGCCGTCGCCGATCACCGGCGAGTAGAACGCCCGGCCGAGGGCATTCGTGGCCAGCAGGTTCTGGTGCGGGTCGCGGACGAACGCCACCCCTTCGGTGATGGCCTCGAGCGCCCACTGCAGGCTCAGTCGCGACGCGGCCTTGCTCGTCGTACGGCGCCGTGGCCGGCCCGAGGTAGGGATGCCGTCGGCGGCACGGGCGAGGTCGAAGAGGTGGGCGCGCTCGGTCTCGTCGAGCTGCAGCGCCCGGGCCAGTGCCTCCAGCACGCCGGAGGACGCGCCGGCGATCTGACCGCGCTCCAGGCGCGCGTAGTACTCGACGCTGAGCCCCGCGAGTGAAGCGACCTCGCTGCGGCGCAGCCCTGGCACGCGCCGGCTGCCGCTGGTCGGCAGGCCGACGTCGGCGGGGGTGATCCGGGCGCGACGGGTGGTGAGGAACTCGCTCACTTCCTGACGGTTGTCCACGCCTTCGAGCCTAAGGGGCGCCAGAAGATCGCCGTAGCCACGAAGGATGCCCTGCCAGTACACCCATCAGCAGTGACTTCCAGCCGATCGAGGAACCGGGTTCACTCGAGGGGACGAAGAGCCCAATAAGAAGCGCCCAGCCAGAAGAACCCAGCAACAGGAAGTGGACACATGCGACAGGTAGTCATGCACGGACCCGGGGACGTCCGGGTCGAGGACCGCGAGGACCCGAGGATCATCGAGCCCACCGACGCGATCATCCGCCTGTCGGCCACCTGCATCTGCGGCAGCGACCTGTGGCCCTACCGCGGCGCCGAGCCGGTCGACCACCAGGTCATGGGTCACGAGTACGTCGGCGTCGTCGAGGAGATCGGTTCCGAGGTCCGCAGCGTCGAGGTCGGCGACTTCGTCGTCGGTTCGTTCTGGGCCTCCGACAACACCTGCGAGATCTGCCAGGCGGGCTACCAGGCCTACTGTGTGCACCGGGTCCTGATGGGCACCCTCGGCACCCAGTCCGAGCTGGCCCGCGTCCCCCTCGCCGACGGGACCCTCGTCGCCACCCCCGGGGTGCCCGACCCCGACCTCATTCCCTCTCTCATGGCGGCCTCCGACGTGCTCGGTACCGGCTGGTTCGCCGCCGACGCCGCCCAGGCGGGCCCCGGCAAGACCGTCGCGGTCGTCGGCGACGGCGCCGTCGGCCTGCTCGGCATCCTCGCCGCCAAGCAGCTCGGCGCCGAACGAATCATCGCGTTCAGCCGTCACGCAGACCGCCAGGTTCTGGCACGCGAGTTCGGCGCCACCAACATCGTCGAGGAGCGCGGTGAGGAGGGTGTCGCCAGGGTTAAGGAGCTCACCGGCGGACTCGGCGCCCACTCGGTCATCGAGGCCGTCGGCACCCAGGAGGCGATGATGCAGGCCATCCACTCCACCCGGCCTGGCGGACACGTCGGCTTCGTCGGTGTCTCCCACGACGTCGCCATCCCCGGCGACGAGCTATTCATGGCCGGCGTGCATGTCCACGGTGGACCCGCGCCGGTCCGCCGGTACCTGCCGGAGCTCATCCAGCTCATCTGGGACCGCAAGATAGACCCGGGCAAGGTCTTCGACATCACCCTCCCGCTCGAGAAGGCGGCCGAGGGCTATCGGGCTATGGACCAGCGCACCGCCACCAAGGTCCTGCTGACGCTGTGACCGCCATCCGCCATCCCCGGACGAGGCTGCCCGCTGTGCTGCCAACCCTGGCCCTGATCGCGGCACTGGGCGCGGGGTGTGCCGACAGCACCAGCACTCAGGCACCTGCTGCTGATCGCGAGACCTCCCCTGCCTCGACCGCCCCGCCGTCCCCCTCACCTAGCAACGACGACCCCACGGAGACCAGCCCGATGCAGATCCAGATCACCATCGGCGACGAGCAGTTCGGCGCCACACTCCAGGACAGTGCCGCCGCGCGCGACCTGGCCGCGCAGCTCCCCGTGAGCATCGACATGGTCGACCACGGTGGGGTCGAGAAGACCGGCCGCCTGCCCTCGCCGCTCTCGGTGGACGGGCAACCCGAGGGAGCCGACCCCGAGGTGGGAGACGTCGGCTACTACGCCCCAGGCAACGACCTCGTTCTCTACTACGGCGACCAGTCGTACTTCGCGGGGATCGTCGTACTCGGGCGGCTGGACGGCGACGCCGCCTCGCGGATCGCTGACCTCGACGGACCGGTCACCGCGACCGTCGAGGCCCGGTGAACGCGATGGAGCTGCGGGACTTCCTCGACCACGTCAACAGCGGTGCGCCCATCGAGGGCGGCTCGCAGCAGCACCGGTTCATGCACGACGCCGCTCAGGAGGCATTCCGCACCACCGCCGAGATCAACACCGGAAACCGCTCGCCCGACGAAATACGCACCCTGATGAGCCGACTCACAGGCAGGACCGTCGACGAGTCGGTCACCGTGTTCCCGCCCTTCTACACCGAGTTCGGCAAGAACTTGCGCCTCGGCAAGAACGTCTTCATCAACCTCGGATGCCGCTTCCAGGACACCGGGGGCATCACCATCGGCGACGGCACCCTGATCGGCCACGGCAGCACGTTGACGACGCTCAACCACCGCATCGATCCCGCCCGACGAGCAGACATGCTGCCGTCGCCCGTCGTGATCGGCCGCAACGTCTGGCTCGGAGCCGGCGTGACCGTCGTGCCGGGAGTGACCATCGGCGACGGCGCCATAGTCGGCGCGGGCGCCGTCGTCACCAAGGACGTAGCCGCTGACACGATCGTCGCCGGCGTCCCGGCGAAGGCCGTACGCGCCACCGGCTTCAAGTCCCCGGCGGGCTGAGGGGGCCCGGACATCGGCTCATGACATTCGCTCACGGAGCGTTCGCCGAGAATCCGGCTCGCCCGGCGTCGGGCAGGGTGCTGGATTCAACACGTCATCGAAATGTCATCAGAAACGATGGGCAACTGTCCGAGACGTTCCGATACAGTTGGAGCCGTCCGATGGGGAATCTCCTCAAGAACCCGAGGTTTTCCAAGGGAACCCGAGAGTTGCAGTAGTCCGGGACACGCCTCCGATCACGTCCAGAGGGCTACGGTTCAAATCTCCACTAGACATCCAGGGGTGATGAGGGGAATTGCTCGTTGGTGGGCGTGCTCTCGCCCCGTCCACCGGGAGTTGCCCTGCGCACGCTCGATTGGCCGATCCTGGGGATGCGCTGGGTGAGCCGGACTGGAGACGCCGCCGGACCCCAGCACGGCGGTTCTCTGCTACCTGCCTGGGTCAGCTGGGATCGCGCTGGGCGTCGCGGCATCGCCGATGACGGGGACTGGTAGACCACCGCGTACCTCTTGCCGCTGTTCTTCACCACTGCGGTGATCAGAGCCGCGAAGGGCAGCGCCATGAAGGCACCCATGGGCCCCGCAACGGCGCCACCTGCCAGAGTGGCTCCAAAGGCCACCGCGCCGTTGAGCTCCATCGTCTTGGCCGACAGCCGTGGGCTGAGCAATGTGTTCTCGACCCACTGGTACAGCAGCACCCAGACAAGCAGTACGACCGCTCTTCCAGGGCCCTGGACCGCAAGGACAGTGAGGATCGGGATAGCGGCGCCTATGTAGGTCCCGATCGCGGGGATGAACTGGGAAAAGAAGCCCATGAAGACTGCAAGTGGAAGGGCGAACGCCAGCGGCAGGCCCAGCAACAGCATGACGCAGAACCCCAACGCGGCGTTGATGAGGGTCAACAGCAGCCGCGAGTAGAAGTAGCCGCCGGTCTGCCGGATCGAGACCTCCATCAGCCAGCCGTAGACCTGCTGGCGATCAGGGCGCAGGCGAGTCAGCACTGCCCGCTCGATCCGGGGGTAGTCCGCTGCGAAGTAGAAGGCGAACATCGCAACGACGGTCACGTCGAACAGGATGCCAACGCCTGACGAGGCCAGGCCGAGAATGTTGTCGGACCAGCCACGCAGGGAATCCTGCGTGACGACCGCGGCCCGGTCTCCTGCTTCGTCGCCGACCAGGTCCTTCCCCAGCCACTGGCGGCTCAGGTCGTTCAGCTGATCGATCCAGCCGCTCCCGTTGGCTCGCACCTGGTTCGCGAACTCCTCGATCGCCGGGATCAGCACCCACACCATCAACACCATGAACAAGACGACGGACACGTAGATGATGCCGACGGCAGCCCCACGCCCCCGCCCCCAACGCCTGTGTAGCTGCTCGACTCCGGGAATCATCGCGATCGCAAAGAACGAGCTCACCACGAGCAGCCACAACAGATGTCGCAGCTCCCGCACGAGCAGCAACAGCAGCACGGTGGCGAGGGAGACTGCCACGAGCTTCCAGAGCACGCTCCACACGAACTGGTCGAGCCAAGAGGGCCTGGCTTCCGTCACCGAACGCGCGGTCCCCCGCGACGGCAGCTCCGCGTCTATCCGGTCCTGCGCGACACGACCTGAACCAGCCTGCGGCCGGGAATGCGGCCGCTGTTCTCCATTGCTCATGACCTTGGCTTCCTTGCTTGGCAGGTCGCGCAGAGCGCTCCGGGCGGACGTCGAGGGCCGGCGCGCCGGGTTGACCGGTGGTGCTGGACCCGGCTTGGGTAGTCATGCGACCAGTCGGTCCGCCTGCTTGCCGACCTGGCGCAGGCTGAAGCCTGCGAAGATCTCGTTCACCCCGCGGCAGATGGCCCACACTCCGACCAGGGTCACCAGCGTGACCAGCGAGTGCTCCCAGGAGCGGGCCGCCCACACGCCCAGTACCAGCTCGGAGATCCCGAGCAGCAGCCCGGTCCACCACCACGACGGTTTCGGGCCGGCCAACGCGTTGACGATGTGGATGGTGCCGAAGACGATCAGGTACCAGGCCACCATGATCGACACGGCGTACAGGGTGATGTCTGGCCAGAGCAAGGTGACGATGCCGGCGGCTATCCCCAGAATCCCGCCCACGATGGACAGCCAACGCAGCCGGGGCACCCGGCTGGCCACCACGAGCTGCGTGACGCCGCCGAACAGGAATGCCGTGCCGACGAAGGTCGCCACCGCGACCAGGCTGCCCACCTGGTAGGACAACACGAACATGCCGAACCAGATCCACACTGCCCCAAGGGCCACAAGCCACCACGAGGCTGCCGAAGCGTCCCGGGCGCCGCCGGTCCGGATCGTCTCGCGCAACGGGTCCGGGGTCTTCACATCACTACTCATTGCATTATCTCCTTTAGGTGCTGCCGCGCGGGCAAGGCGTCAACCGATTTCCTTGCCCGCCGCGGCGCGTTGTTGGGCGAACTGGGGCTGCATGACCCCAGTCCGACTGCGGACTACGAGTTGCCTGCAGCCTTGGCGAGCTTGTCGGCGTAGGCGCGGGCGTGGATGGCGTCGAGCATCGCCAGCTGTGCGCTCTCGACCGCCCAGTCGGCGAAGTCGAGTGCTTCGGCCGAGTCAGCTTCCGCCCAGTCCGCCTCCTTCGCGGCGACCTTCGCGTCCAGCTGGCGGTTCCGCTGGTCGATGTTCGCCTTGACGTCGTTCACCTTGGCCGAGGCGTCAGCCTTCAGCTGCGTCCACTTCGCCCGAGCCTTGTCGTTGGCCTGCGAGAGCTGCTGCCGTGCGTCCTGGGCTGACTGGTCCAGGTTGGCCTGCGCCCGATCGATCCGCTGCTTGAGCTGCGCATCCGACTCGGCCGCGGCCGCCTGCACCGACGTCCTGGCCGCTGCGACCCGCTGCTGCAGGGCATCCAGTCGCGTGTAGAAGTCCGTGTGCTGCGTCATGAGTTACCACCTTCGTTGGGTTGTGGACCCGGAGAGGGTCACTTGGATTGTTCGTACAGTACTGACGATATCGTCAGTACTGCAGATGTCAAGTCCCGGCGGCCAGGTGGTGACGAAAGCCCCCAGTTGTCGGGACCTTCGGCAGGGATCGGGGCGCTGTCTTGCCGATTCAACGCCGGGCCCGGGCCGGACCGGCGTATGGGACGGGGCTTGGGCACCGCGCTTTGTCAGCCGATCCAGCCCATGCTTGGAGGCGCGATGGTTGCGGCTCGGCGCGAGTCCAGCTAAGGCAGAGGCGCAGGTGGCTGCAGCGCTGGGTCGCCTCCTGCAGTCCCGGGCGGGACCGCGAGCCGCTCACCACACCGGGCCGCATGGCATGGCGGGAGCGCGCGTCGTCAGCTGCTTCCCGAGGCGTTCTCGCTGCCTTGCGAGGTCAGGAACCGCGATACGAGCGGTCCGAGCTCGTCGGCGGAGGTGAGCAGTCCCAGGTGGCCGTCGTCGTAGACGTGCAGCGTGGCGTGGGGCAGCAGCGTGTGCATGATTCGGGCGTTCACCAGCGGGATGAGGGGGTCGTCGTTCCCGGCGAGGATCAAGGTGGGCTGCCGGACGAGCCGCAGTACGGGGAGGCTCGTCCAGCCGAGCCCGGCGAGGAGCTGGAGGAAGTAGCCGACACTGGGCCCGAGGCGCTCCTGCTCGTACAACACGTGCCTGACTTCGTCTGGCCGTCGACGCATCTGGCCGCCGTACAGCACCGCTGCGATGGACTGGGCGTACTCGGGGTCGCGGTAGCGCCTTGGGGTGAGCATCCTGGCGAGCACCCGGGGGTGGGCCGGCACCATCAGGCTGCCGGTTCCGGTGCTGACCAGCACCAGTCGCCGGCAGCGACGCGGGTTCTGGAAGGCCAGCTGCTGGGCAAGGCCGCCGCCCCAGGAGATGCCGAGCGCGTCGAACCGGTCGTAGCCGAGCTCATCGAGGACTCGCCCGAGGAGGCAGGCCAGCGTCGCGAAGTTGTAGGGCACCTTGGGCGCCGGAGAACCCCCCACGCCGGGTACGTCGAACCGGAGCACCTCGATCCGGGGGTCGACCTTGTCGACGAACGGCTGGAGCAGATCGAGGCTGGCCCCGATGCCGTTGCAGAGCACCAGAGGTGGGCCGGGTGCCGTACCCGGCCGGATGGCGACCCGGACGTCGTGGCCGAGGGCCCGGACCCGCAGGTACCTGGTCATTTGTCGTAGACGTAGGTGCCGGGCGCCTCCGCGAGCACGCTCAGGCGGCTCGACCCGAGCACCGCGGGCGCCGGACGCGGCGCGCCGCTGCGCTCCTCGAGCCACCGCCCGAGGTCGGTCCACCAGGTGCCCTCGTGGACGTCTGAGCCCTTGAGCCAGACCTTGGCGTCGGACGTCGGGTCGTCGCCTGTGTGGAAGGACGCCTTGGGGTTCCCGGGCGGGTTCACCAGGGCGGCGATGTGGCCACTGGTGGACAGCACGAACCGGGTCGTGCCGCCGAAGAGCTGGGCGCTGCGGTAGCAGCTCTCCCACGGAGTGATGTGGTCGGCGATGCCGGCCACCACGTAGGAGTCCACGGTGATCTTGGCGAGGTCGATCGGCACGCCGAGGACGGTCAGGGCGCCGGGCCGGGTCAGCGAGTTCTTCATCGCCAGGTCGACGAAGTCGGCGTGCAGGGCAGCGGTCATCCGCGTCGTGTCGGAGTTCCAGAACAGGATGTCGAACGCCGGTGGCCGCTTGCCGAGCAGGTAGTTGTTGACCCAGTAGTTCCACACCAGGTCGCCGGGCCGCAGCCACGCGAACACCTCGGCCAGCGTCCGGCCGTCGAGGTAGCCCTTGCGCGCCGACTTCGCCTTGGCCAGACCCGCCATCCGCTCGTCGACGAGGGCGGAGGTCGTCCCGGCATCGTGGTTGTCGATGACGGTCACTGCGAGGCAGAGCGCGGCCAGCCGGTCCTGCCGGCCGATGCCGGCGAGGTACGCCGCTGCGATGCTCGCCAGAATGCCGCCGGAGCACACGCCGCCCAGCACCGTCTGCTCGCTGCCGGTGATCTCCTCCACGGCGTCCAGGGCGTCCAGGACGGCCCGCACGTAGGTGTCGAGGTTCCAGTCGGCGTGTCGTGAGTCCGGGTTCCGCCAGGAGATGACGAACATCTGCCTGCCCTGCCGCACACCGTGCTCGACCAGGCTCCGTTCCGGGGCGAGGTCGAGCGCGTAGAACTTGTTGATCGTCGGCGGCACCACCAGCGTCGGCACCTCGTAGACCTCGTCGGTCTGCGGCGCGTACTGGATCAGCTCCAGCACCTCGTTGCGGAACACGACCCCACCCGGCGTCGCGGCGATGTTCTCGCCCACGACGAACCCGCTGCCGTCGACCATCTCGGGAATGCGCGGTGCCGAGGCCAGGTCGCGAACCAGCTGCTTGCTCCCGCGCACCAGGCTCAACCCCGCGGTGTCGATGACAGCCTTGGCCGAGGCCGGGTTGACCAGCGGGACGTTGCTGGGAGCCGTCGCCTGGATGAGGTTCTCCAGGAAGAACCGCACACGCTCGCGATCACGTTGCTCGAGGTCGGCGTCGATGACGAGCTGCTCGGCGGTCTGCCCACCGGCCAGGTAGAGCTGGACCAGCCGCTTCAGGAGCGGGTTCTGGTCCCAGGCGACATCGGCGAACCGACGGTCCCGGCGGTTCGGTGCCACGGCGGACGTGCCGGCGAGGATCCGTCCGGCCTCGGTGCCCAGTCCACCCAGCCGACGCGCCGTGGTCCCCGGCTTGCGCGCCAGGGAGACCGCCCACTTCGCCGTCGACATGTCGGGTACGAAGCGGCGCACCGGGCCGAGGGCGGCGTCGACCAGGAGGGCGTCGAGGGGGGCGGCGTTCTCAGCGAGCGTGGTGGCGGTGGCGGTGGCGGTGGCGGTGGCGGTGGTCATCGGTGGGTCTCCTCGCGGTCGTGGGTCCCGGGTGGGACCATCTGACTGAAGGATACCTCGTAACTGACGATTTCGTCAGTCCCCGACCAGTGGTGACTCCTGCCCTCCCTCCGCGGCGGGGCGCCAGGGTCAGATGTCGTCGAGCTGCGCCTGGTCGAGCGCCTCACGCGCGAGGTTTTGCCCAAGGTCGATGAGCTCTGCCGCCTTGTGGAAGTCGAGGGTCCGGCAGGCGTCCTTCGCCACGGTGATGAGCACGTCAGGTGGATGTGCGGCGAGGCAGTACCGGGCCAGCGCGCCCTGGGCGGCGTCCGAGGAGAGGTTCAGGACCTCGCTCATGTGGACGGCGGGCAGGGACTCGGCGTCGGCGTCCTCGGGTCGCTGGTTCGCCCTGCCGGGACGGAGTGCGGCGAGACGCTCAGCCAGGGCGTCAAGCGCGTCCGAGCTGAGCATCTCTGCGGCATTGGCGCGGAAATGACCCCACCACTCCGCTGTCGGCCGGTGGTCGGCGCTCTCGCGCCTCGGTGCCGCCGCGACGGGGTGGCGGCGCTGGCCCTGCAGCGTGACGGCGACGACGAGATCTGCCTGGGAGGTAGCAGTGGCGGCCACGGGCACCGGGTTGAGCACCCCGCCGTCCACGAGGAGGCGGCCGTTGACGGCCACCGGCGTGACCACCCCTGGTATGCCGATCGACGCGCGGATGGCCCGATCCAGGGGGCCCGCGTCCAGCCACACCTCGCGGCTGGCCAGCAGGTCGACAGCGACGGCCGTGAAGCGGATCGGGAGGTCCTCGATCCTGCGGTCGCCGGTGAGCTCCACCATGCGGGCGAGGACGCGCTCGGCGCTGAGCACGCCGGCGGTGCTGAGAGCCGGGTCGAGCTCTCTCAGTACGCCGCGCTGGGTCAGGCTGAGCACCCACCGGGTGTACTCGTCCAGCGTGCCGGCAGCGAACATGCCACCGATGACGGAGCCCATCGACGAGCCGGCGACGCTGACGATCTGGTGTCCTCGGTGCTCGAGCTCGTTGATGACGCCGATGTGGGCATACCCCCGTGCGCCGCCACTGCCCAGCGCGAGTGCGACGCGAGCTGACATGTCCTCTGCCCTCCCTCCGCCCGGGTTCCGGGGGTCACGAAGCTCGGGGAACCGTCGCCTCGGGTAGCGGAATCCTGCAGAGGCGACGAGCCGCCGCAGCCGTCAAGCCGAACATGCGCAGCAGCTCCTCGGCCACCCGGTCGGTGGTCTCCTCGACGTCGCGCTCCGGCTGGTCGTGCAGCAGCTGGCCGAGGCCCACCAGGGCTCCGGCAGACATCGCCACCGCGACGTCGAGGTCCTCGACGTCGAACCGGCCGGCATCCACCGCGGCCTGGATGTCGCGCCGGGCGCGCGGCGCCAGACCGCTCTCGGAACTGAGAAGTCGGAGCACGTTGTTGAGGAAGACCCGGCTAAGCTCCGGCGCGCTGCGTTGCAGCCGACCGGTGAGCCGGAAGCTGCAGGCGAACACCTCCGCGGGGTCCTCGATGTCCCCGGTCAGGTCGTCGAGCAGCTGCCCATAGCCGTCCATCACGTCCTCGACGGCAGCATCGAACAGCTGCTCCTTGGTCTCGAAGTGGTTGTAGAAGGAGCCCATCCCGACGTCTGCGGCCTGCGTGATCTCCAGGATCGGCACGCTCGTCCTGCCCTCGGCGATGAGCGTCTGCGCCGCCCGGATGAGGGCCGCTCGGGTCCGGGCCTTGCGCCGGTCGAGCCGGTTGCCCGGCTGCGGGGGTGCGGTGGTCATGGTCACTCCTCGGCGTCGTCAGCGGGCATGGT
Source organism: uncultured Actinomycetota bacterium (assembly GCA_963773355.1). Lineage (GTDB taxonomy): Bacteria > Actinomycetota > Actinomycetes > Propionibacteriales > Nocardioidaceae > Nocardioides. The sequence continues at coordinate 94,140 of CAVZAZ010000015.1, read as the reverse complement.
GCACACCCACTCTAGCGGGCCGTAGTCAGATATGACGTTTTCCTCAGAAACTCTTGACTGAGGGTAGGTTCATGAGTGACGATAGCGTCAGAAACTCACCAAGGAGTAGCGATGACCAGTCATCACGGGACACACAACGACCTGCATAGCGAGCAGGGCGCGGTGGCCGACGAGCACCCGGGACGCGCCACCAACCCCGTCATCAAGGTGCTTGATCTGGCGTGGCTGGAGTTCGCCAAGCCCGACCTGGCCGCCTCTGAGCGCTTCGCCCACGCCTTCGGGTTCAGCACCGTGAGCCGTACGGCGGACGAGCTCCAGCTGCGCGGGACCGACGCCGGCGCGCCGTGTGTGATTGTGCGAAGGGGACCTCGCTCTCGGTACCTCGGCGCGGCCTTCCGGGCCGAGGACGCCAGCGACGTCGTGCGTCTCGCCGACACCACCGGGGCGAAGGTCGAGAGGCTGCCGGAGAGCATCGGCGGGCTCACCGTGGACCTGACCGACCCCAGCGGAGTGAGAGTGCGGGTCGTCGCTGACACCCACGAGCTCGCGGGCATTCCCAGCCAGCCGACGCAGGTGTTCAACTTCGGGCACGACGTGCGCCGCGCCAACGCCACACAACGCCCGCCGCGCGAGCCCGCCAGGATCCGGCGGCTGGGCCATGTCGTGCTGCAGACCACGACCTACCTCGAGACGTTGAACTGGTACCTGGAGTACCTCGGTCTCATCGTCAGCGACTTCAAGTACTACGAGGGCCAGCGCGGTCGCGGCCCCACGATGAGCTTCATCCGGTGTGACCGCGGCAGTGTTCCCACCGACCACCACACGTTGGCGATGATGCTCGGGCCAAGCAACCGCTACGTGCACTCGGCGTACCAGGTGGAAGACCTCGACGCGCTGGCCGCGGGCGGGGAGTACCTCCGCGAACAGGGCTTCCACCACTCCTGGGGGATCGGCCGCCACATCGAGGGCAGCCAGATCTTCGACTACTGGCGCGACACCGACGGTCTCCTGGTCGAGCACTTCGCCGACGGTGACCTGTTCGACAGCACCCTCGAGCCCGGGTGGTCGCCGATGACGGCGTCCGGGCTGGCCCAGTGGGGACCGCCGGTGACCAAGGACTTCCTGGGACTCACCCCGGGACGAGACGCGGTGCACGAGCTGGTCTCGATGGCTCGCTCGCTGCGTGACACCAACGAGTTCGACCTGACCCGCCTTCGCGGCCTCCTGAAAGTGACGAGTTCATGAGCATCACGATCCTTCGTTCCCCCGACGGCTGGTGGGTCCGCAACGCCCACGGCGCCGCGCGGATCGACACCGACGCCACGACCGCCGGTGAGCTGCTCGCCGCGCCCGAGCACATCGAGGCCGCACGGGCGAGCAAGAAGACCGTTGACCCGGCCACCCTCGACCTGGTGTCCCCGGTGACGGCCCCCTGCCGGGTCGTGGCGCAGATGACCAACTTCGCCAGCCACGTCAAGGACTCTGGTTTCAACCCGGACACCATCCCGATGACCTTCTTCCGCAAGACCTCCGGTTCGATCAGCGGCCCGTTCGACGACATCGTCCGGCCGGATCACGTGCGGTTTCTGGACTACGAGGTCGAGATCGGCCTGGTCATCGGTCGCGAGCTGCCCGTGGGCACCGAGATCACCGAGGAGAACTGGACGACGTTCGTCGCCGGCCTCGTCGTGACCAACGACGTCTCGGCACGCGACATCCAGCTTCCGAAGACCCAGTTCTTCGAGTCCAAGTCCTACCCGACCTTCACCCCTGTCGGCCCCTCGCTCGTCCTCCTCGACGGCGACGAGCTGAGGCGGTTCGGCGACCTGCGGCTGCGGCTCTGGGTCAACGACGAGCTGCGCCAGGACGCGGTGGTCGACGGCGACATGATCTACTCCCCGCTCCAGGCGCTGCAGGCGCTGAGCCGGTTCCAGCGCCTCGAGGCGGGCGACCTGCTCCTGACCGGGACCCCGGCAGGCACCGCCCTGAGCGCGCCGCCCAAGCCGGTGGAGATGATCGCCGCGCTCCTGCCGCCGGCCGTGAAGTGGAAGCTCTTCTTCCAGCGCCAAGCCCAGAATCCCCAGTACCTCAAGGCCGGCGACGTCGTCGAGCTCGCGATCGGCACGGACGACGGGGCCATCGACCTCGGCCGGCAGCGGACCGTCGTCAGGAGTGCGTGATGGGCGACCTGCTGTGGCCGACGTACGACGGCCCCCACGACCTCGCTGCGATCGAGGCCGTGCCGTTGGCCGACCGTGGCCTGCCGGGCACGACCTATGAGCTCCTTGTCCGGGCCGCAAGCCTGTGGCCGGACCGGGTCGCCCTGTCCGTCCTGCCCGACGGTCACCGGTGGGAGGAGCCGGCGGAGCGTACCTTCGCGCAGCTGCTGGCCGACGTGCACCGCTACGCCAACGCGTTTCACGCCCTCGGCGTGCGCCGGACCGACGCGGTCGCTCTGCTGGCCCCGAACTGTGACGAGCTGATCACCGCGACCCTGGCCGCTGAGCTCGCCGGCATCGCCGCGCCGATCAACAGTGGCCTGTCCGGGCAGCACATCGCCGAACTGCTGCGCAGGTCGGGCGCACGCGTCCTGGTGGCTGCGGGTCCGGACCTCGCACCGGAGGTGTGGGAGAACGCGCGGACGATCGCAGATGAGGCCGGCATCGAGACCCTGCTCGCTCTCCGGCCGACCGGAGGCGACGCGTCGGGCGAGGAGGAGCTGCTCCCGATCCGCGGCGTCCGGGTCGCCCACCTGTCCGCCCTGGGGGCCGAGCAGCCACACCACCACTTCGTGGGTGAGCCGCCCTCGGCCGCTGACCTCGCCGCCCTCTTCCACACCGGTGGGACGACGGGCACGCCGAAGCTGGCAGCGCACACCCACGCCAACGAGGTCGCGACGCCTGGATGATCGCTGCGATCGGGGTGCTGGACAGCGAGTCCGTGGCGTTCGCCGCGCTGCCGCTCTTCCACGTCAACGCCCTGGTCGTCACCCTGCTCGCGCCGCTGTTCAAGGGGCAGCGGGTGGTGTGGGCCGGACCCCTCGGCTATCGCGACACGAAGTTGTTCGCCAGCTTCTGGAAGATGGTCGAGCGGTACCGCATCAGCTTCATGAGCGGCGTCCCGACGATCTATGCGGTCCTCGCCGAGCGCCCCGTCGATGCCGACATCGGCAGCCTGCGATTCGCCCTGGTCGGCGCCTCCCCCCTGCCGACGGCGGTCCGCGAGCGGTTCGAGTCAGCGACCGGGGTGCCCCTCATGGAGGGCTACGGCCTGACCGAGGCGACCTGCGCCAGCGCCCGCAGCTTCGTGGACCGCCCGGTCCCCGGATCCGTCGGCCAGCGGCTGCCCTACCAGCAGGTGAAGACCATCGAGGTGAACTCCGAGGGCGACTGGGTCGCCCTTCCTGCCGGCCAGGTCGGGATCCTCGCCATCGGCGGACCGACGGTGTTCCCCGGTTACGTGGTCGACCGGGGTTCCGACGGGCCGGTCCTGGACGGGCTGGGCAAGCTGCGCGAGCGCTGGCTCGACACCGGCGACCTCGCCCGGATCGACGAGGACGGTTTCGTCCACCTCGTGGGCCGGGCCAAAGACCTGATCATCCGGGGTGGTCACAACATCGACCCGGCGGTCATCGAGAGCGTCCTCCTCGCACACCCGGCGGTCACCGCCGCACAAGCGGTGGGTCGTCCCGACATGCACGCCGGTGAGGTGCCGGTCGCGTTCGTGACGCTGGCCCCGGGCTACCGCACCAGCACCGAGGAGCTGTGTGCCTGGGCGACCGCCAACGTGCTCGAGCAGGCCGCAACCCCCAAGACCGTCACCGTGCTGGACTCACTCCCCCTCACCCATGTCGGAAAGCCGTTCAAGCCCGCCCTGCGCGCCGAGGCCACCCGCGAGGCCGTCGCGGAAGCACTCCGCGGCCAGCCCACCGTCACCGGCGTCCACGGCGTCGTCGAGGACGGCACGGTCGTCGCCGTCGTCGGGCTGGCCCGGGGTGCCGACGAGACCACGGTCACCGACGTACTCAATCGCTTCGCCATCACCTGGAGATTGGAACTGTCATGAACACCACAGCGATTCTGGCGGGCCTGCTGGTCGTCGCCTTCGCAGCTCTCGGCTCGGCCAAGCTGGCCGCCGTACCAGCCATGCGCGCCAAAGCCGAGCACGTGGGCTTCAGCGTCGCTGCCTACCGGCGGATCGGCCTGCTCGAGGTCCTCGCCGTCCTGGGCATCCTCGTCGGGGCTGCGGTCCCGGTGATCGGGGCCCTGGCAGCGACGGGACTGGTCCTGCTGCTCGGCGGGGCCGTCGTCGCCCACCTCCGCAACGGCGACGGGTTCCGCGAGGTGGCTCCGGCCCTCGTCCTCGGCGCGGTCGCGGTGGCCTTCGTCGTCCTCGTGCTGGGCGACCTCCGATGAGCACCTCCGAACGCAGCGGCGATCCGATCCCCGTCGTCATCGTGGGGGCGGGTCCTGCGGGCGTCACCGCCGCCACCCTGCTCGGCCAGTACGGCGTGGAGTGTCTCGTCCTGGACCGCTGGGACGGCGTCTACCCCCAGCCGCGGGCGGTGCACCTCGACGACGAGATCTACCGAGTCCTGGCGCGGCTCGGTGTCGCCGAGGAATTCGCCGCGGTGTCCCGGCCCACCCGCGGCCTGCAGCTGGTCGACCGCGACCACCGCGTCTTCGCGGTGTTCGACCGGGCCGGCGACCGCGGCCGGCACGGGCACCCCCAGGCCAACATGTTCGACCAGCCCGAGCTCGAGCACCTGCTGCGCACCAACCTCAAGGACCAGACCACGGTCACCCTGCGCGGCAACGTCGAGGTCACCGACGTCGCCCAGGTCGGCCAGGGCCGCGTCCGGGTGGACTTCACCGACCGGCTCACCGGCGAGCACGAGTCCGTGCTGGCCACCTACGTCCTGGGCTGCGACGGCGCCAACAGCGTGGTGCGCACGGCCATCGGCACGACGATGGAGGACCTCGGGTTCGAGCAGCGCTGGCTGGTCATCGACGTGGCACAGCGTGGTCGAGCTCGACCAGTGGGAAGGCGTGCACCAGCTGTGCGACCCCGCGCGCGCGGCGACGTACATGCGGATCGGGGAGACCCGCTACCGCTGGGAGTTCCGGCTCCTCGAGGGCGAGACCGCCGCTGACTTCGAGTCCATCGAGGCCCTCAATCCGCTCATCGGACCGTGGGTCGAGGGCATCGACTGCGACCAGCTGGAGCTGGTGCGCGTCGCGGAGTACAACTTCCGGGCGCAGCTGGCCGACCGCTGGCGCGAACCGCAACGTCTTCCTGCTCGGCGACGCCGCCCACCTGACGCCGCCGTTCATCGGGCAAGGGCTCTGCGCCGGTGTCCGCGACTCCGATGAACCTGAGCTGGAAGCTCGCCGGCGTGCTCTCCGGTGACCTTTCCGAGTCCGTGCTCGACACCTACGAGGTGGAGCGCAAACCACACGCCCGGGCGCTCATCAGACTCGCCAAGCTCATCGGCGTCTCGATGACCCAAGGTGGCAGGGCCGGTGACTTCCTCCGCAGGGCCATCGCCCCACGGGTGCACTGGATCCCCGGTCTGCGCGACCGGCTCCTCGACAGCGAAACACCACCGCTGAGCCATTCCGAATGGGTGGATGCACGTGGACCCCGCAAGTCCCTCAACGGACGGCTGTGCCCGAACGCCCTCCTGGCGGACGGCACCCGGTACGACGACGCGACTCGTGGCGGATTCGTGCTCGTGGCCAGCGTCCCCCTCTCCCCCAGCAGCGAGCTGAGCTGGCTGATCGCGGCACTGAGGCGCTCGAGGTGCAACCCGGCTCGCCCCTTTCCACTGGCTCGCAGACGGCAGGGCTGAGGCCGCGCTCGTGCGGCCGGACTTCACCGTGATGCGGGCCGGGCGCGACGTCGCGGAGCTCTGCGCAGCAGCACCGACGTTCCGGGTTGCCTCATGAAGCGCGAGATCTACGACGCCGACCACGAATCCTTCCGCGACTCGGTGCGGAGCTTCCTGGACCGTGAGGTCAAGCCCAGCTGGGACAAGTACGTCGAGGCCAAGCAGTTCCCCCGGGAGATGTGGCTGGCCTTCGGCCGGCAGGGGCTGCTCGGCCTGGAGATCCCCGAACAGTACGGCGGCTCCGAGGCAGGCGACTTCCGGTACAACGCGGTGCTGTGCGAGGAGCTGGGCAGGGTCTCGATGTCGCTGAGCTCCTGCCACGGCATCCACGCCGACATCGTCGCGCCGTACCTGGTCGAGCTGACCACCGAGGAGCAGCGCGAGCGCTGGCTGCCCGGCTTCGTCTCCGGCGACATCCTCACCGCCATCGGCATGACCGAGGCCTCCGGCGGCTCGGACCTCGCGGCATTGAAGACCACCGCCGTCCGCGACGGCGACGACTGGATCCTCAACGGCTCCAAGACCTTCATCACCAACGGCTACTCCGCCGACCTGGTCGTGGTCGCGGCCCGCACCGACCCCGAGGCCAAGCGGGGCCACGGCATCTCGCTGTTCGGCGTCGAGGAGGGCATGGAGGGCTTCACCCGGGGACGCAAGCTCGACAAGGTCGGTCAGGACGAGTCCGACACCGCCGAGCTCTTCTTCGAGAACGTCCGCGTCCCCGGCGCCAACCTGATCGGCGAGCTCAACCAGGGCTTCATCCACATGATGAACTGGCTGCCCCAGGAGCGCCTCTCCAACGCGATCGGCAACATCGCCCAGGCCGCGCAGATCCTCGACGAGACCCTCGATGTACGTCAAGGAGCGCAAGGCCTTCGGCCAGCCGATCGGCTCGTTCCAGTACAACAAGTTCCTGCTCGCCGAGCTCGTCACGAAGATCGAGGTCACCCGCGGCTACCTCGACAACGCGGTGCTCGCGCACACCAAGGGCGAGCTGACCGCTGTCGACGCGGCCAAGGTGAAGTGGTGGTGCGCCGACGTGCAGAACGATGTGCTCGACGCCTGCGTCCAGCTCTACGGCGGCTACGGCTACATGAACGAGTACCGGGTCGCCCGCGCCTGGCGCGACGCCCGGGTCTCCAAGATCTGGGCCGGCTCCAACGAGATCATGAAGGAGCTCATCGGCCGCGACCTCGGGCTCTGATGGACCCCATCGTCGCCGGCAGGGTCCCGGCTAGAGCCACTCGTTCCGCCGGAACAAGTGGTAGAGGCCGATGCACGCGACGATCATGATTCCCGTTGCCATGACCACGCCGACAGCTTCACCCGAACCCGGGTAGGGGACGTTCATTCCGTAGTACCCGGTGACCAAGGTGGGGATGGCGATGATCGCCGCCCAGCTGGACACCTGCTTCATCACCCGATTCTGGCGGTGGTCCCGAAGGCTGACCTCGGTCTCCACGATGGTGCTGGCGATCTCGCGCAGGGAGTCCAGGTCGTCGATGAGGCCGGTGACGTGGTCGTGGACGTCTTGGAAGTAGGGAGTGAGTTCCTCGGTGACGAAGCCGTGCTCGCGCCGCACGAGACTGCCGCACACCTCCCGCATCGGCACGACCAGACGGTGGAGCCGGAACATGGCTCGGGTCATGTCGAACCACTGTCGCTGCTTCAGGGGGGCGAGCTTCTGCTCGCTGAACATGCTTTCGCTGAGGAGCTCGTAGAACTCGTCCAACGCCTGCGTCGCGTCGGAGTAGGTGTCCACCACGACGTCGAGCAGCCCGTAGAGCAGGAAGTCGATCCCATTCGCAGCCAGGTCGGGGGAACGGCCCCAGCGCTCGAGCACAGGCTCGATCGGGAAGACCGGGGTCTTGCGCACCGTGACGAGCCAGCGATCGCTGATGAACGCGCTCACCTCTGCTTCGTCCAGCCTGCCGGCGTCGAGGTCGACGCTCGCTGCGTGACAGGAGAGAAACAGGTGTGTGTCGTACCTGACCAGCTTGGGTCTCTGGCGGCTGAGAACGTCCTTGACCGCGAGCTCGTGCAGCGTCAGTTCCTGGGCGAGATCGTCGAGCTGCTCTTCGGACGGGTCGCAGAGGTCGATCCAGATACTCGTGTCAGGTCGCCGTAAGTGTTCTGACACCCCGACGAGCGGAAAGCCCTCCTCGACGAGAGTTCCCTCGCGATACATCCGGGTGTGCACGTCGCCCATGACCTGCCCACCTACCTCTGTCGTACGTCTGCGGACACCCGCCCGTTCTGGAAACATCGTGGCACGCACGGCCCGTCGTGGCGCGCGTCCCGCCAGGCGTGCGTCGGCGTTGCGAGGAACACCGAACGAGGAGCCGACATTTCTGACACGCGTCGGCTCGGTTACGACATGCCAGAAAGTCAGCAGAAAGACCCCGCGAAGTCTCCCGAGTCACTCCGAGGTCTTGGGTAGCGTGAACGCCAGATATTGGTTCGATCCGCGGCAGAGCTGCTGATCGAGCGGGTTCGGGCGAGACAGATCGAGATCCGACGAGGGGTCGAGCGGCTCGTCCATCAGAGAAGGTCAGGGTTCGACTCCCCTCAGCTCCACCAGAAGGCCGAGGTTCTCTGAACCTCGTGGCATGCCACCAACCAGATCACACAGTTCGGGTGAGGATTCTCGGGTCGAAGGTGTCCATTGTGATGGTGACCCCACGGCCCGACATCGGACGGAACTCTCATGACCAAGCCACCAGACCGCCATGCCCGGACGATGTTGCCGATCCCGGACCGCCCGGCGCCGGGGCTGACGACGTACGACGCGAAGGATCCGGACACCGCCTTCCCGCCGATCGAGCCGTTGCTGCCGCCCGAGGGAGCACCTAACGTGCTGATCGTTCTTCTCGACGACGTGGGCTTCGGGGCCTCGACGGCGTTCGGGGGGCCATGCCAGACGCCGACCGCGGAGCGGCTTGCCGCGGGCGGCTTGCGGTACAACCGGTTCCACACCACCGCCCTGTGCGCACCGACCCGTCAGGCGCTGCTGACCGGTCGCAACCACCACTCGGTCGGGATGGGCACCATCACCGAAACCGCCACCTCCGCGCCGGGCAACAGCTCACTTCGGCCGAACACCAAGGCACCGCTCGCGACCACGCTGAAGCTCAACGGTTACTCCACGGCCCAGTTCGGCAAGTGCCACGAGGTGCCGGTCTGGCAGACCTCCCCGATGGGTCCCTTCGACGCCTGGCCCACTGGTGGCGGCGGGTTCGAGACCTTCTACGGCTTCATCGGCGGCGAGAACAACCAGTACGAGCCGGCGCTCTACGACGGGACGACGCCGATCGAGCCGCCGGCCACCGACGAGGAGGGCTACCACCTCACCGAGGACCTGACGGACCACGCCATCAGCTGGGTACGCCAGCAGAAGGCGCTGATGCCGGACAAGCCGTTCTTCGTCTACTTCGCCCCGGGTGCCACCCACGCTCCGCACCACGTTCCCAAGGAGTGGGCGGACAAGTACGCCGGCCAGTTCGACGAGGGCTGGGACGCGCAGCGCGAGAGAACCTTCGCCCGGCAGAAGGAGCTGGGAGTCATCCCGGCCGACGCCGAGCTGACGGCCCGGCACGACGAGATCGCCTCGTGGGACGACATGCCGGACGAGCTCAAGCCGGTGCTGGCCCGGCAGATGGAAGTCTATGCGGGCTTCCTGGAGCACACCGATCGCCAGGTCGGCCGGCTGATCGACGCCATCGAGGACCTCGAGGTCCTCGACGACACGATCATCTACTACATCATCGGCGACAACGGCGCCTCCGCCGAGGGCACCATGAACGGCGCGTTCAACGAGATGGCGAACTTCAACGGGATGGCCGCCCTCGAGACCCCCGAGTTCATGGTCAGCAAGATGGACGAATTCGGCTCGCCCACCTCATACAACCACTACTCGGTCGGCTGGGCGTGGGCCATGAACACCCCGCTGCAGTGGACCAAGCAGGTCGCCTCGCACTGGGGTGGCACCCGCAACGGGACCATCGTGCACTGGCCGAGCGGGATGGATGACCCCGGTGGTTTGCGCTCGCACTTCGCCCACGTCATCGACGTGGCTCCCACGATCCTGGAAGCTGTGGGCCTGCCCGAGCCCACCATGGTCAACGGGGTGCTGCAGTCGCCGATGGAGGGCACCAGCATGGTCTACAGCTTCAAGGACCAGGCCGCCGCGGACCGCCACGACCTGCAGTACTTCGAGATGTTCGGGAACCGCGGGATCTACCACCGGGGCTGGAGCGCGGTCACCAAGCACCGGACCCCGTGGGTGATGGTCGGTGGGGAGATCCCGGCGTTCGACGACGACGTATGGGAGCTCTACGACGGCAACAGCGACTACAGCCAGGCCCGCAACCTCGCAGCCGACAACCCCGAGAAGCTCGCCGAGCTACAGAGGTTGTGGTTGATCGAGGCCACGAAGTACAACGCGCTGCCGCTGGACGACCGCGTTTCCGAACGGCTCGACCCCGAGATGGCGGGGCGACCCTCCCTGATCCGCGGCACCTCACAGCTCTTCTTCGCCGGGATGGGACGCCTGTCCGAGAACAGCGTGGTCAGCATCAAGAACAAGTCGTTCTCGATCACGGCGGACATCGACGTGCCCGACGGTGGAGGAGAGGGTGTGATCATCGCGCAAGGCGGCCGCTTCGGCGGCTGGGCCGTCTACGTCAAGGCCGGGCACCTGAAGTTCGTCTACAACGTCCTCGGCATCCACGAATACGCCACCGAGGCCGACGGCCCGATCCCGGCCGGCCAACACCAGATCCGGATGGAGTTCACCTACGACGGCGGGGGCCTGGCCAAGGGCGGCGACGTCACCCTGTTCCACGACGGCAAGCAGGTCGGCAAGGGTCGCGTGGACATGACCCAGGCGATGGTCTTCTCCGCAGACGAGACCACCGACATCGGCTACGAGTCCGGCACCACGGTGAGCCCGGACTACACCTCGCACGGGAGCCGGTTCACCGGCACCATCCAGTGGGTCCAGCTCGACGTCGGCACCGACGACAACGACCACTACATCGACCCCGAGGAGCGGCTACGCGTGGCGATGGCCCGCCAGTAGGAGGAACACACGCGACGCGCACGGCTGCCGGCGGGCGGTGCTTCAACTACCGGCCCTCACTGTGATCCTGGAGTTCATGTACGGCGTCTCGAAGCATCTCTGGAGCATCGTCCTGAAGTTCGGCGTGCATGAGGACAACGTCGCCCCGTGCGAGGCCGCGCTCGATGACGGGGCGGACCTGGTCGAGGTCGGCGTCGCCCGACAGCACCAGCAGTGCTGAGCTCTCCGGATGAAGTTGTGCCCTCATCGCCTCCAGGAACACCTGGTCGATCCCGGTGCCGCGGAGTCGCTCAGTCAAGGCAGCAATTCCGGTGCCGGCTGCGACCTCTGGCGCTGGCGTGAGGAAGATCAGGCCGACCAACCCGCCGAGCACCGACCCCCGGGTGGCCGCTGCCGACGTTTCGTGCCACAGGTGTCCGACCCGTGGTTGATGAGTCCCGGGCATCCACGAAACGGTGACTGCGTCATGAACCTCGAGCGCGTTTCGCTTCCTGAGGTTGCTCAGCCGGACCTCACCGGCCGCGGCACCAAGCGCAGTGTCGTAGATCCAGACGGTCAGCGCCGGAGAAATTCGATCAACTGCCGACTTCCCCCGCGATCCCCGCTTCGACTGTCGGCTCGACCGGCTCGGTGTTCCTGACCGATCCGACATGGCGGTGGCGTCCCTTCTTGAGGGGTTGCCACGAGTCTTCCCATCAACTCTCAGTATTCGCCGGCGAGCAGGTGCGGGCGTCACCCGATATGGGTACGAACATACGCCGCATTTCCGGCGTACCCCTAGGCTGCAAACCACTCGTTGGATGGTCGCCGACGTTGTACGTTCCCACGATGGCTGACGCACCGGATCGCCTGGAACTCCTCACCGCTCTCACGACCGAACACTTCACGCTTCAGGGGGCCAGGGCGCAGGCCGCGACCGAGAGCGCCTCTCGCGCCTCGATCTACATCCTGTCGGTGTCCAGCGCGCTGCTTGCCCTGGGGTTTCGTCGGGCAGAGATCGCAGCTCGGCCGGCGGTTCGACGCTTTGCCCTGACCGTGCTTCCGACCGTGTACGTGCTCGGGGTTCCCGCAGGCGAAGGTGGCGCCGTGGGGCTGGTCTCGTTGATCGTGCTGCTTCGACTTGCCGACCGTCTGCTCGAGCAGCGCGTCGGAGCGCCCGACGTGCTCTTTCCTTCGCCGAGGGCATCGACCGACGAACGATCGTCCTGAGTTGGTGAGCTGGTGAGCGGACGTTGACCCATGGCGGTACGGGTTCAGGGAAGGAGCCGCCTGGCCTGCCGGCCGAGGCTGTCGGCGATCCGGTCCGGGTCGATGCCGAGGTCGTGACGTTGGTGCCGGTAAACCTCGGGGGCCAGGGGCGCCAGGAGCGCGTCGACGAGCGCCTCCGGGTCCGGCGCATCGGCCTCGCGGAGCAGGCTGAGCACGTGGGCCCGCCAGAACCCGTAGGCGCCGGGACGAAACCGGGCGGTTCCGGTCTCGGCCCCGAGGACGAGGTGAAGATGACCGTCCAGCAGCTCGACCATGGCCACGTAGAAGGCTGCCAGTCGGTCTCCGGGTGAGGCGCCCGGGCCCAACGGAGGGGGACCGTTCAACAGATGTTGCTGCACGCGTCGTTCGTGGTCATCGAGCAGGGCCACGGCCACGGCGGCCCGGTCGGGATAACGGCGGTACAGGGTCGCGCGACCGACACCCGCCGCGGCGGCGATCTCGCCCATGGTGACCGTGGCAGGGTCGCGGGTGGCGAAGAGGCGCTCAGCGGCCTCCAGGATGCGCCGTCGGTTGCGAGCCGCGTCGGCCCGTTCCGGGGCGGTCTCTTCCGGGGCAGCCGACAGGAGGTCTGACCCGGGCTGGGTCGTGGTCCCGGCGTCGACCGAGCGTCCCCCGTCGGGGGTCCTGGGTCGATCGGCCGGCATTGCCTCAGTCTAGAACCGCCATCCGGACAGGTTGTCCATTTGAGTTATCCTCGATCTAACTGGACATGGTGTCCGGTTGGGGTTCTCGATGGGGTGCTTGATGGGTCTGGTGCTGTTCCCGGTGGCGGTGCTGGTCGGGTCTCTGCTCGCGGTGCAGGCGTCCGCGAATCAGCAGCTCAACAAGGCGGTGGGCACGCCGTACGCCGCCTCGACGGTGCAGCTGTCGTTGGCGGCCGCCGTCCTGGCGACCCTGGCAGCCGCCACCGGTGCGATCGGCGCGCTCGGAGCGGTCCCTGACGTCAGACCATTGCTGCTGTTGGGGGGCTTGGCCAGCCCTCTCTACATCACCGCCGGCATCCTCCTATTTCCCCGCCTCGGGGCGTTGACCAGTGTGGGCTTGTTCGTCACGGGACAGGTGCTGGCGTCGGTCGCCCTGGACACGCTCGGCTTCTTGGCCGTCCCGGCGCGGCCACTGACGCCCGGTGTCGTGCTCGGCGCTCTTGCAGTACTCGCTGGGATCGCGGTCGTCGTCCGGGGCCAGCAACGGCAGGCACGTCAACCGGTGCCGAGCATGCCGCCGGCTTCCGGGGTCGCCCTCCCGGAGGCGGCAGCACGATCCTCGATCGGGCCGGGGTGGATCCTGCTCGGGCTGTCGGCCGGCGGAGGGCTGCCCGTCCAGGGTGCGGTCAACGCACAGCTGCATGGGCAGGTCGGCGAGCCGCTTGCGGTGGGCACCATCAGCTTCGCCGTCGCGACCGTGGCGATCCTCGCCGTGCTCGTCTCGATGCTGGCCCTGGACCGTACTCCCGCACCGCGGGTGCGTCCGTTGCGGGCGATGCCCTGGTGGGGTTGGCTCGGCGGGTTCTGCGCAGCCGCGTACGTGACCGCGACCTTCCTGCTCATCCCGACCATCGGCGCCGCTGTCACGGTTGCGCTCACTGTTACCGGGCAGCAGGTCGCCTCGGCAGTCATCGATCAGTTCGGCTGGTTCGGCATGACCCGACGGCCGATGACGAACCCACGGGCGGTCGGCCTGGGTCTCCTCCTCGCCGGCTCGATCCTGGTCCAGCTGGCATGAGTCCGGTCCGCCGACGAGTCCGTGCTGGCGGATGCAGTCAATGCGCTCCGCGCACTCCGTCGCTGGTCCCGGACCGCAGACCGACCGCCGTATGCACTGCTCCCGATCGCGTCTCGGCGGCCGTACGGTGGCAGCGATCCCGTCGAGGCCGCCGAGAGGGGAAAGAACGATGTCTGGCCACACCCGACGAACCAGCTCACAGGACCCGCGGGCGTTCGAGACGCTGGCCGCGGACAGAAAGGGGTCCGTGCTGTTCGTGGAGATCGCGGCTCCGCCCATGAACCTTCTGGGCCCCGAGCTGGTGCGCGATCTGGTGTCGCTGATCCAGGAAGCGGAAGGCGACAACTCGCTGCAGGTGCTGGTCTTCCGGAGTGCCGACCCCGACTACTTCATCTCCCACGTCGACCTGACTCGCATTGCGGAGTACCGCGCCGAGGCGGCGAAGTTGACCGGTGAAGCCTCGATCGCGCTGCTGTTCCGTCACTTGAGTGCGAGCCGACTCGTCAGCATCGCCCAGATCGAAGGGCGCGTACGGGCTGCGGGCAGTGAGTTCGTGCTCGCATGCGACATGCGCTTCGCCGCGCTCGAGACCGCGATCTTCAGTCAGTTCGAGCCGGCGTTCGGCCTCCTCCCCGGAGGAGGTGCGGCGCAGCACCTCACCCGACAACTGGGCCGTGGCAGGGCTCTTGAGGTCATGCTCAGCGCCGATGACTACGACGCGGAGCTGGCCGAGCGGTACGGCTGGATCAACCGAGCACTACCCGCTGCCGAGCTCGACGAGTTCGTCACCGCTCTGGCTCATCGCATCGCCGGCTTTCCCGCCGCCGGCCACCGATCGGTCAAGGAGCGGGTAAACGCGATCGCGCTCGCCCCCGCAGGGGATTTCCGCCGCGATTCGGATCTGTTCGGCGCAGGTGCAGGTGCGCCCGAGGCGCAACGATTGATCGGAGCCGCGATGGAACGCGGACTCCAGACCCGCGATGCGGAGCTGGCTCTCGCGAGCTGGCTGGTTGCCAGGCGAGACTCGTGATCCATCGAAGGCCGACACCGACGACAGAAAGGAGTTGCTAGCCACCACGCAGCACGGTGTGAATGTCTGGATGTCACGCCACCGGCCCCTGTCCGATTCGGTCGTGGACTAGATTGGCCGCGCATCGCATCACAGCTCTTCTCGGGAGGCTATCCATGATTCGTGCTCGAACCCTCGGCGGCGCCGTCCTCGCCGGCGCCATGTCGGTCAGCATGTCGGTCAGCATGTCGGTCAGTTTGGCTGTCGGGCCGGCCGCTTCGTATCCCGCGGACCCGTCCGGCACGGCGGAGCAGGCAGGTCGGGTCGCCTCCGCGGAGCCGCAACAGGACATCGCCGACGAGATCCGCGCGTTGCCCGGTGTTTCCTCGGTGACCGAGGCCGCCGCTCCGGTCGGCTACCGATTCTTCAAGATCACCTTCACCCAGCCCGTCGACCACAAGCGCCACAACCGGGGGACCTTCGAGCAGCGACTGACCCTGCTCCACAAGGACGTCTCCCGGCCCATGGTCATGAGCACCAGCGGCTACTACGTCTCCCAGAGCCCCGGGCGCAGCGAGCCGACTCGCATCGTCGACGGCAACCAGCTCAGCATGGAGCACCGCTTCTTCGAGCCGTCGCGTCCCGACGACCCCGACTGGCGGCAGCCGCTGACGATCTGGCAGGCGGCGACCGACCAGCACCGGATCATCAGGTCGTTCCAGAGGCTGTACCAGGAGAACTGGATCACCACCGGCGGGTCCAAGGGCGGCATGACGGCGACGTACCACCGCCGCTTCTACGCCGATGACGTGGATGGCACCGTGCCGTACGTCGCACCGAACGACGTGGACAACGATCGCGATGAGTACAACCGGTTCCTTGCCCGGGTCGGTACGGACCCGGCGTGCCGAGCCGCCATCACGGCCGTGCAGCGGCGGATCCTGGGCTCCGAGCGGGTCTGGTTCCTCGAGCGGACCCGGACGGCAGCGGAGGCAGCCGGGCAGACCTGGGACATCCTGGGCAGTCTCGACCGCGGCATGGAGGTGGCGGCGGTCGACCTGTACTTCACCTTCTGGCAGTACACGCCCCAGTCGGGATGCGCGAACGTGCCCGGGCCGCAGGCGACCAACGACGAGGTCTGGGACTGGACTCAGGGTGTGGTGCCCCTGACCGGGTACCTCGACCAAGACCTGACCTTCTTCCTGCCCTACTGGTACCAGGCCGCCTACCAGCTGGGCTGGTACGAGCCCTACGAGCGGCCGCTGCGCGGCGTGCTGCGCCATCCAGGTTCCTTCGCCGCCCCGGAGTTCGTGCCCGGGAACCTCCACCCGATCCGCTTCGACAAGCACGCCATGCGTGACATCGATCGTTGGGTGAGCACCCGCTCCACACACATGCTCTACGTGTACGGCGGCAACGACCCGTGGGGCGCCGAGCCGTTCCGCTGCGGCACCAGGGCGAACGTTCGGCAGTGCTCGGTGCACGTCGTCGAGGGCGGCACCCACGGAGCGAACATCGCCCAGCTCCCGACCGCCGAGCGTGACTGGGCCACGGCGCGGGTCCTCGAGTGGGCCGGCCTGCCGGCGAGCGACCCGGCGGTGCGTCAGATCACGCGCACCGGAAGACCTGCGGCCGTGCCCGCGCTGGATCGACCTGCGGAGCGGGTGCTGCGGGGCGGTCTCTGACCACATCCTCGCCGGGTGACACCGCCGGGGATCGGCTGGGTCCTCGGATCATTCCCGCATGAAGTAACCGAGCAGCTCCACACGTGCCCGGAGGGTACGCAGGGCGTTCAGCTGGATTCTTCCTTTGTCGGCGTCGACGACGACGGCCAGGGTCCGGCCCGACGCAACGGCGACGTCGGAGGGCGCGAGGTCGCCCGCGACACCCGGTTCGGCGGCCAGGTTGAGCAGCGCGCCCGTGGCCTCGCGGGGGGCGCTCAGGTTGGTGTCCCCGCGGCCGAGTACGCCGTTGAACAGCGTGCTCGGTGGCGCGGGCACCAGCAGCGCCCCGTCCCTCACCGGTGCCCCGGGACCGGTGAAGAAGCCCAGCACGTCGACGTCGAGCGCCGTCCCGTGCTCGTAGCGCAACGAGAACTCCCCGGCGGCGTTCACCGGCACCAGTGCAAGCCCCCGGCGCTGGGTCTTTCCGCCCACCGCCGGGCCCCACACCATGCGCTCGGCCAGCCCGGCCGGCTCCCGACCGACGAGCAGTCGGGCTGGCGAAGTCTCACCCACTTCGGCTGAGACCAGGACGAGTGCGGCGCGGATCCCGGGCCCGGCGCCGTAGACACCGGGGTCCACGGTGAGCTCGCGCCCGTCCTGCTCGACGTCGAGTCGGGCCACCCGCACCGGCTTTCGTGCAACGAATCGTCCGGCTCCGGACTCGGGCGCTGAGGAGAAGGTGCCGACGACGCTGATCTCCAGCCCGCCCCCCGGCCCGTGTCGTACCGCCAGCGTGCGACTGCTCACCGGCAGGACGACGAGGTTCGTGGTGGTGACGCCGGCCTCGGCGACGTTGATCGCGTTCACGGACCCGTCACCACCATCGAGGCGCACCACGCCTGGCCCGGCGGCGTTCGTGACCGTGACCTGGACGGCCGCCGCGTCGATGCCGGCCGGGAGTCGCGCGGTCAGGTCGCTGTTCGCTGCGAGGTTGCGACGTTCCGCGTTGACGATCAACCGCGCCGCAACCGAGGTGAGGGCGGATCCGCGCGGAGCTGCTTGTCCGCTCGGGGTGGTCGTCGGGTCCGTCGACCGGCCGACCGTTGGATCCACGGCCGCTTCCTGCTGGTTGAGCTCGGCACCCAGCCATCCGGCGGACGCCGACACCACGATCACCAGCAGCAGCGCCGCCAGCCCCATGAGTGCCCGCGCGTGTTTCGAACCCCGAGCTACGACTGCGGTCCCCTCCTCGTCGCCTTTCCGTTCAGACGCCTACCCGTCGAGAGCCCGGCCCAAACTTCAAGGCACTAGATCGATGCCACTGCCCATGCCTTCAATGTCCGGTCGATCTCCGCTACCTCACCTCTCCGTGCGGCCGAGGCAGCCGCCGGGAGCTTGATCAGTGCGAGTGGGACGGGACGACGTGCCCCTCGCTGGCCTGCACCACCACGAAGCCGTTGCCGGAGAAGGCCAGCTGGAACGCCTCGCCCGAGCCGCGACCGATCAAGGCGCCCGCGCCGGCGGTACGACGCACGCTCGTGCTCAGCGACGTCGACCACGCGATCGCGGACTGGACGTCGGCGAACGTGGGTGCGTCGACGTTCAGCACGACCGGGGTGCCGTGCGAGGAGATCGCGATCTGCCCGGCTCCGGAGAAGATCGTGTTGAAGACACCGCCGGACATCATCGAGGCACCCTCCACCTTCTTGATGTCCCAGGTCAGCGAGGTGTCGAAGGCGATGACGTTGCGGCCGTTCACGGTCAGCGCGTCGCTCCCGTCGAGCGTGACCAGGTGGATCTCGCTCGCGTCGTCGGCCAGGAACACGTCCCCACGACCGCTCATCCGCATGAGCGGTACGCCCTCGCCCGTGAACGCCTTCTTCAGGAACTTCCCCATGCCGCCGGCGCCTTGGTAGGCGAAGTCGACCTCCCCCTGGTAGGCGACCATCGAGCCCTGGCGGGCCATCACCTCGCCGTCGAGCTCGACCTTCAGCAGCTTGGGGTTCTGGAGGGCGAACCTCTCCGTGCCTTCGGTCTCGGTGTACTCCCCGAGCAGTTCACTGCGCACGTTCCGACTCCGATCTCTCGCGTGGGTGCCCAACCTAGTGGCCCTGTGCACGCGGTTTCGATCGAGCCCCGTTGCCGCTGCTCGTGTCACATCTTTCGTGCAGCGGGACCACCGGCGGTGATCAGGTCTGTCAGCGCAGGCGCCGCGAGTCGTGCCGGCTGACCCTGAGCCACCGGTAGCCGTACCCGTCCAGTGTGAGCTCGCACCGTCCGCGTTCGTCGGGCTCCGTACGACCCGGCCCCAGCAGGTCCACCAGAGCGGTGCCGGGTTCGAGACCCTCGAAGACGAGGGGGACCGTGATCGCATCTGCCCCGAAGTTGTGCAGCAGCACCAGCGACTCCTCGCCCCACGAACATCGATGTGCCAGCACGCCGACGTGCGGCTGGTCCAGCACCTCGAAGTTCCCCCAGCCGAGCTCGGGGCAGTGCCGGTAGGTAAGGGCGAGGGTGGAGACGAAGTTGAGGAGCGAGTCCGGGTCGGTCTGCTGGTCGCTGACGTTGACCAGGTCCGGTCCGTAGCTCCCACTCGGGATCTTTCCGGGCAGTCGGGACGGGGCGGCGAGCGAGAAGCCGGCGTTCTTGCTCTGGTCCCACTGCATGGGGGTGCGTACGGCGAGGCGGTCACCTGCGGAGAGCTCCTCGCCCATCCCGATCTCCTCGCCGTAGAACAGCACCGGAGTGCCGGGCAGGGAGAAGAGCAGGCTGTAGACCATGCGGACGCGGCGCGGGTCGCCGTCGAGCATGGGAGGCAAGCGGCGGACCAAGCCGCGACCGTACACCTGCATCTCCGGTTCGGGTCCGAAGGCGGCGAACACCTCTGCCCGTTCGTCCTCTGTGAGCTTGTCGAGGGTGAGCTCGTCGTGGTTCCGCACGAAGGTTGCCCACTGCACGTCCGACGACGGGTGCGGACGCTCGATCAGCGCCTCGACCAACGGGCCTGGGTCGGCGCGGGCCAGGGAGAGGTACAGCCGTTGCATGCCGACGAAGTCGAACTGCATGTGCAGCTCGTCGCCGTCGGCTCCGCCGAAGAAGGTCATCTGCTGGTCATAAGGGAGGTTCACTTCGCCGAGCAGGACGGCATCGCCGGCCCGACGGCCGAGGAAGGCCCGGAGCTCGCGCAGGTACTGGTGCGGATCCGCCGCGGAGCCGTCCTCCACGCCCATGGTCTCCAGGAAGAACGGCACGGCGTCGACCCTGAAGCCGGAGATGCCGAGCTGGAGCCAGAAGCCCACGATCTTGGCGATTTCGTCGCGGACCCGCGGGTTGACGATGTTGAGATCCGGTTGGTGCTTGTAGAACCGATGGAGGTAGTACTGGCCAGCCTTCTCATCGAAGGTCCAGACGCTGTCTTCCTGGTCGGGGAAGGTGGGCGCCGCCTGGGCGTCCTTCGGTGGCTTGTCCGCCCAGACGTAGAAGTCCCGGTACGGCGAGTTCGGGCTGGACCGAGCGGACTTGAACCAGGGGTGGCGGTCGGAGGTGTGGTTGACCACGATGTCGGCGATCACGCGCATGCCACGGTCCCGGGCGGTCCGGATCACCTCGACCAGATCACCCATCGTGCCGAGTCGAGGGTCCACGCCATAGAAGTCCACGACGTCGTACCCGTCATCGCGGTCGGGCGTGGGATAGAACGGCATCAGCCACAGGCACGTCACTCCCAGGCTGGACAGGTAGTCCAGCCGCTGCGCCAGCCCGGCGAAGTCACCCTTGCCGTTGCCGTCCCAGTCCAGGTACGTCTCGACGTCGAGGCAGTAGACGACGGCCGTCTTCCACCACAGGTCGGAGGTGTTGGTGACCTTCACGGATCAGCCCTTCGGGTGGGGTTCAGCTGAGGAAGCACCCGGGAGCCGAACACGTCGATGAACTGCTCCTGAGCCTGGCCGACGTGGTGCAGGTAGAGCTCATCGAACCCCAGGTCCAGCAGATCGGCCAGGTGCTGGGCGTGCTCCGCCGGGTCCGCGGAGACGAACACCGCCTTCGCAACGTCCTCCGGGCGCACACTCGCAGACGCGACATCGAACGCCTCGACGGTCTCCAGATCCCAGCAGACCGGCGGGGCGAACGTGTTCGTCCGCCATTGGTCGTAGGCGATGGAGAGGGCTTCGTCCTCGGTCGTCGCGTAGGAGAGGTGCACCTGGACGGCAAGCGGCCCTGTGCCGCCAGCGGACCGGTAGCCGTCGATCATCCTTCGCAGGACTTCAGGAGGTTGGTCGATGGTGATCAGTCCGTCGGCCCAACCCGCGACCCACGTCGACGTCTGCTCGGACACGGCCGGTCCGATCAGCGGCGGCACGGTCTCGGGCAATGTGTAGACCCGTGCGCGGTCGACGGTCACCAGCCCGTGGTGAGTCACCTCCTCCCCGGCGAGCAAGGCCCGGATGATGTCCACGCATTCGCGGAGGCGGGCTCGGCGGACGTCCTTGCGTGGCCACGGGGCTCCGGTGACGTGCTCGTTGGAGTTCTCCCCTGTGCCGAGGGCGACCCAGAAGCGTCCCTCGTACATCGCTGCCAGGGTGCCGATTGCCTGGGCGACGACGGCCGGGTGGTAGCGCTGGCCGGGTGCCGTCACCACTCCGAAAGGCATGGTGGTCGACTGCAGGGCAGCACCCAGCCAGGACCAGGCGAAAGCGGACTGGCCCTGACTCGCACTCCACGGGCTGATGTGGTCCGAGCACATGGCGGCCGTGAAGCCGGCCTGCTCGGCCTGCTGAACGGCGGCAAGCAGCACCGATGGGTGCACCTGCTCGTGGGAGTTGTGAAGCCCGATGACCGGCATGCCCGCGATGTTGCCACGAAACCGCGTCCTGCCGACCGGTCAGAGGGCACCAGGCTTCGACAGGGTGTGCCCTCACATCTCCTCGTGGGTATCAGGGTCGCCGCCGAAGAGCCGGCCGTCGGGACGGCCGAGCCCGGTGATCGCGGCCACCTCGTCGTCGGTGAGCTCGAAACCGAAGACGTCCAGGTTGGTCCGCTGTCGCGCCGGCTGCGAGGACTTGGGGATCGGCAGGGTGTCGAGCTGGAGCTGCCATCGCAGGATCACCTGCGCCGGATCCACGCCGAGCCGCTCGGCGGCGGCCGCGATCGGTGGCTCGGAGAAAGGCGCCTGTCGCTTGCCCAGCGGGCTCCACGACTCGGTCCTGATGCCGAGCTTCTCGTGCACCGCACGCATCTCCGCCTGCGGGAACAGCGGGTGCAGCTCGATCTGGTTCACCACCGGCGTGACGCCGGTGTCGTCGATGATCCGTCCGAGGTGCTCGGCGGTGAAGTTGGAGACCCCGATGCTGGTCACCAATCCCTCCTGCTGCATGGCCACCAGCGCCCGCCACGCCTCGACGTACTTGCCTCGCTGTGGATTGGGCCAGTGGATGAGGTGGAGGTCGAGGCGATCCAGCCCGAGCCGCTCCAGGGAGTCCTTCGTCGAGCGGATGGCATCGTCGTACCCGTGATGCCGGCCCGGGATCTTGCTGCACACCACGAGGTCTTCGCGCGGGACGTCGGAGCGCCGGATGGCCTCGCCCACCTCACGCTCGTTCTCGTAGTTGACGGCCGTGTCGACGAGTCGGTAGCCGCCCTGGAGGGCGGAGGCGACCGCCTCGGTCGCCGCCTCGCCGCGCAGCGAGGCGGTGCCGAAACCGATCGCCGGGATCGAGCGGCCGTCGTTCAGCTGATAGGTCGGGATCGCGTCACTCATGTCTCCAACGTAGGCGCAGGTGCGCAAACCCGCGGCGGGCCTCAGATCCAGCGCTGGAACCAGATCCGGTCGAGCCACTCTGAGTGGGTGAGCAGAGCGTCGGTCCAGATCGGGTAGAACCATGCGAAGTTCATCAGCACCAGCACGAAGAACGAGCCGGCGACGACCACCCCGGCGGTACGACGCGGCGTCGGGTATGCCGACCGGCCGATGAGCCGGCCCATGGTGAGGGTCAGGGACAGCACGAGGAACGGCAGCATGACGACGGCGTAGAACAGGAAGATCGGCCGGTCGTCGTAGGCCAGCCAGGGCAGCCAGGTCGACCCGAAGCCGACCACGCACAGACCGAACCGCCAGTCCCGGGCGCCGACCCACATCACCAGGCCGAAGATCAGCGCAGCCGACCCGCCCCACCACAGCGCAGGGGTCCCGATCAACAGCACCTGTCTCAGGCAGTCGCTCCCCTCTGGTGCGTCACAGCCCTCGGTCCCGGGCTTGATGTCGACGTCGGCCGCGACCCCGACCGGCCGGTTGAGCAGCGGCCAGCCGGCCGGCTTCGACTGATAGGTGTGCGGATCGGCGTCTGACATGAAGGCGGTGTGGAAGACGTAGACGTCGTGGTGGTAGCTGGCCAGCGAGCGCAGGGACTGCACCAGCTCACCCAGGCCCTCGGCGTCCTCGTCGTGGCTGGTCGGCCAGTCCTTGCCCCCGTTGTGGTGGGTGTACTGCGTGGCCGAAAGATGCTCTTCGTAGTCGTGCGCGTGGATCAGCCAGCCCGTCCAGGTGGCGACGTAGACGAGGAACGCGACGACGACGAGCTGGAGGAACGCGGGTACGCCGTCGACCAGGGCGGACTTCGGCACCGGCCAGCGCACCCCGAAGGAGCGCCGGGCGCCAGCGCTCCAGGCCCACGCCAGCACCCCGAAGGCCGCGAGCGGGAAGAGCGCCGTCCACTTGGTGCCGACGGCCAGGCCGAAGGACACCCCACCGAGCAGCAGCCAGGGCCGGAGCAGCAACCGCCGCACCGGCCCGAAGCCGGTGCCGACCCCGTCGCCGGGCACGAGCCGGGCCAGCCTGGCGCGGAACCAGTCGCGGTCGTTGACCAGACAGGCCACGCCGCAGAGCACGAAGAACGCGACGAAGATGTCCAGGAGGGCCAGCCGGGAGAGCACGAAGTGCAGGCCGTCGAAGCACAGGAGCAGTCCGGCGACGCAGCCCAGCGTCGTCGAGCCGGTCAGCCGCCGTGCCAGCCGGCACATCACCAGAACCATCAGCGCGCCGGCCACCGCGGAGGCGATCCGCCACCCGAAGGGGTCCATGCCGAAGGCCTGCTCGCCCAGCGCGATCAGCCACTTCCCGGCTTCGGGGTGTACCACCATCGAGGGGTCGCCCTGCCAGATCCCGGTGGTCGTGCCGTCGAGGATCCGGTCGTCGGCCTTGTCGACGTACTCCCGGACGTAGCCGTGATGGAGCATCGACCACGCGTCCTTGGCGTAGTACGTCTCATCGAAGGCGAACTCCCGCGGCGTCCCCAAATGCCACACCCGCAGGAAGAAGGCCAGCAGGGTGACCCCGATGGCGGCGCTCCACCCGACGATTGGGTCCTCCAACCGGAACCGGCCGGCCGCTCGCTCCCGCGCGGACGGTACGGCGGCCCCCGACGCGGTGCGCGATAGCCCGGCGGGCTGCTCGGGCGCACGGGTGGTCACGTCGCGAACTGTAATCGCGGCCACGCACCCGAACTCGAGTGGGGAATCACCAACCGGCGAGCAGCCCACCTCACGCCATGATGGTCGCCATGACCTGGGTACTGGTGATCCTCGCCGGCGCAGCCGGCACCGCGGCGAGATACGGAATCGGCCTCGCGGTCGGACCAAGGGAGTTCCCGTGGGCCACGCTCGCGATCAACATCACCGGCTCATTCCTCATCGGCCTCGTCCTCACCTTCGGCGCACTCGGCCACGTCAGCCCGCGGATCACCACCGCACTCGCGGTCGGATTCCTCGGTGCCTTCACCACCTACTCGACCTTCTCCTGGGAGCTGTTCACCCTCGGTCACAGCAAGCAGGCCGTCGCCGCCAGCCTCTACGTCGCCGCCAGCCTCCTCGTCGGCTGGCTCGCCGCCGCAGGCGGGTACCGACTCGGACAGGCGATCGCCCCGCACTGACGCCTGTCAGAATCGTGCCGTGAACACCACCCCACGGAAAGCGCTCGCAGAGCCCGCGCTTCCGCAGGGACCCCGGACCGGCGATCCCGGCGTACTCGTCCTGGCGGCGACCCCGATCGGCCGGGTCGGCGACGCCCCGCCCCGGCTCGCCGAGGAGCTCGCCGGCGCCGACGTGATCGCCGCCGAGGACACCCGCCGGCTCAAGCGGCTGACCTCGGAGCTCGGGATCACCGTCACCGGCCGGGTCGTGTCGTACTTCGAGGGCAACGAGTCCGCCCGGACCCCGCTCCTGGTCGAGGCGCTGCTCGGCGGCGAGCGTGTCGTCCTGACCACCGACGCCGGGATGCCGAGCGTCTCTGACCCCGGCTATCGCCTCGTGGCCGCCGCCGTCGCGGCCGGCGTGAGCGTCACGGCGGTTCCCGGACCGTCGGCCGTCCTCACCGCCCTCGCGGTCTCGGGGCTGCCGGTCGACCGGTTCTGCTTCGAGGGCTTCCTGCCGCGCAAGGCGGGGGAGCGGTCCCGTCGGCTGACCGCGCTGGCCGCGGAGGAGCGGACGCTGGTGTTCTTCGAGGCGCCGCACCGGACCGCGACGGCGCTGGCCGCCATGGCCGAGGCGTTCGGCGAGGACCGGGCCGCGGCCGTGTGCCGCGAGCTCACCAAGACCCACGAAGAGGTACGCCGCGGACCGCTCGCCGAGCTCGCCGCGTGGGCCGACGACGGCGTGCGCGGGGAAGTGACGATCGTGGTGTCAGGAGCCACCCCGGTCGCCGAAGTGGACTCCGACCCCGACAGCCTGCGCACGGCCGTGGCCGAGCTCGAGGCCACGGGCACCAGTCGCAAGGAGGCGATCGTGACGGTGGCCCGGCGGGCCGGTGTCCCGAAGCGCGAGGTCTACAACCTGGTGCACGCGCCATGAACGAACGTCCCACCCGCGCCCGGGCAGCCACCGACGAGAAGAGCGGCGCCCGCCGGGACCGGGACCGGCCCCCGACGCCCGAGCCGCTCCCGCATCCGGTGGTCGACAACCACTGCCACCTCGACATCGCCGACGGCGACGACTGGTTCGCGACCGCCGACGCGATCGCGGCCGCAACCGCGGTGGGGGTGCCGCGGATCGTCCAGATCGGCTGCGACCTGCCCGGTGCCCGGTGGGCGGTCGAGGTCGCCGAGGAGTACGACGCCCTGGTGGCGGGCGTGGCCCTGCACCCCAACGAGGCACCCCGACAGGCCGCTGCCGGCACCCTGGACGAGGCGATGGCCGAGATCGAGGCCCTCGCCCGAGCCCACGACAAGGTCCGCGCGGTCGGCGAGACCGGCCTCGACCACTTCCGCACGGGTGAAGACGGTCGGTCTGCCCAGGTCGAGTCGTTCCGGCGGCACATCGACCTCGCCAAGCGGCTCGACAAGACGCTCGTCATCCACGACCGGGATGCCCATGAGGAGGTGCTCGAGGTGATCGACGGCGAGGGTGCGCCGGAGCGCTGGGTGATGCACTGCTTCTCGGGCGACGTCGACTTCGCCCGCCGCTGCCTGGACCGGGGCGCCTGGCTCAGCTTCGCCGGCACCGTCACCTTCAAGAACGCCCAGCCGCTGCGCAACGCCCTGGTGGTTGCCCCGCGAGACCGGATCCTGGTCGAGACCGACGCGCCGTACCTGACCCCGATGCCCTACCGCGGCCGTCCCAACGCGTCGTACCTCGTGCCGCACACGATGCGCCTGATGGCCGAGGTCCGGGGCGACGATCTGGGCGACCTGTGCGCGGCCGTGGACGCCAACACGGAGGCCGCATTCGGCGGCCCGTGGTAGCCCGGAATCCCGCCTGACGTTCGACTATCGGACGAAATGCCAGGACGAGAGCCTCGTCACGTATCCCCGATAATGAGGGCTGCGAGTTGGACACCTGCCTGAGTCTCGTTATCGTCCTGTGACTGTTGGCCGGGATCGGGAACGAATCTGACCAGCGCAAGGCGGTGGCCGTCACCATGCGGTCGCTGAACCCCCGTTCGCATCACCTCGCCCACCGGCGAAGCCGTGCGCCCGGGCGCGCTGGCACCCGAGGACCGGGGAGTTCGACGTTCGGAGAATCGTGCCCTTCATTGAGCACACCAAGAGCAAGTTGGCAGCGGTCGTCAAGAGCCGGGCCGTCCTGGTCACCCTCGCAACCGCTGTGATCCTGGCCCTCGCCGGAACCACCTACGGCTACACGGCGCTCAGCAACTCTGTGACCCTGTCCCTCGACGGCAAGGACCACGAGGTCACCGCCATGGGTGGGACCGTGGGCGACATCCTCGAGGCAGAGGGCATCGAGGTCGGCGAGCACGACATGGTCGCCCCCAGCGTCGACGAGGAAGTCACCGACGGCAGCAAGATCAGCGTCAACTTCGGCCGTCCCCTCGAGCTCACCGTCGACGGCGACAGCCAGACCCACTGGGTCACCTCCACCGACGTCGCCGCCGCCCTGGGCGAGATCGGCCGGCGGTTCTACGGCGCCGAGCTGTCCACCAGCCGTGGCGCCGGCATCGGCCGCGAAGGAATGGCGCTCGAGATCGTGACCCCCAAGAAGCTCGAGCTCAAGATCGGTGCCAAGCAGCTCGTCAAGCGCGAGCTGACGGCGCTGACCGCCGCGGACGCCCTGAAGGAGCTGGGGGTCAAGGTCGAGAAGCACGACATCGTCCGGCCGGGCGTCAAGCGGGAGCTCGAGGACGGCGACCGCGTCGTCTTCACCGACATCCGCATCGTCACCAAGAGCATCAAGGGCGAGAACCTCGACTTCGGCACGATCGAGCGCGAAGACTCCTCGATGTTCGAGGGCGAGACCTCCGTCGTCCGCTCCGGCCAGGACGGGTCGCGCAACGTGACCTACAGGCTCACCTTCCGCAACGGCGAGCTCGTCACGAGGAAGGTGCTGAAGCAGAACGTCCTGGAGAGCCCCCGCGACGCCATCGTCCGGGTCGGCACCAAGGAAGAGGTCACCAGCAACTTCGCCGGCGGCGACACCGTCTGGGACGCCCTCGCCCAGTGCGAGTCCGGCGGCAACTGGGCCATCAACACCGGCAACGGCTACTACGGCGGGCTGCAGTTCTCCCTCGGCACGTGGCAGAGCTACGGCGGTCCCGGCCTCCCGCACCAGCAGAGCCGGGAGACCCAGATCATGATCGCCGAGAAGGTCCGCGCCGCGACCGGCGGCTACGGTTCGTGGCCGGCCTGCTCGCAGTCGCTCGGACTGCCGCAGTAGGCGACAACTACGCTGGCGTCATGCCGGCAGAGCACCCGTCCGCCGGGCCGAGACTTCTCGGCCCGGCGGATGTGCGTTCACTGGCCGCATCACTGGACCTGCGCCCGACCAAGCAGCGCGGCCAGAACTTCGTCATCGACGCCAACACGGTCCGCCGGATCGTGCGCGAGTCCGGCGTGACCGGCTCCGACGTGGTGGTCGAGGTCGGCCCCGGTCTCGGTTCGCTCACCCTGGCCCTGCTCGAGGTCGCCCAACGCGTGGTGGCGATCGAGGTGGACGCGAAGCTCGCCTCCCTGCTGCCCGACACCGTCGCGTCGTACGCACCTGCCCAGGTCGGCCGGTTCGAGGTCGTGCAGGCCGACGCCCTCCGGCTCACCGAGCTGCCCGGGCCACCGCCCACCGCGCTCGTGGCGAACCTGCCCTACAACGTGTCCGTGCCCGTGCTGCTCCACCTGCTGACGCTGCTGCCCTCCCTGGAGCACGGCCTGGTGCTGGTGCAGTCCGAGGTCGCCGACCGGCTCGTGGCACCTCCCGGCTCGAAGGTGTACGGCATCCCGTCGGTCAAGGCGGCCTGGTTCGCCGACGTGCGCCGGGCCGGCGCCATCGGCCGCAACGTCTTCTGGCCCGCGCCCAACGTCGACTCCGGCCTGGTTGCGTGGACCCGGCGCGACCCGCCCAGCACGAACGTGTCCAGGGAGCAGGTCTTCGAGGTCGTCGACGCCGCATTCGGCCATCGTCGCAAGGCGCTGCGCGGCGTCCTCCGGGAGCTGGCGGGGTCGGCCGCGGCCGCCGAGGCCGCCCTGGTCGCGGCGGGCGTCGACCCGCTGGCCAGGGGCGAGTCGCTGGACGTCGCGGCGTTCGTGCGGATCGCCGAGGAGCTGGACCGGTGAACACCGTGCGTGGTCGGGCATCGGCCAAGATCAACCTGCACCTCGGCGTGGGCGGGCCGCGCTCGGACGGCTTCCACGAGCTGCGCACGATCTACCAGTCGATCTCGCTCCACGACGAGATCACCGCCGCTCCGGCGCCCGGCTGGCGGCTGGTGACCCGGACACATGAGTACGTCGACCGAGCGGCCCTGCCGGCATCCGGCGACGACATCGTGACCCGAGCGGCGGCGCTGCTGGCCGACCGCCACGGGGTCGACCCGCACGCCGACGTGGCCGTCGACAAGGCGATCCCGATCGCCGGGGGGCTGGCCGGCGGCTCGGCCGACGCCGCCGCAGCACTCGTCGTTCTCGACCGGCTGTGGGGCCTGCAGACGCCTCATGACGGGCTGATGGATCTCGCTGCACGGCTCGGGAGCGACGTGCCGTTCGCGCTGAAGGGCGGGACCTGCCTCGGCACCGGGCGCGGCGAGGTCGTGGAGGAGGTCCCGGACCCGGGCAACTGGTCCTGGGTCGTCGTACCAAGCCGGGCCGGCCTCCCCACCCCGGCGGTCTACCGGCACTACGACGAGCTGTTTCCGGGCTCGGGCGCCCCGGCCCCCGGCGATGACCTGGTGCGGGCATTGGAAACCGGCGACCCGCGGGTGCTCGCCGCCACCCTCCACAACGACTTGCAGGAGCCGGCCCTCGACCTGCGCCCAGACCTGGCGACACTGATCGGGCGTGGCGAGTCCGAGGGAGCCCTGCGGGGCCTGGTGTCCGGCTCCGGCCCCACGTGCGTCTTCCTCTGCGAGTCCCTGCAGCAAGCCGAGGTGGTCGCCGAGGGCATCCGCGGAGCCGGACACGAGACGGTCCTCGTCGCAACCGGCCCCGACGCCGGGGCGCAGCTGGTCTCGTCGTCCGGCACCCGCTGATGGCGAATCTCGTCAACCTGGAGCGGGTCTCCAAGGCCTACGGCGTCCGGTCGCTGCTCACCGACGTGTCCCTCGGGGTCTCCGCCGGCGAGCGGATCGGCATCGTGGGCCGCAACGGCGACGGGAAGACCACGCTGCTGGAGGTGATGACCGGACTCGAGCCACCCGACTCCGGCCGGGTGTCCAGGGCGCGGGGCATGGCGGTGGGCTACCTGCACCAGGGCGACGCACTCTCCGACACCCACAGTGTGCGGGAGGCCGTGCTTGCCGGCCGCTCCGACCACGAGTGGGCCGCGGACACGGGTACCCGCGAGATCGTCGAGGAGCTCCTGGCCGGGGTGACCCTGGACCGGGCCGTGGTCGGTCTGTCCGGTGGCGAACGGCGCCGTTGCTCCCTGGCCGCACTGCTGCTGGGTCACCACGACCTGATCGTGCTCGACGAGCCGACCAACCATCTCGACGTCGAGGCGGTGTCGTGGCTGGCCGACCACCTCGCGCACCGGGTCTCGGCGTTGGTCGTGGTCACCCACGACCGCTGGTTCCTGGACGCGGTGTGCCAGTCCACGTGGGAGATCCACGACGGGGTGGTCGACTCCTACGACGGCGGGTACGCCGCGTTCGTCCTCGCGAAGGCCGAGCGCCAGCGACAGGCCGCAGCCTCGGAGGTGCGCCGGCAGAACCTGGTCCGCAAGGAGCTCGCGTGGCTGCGCCGTGGGCCGCCGGCCCGGACCTCGAAGCCGAAGTTCCGGATCGAGGCGGCCAACGACCTGATCGAGGGCGTTCCTCCGCCCCGCGACCGGCTCGAGCTGCAGCGCTTCGCCACCCAACGGCTGGGCAAGGACGTCATCGACGTGGAGGACGCGGACCTGGCCCGCGGTGACCTGGTCCTCCTCTCGCACGCCACCTGGCGGCTCGGCCCCGGCGACCGAGCGGGGATCGTGGGTGTCAACGGTTCCGGCAAGACGTCGGTGCTCTCGCTCCTGGCCGGCGAGCTCGCCCCGTCGGCGGGGCGGGTCCGGCTCGGCCGCACCGTCTCCCTGCAGTACCTCACCCAGCACCTCGACGACCTCGACCCCGAGTCCCGCGTCCTCGCGACCGTCGAGTCGATTCGCAGGGTGACCCGGACCGCCACCGGCGAGATCACGGCAACGGCCCTGCTGGAACGCTTCGGCTTCACAGGCGACCGGCTGACGGCGCGGCTCGGTGATCTCTCCGGCGGCGAGCGGCGCCGGTTCCAGCTGTTGCGGCTGCTGCTCACCGAGCCGAACGTGCTGCTGCTCGACGAGCCGACAAACGATCTGGACATCGAAACGCTCAACGTCCTCGAGGACTTCCTCGACGACTGGCCGGGCACGCTCGTCGTGGTCTCCCACGACCGGTATTTCCTGGAGCGCGTGTGCGACTCGATCTGGGCCCTGCTGGGCGACGGCCAGATCTCGATGCTCCCCCGGGGCGTCGACGAGTACCTCGAGCGCCGCGCCGCCGACCCGCCGACCCGGCGCCAGTTGCCCGCCCCGACCCCCCGACCCGGCGTGAGTTCGCAGGAAATCCACGCCGAGCCGGCGCCAGTTGCCACGGTGAAACCCGGGACCGCCGAGGAACGCGCCCTGCGCAAGGACATCGCCCGCCTCGACAAGCGGCTGGCCCGGATCGCCGAGCAGGAGGCCTCGCTGGAGGCCGACATCGCTGCCCACTCCCATGACTACGAGAAGCTGGCGGAGCTCACTCCGCGCTACGACGCCTTGCGGGCCGAGCGGGAGGAGCTCGAACAGGAGTGGCTGGAAGCGGCGGAGCAGCTCGAGCAATGACAACTGGCGCCGGGTCGACATGGGTTTGGTGGAAACTGGCGCCGGGTCGACATGGGTTTGGTGGCAACTGGCGCCGGGTGGGCGGTCAGGAGCCGAAGGGTGCGAGCAAGGTGCGCAGGAGTGCGGCGAGCCGCGTGCGGTCCCGATCCGGCAGGCCCGCGAGCAGGTCGGCCTCGGCGCCCAACAGCGCCTCGAAGGCGCCGTCCACCGCCGCCTTGCCCTCGGCCGTCAGCCGGACGATGACCCCGCGCCGATCATCGGGGTCGGGGTACCGCTCCACGAAGCCGCGCGCGGCCAGCCGGTCCACCCGGTTCGTCATGGTGCCGCTCGTCACGAGGGTCTCCCGCAGCAGCCGCCCCGGCGACAGCTCGTACGGCGACCCGGCCCGGCGAAGCGCGGCCAGGACGTCGAACTCCCACGACTCGATCCCGTGCGCGGTGAACGCCGCCCGCCGGGCCAGGTCCAGGTGCCGGGCCAGCCGACTGATCCGGCTGAATACGGCGACCGGCGCCAGGTCGAGGTCGGAGCGCTCGATCGCCCATGCGTCGATCAACTCGTCGACCTCGTCTCTCATGGCCACATCGTAGACCAGCGTCGAGAATCTCGACATCAAGAGATACAATCTCGACGGGCTCGACCACGGAGGAGACAGATGCCGCACACCTGGGACCCCGACCGCTATCTCGCCTACGCCGACGAGCGCGGCCGACCGTTCGTCGAGCTGCTCGCCCGGATCGGGGCCGAGCGGCCGGCCTCGGTCGTCGACCTCGGGTGCGGGCCCGGCAACCTGACCCGCCTGCTGGCCGAGAGGTGGCCCGAAGCCGAGGTCCGCGGCGTCGATGCGAGCCCCGAGATGATCGAGAAGGCTCGGGCGACGACGGACGGGATTGAGTTCGAGGTGGGGGACCTTCGCGACTGGGCGACCAGCGAGGAGGCGGTCGACGTAGTCATCTCCAACGCGACCCTCCAATGGCTGCCCGACCACCTCGACCTCCTTCCGCTGCTGATCCAGCGGGTGCGCCCTGGTGGGTGGCTCGCGTTCCAGGTGCCCGGCAACTTCGACGAACCGAGCCACACGATCCGGGGCGAACTGGCCGCGGACCCGACGTACGCAGAGCACACCGCCAGCGTTGCCGTCCCCGACAGCCACGACCCGGCGACGTACCTCGACGTCCTTGCCTCCGCGGGCTGCACCGTGGATGCCTGGGAGACGACGTACCTCCACCTGCTCACGGGTGACGACCCGGTCTTCGCGTGGGTCTCCGGGACGGGTGCCCGGCCGACCCTGCAGGCTTTGCCCGACGGCTTGAGGCAGGAGTTCGAGGCGGAGTTCAAGGCCCGGCTGCGGGCGGCGTACCCATCGCACCCGTACGGCGTGGTGCTGCCCTTCAGGCGGGTCTTCGCCGTTGCTCACCGGAAGGACGAGCGGTGATGAGGCTCCACCACGTCCAGGTCGCGTGTCCGCCGGGCGGGGAGGACGTCGCCCGTCGGTTCTACGCGCAGGGGCTGGGCATGACCGAGGTCGAGAAGCCGCCTGACCTGCAGAAGCGAGGGGGCGCCTGGTTTCGTGCGTACGGCGACGAGCGCGACGCCGTGGCCGAGATCCACGTCGGCGTCGAGGACTCGTTCCGGCCCGCGCGGAAGGCGCACCCCGCCCTCGTGCTGCCGACGCCGGCCGCGCTCGAGGCCACTGCGTCCCGCCTCGAGCGGCTCGGCTTCGAGGTCGACTGGCGCGAACGCAGCACCTTCCCGCGGCACGAGCGGTTCCACACCTTCGACGGTGCCGACAACCGGGTGGAGGTCATGGCGCCGGTTACCGACGGGTAGCCTCTCCCCATGCCCACGGTCCTCGACCTCTGGAACAAGGCCGCCACCCTGCCCCAGGGCAAGCGACTGTTCTCCTTCGCCTTCACGCGGAAGGCGCCGTACTTCGCCTCGATCCACCCGCGGTTCGTCGACATCCGGTCCAACTACGCCGAGCTGGTGATCCCCAAGCGCCGCCGCGTGCACAACCACCTCAAGACCGTGCACGCGATCGCGCTCTGCAACGGCCTCGAGGCCGCGATGGGCGCCCTCGCGGAAGCGACCATCCCGCGCGACAAGCGGTGGATCCCCAACGGGATGGAGGTCGCCTACACCGCCAAGGCCGACTCCGACATCCGTGCATTGCCGAAACCGACCCCTCACAGTGGACCGGCGACGACCCGAACCTCCCAGTCCGGGTTCGTGGTGTACGACGGGACGGGGAGGTCGTGATCGAGGGCGTGATCAGGCTCTGGGTCACCCCGAAGCGCTGATCAGTGGGGGAGGTTCTGTGCGGCGCCGGTGTCCGCGTCTGCCAGGCCGACCGCTGACACCTCGAGCACCTTCTTCTCACCGACGAACTTCTTCTGCACCCAGGTGGCGATCCACGGTGAGCACCAGGTTGACGCTGATGTAGATGGCCGCCAGCACGATGATGGTCGGCACCTGGTTGTGGAACTGCGCGGTAGATCTGCTCGCCCGATCGTCGGTCAGGCCGGGCGCGGCGACGGCGTACCCGAGGCTGGTGTCCTTCAGCGCCACCACCATCTGGCTGATGATCGCCGGCAGCATGATCTTCACCGCCTGCGGAAGCAGCACGATGTTCATCACCTGGCGACTTGCGCATGCCGATGGCGTACGCCGCCTCGGCCTGCC
Organism: uncultured Actinomycetota bacterium; assembly: GCA_963773355.1. Lineage (GTDB taxonomy): Bacteria > Actinomycetota > Actinomycetes > Propionibacteriales > Nocardioidaceae > Nocardioides. The sequence continues at coordinate 60,058 of CAVZAZ010000015.1, read as the reverse complement.
CGCTGCGGCACCGCCAGGATGCCGGCCCGGAACACCTCGGCCAGGACCGCGCCGTTGTAGAGCGTCAGCGCGATCACGACGCTCCAGTAGGCGCCGCTCTCGCCGCGGCTGATGCCGTAGGAGAAGAAGATCAGGATCATCAGCAGCAGCACCGGGACGGCGCGGAAGAACTCGACGACCGCCCAGCACGGCCAGCGGATCCAGGCGTGGTCGGAGAGCTTCCCGATGCCGAAGATCACGCCGAAGACGACGGCGAGCGAGGACCGCGGTGAAGGCCATCTGCAGGGTGGTCGAGCAGCCCGTCGACGAGCAGCGCCCGGACGTAGGCGCGGGGTGACGAACGGCTCCCACTTCTCGTACTCGAGCTGGCCGGTCGTCGTAGAGCCGCCAGACGACGAACGCGACCAGCACGCCGACCAGGCCGACCGCCGCGACGACCGTGTAGATGCGGTGCCGGGCGATCGTCGTCGGGCCGGGCGCGTCGAACAGGACGCTGGCGGCTCATCAGTCGCCACCCTCCAGCGGCGCTCGAGCCGGTGGGCCGCGAAGCGAGACGATCTCGACCAGGACCACGAAGATCAGGGCGAAGGAGAGGAAGATGCCGACGCGGTCGGCCGGGGTCGTTGTTGGTGAAGCACCTTCATCCGGGAGAACGCCTCGGCGACCCCGAACGACGCCGCGACGGTGGTGTTCTTGAGCAGCGCGATCTGCACGCTGGCCAGCGGCGGGACCGAGGCCCGGAACGCCTGGGGCAGCACCACCTCGCGCATCGACGCCGCCGAAGGGGAGCCCGATCGCGCGGGCCGCCTCGGCCTGGCCGAGCGGCACGGCGTTGACGCCCGGAGCGGATCGCCTCGCAGACGAACGTCGAGGTGTAGACGCGTCAGCCCGACGACGCAGGCGGCGAAGAGGTTGTTGCAGCCGGATGTCGCCGATCGTGATGTCGACGAAGTTGAAGTTGATGCCGAGCTTGGGGCCGGCGATCCGGAAGAAGATCAGCACGATCAGCAGCGGCGTGTTGCGCACGATCGTGACGTAGACCGCCGCCGCCGTGCGCGAGCACGCCGACCGGGCCCGACCCGCATCGCGGCCAGCACGGTGCCGAACGACGAGCGAGAGGACGCCCGCGATCAGGAACAGCAGCACCGTGTAGGCGAAGGCGCGGACCACCAGGTCGGAGTTGTCGAGGACGGCGTCCACCGTGGTCAGCCTCCGCTCGATGCCTGCCGGCGTCGTAGGCGCGGGCGGGGTGGCCGGTCGGACCGGCCACCCCGCAGCGCTGGTCGACTCGATCAGGCCGGGCACTCGTCCAGCGCCGGCGGCTCGGGCGTCTCCGCGCCGCCCTCGCCGAGCGTGGCCTCGAAGGCCTCGGCCCAGGTGCCGTCGTCGTAGGCCTCCTGCAGCACGCCGTTGATCCACTCGCACATCTCCGGGTAGTCCAGGCTGTAGCCGACGCCGATCCGCTCCTCGGAGAACTCCTCGCCGACGACCTTCAGCTCGCCCTCGTTCTGCGCGGCGTAGCCGAGCAGGATCGCGCCGTCGGTCGACATCGCCTCGACGGTGCCGTTGAGCACGTCCTCGACGCACTGGGAGTAGTCGTCGGCGGGTGCCGGGCACCATGCCCTCGGCCTCGACGTTCTCGATCGAGGTCGAGCCCGTCGCCGAGCAGACCTCCTCGCCCTGGAGGTCCTCGATGCCCTCTGATGTCGCTGTCGGCCGTCGACCAGGACCTGCTGGCCGGTGATCAAGTAGGGGCCGGTCTGGCCGACGATCGCGCGGCGCTCGTCGGTGATCGAGTACGTCGCGAGGACGAGGTCGACGCGACCCTCCTCGAGGTAGGGCTCGCGGTTGTCGGAGATCGTCTCCTCCCAGGTCACGCTGTCGGACTCCGGGTCGATGCCGAGGTCGGCGACGAGGAGCTTGGCGATCTCGACGTCGAAGCCGGTCGGGATGTCGGCGGTGGCGTCCTTGAAGCCGAGGCCGGGCTGGTCGAACTTCACGCCGATGGTGATCTCGCCGGCCTCGGCGAGCTCCGTCATCCGGGTGCCGTCCTCGAACTTGTCCGCCGCGTCCTCCTCGGCCTCGACGTCGCTGCCGCCGTCGTCGTCGCCCGCGTCGCCGCAGGCGGCCAGGCTGAGCGCGAGGCCGATGCCGGCCACCGCCGCCTTGGTCCTGATGAATCGCATCTCTTCTCCTTCTGTCCCGAGCCGGTGTATCCCGGCCCCCGTTGAATGGATGTACTCGTGGGTGGGTCAGTGCTTGAGGATCTTGCCGAGGAAGTCCTTGGCCCGGTCCGATCTGCGGGTTGGTGAAGAACTCCTCCGGGGTGTTCTCCTCGACGATCGCGCCGTCGGACATGAACAGCACCCGGTCGGCCGCCGTGCGGGCGAAGCCCATCTCGTGGGTGACCACGATCATCGTCATGCCCTGCTCGGCGAGGTCGACCATGACGTCGAGGACCTCCTTGATCATCTCGGGGTCCAGCGCCGAGGTCGGCTCGTCGAAGAGCATCACCTTCGGGTCCATCGCCAGCGCCCGGGCGATCGCCACGCGCTGCTGCTGGCCGCCGGAGAGCTGGGCGGGGTACTTCGCCGGCCTGGTGGCCGACGCCGACCCGGTCGAGCAGCTCCTTGGCCCGCTTCTCGGCCTCCTCCTTCTTCTTGCCGCGGACCTTGATCGGCCCGAGCGTGACGTTCTCGAGGATCGTCTTGTGGGCGAAGAGGTTGAAGCTCTGGAAGACCATGCCGACCTCGGCGCGCAGCGCCGCGAGCGCCTTGCCCTCCTGCGGGCAGCGGCTGGCCGTCGAGGGTGATCGTGCCCTTGTCGATGGTCTCGAGCCGGTTGATCGCCCGGCACAGCGTCGACTTGCCCGACCCGGACGGCCCGATGACGACGACGACCTCGCCGCGGTTGATCGTCTGGTTGATGTCCTTGAGCACGTGCAGGTCGCCGAACCACTTGTTGACGCCGTCGAGCACGACCAGCGGCTCGCCCTGTTCGGCGGTCCGCTCGCTGCCGCCTCCTGCACCGTCATGCACAGGAACCTAGCGGCAACCGCGTGCAGGGCCTACGCCGAACGCACTGGTCACGCCGAGGCGTGACCATTCCTGTACATCGCGCTCGGATTCCGTGCCGCCGGCGGGCGCCGCCGTACCCTTGACGACGGTCATGAACGCGACCGCGCACGCACCTACGAGGTCCGCACCTACGGGTGCCAGATGAACGTCCACGACTCCGAGCGGCTCACCGGGCTGCTGGAGGACGCGGGCTACGCCGCCGCCCCCGACGGCGAGCAGGCCGACGTGGTCGTCTTCAACACCTGCGCGGTGCGGGAGAACGCCGACAACCGGCTCTACGGCAACCTCGGCCACCTCGCGCCGGTCAAGGCGAAGCAGCCCGGCATGCAGATCGCCGTCGGCGGCTGCCTGGCCCAGAAGGACCGCGCCACGATCGCCGAGAAGGCGCCGTGGGTCGACGTCGTGTTCGGCACCCACAACATCGGCTCGCTGCCGGTGCTGCTCGAGCGGGCGCGGGTGCAGGAGGAGGCGCAGGTCGAGATCCTCGAGTCGCTCGAGGTCTTCCCGTCGACGCTGCCGACCAAGCGCGAGTCGGCGTACGCCGCCTGGGTGTCGATCTCGGTCGGCTGCAACAACACCTGCACGTTCTGCATCGTCCCGTCGCTGCGCGGCAAGGAGAAGGACCGCCGGCCCGGCGACGTCCTCGCCGAGATCCGGGCGCTGGTCGCCGAGGGCGTCAGCGAGGTGACGCTGCTGGGTCAGAACGTCAACTCCTACGGCGTGGAGTTCGGCGACCGGCAGGCGTTCTCCAAGCTGCTGCGCGCGTGCGGCGAGATCGACGGGCTGGAGCGGGTGCGCTTCACCTCGCCGCACCCGGCGGAGTTCACCGACGACGTCATCGCGGCGATGGCCGAGACGCCGAACGTGATGCCGCAGCTGCACATGCCGCTGCAGTCCGGCTCGGACCGGGTGCTGAAGGCGATGCGCCGGTCCTACCGGCAGGCGAAGTACCTCGGCATCATCGACCGGGTCCGCGCGGCGATGCCCGACGCGGCGATCACCACCGACATCATCGTCGGCTTCCCCGGCGAGACCGAGGAGGACTTCCAGGCGACGCTGCGACGTCGTCCGGCGGGCGCGGTTCTCCGGCGCGTTCACGTTCCAGTACTCCAAGCGCCCCGGCACGCCCGCCGCCGTGCTCGACGACCAGGTGCCGCCCGAGGTCGTCCAGGACCGCTACGAGCGGCTCGCCGCCCTGGTCAACGACATCGCCTGGGAGGAGAACAAGAAGCTGGTCGGCCGCCGCGTCGAGCTGATGGTCGCCGAGGGCGAGGGCCGCAAGGACGCCGCCACCCACCGGCTCTCCGGTCGCGGCCCGGACAACCGGCTCGTGCACTTCACCCCGCCGGCGGTCGAGCCGGTCGACGGCGCGATCCGCCCCGGCGACATGGTCACCGTCGAGATCACCTACGCCGCCCCGCACCACCTGGTCGCCGACGGCCCGGTGCTGGCCGTGCGGCGTACCCGCTCCGGCGACGCCTGGGAGGCCCGCCAGGCCGGCTCCGCCGAACCGGCCGGGTGTCTCGCTCGGCATGCCGACCGTCGGCGTCCCCGCGCCGCTCCCGGACGCCCCGGCCTGCGGCTGAGCCGATGGCGAAGCTGATCTACTCCGCGATCGCGTCGCTCGACGGCTTCGTGGCCGACGAGCACGGTGAGTTCGCCTGGGCCGAGCCGGACGAGGAGGTGCACGCGGCCGTCAACGACCTGACCCGTCCGATCGGCACCTTCCTGCTCGGGCGCCGGATGTACGACGTCCTGCGCGCCTGGGAGACCATGGAAACCGGCCCGGACCAGCCCGCGACATTGCGGGATTTCGCCCAGCTGTGGCGGGCGGCCGACAAGGTCGTCTACTCGCGCACCCTCGAGCACGCCTCGACCGCCCGGACCGTCATCGAGCGCGACTTCGACCCGGGGGCCGTCCGTGAGCTCAAGGAGTCCGCGGGGGAGGACCTGGCCGTGGGCGGCCCCGACCTGGCGGGCCAGGCGCTGCGCGCCGCGCTGGTCGACGAGATCCAGCTGTTCCTCACGCCGGTCGTCGTTGGCGGAGGCACATCGTCCCTGCCCGACGGGGTGCGACTCGGTCTGGAGCTGCTGGAGGAACGCCGCTTCGAGAGCGGCGTGGTCTTCCTGAGGTACCGCGTCCGGGACTGACCTTCGGTCATCGTGGTCGATCCGACGCACCAGATGAGTCGGATCAACCACGATCTATGTTCTCCACAGCCGGAGAACTGACACTGGCGCCGATGGTCGGCGGCAGTCAGCATCGGCGCCGTGGATCCCGTGGTGCAGGTGCTGCTCGATCAGGACGGTGTGGTTGCCCGCCGCCAGGCGCTGGCTTCGGGCTTGTCTGCGTCCGACATCGCGCGTCATCTGCGGCGCCGCGAGTGGGCTCCCGTGCATCCGGGGGTCTACATCGACCACACGGGTCCGCTTACATGGCTGCAGAGGTCGTGGGCGGCCGTTCTCTTCTCATGGCCCGCTGCTCTTTCCCACGAGTCCGCGATCCGTGCCGGCGACGGACCAGGGCGGCGCGGACGCGACGATTCGGTGATCCATGTTGCCGTGGACTGGTCGCGAAATCTCGTCCAGCCACCGGGTGTCGTCATCCACCGGACCCGCGACCTCGAGCCGCGCGTGCAATGGAACCTGTGTCCGCCGCGGCTGCGCTACGACGACGCGGTGCTGGACGTCGCCGGTCATGCGGCGACCAAGCTGGACACGATCGGTGTCCTCGCCGATGCCTGTGGATCGCGCCGGACGACCGCGAGGCGGCTGTCGAAGGCGCTCGCCGATCGTTCGCGGGTTGCGCAGCGCGGCTGGCTCGAGGCGATCCTGCTCGACATCGGGGAGGGCACGTGCTCGGTGCTCGAGCACGGATACCTCGACCGGGTCGAGCGACCGCACGGGCTCCCGCGCGGCAGAAGGCAGGTGAGCCGAAGGCATCCGGGACGGTCGGAGTTCACTGACGTGGAGTACGAGGAGCTCGGGGTCATCATCGAGCTCGATGGCCTCGCGTTCCATGGGTCGAGCCGCGCGCGTGACCTGGACATGGAGCGTGATCTCGATGCAGCCACGGACAGCAGATTGACGCTGCGTCTGTCATACGGGCAGGTGTTCGATCACGGCTGCCGTACGGCGATCAAGATCGCCGGGATCCTCCAAGGGCGAGGATGGTGCGGCGAGCCGCATCCGTGCCGTGAGTGTGGTTGATCCGGCGCACCAGATGAGTCGGATCAACCCCGTTCTTGCAAACGTCCGGGCTCAGTCGGAGCGGGGGTCAAGCTTGGGATAGCCGGCCTTGGGCGGGAGGCCCTCCGGGTTGTCCTCGGGATTGCCCGGCGACTGCTCGGGTGGCGCGTCCTCGTCAGGGTCCCGCTCCTGGCTGGTGACGTCGCGGACGCCGTCGGTGGCGTCCTGTCCCGGCCCGGCGGGGCCGGTGCGCTCACTGCTCACGCCCATCTCGCCGGCCGCGCCGTCGGGTCCGTTGGCGTTCGGGTTGGAGTCGCGGATGTCGGTGGCCTGTTCCTTGTCGTCCTTCGTGTCGCCCATCGTCATCTCCTCATGCGGGGGGCTCGTCGGGCGGGTCGTCCTCCCCGGACGTGCCGTCGGGTGCCTGCTGCTTCTCGTCGTCCGGGGCTGCGATGTCCTCGGGGAGGGCGTCCTCGACGCCGGGGTTGTCGTCGGGATGCAGGTCGCGCGTGGCCGGGCCGCCCGGGGTGCCGCCGAACTCCCCGGAGTCGTCGATGGCATCGGCGCCGCCCGGGTAGTGCTCCGGGGGCTCGGTGTCGGGTTCGGGCTTGGGCCCCAGGTCGTCGCTCATGGATCCCCTCCAGATCAGAAGCCGTGGGTGAGGTACGTCGTGCCGGTACCCAGCGAACGAAGAGCCATGAGTTCGTGGGGCACCACCGGATCGGGCAGCTGGTCGATCCGGCACCAGCGCAGGTCCGCAGACTTGGTCGGCTCGAGGATCCGCGGCTCGCCCGTCCAGGTGCGGGCGGTGAAGAAGAAGTCGACCCGCTCGTCGATCGGATCGCCACCCTGAGTGCGCTGCATGGTGAACTCGAAGGAGAGGTCCAGCCCGTCGACTCCGAGTTCCTCCAGCGCCTCCCGGCGCGCCGCGTCGTACGCCGTCTCGCCCTTCTCGACGTGGCCGGCCGCGGCTGCCGCCCAGTGCCGGTCCATGAACCCGGTGTTCTGCCGCAGCTGGAGCAACACCTCGGTACCGGCCACGCCGTCGCGCAACAAGAAGACGTACGCCGCCGGCACGAGGACGAATCGGTCCACCTCGGTCAGCGGGCCGGAGTGCCGCCGGGACGGCCCAGGTCGCCGTCGTCCTTGCCGTCGAGCTTGTCGAGGGCCTCCTTGGCCTTGCCGGAGCCGTCCGCGATCTTGTCCGTGTACTTGCCCTTGGTCTTCTTGTCGGCCATCCCGGCGGCCTTGTCGATGCCGTCGGCGATCTTGTCGCCGTGCTCGTCGACCGCCTGCTTGGCCTTGCCCCTGAGCTTGTCCAGGAATCCCATGTTCAGTCCTCGTCCTCGGTTGGTTCGGCGTCGCGCGGCGTGACCGCGGGCTCGCCCTCTTCGTAGACCGTCCCGGTGTCCCCGGAGACGGCCACGTCCTCCTCGTCGGGTTCGTACTCCTCAGGATCCGGACCCTCGTCGGGTTCCAGGTCCTCGATCGGTGTGTCGGTCACGGGTCCCTCCTCACTGACTCGGGCTGGCAGCGGCTGGCATGCGGCTGGCACTGGGTCGGGCACGGGGTCGGGCACGGGGTCGGGCGCTGCGCCCGAGCCGTGCGGCGCCCTCTTGACACACTAGCCACATGGAGCCGATCCCGATCGCTGCGATCGTCGGCCCCACAGCCTCCGGTAAGACCGAGCTTTCCCTCGATCTCGCCGAACGACTCGGCGGCGAGATCGTCAACACCGACGCCATGCAGGTCTACCGCGGCATGGACATCGGGACGGCCAAGCTTCCGCCGGACGAGCGGCGGGGCATCGCCCACCACCTGCTCGACACCCTCTCGGTCCGCGACCCGCTCACCGTCGCGGAGTTCCAGCAGCAGGCTCGCGCGACGATCCGCGACCTGCGCGCGGCCGGCAAGGTGCCGGTCCTGGTCGGTGGATCGGCGCTCTACACCAGGGCGATCCTCGACCGCTTCGAGTTCCCGGGCACCGATCCCGACGTCCGTGCGCGCCTCGAGGCCGAGCTCTCCGACGTCGGATCCAGCGCCCTCCACGCGCGGCTGCGCGCCGCCGACCCGGAGGCGGCGGAGCGGATCAGGTCGGAGAACGGACGGCGGATCGTCAGGGCCCTGGAGGTCATCGAGATCACCGGGCGGCGGTTCAGCGCCAGCCTGCCGAGGATGGAGTACGTCGAACCGCTGTCGGTCCAGGTCGGCGTGGACATCGACCGGCCCACGCTGGCCGACCGGATCGAGCAGCGTGTGCTGCACATGTTCGACAACGGGTTCGTCGAGGAGGTCGAAGGGCTGCTCGCGGATGGCCTCGCCGAGGGCCGCACCGCCGGCCGCGCGATCGGCTACCGCGAGGTGGCGGCGTACGTCGCCGGCGAGTTGAGCCTGCACGAGGCCCGCGAGCAGACGATCACCGCCACCAGGAGGTTCGCCCGTCGCCAGGACGCCTGGTTCCGCAAGGACCCGCGCATCGTCTGGGTGCGCTACGACGACCCGGATCGGCTCGACCGCGCCGTCGAGGCGGTGCAGGCCCTCGCCTCCGGGTCGCGGGCCTGAGAACCACCAGGGCCAGGTCACGGTCGCGACCCGGATCCGCGGGGCCGATCCCGTACGACGCAAGAACGGTCGGGCGGACCGTGGGCGGTCGGGGCCAGACTGGTGGCATGAAGCAGGGACGGGACCGGCTGCGCGAGCTGCTCGACGCCGTGCTCGACGAGGAGCACCGCAACCTCGACGACATGGCCGGAGGCGCCTATGCCTCGCCGTACCACTTCAGCCGCCAGCTCACCCGCAGCGCCGGGGAGCCGCCGATGGCGATGCGCCGCCGAGTGATGCTCGAACGGGCCGCCTGGCAGATCCGGCGCGGCACGTCGGTGACCGACGCCGCCTTCGATGCGGGGTATGAGTCGGTCGAGGGCTTCAGCCGTGCCTTCGCCCGGGCCTACGGCCACCTGCCAAGCGCGCCGCCAGAGACCGCTGACGGTTCGACCTGGCTGCCGGCACCCAACGGCATCCATTTTCACCCGCCCACGTCGCTGTGGGTCCACACGACGGAGCAACCCATGAGCCCGCTCACCGAACAACTGGTCGCCCACGACCTCGACGACACCCGAGCCCTGCTCGACCTCGCCAAGCAGCTGCCCGATGAGGAGTACCGCCGCACGCAACTGCCGGGCAACACGGTGCTCGGCTTCGACGGCGACGACGAGTCGGTCGCAGACGTGCTGACCCATCTCGTGTTCACCAAGGAGGTCTGGCTCGCCGCCATCGAGGGCGAGGACTTCCCGCAGCGGAGGAGCGACGATCCGGCGACCCTGATCGAGCGCCACGCGGAGGTCGCTCCGCGCTGGCTCGCCACCGTCCGCGACATCGACCGACGCGGCGCCTGGGACGACCGGCTGATCGACGCCCTCTGCGACCCGCCCGAGAGCTTCGTCATGAGCAGCGTCATCGCCCACGTGATCACGTTCGCCGCGGCTCGCCGCCAGCTCGCCCGTCAGCTGATCCGGGCCGGCGGACTCGAGGTCGACGAGGGCGACCCCATCAACTGGCTGCGCCGGCAACGAGGAGAGGAACGAGGAGAGGACAGCGAATGACCCGCACCGTCTACTACACGGCGACCACTCTCGACGGCTACATCGCCGATGAGCACGACTCCCTCGACTGGCTGTTCGTCCAGGAGCAGGACAACGACGGGCCGATGAACTACGGGGACTTCATCAAGGGCATCGGCGCGATCGCCATGGGCGCCACGACGTACGCCTGGATCCTCGACTACATGGCCGCCCGGGACGAGAAGTGGGCCTACGACATGCCCGCGTTCGTGTTCACCCATCGCGAGTTCGAGACGGTCGACGGAGCCGACGTCCGGTTCGTCTCCGGCGCCGTCACCGAGGCGTACGACGAGCTGGCGACGGCCGCCGGCGACCGGGATGTGTGGGTGGTCGGCGGCGGAGACCTGGCCGGCCAGTTCGCCGACGCCAAGCTGCTCGACGAGGTGATCGTGTCGATAGCTCCGGTGACCCTGGGTGCCGGCAGGCCGTTGTTCCCTCGGCAGTACGACCTGAAGCTGACCGAGCTCGCGCAGAACGGCGCCTTCGCCTGCGCCAGGTACGCCGTGGTCGGCGCCCGCGGGTAGCCCTCGACAGGCCTCGAGCCGCGAGGCAAGGTGAGTGGGTCAGCACACCGCTCGGGAGGAACCATGCCGCACGCCCGCACCTCCGCGAACGAGTTCGTCCGGCCTGGGCCGCGGTCGCAGAGCCGGAGTGGCACGGTGGCGGGTCGGCGGGGTGGTGAGTCCCATCGCCGACTGACCAACCACCCCTCGGCCGACAAGCGGTCGGTGGCACGTTCTCCCGTTGTTCTCGCATGTGCAACCGGCACGTGGCACAGGATGCCTAGCGTCGCGGCGATCCCCGACCCCCAAAGGAGCAACTCGTGAACACCAGGACTGCCTCTCTGCTGTGTGCCCTCGCGGTCGTCGCCGCCGGCACCGGCGCGGCCACCGCCCTCGACCGCCCGTCATCCGACCGAGACCGGGACGACAAGCTGGTCACGTCGTTCCAGAACGTCTCGCGCAGCACCGCCTGGCAGAAGACGGGCACACAGCGTCTCGACTTCAACACCCACCACCCCCAGGCCATGGAGGTCGTGGGCGACCGCATCTACCTGTCATCGGTGGAGATCATCGAGCCACCGGTGAGGTATCCCGAGCCCGTCGACGGCTACGACCGGACACCGGGCAAGGGGGTGGGTCACCTCTTCGTCCTCGAGCGGGACGGCACCCTGATCAAGGACATCGTCCTCGGCGAGGGGCACATGTACCACCCGGGCGGCCTCGACGTCGACGGCGACGACATCTGGCTACCCGTGGCGGAGTACCGTCCCGACAGCAAGGCGATCATCTACCACGTGGACGCCGACACGTTCCGGGCGCGGAAGCTCTTCACCGTCGACGACCACGTCGGCGGCGTCGTACTCGACCAAGAGAGTGACCGGCTGGTCGGCCAGTCCTGGGGCTCCCGGCGGTTCTACGAGTGGACCACCGGGGGAAGGCAGAAGGGCTTCTGGCTCAACGACAGCCACTTCATCGACTACCAGGACTGCGAGTACGTCTCCTCCGGCAAGGCTCTCTGCTCGGGCATCGCCGGCCTCCCCGCCCAGCCCGGCGCGGCCACGGCGTACGAGCTCGGCGGTTTCGCCCTGCTCGACCTGCGGACCCGCCGGATCCTGCACGAGGTGCCGACCCAGCTCTGGTCGTCCGCCGGCCATGTGGTGACCCGCAACCCCACCGACATCGACGCAAGGGGCTCCCACCTCACGATGTACGCCGCCCCGGACGACTTCGGCGAGGGCAACGACACCGAGATTCTCACCTACGAAGCGACCGTCACTCCGCTGCGCTGAGCGCCTGCTCCGGGTTGGCCGGTGGGCCACCATCCGCGACACCGGAGCGGTGCCCACCGACCACCCGCCGTGCCCGTTCCTCAAGGGACACGACTCCGAGAACGACTTCGTGCTCCTGTCCGACCACGACGGACGGTGCACGGCGAGCTCGTCCCGGCGCGGGTGGTTGCCCTGTGCGACGGGCGGGTGACGCCTACTGCTGACCAAAGCAGCCGACCGGAATGCGGACGGCGTACCGTTGGCGGGTGCCGACCGACGCCATCACCGCTTGGACCGAGATCACCACCAGCGATCAGCTCGTCGAGCTGCTCGGTGAGCCGACCGCGCGGGCGCGGGACAAGGCGCGCCCGGCGCTGCTCGACGTGGACCGCGCCTGGCTGGCGGCCTCGCCGTTCTGCGTGATGGCGACGTCCTCGGCCGAGGGTGAGTGCGACGCGTCCCCGAAGGGAGACCCGGCCGGCTCGCTGGTCCATGTCATCGACGAGCGCACCATCGCCCTGGCGGAGCGCCCCGGCAACCGGAGGGCCGACGGCTACCGGAACATCCTGCAGAACCCGCACGTCGGACTGAACTTCCTGATCCCCGGCCGCGGCGACACGCTGCGGATCAACGGCCGGGCCCGACTGGTCAGCGATGCGCCGTTCTTCGACGAGATGATGGTCAAGGGCCACCGGCCGGTGCTGGCGGTGGTGGTCGAGATCGACGAGCTGTTCTTCCACTGTTCCAAGGCGTTCCTGCGGTCGTCGTTGTGGAAGCCGGAGACCTGGGACCCGACCGGCGTGGTGCCACGCCGGGCAGTCGTGGCGGCCGAGGTGGAGCCGTCGGGCAAGACGGTGGAGGAGCTCGACGAGTACTACGGCCCGTCGTACGAGAAGGGGCTCTACGGATGAACTACCCGTTCCTCAAGGGGCACGGCACCGAGAACGACTTCGTGCTCCTGCCCGACCACGACGGCTCGATTCACGGTGAGCTCGAGCCGGCGAGGGTGGTCGCGCTGTGCGACCGGCGTGCCGGAATCGGTGGCGACGGCGTACTCCGGGTGATCCGAAGCGCCGCACTCGATCCGAGCCAGGCCGACGGCGCCGAGTGGTACATGGACTACCGCAACTCCGACGGGTCGCTGAGCGAGATGTGCGGCAACGGCATCCGGTTGTTCGCCCGGCACCTGGTCGACGACGGGCTGGCCGATCCGGGCGCTCCCATCCCGATCGCGACAAGGGACGGGATCAAGCTGCTGACCGTCGAAGGGGACGTCGTCACCGCCGACATGGGGAGCCCCAAGGTCCTCGGCGAGACGATGGTCGCCGTGGACGACCGTTCCTGGCCCGCGCGGCACCTCGACCTCGGCAACCCCCACGCCGTGGCGTTCGTCGACGACCTGGCCGACGCCGGGCCGCTCCTCGAACCGCCGGTCCACGACTCCGCCGTCTACCCGCAGGGTGTGAACGTCGAGTTCGTGGTCCGCCGAGGTGAGCGACACGTCGCCATGCGGGTGCACGAGCGCGGCTCGGGAGAGACCCGCTCGTGCGGCACCGGCGCCTGCGCGGCCATGGTGGCCGCCGCCCTGGCCGACGAGGTGCGAGCGAGTGCGGAGGACGTGGCCTATCGGGTCGACGTACCGGGTGGCACGTTGACCGTCACCTGGACGGCCGACGACCGGATCCTGCTGGCCGGCCCGGCGGTCGTCGTGGCCCGGGGGACGACCGACCTCTGACCGCTCAATAGGATCCCGGCCATGGAACTCAGCGGAACCTCTGCCATCGTGACCGGCGCCGCCTCGGGCATCGGCGCGGCCGTCGCCCGCCAGCTGGCCGCCGCTGGCGCGAAGGTCGTCGTCGCCGATCTCCAGGCCGACAAGGGTCAGGAGCTGGCGGCCGAGATCGGCGGGACGTTCGTCTCCGTGGACGTCACCGACACCGAGCAGATCAAGGCCGCCGTTGCCGCGGCCGTGGAAGTCGGACCGCTCCGGATCCTGGTCAACTCGGCGGGCATCGGCTGGGCCCAGCGGACGATTGGTCGGGACGGTGAGTTCGACTCCGCCCACGACCTCGGCGCGTTCACCAAGGTGGTCGCGATCAACCTGATCGGCACCTTCGACGCGATCCGGCTGGCCGCCAGCGAGATGAGCAAGCTGGAGCCGACCGAGACCGGTGAGCGCGGCGCGATCGTCAACCTCGCCAGCGTCGCCGCCTTCGACGGCCAGATCGGCCAGGCGGCGTACTCCGCCTCCAAGGGCGGTGTCGTCGGCATGACCCTCCCGGTCGCCCGTGACCTGTCGGCCTCCGCCATCCGGCTCAACACCGTCGCGCCGGGTCTGATCGACACCCCGATCTACGGCGAGGGTGAACAAGCCGAGGGGTTTAAGGCCAAGCTCGGCGAGAGCGTGCTCTTCCCGAAACGGCTCGGGGTACCCGACGAGCTGGCCTCGATGGTGCTGGAGTGCCTCCGCAACACCTACATGAACGGCGAGACCGTTCGCGTCGACGGCGGCATCCGGATGCCACCGAAGTAGGGGCGTCACAAGTCACAGGGACCACCGGCTGACCCGGAAGATTTCCGCGACGCGCGGACAGCGGTATCACCGGCGATCCCCAGCCCTCCTCAGGACAAGACCAGTCTCGGTCGTCCGCCAGGAGTTTCCGCATGCCCTCACCGGTGCACGCACTCATGCCCGCAACTGCCGCTGGCTGCACTCCCAGCCGGCCGCCGTCAACGCCGTACCTGCACCTGGATCTCGCGACGGCGGTGGCTCGCTACCGCCGGCTTGCGTCGGCGTTGCCGGGCACGGCCGTCCACTACGCAGTGAAGGCGAACCCCGAGCCGGCCCTGCTGGCGGCGCTGCATGCCGCGGGAAGCTGCTTCGACGTGGCCAGCCCGGCGGAGGTGCTCGCAGCGTTGGCCGCGGGCGCGGCCGCGGACGAACTGATCTACTCCAACCCGGTCAAGCGGCGCTCCGACATTGCGTTCGCGGCGGCGCGCGGGGTCCGGCTGTTCGTGGTCGACACCATCGAGGAGACGACCAAGGTCGCCGCGGCCGCCCCGGGAGCCGCGGTGCTGTGCCGGCTGGGAGCATCGGGCGAGGGGTCGGAGTGGCCACTGTCGCGGAAGTTCGGGTGCTCCACTGGCCAGGCCGTCGAGGTGTTGCGCTACGCCGCGAGCTCAGGACTCGATGCGGCCGGCGTCTCCTTCCACGTCGGGTCGCAGCAGTGCGAGCCGCAAGCGTGGGCAGCGCCGATCGCGGCGAGTGCCTCGGTGTTCGACGCGCTCCTCGCCGAGGGCGGCCGGCCGCACCTCCTGGACCTCGGCGGAGGATTCCCGGCATCGCTCGCCGACGGGTGCCTGGCGCCCGAGCGGTACGCCGCCGCGATCGACCGCCTGCTCGACGAACACTTCGTGCGGCGTCCAACCACCCTCATAGAGCCGGGACGCGGCATCGTCGCTGAGGCGGGAGTCCTGGTCGCCGAGGTGATCGCCGTCGTCCACCGCGGCGACACTCGGTGGGTCTTCCTCGACGTGGGTGTCTTCACCGGGCTGGTCGAGACGATCGGGGAAGCCATCCGGTACCCGATCGAGACCGACCGCGACGGCGGACCCCTCGGCCCCTGCGTGGTCGCGGGTCCCACCTGCGACAGCGCCGACGTGCTCTACGAACGCAGGATGGTCGAGCTCCCGCTGGACATGGAGGAGGGGGACCGGGTGCGCCTGCTCGCGGCCGGCGCCTACACCAGCTCCTGCTCGACGATCGGCTTCAACGGTTTTCCGCCGCTCCGGAGCCACGTGGTCCCGTGAGCCCTCGCGTCGCAGTCGGCCGCCAACTCACGTCGTACGCCGCGGCGTCCGTCGCGATCTCCCTGCCCTGGCCGCTGCTGCTCGTGCTGGCCTGGGACGAGTACGGCAACGGACCGTACGGCCCGCTCATCATCGGCGCTACGGCGGCAGCGCGGATGATCCCCTACGTCCTGCTCTCGTGGGTGGTCGGATCGCTGGGGGACCGGATCCCCCGGGAGCGCCTGCTCGCCGCGACTCTCGCCCTTCGCCTCGTGTTTCTCGGGGTGGTCGCCGTTGCCCTGCCCGCTGGTCTGCTGGTGCCGGCGGTGGTCGCCGCAGCCCTGGCAGTGGCGGCCGGAACACCGGCCTACCCCACCGTCGCGGCAGCCATGCCGCGCCTGGCCGGTCCGTTCAAGCGGCGCGCCACTGAGGTGCTCGTCACCGTCGAGGTAGCCGCCTGGGTGGTCGGCCCGGCGGTGGGCGGGTTGTTGCTGCTCCCCACGACGCGCCCCTTCATCCCGGTGGTGGCGCTAGGCCTGACGGTGCTGGCTACCGCGATGGCCTGGCGGGTCCCGCTGCCTGGGCCCGCCACGAACCGACGCACCCGGGAGGCGGTCACCGGGATGTTCCGGACGGTCCGGAACACTCCGATCGTCCTGGCCGCTCTCGCGGCCGCGGGCCTGATCAACATCGTCACGGCCGCGACCGCGGTCGCCCTGCTGCCACTCGCCCAGGAGGTGTGGAGGCAGGGGGATCACGGCTTCGGGATGGCCACGGCCATTTTCGGGTTCGGGGCGCTCGGAGCGCCGTTGTTGTGGTGGATCCGCGGCTCGGAGCGAGCGAGGCGAAGCTGGGGTCTCGCGGTGCTAGGCCTGGCCGTCGTCTGGGTCGCGGTGTCACCCGGGCCGGTGGCCGCGCTGCCCGTCCTCGGGATTGCCGGCGCAGTCGCCGTGCTCGTCGAGTGCGCCATCACCGAGACGATTCAGGACGGGGTGGCCGACGAGCACCGCGCTGGGGTCCTCGGGTTGGCGGACGCTGTCATGGTGTCTTGTGCGCTGGCGGGTACCTTCCTGGCGCCACTGCTCGCGGCCGCTCTCGGGGCACGGCTCACCCTGATCCTGGTGGGGCTGGCCTGCCTGGTCGCTGTCGTGGTCGGCGGGTTGCGGCTCCGTATCCGGGCATGGTCTGGCCCCGTCGCTCAGCCGGACGCGTCTAACGACCCCGACCTGGTCACCCAGGGCGGTGTCCTCGCAATGCACCCCGGCGTCAGCGACGCTCCACGCCCCTGACCCCGCTCAGCGTCGCTTCAGGGTCACGCTGCGCTGCGCCTGGGCGGCGTTGCCGGCGCCGTCCACGGCCCGGAACACGACCAGGACGCTGACCGACTTGACCTTCTTGATCGCCGTCTGCGCACGCTTCGTGAGCCGGACCTTGACCGCGGTCGATCCCGGCTGGAGCGCCTTGGTCAAGGTGCCGATGACGACCGCCCGCTTGGCCTTGGGGTCGATCTTCAGCTTGCGGGCGACGGCCTTGCTGACCGACAGCTTGACGGTGGAGCTGGCCGTCTCGTCGACGCGCGTCGTGACCTTGAGCCCGGCCTTCGCCACACCTGCGGGCGTCTGCCGGCCCGGCACCGTCAGGCTGTACGACGGGCGGTGCTTCGTCGACGGGTGGCTCGTCGCCACGCTCACCGAGATGTTGACGGTGGCGGGAGCGGAGTCACTGACCCCGTCGTTGGCCAGGAAGGTGAAGGAGTCGGCACCGTGAACCCCGCCTCGGGGGTGTACCGATGTCGCCTGTCCGTCGACGATCGGGCCGGTGCGCCGTGATGCGGACCGCCGAGCGAGTCAAGGGTCAGCGCGTCGTCGTCCGGGTCGGTGCACGACGTCACGATCGTGAGCGTTCGGTGTCTCGCGGGCGCACTCCGCGGGCTCGCGGGCCGGCGCAGGTCGGAGCCTCGTTGTCGACCGAGACGTGGTAAGTCGTCACGGCCGAGGTCCCACCCTGGCCGTCACTGGCCACGTAGGTGAAGCTGTCCGATCCCGTGAACGAGCCGTGCGATGTGTAGGTACAGCGTATCGGCCGTGGCTGCGGGCACGGTGCCGTGTGACGGCACGGACATGCGGGTGAACTGCAGGTCGTCGCCGTCCGCGTCGTCGCACCGCGCGGCCAGGTTCAGCACGGTGGCGACGCCGTGATCGACCTGTTGTGCGTTGGACGCGTTCCCGGTGCACACCGGTGCGTGGTTGGCCGGCTGGATGGTGATCGTCACCGGGGTGGTGGTGATCCCGACCGGGTTGGTCGCCTCCAGGGTGAACGAGTCCGTCCCGCTCGTCACCGCGGTGTACACGACGCGTCCGGAATCGTCGAAGTCCCCGAGCGTCCCCTTCGTGGGTGCGGGCGCCGCGCCGTACGTCTGCTCGTCTATTTGCGGGTTCGTGCACTCGAGCTGGAGCGGCACCGTTTCACCCTCGATGACGTTCGCCGTCAGCTCGGTTGCTTCGCACGACGGTGCCTCCGGCAGAGCCACCGTGACCGGCAGGGCGCCCGAAGTCCTTCCCTCACGTCCGTCCTCTACGACGAATCGCACCTCGTCCGATCCGCTGAATCCGGGGTTCCCCTCGTAGACGATGACGCCGGCCTCGTCGACCCAGGCGCCGCCGTGAGCGGGCTGCTCCTCGATCTGGTAGGTCAGGTCGTCTCCGTCGGGTTCGTCGCAGTCCGTGTCCAGCTGCGCTTTCCGTCCGGCGTAGACCAGCTGTGGCTCCTGCTCCTCGCAGGTCGGCGGATGGTTCGTCGGGTCCTGCACGTCAACCGTGACAGTCGCGATGTTCGACTCGCTGGAACCGTCGGAGACCCGATACGTGAAACTGTCCGAACCGATGTACTCCGGGTTCGACAGATACGTGAGGTACCCGTCATCGACGCCGGCGACGCCGTGCTCGGGCGGGGTGACGATCTCCGGGGTGAACGACGGGTCTATCGGGCGGCACGGCGGGAGCACGGAGTCGGGTTCGCCACTCAAGGGTGTCATTCCGGTGTCTTCGCAGAACGGTGCGTCGGCGGCGTCGGCGCGAGACGCCGTCGTCGCGACGAGGGCGCTCGTCGCGAGCGCGCCGACCAGCACGGCCAGCCCGACTCTCTTCCACGCGGGTGTACGTCCGGCCTGCGCAATCATGTTCGCTCCTCTGTCCCCCGTGGTGGTCGGGGAGGCCCGCGACCGGCGGTCAGCCTAGGGAGCGGCGCGGGTGCCCGTGGGCGAAAGCCGGAAAAATGACTCGGGAAACCCATTCGCGGTGGTCAGGTACCGCGAATTACTCTGGACACACATGACTAACGCACCTGACTTCAATCTCGAGGACGAGCTCGAGGAGACCGACGACTGGGACGACGAAGTTCGAGTCCGGCTACGTCGACGAGCCAGACCCCGAGGACACCGACCGGACAGACGGCGACCTCGATCTCGCCGAGCGGCACGCCCTGCGGCGGGTTGTCGGCCTGTCGACCGAGCTCGAGGACATCACCGAGGTCGAGTACCGCCAGCTCCGGCTCGAGCGCGTCATCCTGGTCGGCGTCTGGACCGAAGGCACGATCGAGGACGCCGAGAACTCCATGGCCGAGCTCGCGCTGCTTGCCGAGACCGCGGGGTCAGAGGTGCTCGACGCCCTCTACCAGCGCCGCCAGAAGCCCGACCCCGCCACGTACGTCGGCCGCGGCAAGGTCGACGGCCTCGGTGAGATCGTGCGCGCCACCGGAGCCGACACCGTCATCTGTGACGGCGAGCTCGCGCCCAGCCAGCTGCGCAACCTCGAAGACCGGCTCAAGGTCAAGGTCGTCGACCGGACCGCGCTGATCCTCGACATCTTCGCCCAGCACGCGAAGTCCAAGGAGGGCCAGGCCCAGGTCGAGCTCGCCCAGCTCAACTACATGAAGCAGCGACTGCGCGGGTGGGGCGGCAGCCTGTCTCGCCAGGCAGGTGGCCGGGTCGGCGCCGACGGCGGCGGCATCGGCGGCCGCGGCCCCGGTGAGACCAAGATCGAGACCGACCGGCGCCGGATCAACACCAAGATCGCCCGGCTCCGCCGGCAGCTGCGCAACATGAAGGGCACCCGCGACACCAAGCGCGCCACACGTCAACGCCGCCGGATCCCGAGTGTGTCGATCGCCGGCTATACCAACGCCGGCAAGTCCTCGCTGCTCAACCGGCTCACCGACGCCGGGGTCCTGGTCGACGACTCTTTGTTCGCGACGTTGGACCCGACGACGCGTCGCACCACGACCGCCGATGGCCGCATCTACACGATGAGCGACACCGTCGGCTTCGTCCGGCACCTGCCCCACCAGCTGGTCGAGGCGTTCCGCTCGACGCTCGAGGAGGTGGCCGACTCCGACCTGATCCTGCACGTCGTCGACGGCTCGCACCCCGACCCTGAGGGGCAGCTCGTCGCCGTGCGCGAGGTATTCGCCGAGATCGGTGCCGACCGGGTGCCCGAGCTGGTGGTCATCAACAAGTCCGACGCCGCCGACCCGATGGTTGTCGCCCGGCTGCGGCAGCGCGAGCCGCACTCCGTCGTGGTCAGCGCCCGCACCGGCGACGGCATCGCCGAGGCCCTCTCCGTCATCGAGGGCGAGCTGCCGCGCCCCGGCGTGGAGTTCAGCGCGCTGCTCCCCTACGAGCGCGGCGACCTGATCAACCGGCTGCACCAGCACGGCGAGATCGCGTCGATGGAGCACACCGCCGACGGCACCCTGATCAGCGGGCGCGCCAACGAGGACCTCGCGGGCGAGCTCGCGGCGTACGCCGTCTGAGCCCGCCCGCGACCCCCACGCCGGTCTTCCTCAGGCCACCGTGCTCTCGCGCAGCGGCTCCCGCGTCAGTTCTGCTGTCCGGGCGATGCGACGACCGAGGATGCCGAACGCGAACATCACCGGGATCGCGACACTGCCCAGCGAGGTCACCTCGAACACCACGAACGCAAACGGAACGATCAGGGTCAGCAGCACCGCCGGCAGCACCGGCCGGAACCGCTTCGCCAGCAGGGTGATCCCGAGTGCCGTGGACGTCAGGAACATCAGCATCAGGCTCGGGAACGTGACGAACCAGCCGATCGTGAACAGCAGGTACTCGACGCTCTGCTCGTCGGTGTACGCCCCGGTCCACTGGGTCCAGTAGTCGAAGAACACGCCGACGCACGCGGCGACGTACACGGCGAGAGCGGCGCGCCACACCCACTTCTCGAAGCGCTCAGGCCGCCGGCGGCGGTACACGACGAACGCGCACAGCGTGAACGCGAGGAACACCGGCAGCCAGATCTTGCCGTAGGTGATGTAGACGATGTCGGGGTCTGCCCAGCCCAGCAGCGGTGAGAGCACGTTGTCCGCGGGCTCGGCCCACGCGGCAGTGGCCGGGTAGTCCACCAGGTCCTCCTTGCCGTCGGCGGTGCGGAACCTGGCCAGGGCGTGCAGCTGGCCCATCACCAGACCCACCCACGCCATCACCCACGCGAACCGGCCGATCCGCCGCTCGTCTTCGATCCTCATGACTCCTCCTCGGGAACTCGGGACCTCGAGCGTCGCCGGTCGCGGAGGCTGAGTCGTCAGCCCTGGTATCCAACCGGTCTCCACCCTCGGGTGGACGTGTCCGGGGCGTCGTGCGCCGTACTCTCGGACCGTGGACGGGGCGGTGCGCATCGGCTGGCGGGACGCGGCGCTGCCCGCGATCCTGCTGGCGCTCGGGACCGTCGAGCTCGCCGCTGCTGGGTACGACGGGTGGGTCGCGGCGGTCGGGCCTCGAGGCGGTGTCCGCCCTGGCCCTGGTGTTCCGACGGGCCTTCCCGCTCGTCGCACCCCCGATCGCCGCCGTGGTGCTGATGGCGATCCCGTACACGGGGACCCGGATGGACGAGGCGGCGACGCCGATCCTCTTCTACATCGTGGCGATCTACAGTCTCGGTCGATACCTGGCCGGTCGCAGCGGGATCGTCGCGCTGGCGCTCACGTTGCTGCTGATCTTCGCGGACTTCTTCTTCGTCAACTCGCCCGACCACGACGCGACCGACGTCGATCTTCGTGCTGTCGCTCGCCATCCCGCCCTACGTGTTCGGGCGCATCTCGCGGAAGCTGGCCCTTCAGTCGGAGCTGCTTGCCCGCCAGTCCGAGCAGCTGCGCGACCAGGCGGTGCGCGAGGAACGGGACCGGATCGCCCGCGAGCTGCACGACGTGATCGCACACTCGGTCAGCGCGATGGTGGTGCAGACCGCGGCCGCCCAGGACCTGGTGCGCACCCACCCGGACCGGGCCGCTGCGATGCTCCAGGGTGTCGCCGACACCGGTCGTCGCGCACTGGAGGAGACCGGCCGGCTGCTGCACCTGATCCGCGACGACGCCGACGAGCTGGGTCTGCGTCCGGCGCCGGGGTTGGCCGACGTGCCCGACCTGGTGGAGGGGTTCCGGGACAGCGGGCTCGAGGTGGCTGATGAGCTCGCCCTGCCCGCCGAGACCCTTCCCGGCGGCGTCGACGTGTCGGCGTACCGCGTGGTTCAGGAGCTGCTCACCAACGCCCTGAAGTACGGCGCCGGGCCGGCTCGGCTGGTTGTCGCGACGGAGCCGGACCGGCTGCGGATCTCCTGCGCCAACCCGGTGTCCGGTGTGCTCGGAGGGGCAAGGCTCCGGGCTCGGGCTCCGAGGCATCGCCGAGCGCGTGGGGATGCTGGGCGGCACCCTCGACCGAGGTGGGAGCAACGGCCAGTTCGTGGTCGAGGTCGACATCCCGCTGGCGGAGGACGGGACGTGAGCCGGGTGGCGATCGCCGACGATCAAGAGCTGGTGCGCTCGGGGCTCCAGCTGGTGCTCGAGGCACGAGGGTGTGAGGTGGTGGGGACTGCCGGGGACGGCCGGGAGGCGGTCGAGATGGTCCGCCGGACCACGCCGGACGTCGTCTTGATGGACATCCGGATGCCGGTCATGGACGGGATCGCCGCCACTCGCGCGCTGACAGCGGCCGGGGTGCCGACCAAGGTGCTGGTGCTGACGACGTACGACCTGGACCGCTATGTGTACGACGCCCTCGAGGCCGGGGCCGCCGGCTTCCTGCTCAAGGCGACCCCGCCGGACCGCCTTGTTGAGGGGATCCGGACGGTCAGCGCGGGGGAGTCGTTGTTGGCGCCGAGCCTGACCCGTCGGCTGATCGAGGAGTATCTCCGCCACCCCCCGGCGGACGGTGGGTCCGGCCCGGTCGACGAGCTCACCGAGAGGGAGCGGGAGGTGCTCGTCCTGATGGCTCGCGGCCTGTCCAACGACGACATCGCGGCCGAGCTGGTGGTCGCGCCGGCGACGGTCAAGACGCACGTGAACCGGGTTCTCGCGAAGCTGGGCGTCGTCAGCCGGGTGCAGGCCGTCGTTCTCGCCTACGAGACCGGGCTGGTCCTGCCGGGCGGTTAGCGCGAATGCCCAGCCGCCAACGATTCGGGCAACGGCGTGGCGCCGGGAGCCGGACCGGACGCATGATGTGCAGGTGATCCATGGGGGCAGGCTGTGGCGGACCGGTGTCGCCACCGCGCTCGTCGTACTGGTCACAGGGCTGCTTGCCGCCTCATCCCTCTCTGACCGCGCCCGGGCCGTGTCGGCCCGGTGCGATCGGCACGCCGCCGCGTCCGCCGAACGTGCCGAAGCGGTCACGAGGTCCGGCACCAGGTCGGGCATGGATGAGCAGGTGCTGGTGATCGGCGACTCCTGGTCCGTGGGGCTCGGCCTGGCACGCCCCGCGGACTCCTGGCCCTCGCGCCTTGGCGGGGAGGTCCGGGTCGCCGGCTTCTCCGGCTCCGGTTTCAGCCGCAGTGCGTCGCGATGCGATCGGGTGTGGTTCGGCGCCAGGGCACCGGCCGCGATGCGCGCCGGTGCCGACCTGGTCGTCGTCGAGGGTGGGCTCAACGACTTCGACCAGCCCACCGGCGCGATCACCGCCGGTTTCGAGGAGCTCATGGAGTCGCTGCCCGGGCACCGAGTCGTCGTTGTCGGACCACCGTCGGCACCCGCCCGTGCGGCCGCCGTGCCCCGTGTCGACCGACTGCTCGCGTCGCTCTCGCGGACCCACGGTGTCCCCTACGTCAGCACGACGCACTGGTCCCTGCCGTATCTCGACGACGGCCTCCACCTCACGCCCGCCGGCCACGAGCTGTTCGGCAACCGCGTGGCTCAGGAGATCGCGAGCCGCCGCGCTGGTTGAGGGGCCGGCGATGCGCGCATGCTCTTGGCCGGTGCACAGGCTCGGGTCGTAGGCTCGGGACAACCGCATCAACGAGGTTTCCATGTCGAATTCACGCGAGCCGAAGGCGCGACTTCCTCCCCGCTGGTTCGTCCGCCTCGCTTGGCACACGCACCGCGCCGCGTACCGCGTCACCGGTGGTCGAGTCGGGCTGTGGCGGGCGAAGCCTCACCGCTGGGGCACCCTGCGCCTGACGATGACTGGGCGTCGCACGGGCCAGGAACGCAGCGTCATCCTCGGCTACCTCGAGGACGGTCCGAATCTCCTCACCCTGGCAATGAACGGCTGGGCCGACGCCGAGCCGGCCTGGTGGCTCAACCTGCAAGCGCACCCGAACGCCCGGGTCGACCTCCCCGACGGTCCACGCTCGGTCACTGCACGCGCAGCAGCGGGAGCGGAGCGGAGTCGCGCATGGGCGCAATGGCGTCAGGTGGACACCAAGCTGGATGCCTACGCGGCGCTTCGTTCGGCTGAGACCGCAGTCGTGATCCTGGAGCCGCGGACCGTCGGATCAGGCGGCCAGATCGACAGCGCAACCTGATAGCCAGTTCTGCGGTCACCTACCTGATCGTCGCCAGCACTGCGTCGTAGCTCTCGCCGACGGTCTTGTCCTGGGTGCCCACGTAGCGAGCGTTCGGCCTGTCCCGGATGTACTCGCTGAAGTGACGATGTATGCGATGGAGGAGGGTGGCACCACCCTGGGCCTCGATGTACTGCCCGATGTGCTCCCCGTGCTCACTTGTGGCTGATCTGCTCTTGAAGCGTCTGACCTGCTCGTGCGCCTCCACGAGGAGCGCGATCTCCAGGTAGCCGGCGCGGGCGCGCGCCGCGGCTTCCTCGAAGCACGCGACCTGATCGTGACTCGTGACGAGTTGCGGCATGACAACGTCGCGTCCGGTCTCCAGGTGGGCTTCTGCCATGGCCGTGGCGAGCCTTCGAGCCGGCGTCAAAGTGGCGAAGAAGTCGTTCTTCCAGCCACCGATCATCGTGACGACCCGGTCGGCCTCCAGATTCAGCGTGCCCGGGTGATCCTCAGCGAACAGCTGGGCGAGTGTCGACTTGCCTACGCCCGAGGGGCCGTTCAAGTGGATCAGCGTGGCCATCTTGAGAAGCCTAGGGCGTCGTCGCCGTACGCATGGTCGTGCGCTGTCAGCGGCCTTCGACGAGACGAAGGGCGAGCCGGGGGCAGACCCGGACGGCCGCGCGGGCGTCGGCGAGGAGGTCGTCGGTGACCGGCCCGCGGACGATCGGGTAGCCCCACTCGTCGAGGTCGACCAGGTCGGGGAGGACCTCGTGGCACAACCCCCGGGCCTGGCAGTTCGGCCAGTCGACGCGCAGCTGGGTTCCCATCAGGCCACCACCTCGAGGCCGGGCCGGCGGACGACCGAGACCTCGGTCCGGTCCTGGCACTCACCCTGGGCGTGGGCTTCGACCTCGACGGCGAACGTCGACATCATCGAGCGCACCAGGCGCACGGTGCCGTCGGGGTGCGCGCAGGCGCCGCGCCGCACGAGCAGGTCGGCGAGCTGGTCCACGCGCCGCTGGCCACCATGTCCCTCGTGCACCGCAGTGACGGCGTCGGAAAGGGCCGGCAGGCCGTTGAAGCACGGACCGCAGCGACCTGCGCTCTGCCCGGCCAGATAGCTGACCACCTGCGCGGTGAGAGAGACGGGGCACTCAGGCGCGGTGAGTACGACGCCCGCGCCCAGCGGGGTGCCGAGGGCCCGCATGGAGTTCACCGAGACTCGAGCACTGGCCAGGGTCGGCCAGGTCGCCCAGGCGCCGTGGAAGCCACCGACCAGGGCCGGGCGGCCGTGCCGTTCGGCGGGCACGAACGAGCGCAGCCGCTCGCCGTACTGCGCCTCCCGGACGACCGGGATCGACCCGGGCCGGCTCAGGGTCAGCAGGGTGGCGCCGGGCTCGTCGCGGGTTCCGAGCGCGGTGTAGGCACGGAGCCCGCGCAGCACCAGCAGCCCGACCCTGGCCCAGGTCTCGGCGTTGCTCAGCAGGGTCGGTCGGCCGCGCAGCCCGGAGATCGCCTCGGGTGCCCAGGTCGTCACCGGGAGGTTCGGCCGCCCGGCTATCAGCTCCACCACTGCCCGTGCCTGTCCGGCCACGAAGCGCTGGGAGGCGACGTGGGTGTGCAGCGGCACCGGGTCGTCCCGCTCGGCGATCGCCGTCCGCATCGCGGTGGCAGCGGCCGGCCGCTCACCGGGGAGTACGACGTGCAGCTCGCGGGCGCGCAGGGTACGCGCGGTCGCGACCGCGCCGTCGAGGACGAGGTGGGGGCGGGTGAGGGCGAGTGCGGCGTCCTTGCTGCTGGCCGGCTCGCCCTCGCTCATGTTGACCACGAGCACCGGGCGCGAGCCCTTGGCCACCGTCTCCAGCTTGGTCGCGAACGGGAACGCCGCGCCGCCTCGGCCACGGAGCCGGACCGTGTTCACGGTGTCCTGCAGGGATTCGGCGTCCAGGCGGGGCAGGTCGCCGTACTGCTCGCGGTGCGCGTGCAGCGACGGGCCGTGCTCGATGCCGGAGAGGAGGCCAGGACCCGGCCGGACAGTGACCTCCGTCGGGACGGGGACCGGGGACGGCACGCGACCGTCGTCGGTGTGGCTCGGGTGCGGATCGAGGAAGGTGGTGCTCATCTCAGGGCCTTTCCGGAATCGTTGGGGATGCGGTCGATCAGCAGCCGCCCGAGACGGAGGGCCGCGACGATGGGGACGGTGGCCAGGCAGGCGACGGTGACCAGCCACATCGAGCCGGAGAGGTCGGTGCCCATGCCGATGCCGTGCGCGATGGAGAGTCCCCACAGCGCGTACGCCGTCAGGTGCAGCGCCCGCCAGGTGCGGTGGCCCATCCGGGTCCGCAGCAGGCTGGTCACGATGACCACGACCATCAGGTCGAGGGCGGCAGCGCCGAGGCCGAGCCAGAGCGGTTCGTACGACGCCCCGAACGGCACGATCGCCTGCCACCAGCGGATGTCGACGAACTCGTCGGCAACCGCGGACACGATGTGGGCCACGAGCAGGACGACGGAGAGCAACGCGATGTTGCGGTGCACCGATTGGGTCACGAACCGGGGCACGCCGCGGGCCGGCTTGCCGCCGATGGCCAGGACGCCGAGGACCGTGGTCAGGGTCAGCAGGACGAGGACGACGATGCCGGTGCTGCGGTTGATGTACCAGAGCAGTGGGCCTTCGGTCATGACGCTCGCTCCTCCTCGACCTCGGTGACCGACCCGTCGCCCGGCCAGCCGCCGGTGCGGACCACGCGTCCGTCGGCGGCGACCAGCCGGGCGGCGACCCCATGGCGCTCGAGCCAGGCGGGGGCGTCCTCGCCGAGCACGACGGCAGCGGTACTGGCGGTGTTGGCAGCGGTGCAGGTGGCACCGCTGGCGCTGGCCGTGTGCCACACCTCGGCCGAGGGGTGGCCGGTTCGGGGGTCCAGCAGGTGGTGCCGCGCGACTCCGCGACGGGACCAGCGCCGGATCCTGGTGCTCGACGTCGCCAGTCCTCCGGCGTCGATCTCGACGAGCTGGGTGGGCTCGGCGGGGCCGTCAGGTCGCTCGGATACGGCGATCCTCCAGGGATCTCCGTTGGGTGAAGCGACCTTGACGTCCCCGCCGAGGCTGACGACCGCCGGCTCGCGGAGCTCCTGCTCGATGCCGGCGGCGACGAGGTCGGCTGCCCAGGCCTTGCCGACCGAACCGAGGTCGAGTGCGGTGCCCACCGGGACCCGGACGGCTCCCGCCGGGTCGATCCCGATCTCGCGCCAGGCGTCGGTGCCCGGGCCGGCCTCGGGCCAGGCGATCGCGACCTGGTCTGCGCAGTCCCGCAGCTGGTCGAAGTCGGTGTTGATGCGGGTTTGGGCTCCTCGTCGAGCGCGGCGAGCGCGGGCATCGAGGCGTCCAGCGTGTCCGGCAGCTCGCCGACGGCGGCGCGCAGGTTGCCCTCCTCGCGCGCGAAGGCGGCCGCGGTGGTGTGGAAGTCGGTGATCAGCGACTTGAGCCGTTCGCCGTTGCGGTCGAGCGCGGCGGCGGTGGCGCCGGCGTTCTTCACGAAGCCGGACAGGTCGTGGCCGGGCTCGCCGAGCATCGCCTCGGCGACGATCGCGGTGTCGCCATAGGCGGGCTCCCAGTACGGCAGCGAGCGGTTGAAGCCGCGTGCGCCGGCGCCCTGCAGGCCCTTGCCGCGGACCGGCGCAGCAGCACCTTGAGGTCCTCGCGCGCGTCCGACTGCAGCGCGGTCAGTACCTCGTCGAGCTGCACCGGCGTGGCGGTCTGCTGGACCGGCAGCGTCGCGCCGTCCTCGAGCTCAGGCGCCGACGGCGAGCCGGCCGTCAGGTCCACGAAAAAGTTGCCCTCGAGGACAATCTCGTCGCGGATCTTGGCCGTCGCGTCGCTGTGCACCGGCCGGCCCTCGTCGTCGATCCGCATCGTCACCACCGCGCCCTCGCGACCGGCGCGCTCGACGGTGGTGACCTTGCCGACCTCGACGCCGGCGATCCGCACCGGCGAGCCCGGGCGCAGGTTGTTGGAGGTCGCGAACGCCGCCTTGACGTCGTAGTGAGAGCGCAGCGGGAGCTCCTTGGTCCAGCCGAAGTAGACGAGCACGACTCCCGCGGCGAGCGCGATCAGGCCGACGGTGGCGTTCCTGATGGCCGCTCGGACTCCGGCATGTCGGCGTACTCGCCCGTCTCGGGCTCGGCGGTGAAGGTCTGGCCGGCGGGCACGCGCGGGCGGCCGGTGAAGGTCGGCCCCTGCAGGCCGGCCGAGCGCGGGTCGCGCGCGATCTTGTACCTGGAGGGGAAGAAGCGCGCCTGGCGCTCTACGTAGCCGCGCTGGCCGGCCTCGCAGTCGGCGCGGCCGTCCGGTGCCACCGCCGCGCCGTACGGCTGATCCTGGCGCACCGTGGGTTGCCCTCCAGCACGCCCTCGCCGTTCGCGGGCTCGTCGGCGCCCATCGAGCCGAGCGAGTCCTCCTGGCGGCCCGTGAGGTTAAGGAGCGCGCGCTGGGCCGAGCCCGTTGTGTCGGGCTCGGAGAAGTGCTCGGCGAGGAGGCGAAGAAGTAGTTGAAGGAGTTGCAGACGGTCACGTACGGGCCGTAGAAGCGCAGCTGCGGGTTGAGCGTGGTGACGGTCGCGGTCAGGCCGCGCAGCGCGGCGTTGGTGCCGGGCGCCTCGACCAGCTCGCGCAGATGCACGAGCGTCTTGCGCGTCTCCTCGCTGAGCGTGGGCAGGCGCTTCTGCACCGGCGTGCCGACCCGGACGGCGTCGTTGAGCGGCGGCAGCGCGCCCTTGAGCTCCTCGGTGGCGCCCGCGACGTCCTCCCCGAGGGCGGTCAGGTCCGTGAGGAACGGGCGCTGCACGCGGAACGAGCTCACGCCCGAATCGAGCGTCGCGGGCGCCTTGGCGATCAGCGCCTTGAGCGCCTGCTCGTCGCGGCCGAGCGCCTCGAAGGTGTCGGCCATGCCGGTGAACAGCGCCGCGTTCTGCTGGGAGACCGGGGCGACGATGCGGGCAACGTCGGCGAGTTCGTCCACGAAGCCGTCGAGATCGGTGCCGGGCTCGGCGAGCGCGGCGATGACCGGGCTCGAGCGAGCGCATCAGGGGCGGCAGCTCCTCGAGCGTGCGGCCGACCCGACACCCCGCGCCCGGCGAACGTGTCGCCGAAGCCGCGCAGGTTCTCCTGCACCCGCGTCGCGCGTCGGCGCGTCGAACATCTCGTAGACCTCGTCGAGCTCGGTCGCGGCCGCGGCCTGCGAGGCCGGCACGGTGTCGCCGCTGCGGAAGCTCTCGGGGCTCGTGCCCTTGTTGACCTCGACGTACTTGAGGCCGAGCGCCGAGCGCGGGCGGATCCGCAGCGTCGAGTCCTTCGGCAGGTCGCCGTGGGCGCGGTCGAGCTCCAGCGTCAGCTCCGCGCCGGTGCTGCCGTCCGCGAGCCGCACAGGCCGCATGGTGGTCACCACGCCGACGAATGGTTGGGGTGATGTGATTTCCGCGGGTCTGATGGGCATTTTCTGCGTGAATTCCAGCGCCATCATGGCGCGCCGCCGCACGGATAATGGTTGGTCTCAGCTGGCAGCTGACAGCCGTCAGCTGTCAGCTGCTTGAACGTATGAGACGCTCCGATAAGGTGTCTGTGAAACCGTTCGTCGCTGCAGCCGTCCTGGTGGATCTCTGACACTGCTCGGCGCACAGCAGCAGCCGTCGATCCCTCGCAGCGGCTGGCCCTGCGGCGCGCGCCTCGACCCGTCGTACCTTCAGGTCGCCGAAGGAACCGGCGGTCACCTGCTGTTGCTCGCCCCGGAAGAGATCGGTGACTCGGCCACTCTCCTCACGGCGATGGGATCGCATCCCCACGATCTTCAGGCTGGCCGGCGCTCTGGAGACCTGGGATGCACGAGTTCCAGGTGCCGATCGATCCATCGGTCGAAAGCGTAATCTTCTCGATCTCGGTGCAGTGCCTGCAGGTGGCCCATATCGTCGGTCCGTCCCTGCCGCCCGCCAGCGGCGACAATGTGACCGATCTGTCGAACTTCCGTGTGACTCGCCATGGTCATCGTGGCGAGGCCGGAACCCGGCATGTGGACCATCCGCGTCTCAGGAAGCGGCGTGTCAGGCGTCGTGGTGCAGGCGCGCAGTGCGACAGGGATCTCACAGGTTCTATTCGCCCCAGCCGGCAGCGCTACATTTTCCGCCGTTCCTGCGGCGGGTGTCGAGAACGTCGTGAGGCATAAGATCAGTGGCAAGTCCACTGAGATCCGGGCCTCACTTGTCAGCGGCGAATTCCGGAAAATCGCCGTTGCCCCTCGAGGCAGGTGAGGCGGCGGGATCTAAGCAAACGTCGCGCTTCACCCCCGGCGCACAAGGCTTCCGCGTGCTCATCACCGGCAAGGACGCGGAGGGCGTTGCCTTCCAGCGGCTGCATGCGCCGCTGCTGACCGCGCTGCGCTGACCGCACGACGCGAGAGCGCTATCGACCGCCGCCCGCCGCCTCGATCAACCGCAGCGACTCGCGGCTCACGAAGATCTCGCGCGTGGAACTGCTCGCCCCAGCCGAGCGGCGTCACGTCGCGGTACTCGCGCAGCGGTCCGCCGCCGTGTCCCTCCTCGAGGCGGGCCCGCAGGGACGCCCGCACGTTGGGATTGGCGCCGCGGTCGAGCAGCAGCCGCGTGAAGCGCGCCTCGTCCGGCTGTCCCTTGCCGTAGTTCACCCAGAAGTTGCGCTGCGACACGACCGTCGAGAAGAGCGCGGTGTAGCCGCCGAAGCCGTCGGCGTCGATCGCCGACGCGCGCGTCCGGATCCATGCCGCGATCGAGCAGCCACTCCGCGATCTCCAGCTCGTCGAAGTACGCGGCGATGTGCAGGAGCGTCGTCCCGTGCACCGGCGTCCCTTGCGCGGTGTACGGCTCGCGAGCGCAGGCCGGCGCGAGCGGGAAGATGTCGGCGATGTCGAACGTGCGCGTGAGCAGATCCGGATCGCGCGCGAGGTGCGCCTCGAGCAGGTCGATGCGCCCGCGATGGAGCGCCATCACCGGCGTGTCGGGAGGCTCGAAGCCGTGCTCGACGTACATCTCGAGGATGCGGTGCTTGGCGGGCGGGTTGCGGCTGTCGGTCCCGAGGAGGTGCTCCATCGTGTTGCGGTCCACGCCGTCGGGTCCGACGAGGCGCGCACCGAGCGCGAAGCAGGACGGCGGTGCCTTCGACGCTCAGCGTGTAGGCCGGTCCGGCGAGCGTCAACTTCGTCGAGCGACGGTCGCCCCGCCAGGTCGTAGATCATGCGCACGGTGTCGATCTTGCCCTGGAGCGCGGCGCGTCCGGCCGCCGACTCGAGGTCTCTGGCGCCGTGGCTGTGGAGGAGGCGGATGATGCGGTCGCGTCCGAGGTTCGCGGCGTAGGTCATCGGCGGGCCCCAGTTGCTGTCGGTGCGAATCAGGACGTGCTCGTGGATCAGCGCCGGGATTGCGCGTGATGAGCGTGCGGACGGTGTCGACGTCGTCGCGCCAGATCGCGTCGGCGAGCTGCACCGCCTGGACGAGCCGCGTCCAGCTCGACGCGCGGTAGCTGCGGGCGAGCACGAGCTGCGCGTCGGCGAGCTTCGCGGCAGAAGGATCGATCGGTTCGGGATGGTGCTCGCGGAGCTCGGCGATCGCATTCGGCATCGCCGGCGTGGATGGCGCGGAGGAGATCCTTGGCCTGACGCTGAAGCTGATCGAGGTCGGGCCGGACGGGCAAGCGGCGGACGGACATGACGAGCCTCCTTCGATGAGCCCGTGGTCCGCTGGCGTCGGGCAAAGGAGGTTCGGCGATCGCGTCCGAACGTCTGCGATCTGCTCAGGTGGACTCGGTCCTGTCCGCGGACGGGAGGCGTCCTGCACGCCTGGCCATCAAGCTACCACCGAGGGGCGCGGCGCACAAGAGTAGCCCCAGCGATGACATATCCAGCGGTGAGATACTTGCCCACCCGACGTTCAGATACGTGAGGAGATGCAGGATGAACATAGTGCGCAAGGGCGTCTGTGCCGCCGCGCTCGTGCTCGCGTCGCTCGCCGCGCTGCCTGCTCGACAGCAGGGCGGCCAGGAGGGCGGACGAACCCCGGCGATGTTCGAGGGACTTCGGTGGCGGCCGATCGGGCCGATGCGGGCCAGCCGGACGTGCACCGTCGCCGGCCACAAGAGCCATCCGTACACCTTCTATATGGGTGTGTGCAACGGGGGTGTCTGGAAGACCACTGACGCCGGCACGACGTGGACCCCCATCTTCGACATGAGCAGCCGACGCAGTCGATTGGCTCGATCGCAATCGCACCGTCTAATCCGCAAATCATTTACGTCGGCAGCGGCGAGGGGCTGCAACTGGCTGGACCTGTCAATCGGCGACGGCATCTACGACAGACGCAGGACGAACGTGGACGCATCTCGGCCTTCGCGACGGGCAGCAGATCCCTGAAATCGTGGTCGATCCGCGCAACCCCGACCGCCTGTTCGTCGCGGTCCTCGGCCATCCCTACGAAGATCGAATCCCGAACGCGGGATCTACCGCTCGACGGACGGCGGACAGACGTTCACCCAGGTGCTGACCCGCGGCGAGAACATCGGGGCCGGCGATGTGGACATCGATCCGTCCAATCCGGAGATCGTCTACGCGACCTTCTGGGAGGATCGCCAGGGTCCGTGGGAGAACGCTGCCTGGAACGGCACCGGCGGCTGGGCATCTTCCATAAAATCCACCGACGGCGGGACCACCTGGCGGCCGCTCACCAACGGCTTGCCGCAGGGACTGCTGCATGCCGAGATCACCATCGCGCCGAGCCGCTCGCAGGCCCTCGAACGCGATCGGAGCGATCCGCGCAGTGGTGGCCCTTCGAGAGGCTCGAGGGGCAAGGTGGTCGCGGGGCAGAGCCGGCGGCGGCGCGCTGCACCGATCGGCATGATGGAGAGACCTGGACGAAGCCGACGACAGACAACCGCGCGGGCAACCAGCGCGTCTCCGAATCCAATGTCTTCGTCCATCCCGGCAATCCGGACGACGTCATCGTGACTGACATCGTGACCTTCAGATCGACTGACGGAGGAGCCAGGCGGGTGCCATTCAAGGGCGCGCCCGGCGGCGAGGATTATCAGAACGGCTGGATCAACCCGGACAATCCGCGAATCATGATCCTCATCGCCGATCAGGGCGCCGTGGTGACGCTCAACGATGGCGAGACCTGGAGTTCCTGGGACAACCAGCCGACCGCGCAGATGTATCACATCGCCGCAGACACGAACTTTCCGTATCGCGTCTGCAGTGGTCAGCAGGAGAGTGGATCGGCGTGCGTCGCCTCTCGCGGGGATTACGGCGCCATCTCGATTCGTGAGTGGCTCCCGGTGGGCGTCGACGAGTACGGCTACGCGGCCCCCGATCCACTGAATCCCCAGATCGTCTTCGGCGGCCGCAACGTGACTCGATAGATCAGGTGACTTCAAAGCCAACCGCCCCCCTCACCTCGGCGCCGCTGGAGCGCACTTCGTCCACCTTGGCCGCGGGCGAACCTGTAGTACACCACTCG
This sequence comes from uncultured Actinomycetota bacterium, assembly GCA_963773355.1. Taxonomy (GTDB): domain Bacteria; phylum Actinomycetota; class Actinomycetes; order Propionibacteriales; family Nocardioidaceae; genus Nocardioides. Next base: position 26,297 of record CAVZAZ010000015.1, on the reverse strand, counting down.
AGAAGCTCGGCAACGGCTGGGTGGGAACCTTCCAGGTGCGCAGTGACCGTCCCGTCGGGCTCGTTGCGGACCCATCCGGTGACCTCGAGACGGTCGGCCTGCTCTCTCATCGCTGCTCGGTAGAAGACTCCTTGCACCCTGCCGGTGACGACGATGTCGGTGGCTTCGATGTCCATCCGTCCATCATTCCCTGTGCGAACAGGCCTTGTGCGAACAGACAAGGGGCCGCCTCCGGATCGGAGGCGGCCCCAGGCCGCTGCGCACGCCGGCAGAATCGGCGTACGAAGTCTCAGCGCAGAGCGCCGTGTCCTGACCGGTCCTTGGCCTTGACCTTGGCGCCGGCGGTGGACTTCTTAATCTTCGAGGTGTCCTGGACGAGCCCGCGGTTCTGGGCCAGCACATAGAGCACGTGCGCAGCGGTCACCGCCACCGCTTTCTGGACATGTCTGAAGAGGGGCATGGTTTCTCCTGAGATCGCACCTGTAGACAGATCTCGTCGACAGGAACAGAAACGAGCAGCCTCGAACGTAAGCGACGGCGAACCGGGTCACAACCCACATGTTCGTGCAAGACGGACACTTGCAACCCTGGCTCAAAGGCGGGCCAGAGAGCCGGGTCAGAGCGCCCGGTCAGAGAATGGCGCCGGGCACGTAGGCGGCTGCCTCCGGATCGCTGCTCAGAGTCGTCTCTATCCGGCGTACGACGGTCGCGACCTGGTCGCGCGCCGCCCCGGTGAACTCGATCGGGTCGGCCACGAGCGCCTCGATCTGGTCGCGCGAAAGGCCCAGCCGGGAGTCGGCCGCCAGCCGCTCGAAGAGATCGTTGTCGGCCCTGCCCTGACGCATCTCGAGGGCCACGGCGACCGCGTGCTTCTTGATCGCCTCGTGGGCCTGCTCGCGTCCGACGCCGTTGCGCACCGCGGCCATCAGCACCTTGGTGGTGGTCAGGAAGGGCAGGTAGCGGTCGAGCTCGCGCTGCACCACTGCCGGGAAGGCACCGAACTCGTCGAGCACAGTGAGGAACGTCTGGAACAACCCGTCGGCCGCGAAGAACGCATCGGGCAGCGCCACTCGTCGTACGACGGAGCAGGAGACGTCTCCCTCGTTCCACTGGTCGCCGGCGAGCTCGCCGACCATGGACAGCTGGCCGCGCAGGACGACCGCCAGTCCGTTGACCCGTTCGCAGGAGCGGGTGTTCATCTTGTGCGGCATCGCCGAGGAGCCGACCTGCCCCTCCTTGAAGCCCTCGGTGACCAGCTCGATGCCCGCCATCAGCCGGATCGTGGTCGCCAGGTTGGACGGTCCCGAGACCAGCTGGACCAGCGCGGAGACCACGTCGAAGTCGAGCGACCGCGGGTAGACCTGGCCCACGCTGGTGAGCACGTCATCGAAGCCCAGGTGCCGAGCCACGCGCTGCTCGAGCTCGAACAGCTTCGCCGGTGACCCGTCGAGCAGGTCGAGCATGTCCTGGGCGGTGCCCATCGGTCCCTTGATGCCGCGCAGCGGATAGCGCGCGAGCAGGTCGTCGAGGCGACCGAGCGCGACCAGCATCTCGTCGGCCACCGTGGCGAACCGCTTGCCGAGAGTCGTCGCCTGGGCGGCGACGTTGTGGGAGCGCCCGGCCATCACCAGCGTCTCGTGCTCCGCCGAGAGCCGCGCCAGCCGAGCAAGGGTCGCGAGCACTCGCTTGCGGATCAGCCCGAGCGAGACCCGGATCTGCAGCTGCTCGACGTTCTCGGTGAGGTCGCGAGAGGTCATCCCCTTGTGGATGTGCTCGTGGCCCGCGAGCGCGCAGAACTCCTCGATGCGAGCCTTCACGTCGTGCCGGGTGGTCTTCTCACGGGCGGCGATGCTCGCGAGGTCGACGTTCTCCACCACGGCCTCGTAGTCGGCGATCACCCCCTCGGGCACGTCGACGCCGAGGTCCTTCTGTGCTGCGAGCACGGCGATCCACAGCCGCCGCTCGAGCACGATCTTGTGCTCCGGTGACCAGACGTGGGCGAGGTCGGCGCCGGCGTACCGGGTGGCGAGGACGTTGGGGACGGTCATGAGGGCGCTCCCTGCTCGGCGGTCGCTTCGCTGGCGATGTCGGTGCGCCACTGTGCGCCAGGGAAGCTGATCGAGGAGACGCCCTCGTAGGCCTTGGCCCGTGCGTCCGCGACGTCCTTGCCGACCGCGGTGACAGCGAGCACGCGACCGCCCGAGGTGACCAGGGCGCCGTCGCGCTCCGCGGTGCCGGCGTGGATGACGTCGACATCCACCTCGTGGGCCAGCGTCTCGGTCCCGACGATCACGTCGCCCTTGCTGGAGGACTCGGGGTAGCCGGCGGAGGCCATCACCACTGCTACGGCGGCTCCGGGCTTCCAGCGCGGCGGTTCGACCTCGTGCAGGTTGCCGTCGGCCGCTGCCTTGAGCAACGCCGCCAATGGCGAGTCCAGCAACGCCATCAGCGGCTGCGTCTCGGGGTCCCCGAAGCGCGCGTTGAACTCGACCACCCTGACTCCGCGCGAGGTGAGCGCCAGGCCCGCATAGAGCAGGCCGGCGAAGGCTGCGCCTCGCCGCGCCATCTCGTCGACGGTCGGCTGCAGGACCTTGGCGAGCACCTCCGCGACGAGGTCCTCGGACGCCCACGGCAGCGGGGTGTAGGCACCCATGCCGCCGGTGTTGGGTCCGTCGTCGCCGTCGAAGATCCGCTTGAAGTCCTGGGCTGGCTGGAGCGGGTAGACCGTCGAGCCGTCGGTGATCGCGAACAACGACACCTCGGGCCCGTCGAGAAACTCCTCGATCACCACCCGGTCGCACCGCGCGGCGTGGGCGGCTGCTTCGTCACGGTCCTCAGTCACCACGACGCCCTTGCCCGCGGCGAGCCCGTCGTCCTTGACGACGTACGGCGGTCCGTAGATGTCCAGTGCGGTGGCGACCTCGGCCTCCGTCGTACAGAGTGCGGCGGCAGCCGTCGGTACACCGGCCGCGGCCATCACGTCCTTGGCGAATGCCTTGGAGCCCTCGAGCTCGGCGGCCTCGCGAGTGGGGCCGAAGCAGCTGATCCCCCGGTTCCGCACCGCGTCGGCGACCCCCGCGACGAGCGGCGCCTCCGGCCCGATCACCACGAGGTCGGCGCCGAGCGACGCGGCCAGGTCGGCGACCGCGGCACCGTCCATCTGGTCCACGGCGTGCAGGGCGGCGAACCCGCCGAGGCCCGGGTTGCCCGGCGCGGCATGCACCTCGGTGACCGCCGGATCGCGGGAGAGGGCGAGTGCGAGCGCGTGCTCACGGCCGCCGGTGCCGATGACGAGGACCTTCACGTTCGCCGATGCTATCGAGCGGAAGGCTCCGGCGTTCGGGCCGGTCAGGCGCCGTACGCCGACGAGACCTGGACGGGCCGCCCCTCCGACTGCGAACGGCGGACCCGCAGGGTCAGGTTCACCGCCAGCAGGGTGAGCGCCATCGCCCACAGGTTGAGCTCTTCCCACACCCAACCGGGCGAGGGAGGTGCCACCGCGGCCACCACTGCGTTGGCCGCGACCGCGACGAGCGCGCCGGCGACGATCCCGCCCGCCGCAGACAGCGTCCGGCCCAACACGGTCGGCCGACGCGTGATGGCAATGCCGGTCGCACCCGCCGCGACGATGCAGCAGAGGAGCCCGAGGATGAAGAGAGGTGACTCGAGCGAGCTTCGGTTGAGGCCACCGGCAATTCCGATGGCGACTGCCTTGGCGGTCCAGAAGAACGTGGTCGCGAGGGTGGCACTGAGTGCCAGGCGTGTGGAGTTCATGACCTCAGGATCCGGCGGCGGAGCCCGAGAAGGCGTCCCTCTCGCGGGTGATGCCCGGTGATCCTGGCTCGGCCTACCCTCGTCCCATGCCCGAGGTGAGAGTCGCGCGCCGGCCGCTGGCAGCGGTCACGTTGCTGGCGGTGACCGCCTGCGGACCTCTCCTCGACGTCGTCTTCGGCACGAACGTCATGGACACCCCGGTGACGGTCCTGGTGGCAGTCGCTGCAGGTTTCGCGGCCGGCGCCTGGCTGCGACCTGTCCCGGCGGCGGTGGGGTGTGCGGTCGACGCCTGTCTGCTCACCCTGGCGAGCCAGGTGGCCGATCCGGGCGCCTACCCCGTTGCCGACGACCTGTTCTTCTTCACCCTGATCGTCGGCGGTCCGGCGCTTGGCGGTGCCCTGGTGACCGCACGCCGCGACCAGGTGCGCGAGCTTCGACGACTTTCTGCAGTGCGCGCCGAGCAGCGGGCAACAGAGGTGCGCGCCGCCCGGCTCGAGGAACGCAACCGGCTCGACGCCGACGTCGTGGAGGGCCTCGTCCAGCGCATGGGAGCACTGGTCGTACAGGCCTCAGGTGCGGCGCGAGACCCGGGTGCGGCCGAGACACCCGCCGCGCTCGACCGCATGGAAGAGAACGCGCGCGGAGCGCTCACGGAGATGCGCGACGTGCTGGGAGCCCTTCGCAGCCCAGAGCCGGGCGAGCCCGACGGTCACACGGACCTCCACGAGGACGAGGCACCAGTGACACGACCAAGGGCCAACCGGTCCGTCACCTGGTCTGACCTCGTCGTTGGGTGCTGCGGTGTACCCCTGGCGTTCGAGGCGGTGGTGGGTGCGCACGCCAGCGGACCGGCATGGGCGAACGTGCTGGTCGGCCTGGCGGTTGGAGCGCCGTTGGTACTGCGTCGCCGGTGGCCGGTCATCTCGGTCGCGGCCATGTTCGTCCTCGCCGCGCTGATGAGTGCGACGCTCACGCCGCTCCCGCTCACGGTCAGCTCGCTGCTGCCGTTGTCGCTGGGGGCGCATGCCGTGGGCGACTACGCACGGGGCTGGCGGCGCGGCGTCGGCCTCGGCGTGGTTGTGCTGGGCGTGGCGGGCATAGTCCTGGCCAGCCCGCCCGGATCGGCAGACCGGGACGGGATCGTGCCCACCCTGATGTGGATCGGACTGGCCTTCGGCGCGGGGGTGGTGGCCGCACAGCACTCCACCCGGGCGGCAGCCCTGCAGGAGTTGCTCACCAGCATCGAGGCCGGACGCGGCCACGCTGTCCGCCTCGCTGTTGCCGAGCAGCGACAGCACGTCGCCCGCGATCTGCACGACTCCGTGGCCCACGCCATGACCGTCGTCTGCCTGCACGCGGCCGCGGCACGGAGCCACGCGAACGACGCGGAGGTGGTCCGGGCCTCCCTCGCGACCATCGAGTCGACTGTCCGGGGAGGCATGGACGAGCTCCGCCAGGGCCTCGACGCACTGGACCCCGTCGAGGGGTCGACGCCCGATGCCTCATCGGGGAGCACCCTCGGCGGTGCCGTCACCGCGGGGGACCTCGGTCACGAGGTCGAGCACGTGGCGTCGACCATCGGCGTGACGACTGTGGTGGACGTGGCGGGAGGTCAGGTGGAGCTGGACGCCATGGTCGTGTCCGTGGCCAGGAGGGTCGTCCGCGAGGCGCTCGTCAACGTCGCCCGGCACGCGCGTACGGCGGACGCCCGGGTTCGGATCGTCGCCGAGCCGGCTCAACTGGTCGTCGAGGTCAGCAACGAGATGCGACATGGCATCGGCTTCGACCACGGCGCCGGCACCGGCTTGCGCGGGCTCTCCGAGCTCGTCCACGGCCACGGTGGCCGGCTCGAGCACGGGTCACCGACGGAGCTCAGTTCCGGGTGACGGCGTACCTCCCGACGACCGCCGGTGTCCCCGCATGATCGGGGTGGTGCTGGCCGACGACCAGGAGCTCGTCCGCAGCGGACTGCGGATGGTGCTGTCCGCGGAGCCGGACATCGAGGTGCTAGCCGAGGCCGTCGACGGCGCGTCCGCGGTGGCCGAGACGTTGCGCCACAGCCCGGACGTGGTCCTGATGGACATCATGATGCCGGGCATGGACGGCATCGAGGCGACCCGGCAGCTGGCGGTCCAGTCACCGATGACCAAGGTGGTCATCCTGACGACCTTCGACCGCTCCCGGCTGGTGTACGACGCCCTGATGGCGGGCGCGAGCGGGTTCCTGCTCAAGGATGCCCCGACGGCGCAGCTGGTCGGTGGTGTCCGCGCAGTCGCACGGGGTGAGGAGCTGCTGGCGCCCTCGATCACCCGCCGCCTGATCGGGGAGTTCACCCGTGCGGAGCGACAGGGCCCACCGTCGGGCTACGCCGCCCTCACCGAGCGGGAGCGCGAGGTGCTCGTCCTGGTCAGCCGCGGGCTCTCGAACGCGGAGATCGCATCGGAGCTGTTCGTGAGCATGGAGACCGTCAAGACCCACGTCGCCCGGGTGCTGGCCAAGCTGGGGTTGCGCGACCGGGTCCAGGCGGTCGTGACGGCGTACGAGTTCGGGCTGGTCCGCCCGGGCGAGTGATCGTCGTACGACCTGGTCAGCCGGCTGGCGGACGCACCCTGGCTTCGTAGGCCGTCCGCTGGGCCTCGTCTCGGTCGGAGATCACCCGGTCGGCACGGAAAGCAGCGGCGATCCGCTCCTGCAGCCACCGCGGCAGCACCCCGGTCGCCTTGGACATCCCCTGCGTCCACCGCGGCACCCACAGCTCCGGCAGCGCTGTGCTGATGGCCGTCGCGATCACCTCGGCAACGTCCTGCGCCGTCACGGCCTTGACGCCTCGCGCCGTCGGGACGCCGGCGGCGAGCTCGGTCTGCACGATGGTCGGCAGCACCACGCTGACGTCGATGCCCTGCGGCTTCAGCTCGGCGCGGGTGGCTTCGCTGAAGCCGACGGCCGCGAACTTCGAGGCCGAGTAGGTCGCACCTTCGGCAACCGCGATGCGGCCGACCGCGGAGGCCACGTTCACGATGTGCCCACTGCCCCGGTCGACCATGCCGGGCGCGACGGCCTTGGTGCCGTTGATGATCCCGTGCACGTTGACGTCGATGATCGCCCTCGCCACGGCATCCGGCTCCTTCAGCACGGACCCGAGCGGCATGATCCCGGCGTTGTTGACGAGTACGTCGATCGGGCCGATCTCGCCGACCGCAACCAGGAACTCCCCCCACGACTCCGGCCTGGCGACGTCGAGGTGGGCTCCCACCGCACCGTTGCCGATCCGATCGGCAACGCCCTGCACCAGTGCCGTGTCGAGGTCCCCCAGCGCCACCGTGGCTCCGCGGGCCGAGAGCAGCTCGGCCGTCGCCTCACCGATCCCCCGTCCCGCACCGGTGATGACCACGGTGAGACCGGAGATGTCGCGCTTGCTCATGCGTTGTTCCTTTCGCGGGGGCGCAGGTCGACCGGTTGGCCGTCTGCAGGAAACGGGAGCGAGTGGTAGTTCAGCCTGTCGCGGTAGTCCGCGTCCAGCGTCCACTCGAAACGCCGCAGAACCTGATGCACGATCAGCTTCGCCTCGACACCGGCGAAGGCCACGCCCAGGCACTTGTGCACGCCGCCCCCGAACGGCTCCCAGGCGTGCCGGTGCACCTTGTGCTCGCGGCGGTGTTCGGCGAAGCGTTCGGGGTCGAACCGCTCGGGGTCGGGCCAGTACTCCGGCAGGTGATGGCCCAGGTGCAGCATCACGGCGACGAGACGGCCGGCGGGGATCTGCACACCCAGCACCTCGGTGTCCTTGACCGTGCGCCGAGCCACGACCGGGACCGGCGGCACCAGCCGCAGGCATTCCTTCATCACCAGGTCGAACGACTCCAGCTGGTCGAGCTGGTCGAGGTCGGGGCAGTCCGGCAGTCCGGCCGCCTCCTCGCGCAGCCGCTGCTGCCACTCCGGGTGCGCGCCGAGGTGGCGCATGATCGTGCTGACCGTGATCGTCGAGGTGTCGTGCGCGGCCATCAACAGGAAGATCATGTGGTTCACCACATCGGTGTCACTGAGCCCGGAGCCGTCCTCTTCACGCAGCGCGCTCAACACCGAGAACAGGTCGTCGCCCGGCGGACCGTCCCGTTGGGCCCGCTTGCTCTCCAGGTGCCGGCCGAAGAACTCCTCGAGCAGCCGTCGGCCGGCCAGCGCCCGTCCCCAGCGGGTGCCGGGGATCGGTATCCGCACCAACGCGGTCGCGGCCTGGACGCAGGCGATGAAGGCTTCGTTGACCTCGTCCAGCTCACCGGGGTTGGCGAGGTCGGCGCCACCCATGAACACCTGGGTCGCCAGGTCGAGCGTCAGCTCCTTCAGCGCCGGGTAGACCCGAAAGTCAGAACCGGCCTCCCAGGAGTCAAGGCCCGCCGCAACGGCCGGCCCGAGGGCCGAGGCATAACCGGCGAGGCGCTGGCGCGTGAAAGCCTGCTGCATCAGCCGGCGGTGACGGTGGTGCTCCTCGAAGTCGAGCAGCATCAGGCCGCGGTCGAAGAACGGGCCGACCAGCTGCCCCCAACCGGGCCCACTGGCGAACGCCTTGTCGGCGTTCTTGAGCGCGGAGCCGCAGGCGTCCGGACCGAGGAGCACCGTCCAGCAGCCACCGAGGAAGCCAACCTCGGAGACCGGCCCGTACTCGGCGTACTGGCTGCTCATCATCCGCAGCGGATCGCGAACATAGGCGAGCGTGGAGCCGATGAACGGCAGGCCCCGGTGACGGCGGGCAGGAACTCCACCGTCCGGTCGGCGAGGCGAGACCTGAGCTTGTCGTGCCGGCATGCGACCTCGCTTCTCATCTGACAGGGAGCCCTGTCAGTTTGTGCGATAGGCGGCGACACGTCAAGATGCTCGACGTGGGCACACCGGTCCGGAGCTACGGCGGCAAGACCGCGAAGGAGCGCGCACGAGATCGGCGCGCGAGGCTGGTGGAGGCAACGATCGCGCTCATGGCCGAGCACGGCGAGGCCGGGACGACGATGACTGCGATCTGCGCGCAAGCAGGGCTGACCGAGCGCTACTTCTACGAGAGCTTTGCCCACCGGGAGGACGCGTTGCTGGCGGCTCTCGACCATGCGAGCACCGAGATCGCCTCGGCGGCGGTGCGCAGCCTCGAGGCGACGTCCGGCTCACCCGAGGAGCGGGTGAACGCCGTGATGGCGTCGTTCGTCGAGCTGGTCAGCCGCCAGCCCTCGCTGGGCCTGGTTGCGGTGGTGCACTCCAGCGCGACCCCGAGCCTGCGTGCCCGGCGCCACGAGCTGATCCGTACTTTCGCCGAGCTCGTCGCCCGTGAGGCGGCGACGCTGTACGGCGAGAAGGCATGGCCGACCGACCAGGCCAGGATCCAGGGACTGGTCTACATCGCTGGCTTCGCCGAGCTGGTTGCCGCATGGCTCACTGGCGAGGTGGACCTGACACCCGAGCAGCTCACCGACACGGCGAGCGACCTGTTCGTGTCGCTGACCCGGCGAACCTGAGGCTGCGTAGCCCCGCGACCCGCATGTCACCGGTAGGGGTCCGCGATCTCCCTGATCCGCTCGAGTGCGGCTCGCAACTGCCGGGCGGCGGGCGCTCCGAGATGCCGGACCCACTCGGCCTCGATCTCCGCCTCGGCCACGCGGGCGACCTTGATGACCCGCTCCCCGCGCTCGGCGATCACGACCAGTCGGGCGCGAGCATCGGTTGGGTCCGGGACCCGGCGTACGTAGCCCGCGCGCTCGAGGCGGTCGACGGTCGCCGTCGCCGTCTGCTTGGTGACCAGCGCCTGCTCGGCCAGGTCACCGATCCGGGTGCCGGACTCACCGATACGCGCGGCGATCCGGCCCTGGGAAGGAGTGATGTCGTCGAACCCGGCGGCCGCGAGGGCGTCAATCACGCGCGACTCCACTGCACGCGCGCCGATGAAGCACAGGAGCCCCAGGTTGAGCTCGTCCTTCTCCTGCTCCCGCCGAGCGGCCATCCTCACCTCTTGACATTCGTCAGTCGTTCGAACCATTATGGTTCGAACATCGTACCAAATGCCGGGAGCGTCAGATGGACCGCGACGAGGTGTGGCGGACGATCGACCAGCAGCGGTCTGAGCTGGCCGATCTGATGGACACCTTCACCGAGACGGATTGGGAGACCCCCTCGCTCTGCGAGGGCTGGCGGGTCCGCGAGGTGGCCGCGCACCTGACGCTGGCCCACACCACCTTCTGGCAGGGGCTGGGCCCAGCCATCCGGGCTCGGGGCGGTTTCAACCGGATGATCTACCAGACGGCGGTCTGGCAGGCAGAGCTGCCGGTCGAGGACTATCCGGTCCTGCTCCGCGCCATGGTCGGCTCACGCAGGAAGGCGCCGTTCATCAGCGACCTCGAGCCGCTGATCGACCAGCTCGTGCATGGCCAGGACATGGTGGTGCCGCAGGGCCGCACCCGCGAGATGCCCCCCGATGCTGCCGCCACGGCGGCGCAGCGGGCCTGGTCGATGGGCTTCCCCTTCCGCGCGAAGAAGCGGCTGCACGGCTTCACCCTCGCGGCATCGGACCACCATTGGACGGTGGGTGCCGGTCCACTCGTCGAAGGACCGGTCAGGGCGCTGCTGATGCTCGTCACCGGTCGCGACGTCGTACTGCCTGAGCTCAGTGGTCCGGGCGTCGACGAGTTGCGGGCGCGACTCCAGCCCTCGCGGGTCAGCTGACCACGAGCGTCTGCTCCCGGCCGGGCCCGACACCGACCGCCCAGAACCGCGAGCCCGACATCTCCTCGAGTGCGCTGACGTAGCGCTGGGCGTTCTTCGGCAGGTCCTCGAACGTTCGGCAATCGGAGATGTCCTCGCCCCAGCCGTCGAGGAACTCGTAGACGGGTGTGGCCTTGTGGAACTCGGACTGCGTCATCGGCATCTCGTCGTGGCGCACACCGTCGATGTCATAGGCCACGCACACCGGGATCCGCTCCCAAGCGCTGAGCACGTCGAGCTTGGTCATGAAGAACTCGGTCAGCCCGTTGACCCGGGAGGCGTAGCGGGCGATGACCGCGTCGTACCAGCCACAGCGGCGGTCGCGTCCGGTCGAGACCCCGACTTCGCCACCGATGTCCCACAGCTTCTCGCCGTCGTCGTCGAACAGCTCGGTCGGGAACGGGCCGGAGCCGACCCGGGTGGTGTAGGCCTTGATCACGCCGATCACCCGGTCGATGCGGGTGGGCCCGACGCCGGAGCCGACGCAGACACCGCCCGAGACCGGGTTGCTGCTGGTCACGAACGGGTAAGTGCCGTGGTCGACGTCGAGCATGGTTGCTTGGGCGCCCTCGAAGAGCACGGTCTTGCCGTCGTCAAGCGCGCGGTTGAGCAGCAGCGACGTGTCGGCGACCATCGGCTGCAGCCGTTCGGCGTACCCCTGGAGCTCCTCGACCACCTCCTCGACTGTGATCGCGCGGCGGTTGTAGACCTTGGTGAGCAGATGGTTCTTGACGTCGAGCGCCGCCTCGACCTTGTCCTGCAGGATCTGCTCGTCGAACAGGTCGGCCACGCGGATGCCGACCCGGTTGATCTTGTCGGCGTACGCCGGGCCGATGCCGCGTCCGGTCGTGCCGATCTTCTTCTTGCCGAGGAACCGCTCGGTGACCTTGTCGACCGTCGAGTGGTACGACGCGATCACGTGGGCGTTGGCGCTGACCACCAGCGGTCCCATCGTCACGTCGCGCTCGATCAGCGCGTCGAGCTCGCGGAACAGGGCCTCGGGGGAGATCACCACGCCGTTGGCGATGACCGAGGTGCAGCCGCGAGTCAGGATGCCGCTGGGCAGCAGGTGGGTGGCGAACTTCTCCCCGTTGACCACGATGGTGTGGCCGGCGTTGTGCCCGCCGCTGGTGCGGACGCAGAAGTCGATGGCGTCCTCGGTGGTGAGCAGGTCGGTCGCCTTGCCCTTGCCCTCGTCACCCCACTGGGCTCCGAGTACGACGATCGCGGGCATGTCTCTCCTCAAGGCGGCGTAGCCATCAAGACCGCGATCCATCGTACGGGTGCGAAGCCCCGGCATCCCACAGCGCTCATCTCGAGGTGTTTCCACCCCGCAGCGCGAGTGCCTCTAGGGTGGCGGTCGTGGACCCCCTCCTGCTCATCACCAACGTCGACGCCGGAGGTGGGCGACAGGAAGGGCTGGACATTGCCCTGGGCGTGCTCCGGGAGGACGCCGACGTCGAGGTCGCCGTCACGACCAACCCCGGCGAGCTCGACGGTGTGCTCCACCGGGCCGGTTGTCGTTCGATCGTGGTCGCGGGTGGGGACGGCAGCCTGCACGCAGTCATCTCGGCGCTGCACCGGCGTCACGAGCTCGCCAAGCGAACCCTCGGACTGATCCCGCTCGGCACCGGGAACGACTTCGCGCGCGCCTTGGACGTCCCACTCGACCCGGGCGAGGCCGCTGCCGCACTGCTTAGCGGCAAGCCCCGGGCGATGGACCTGATTGTCGACGAGCTCGGCGGGGTCGTCGTCAACAACGTGCACGCAGGCGCGAGCGCCCAGGCCAGCCGCTACGGCGCCCGGTGGAAGAAGCGCCTCGGCCCGTACGGCATTGGCATCCTCGGGTACCCGATCGGGGCGGCCATAGCGGCCGTTCGCCCGCCGTTCGTGCGGCTCCGCATCGAGGCCGACGGAGAGGTGATCGCGGACATGGACCAGCACATCCTGATGGTCGCCATCGGCAACGGGACCAGCGTCGGCGGCGGCACCGAGGTGACCCCCGACGCCGACCCGGAGGACGGCAGGCTCGACGTGATGGTGTCGCTCGCAACCGGTCCCCTGGAGCGACTCGCCTACGCGTGGCACCTGCGCCAGGCCGAGCACGAGGAGCGCCGCGACGTCGTGTCCGTCCGCGCCAAGCAGGTCACCCTGTCCGGCGAGGACTTCTTCCTTGCTGCCGACGGTGAGATCAGTGGCCCGGAGCGTCGCCGCTCCTGGCACATCGAGCCGGGCGCCTACTCGCTGATCGTCCCCTAGCCAGGCCGCCTTCCCAGGTCGCCGACCCTAGGTCGCCGTGTCTCCCTCGGCTCCCTCGACGATCGGCCGGTACTTCTCCACGCGCGGGTCACCGGCGTCCGCGAAGTAGTCGCCTGTCGTCGTCTCGTCGGACCCGTTGCTGACCTTCATGGCGTTCAGCACGAGCGTGAGCACGATCGCGATCACCAGGTTGAGGCCGAACGCGGTCAACGCGATGTACCCCATGTCGCCGAGGCCGGGGATCACGGCAAGGGAGCCCCCGAAGTGCTGGCCGGTGACCGGGTTCACGACCTTGTAGGCCTCGACGGTGCCGTAGACCGTGCCCACCGCCCAGCCGGCCAGCAGCGCCCACTTGTGGAACCACCGCGTGTAGAGGCTGAACACGATGACCGGGAACGTCTGCAGGATCCAGATGCCGCCGAGGAGCTGGAAGTTGATCGCGTTCTGGCGGTCGAGCGTCAACACGAAGACGAGCGCGAACGCCTTGACCACGAGCGAGGCGATCTTGGAGACCTTGGCCTCCTGGGCAGGTGTCGCCTGAGGCCTGATCCACTCCTTGTAGATGTTGCGCGTGAAGGTGTTCGCCGCTGCGATCGACATGATCGCCGCTGGCACCAGGGCGCCGATGGCCACCGCCGCAAATGCCACGCCCGCGAACCAGCTCGAGAAGGAGTCCTCGAACAGCTGGGGGATGACGAGCTGCGGGTTCGGCTTGCCGTCGACACCGATCGGCTCGGTGCCGGCCGCGATCGCGACCCACCCGAGGAGGGCGAGCAGACCGAGCACGAAGGAGTACGCCGGGAGGATCGAAGCGTTGCGCCGGATCGTGACCCGGCTCTCCGAGGACAAGGTCGCGGTGACCGAGTGGGGGTACATGAACAGGGCCATCGCCGAGCCGAGAGCCAGGGTGCCGTAGGCCCAGAACTGCTCGCTCGCGGGGATGAAGGCACCGTTCGGCTTCCCGGTCGCCTCGTTGGTCGCGGCCATCTTCTCCTTGGCAGCACCGAAGATGCCGTCCCAGCCGCCGTCGATGGTGGTCGGCAGGTAGAGGATCGCCACGATGATGACCAGGTAGATCAACGCGTCCTTGACGAACGCGATCACGGCCGGCGCCCGCAGCCCCGATGTGTAGGTGTACGCCGCCAGCAGCACGAACGCGATCAGCAGCGGGAGGTCCTTGGCGATGATGTTGTCGCCACCGCCGAGCCCGACGACGTCGAGCACTGCCTGGATACCGACCAGCTGCAGCGCGATGTAGGGCATCGTCGCGACGAACCCGGTGACCGCGACGGCAAGGGAGAGGACGCGCGAGTCGTAGCGACCGCGGACGAAGTCGGCAGTCGTGACGTAGCCGTGCCGGTGGCTGACCGACCACAGCCGCGCCATGAAGATGAAGATGATCGGGTACAGGATGATCGTGTAGGGCACCGCGAAGAACCCGGCGACCGATCCCATCGCGAACATCGCCGCCGGCACGGCGATGAAGGTGTACGCCGTGTAGAGGTCACCGCCGAGCAGGAACCAGGTGACCCACGTGCCGAACTTGCGTCCTCCCAGCCCCCACTCGTCGAGGGAGTCCAGGGTGTCGCCCTTCTTGAAGCGCGTGGCCATGAAGCCCAGCACCGTGACGACCGCGAAGAGCAGGATCAGGACGGAGAGCGAAATCCAGTCGACGTCTGTGCGCGCTGCGAGGGGGATCACCGGCCGGCCTCCTCGTCGCTGGGACCGGACTCACCGAGACTCCCGGGGTTCCCGGTGGTGTCGGGGCCAGGCTTGCGAGCCGCGAGGACCAGCCGATGGGCGGCGTACGTGCACCCGGCGCAGATGAAGACCCAGAGGAACTGGTACCAGAAGAAGAACGGGAAGCCGCCCAGCTTCGGGGTCTCGCGCGCATAGCTGCCCACCCAGAGAAGGGCGACGATCGGGATCAGCAACAGGACCGACGCGATCGCGATCAGGGTCCAGTTGGTGGGAGGGGCACTGTCAGGTCCGCCAGAGCGGTCGAAATCTGCCATGCCAGGTGACTCTAGACCGATGTGGCCCAGGTCTCACCCCCCGCCGGTTCAGGTCAGCTCGGCATGTCCCTCGGGGCTGGAGTCGAGGAGGAACTGGTCACAGCGGTCGCGCTCGTGGTCCTCCCCGATGCGGCCGGCGGCCTCGGCGAGTGCGGCCAGCGATCGCAGGAACCCGCGGTTGGGCTCGTGCTCCCACGGGACCGGCCCGTGGCCCTTCCATCCGTTGCGACGCAGCAGGTCGAGGCTGCGGTGGTACCCGACCCGGGCGTAGGCGTAGGCGGTCACGTCGTCGAGATCCGCGTCTGCGAGTGACTCCTCGGCGAGCGTGGCCCAGGCGATCGGTGACTCCGGGTGGCGTCGTACGACGTCGTGCGCCTGGCCACCTGATTCCAGCTCGGCGGCTGCCGGGTCGGTGGGGAGCAGGGTGGGGGGCGGGCCGGCGATGAGGTCGCGGCCGAGGTGTGAGTCACTCATGGCCCGATCGTGTCACGCCGAACCCATGCCGCCCGCACCCCGCCCGGTCGTCAGTTGTCGACGCGCTTGTCGAGCACCTTGAAGGCGGAGTCGAGGGTGACGTCCCACTCGGTGCCGTTCGCCGTGCGGACCTCCACCTCGTAGGCCTCGCCGCGGTCGTCGCTGGCATCGACGTCGGTGATGGTGCCGCCGCCGACAGCGTCCAGGGCGGCCTTCTCGGCGGAGTTCCGCTCGGCGGCGCTCAGCGCGCGGTCGTCGGCGTCGGGGGCGTCGTTCGCGTCATCGGCCTCGTGTCGTTGGTCGTCGTCGGCGTCGTCACGGTCGTCCCGGTCGTCGGCGTCCTGGCGGAGCGACGTTGAGGTCCTTGTCGAGGGTCACGTCGACCTCGGTGCCGTCGGTCTTGCGGACCTCGACCTCGAAGGCCTCACCGGGGTCGTCGCTGGACTCGGCCTCGATGACCTTGCCACCGCCGACGGCCTCGGTCGCGGCGGCGGCGACGCGGTCGCGCTCGCTGCCCTGGAGGTCGGCGTTCGCCGTCGATGCCCAGACCACGCCGCCGATCCCGAGGGCTGCGACGGCCGCGATGGTGGGGAGGATGACGCGCTTGCTGCGGAGCTTGGCGGTGTTCATGACGGAGTGCCTTTCGGTTGCTGACTGGGTACTGACCCAGCCTGCAAGGACCTCGCTGAAGCCCACCTGAACGCGTCTGAAAGCCCGTTCAGGTGGGGGAATTCGCCGCGGCCGGAAGTCGTACGACGAACCGGGCGCCGCCCAGCGCTGCGGAGGAGACCGTGACCGTCCCGCCGTGGGCGGCGACGATCTCCTTGACGATGGCCAGCCCGAGCCCGCTCCCGCCTGCGTCGCGAGCGCGCGCCTCGTCGAGCCGCACGAACCGCTCGAAGACCCGTTCCCGTTGGTCCTCGGCGATCCCGAGACCGTCGTCGTCGACGACCAGCTCCACCTGGTCGCCTGTCTCCCGGAGAGCCAACGCGATCGCTCCGTCGGCAGTGGCGTGCGGCGTTGTCGACGAGGTTGCGGACCACCTGCGCGAGCGAGGCCCGGTCGCCCCGGACCCGGCCGGGTGTCACACCGGTCGTGTCGACGTCGAGCCCGTTGCGGCGCACCCGGCTCGCCTCGGCCAGCGCCAGGTCGTCCAGATCGACGTCGTGGACGGTGCGCGCAGACCGCCCCCTCGTCGGCCCGGGTGAGCACGAGCAGCTGTTCCACGAGACGTTGCATCCGCGCCGACTCCCCCAGCACGGCGTCCGCCAGCTCGCCCTCGGGCAGGGCACCCGGATGGGCACGCGCGACCTCGGCCGTCTGGCGGATGTTCGCGAGCGGCGAGCGCAGCTCGTGGGAGGCGTCGGCGACGAACTGCTGCTGCCGGTCGCGTGAGTCCTGGAGACGTCCGAGCATCTGGTTCATCGTCAGCGCGAGCCGGTGGATCTCGTCGCGGGTGCTCGGCTCGGGGACCCGCCGGTCCAGCCGGTCGCCGGTGATCTGCTCGACCTCTCGCCGGATTCGCTCGACCGGAGCGAGCGCCCGGGTGGCCACCATCCAGGTGGTGCCGCCGACGACGAGCAGGACCAGCGGCACGCCGACCAGCAGCAGCGGTACCAGCGCCGACGTCGAGTCGTCGACCTCCTCGAGCGAGACAGCCACGCTGACGACGTACTCCTGTCCGTCCGGCCGAGGCGTCCTCGGTCACCACGACGTAGCTCGTGGTCGGCCCCCGGCGACGTCGCCTCGTCGGTGTCCTCTGTGGGCAGCGGTCGGCTCAGCGGCTGGGACGCGCGCACGACGGTGCCCGACGAGTCGGTCACCTGCCAGACCTCGTCCTCGGGCTCGTCGTCGTCCTCGGTCTCGTCCCGTCGTCCCCCCGCGGTTGTTCCGGCAGTCCGGAGCTCTCGATCTCGTCGGCGAGCGACGAGGCCCGCTGCTCGGCACTGGTCTCCACGCCGTCGCGCAACGAGTCCCGGACCAGCGTGACCAGAACGAATGCCCCGAGCATCAGGGCGATCGCCACCACCACGACCGCCGCGACCGTCGTACGCACGCGCACCGAGGCGCGGCCGAGCCGGCCCTCAGCCACCGTCACTGCCCAGTCGGTAGCCCGCGCCGCGCAGGGTCTGGATCGCCTCGCGACCGAACGGCCGGTCGATCTTGTTGCGCAGGTGGCGGACGTAGACCTCGACGATGTTCGGGTCCCCCTCGAAGTCGACGTCCCACACGGCGTCGAGGATCTGCCGCTTGGAGACGACGTCGCCCTGGTGGCGCGCGAGGAACGCCAGCAGCGAGAACTCCCGGGAGGTCAGCTCCAGCTCGACCTCCCCGCGCCAGGCTCGCCGTGCCGCCGGGTCCAGTCGCAGGTCCCCGGCCTCGAGCTGGGTCGGTCGCTCACGGGCGCCCCGACGGGCCACCGCGCGCAGTCGCGCGACCAGCACCGGGAACGAGAACGGCTTGGTCAGGTAGTCGTCGGCTCCGGTGTCCAGGCCCTCCACCTGGTCCCACTCGCCGTCCTTGGCGGTGAGCATCAGGATCGGGGTCCAGTTCTTCTCGTCGCGCAGGGTCTGGCAGACCTTGTAGCCGTTGATGCCGGGGAGCATCAGGTCGAGCACGATCACGTCGTACTCGTTCTCCCGCGCGAGCCACAGACCGTCGACGCCGTCATGTGCCACGTCGACGGCGAAGCCCTCCGCCTCCAGCCCCACGCGCAGCGAGCGCGCAAGGCGCTGCTCGTCGTCGACGACGAGTACGCGCATGGGTACCTCCGGGGAGTCGGGAGACACCCATTGTCGCGAACGTTGGCTGAAGCAGCGCTGAATTGCGCTCTCGCGTCCGGGATGGATCGTCGGTGCTCGAGGTGTTGACTATCGTCATGGCCCAGACGACCAGACCTCCGACCCCGCCCGCAGCGGTGCCGGGTGCGGACGAGGTGCCTGCGGACGCGCGTCCGTGGCCGGCACTCTTCGCCCTGTGCATCGGCTTCTTCATGATCCTGGTCGACACCACGATCGTGTCGGTCGCGACGCCGGCGATCATCGCCGACCTCCAGGCCGACGTGAACGACGTGGTCTGGGTGACCAGCGCCTACCTGCTGGCGTACGCCGTGCCGGTGCTGATCACCGGCCGGCTCGGGGACCGGTTCGGCCCGAAGAACCTCTACCTGCTCGGTCTGGCCGTGTTCACGCTCGCCTCCCTCTGGTGCGGCCTGACCGGCAGCATCGAGGGCCTGATCGTCGCCCGCGTCTTCCAGGGTCTCGGCGCCGCCATGATCACCCCGCAGACGATGGCGATCATCACCCGCATCTTCCCCTCCGACCACCGCGGCCAGGCGATGGCGCTGTGGGGCGCGACCGCCGGCGTCGCGACGCTGGTCGGCCCGATCCTGGGTGGCGTGCTGGTCGACGCCCTGGGCTGGGAGTGGATCTTCTTCATCAACATCCCGGTCGGGATCGTCGGCTTCGTCCTGGCCGTGCGGCTCGTGCCGACGCTGCCGACCCACAACCACAGCTTCGACTGGCTGGGCGTCGCGCTGTCGGGGGTGGCCATGTTCCTGCTGGTGTTCGGCATCCAGGAGGGCCACCAGTTCGACTGGGGCACCATCGTCGGACCGATCTCCGTGCCGGCCCTGATCATCGGTGGCCTGGTGATGTTCGCGGTGTTCATCGGCTGGCAGGCCCGCAACCCGCGCGAGCCGTTGGTCCCGCTGTCGCTGTTCCGCGACCGCAACTTCAGCCTCGCCAGCGTCGCGATCTCCGCGATGGCCTGCGCGATCACTGCGATGGCCTTCCCGATCATGCTCTACGCCCAGCTCGTCCGTGACCTGTCGCCCACCCAGGCGGCGCTGCTGCTCGTGCCGATGGCACTGATGTCGATCGTGCTCGCGCCGTGGGTCGGCAAGCTGACCGACGCCGTGCACCCGCGCCTGATCACCTCCTTCGGGTTCGCCGCGGCGAGCGCCTCGCTGGTCTGGCTGAGCCTGGTGATGACCCCCGACGTCGGCGACCTGGGAGATCCTGCTGCCGATGGCGCTGCTCGGCATCGGCAACGCGTTCGTCTGGGCGCCCACCTCGGCGACCGCGACCCGCAACCTGCCGATGAGCCGCGCCGGCGCCGGCGCCGGCATCTACAACGCCACCCGCCAGGTCGGTGCCGTCCTCGGCTCGGCCGCGATCGCTGTGCTGATGGACTCCCGGCTCGCCGCCCAGGGCCTGACCTTCTCCCCGAGCGAGGCCGGCGGCGGCAACCTGCCGCAGCAGGTGATCGTCCCGTTCAGCGAGGCGATGGCGCAGGCGATGCTGCTCCCGGCGGCCATCCTGCTCGTCGGTCTCGCCGCGGCGCTCTCCTTCGCCCGGCCGATGCACCAGGTGCGCGCGGAGACCCGCGTGACGGTCAGTCGCGGGACCGACGCCTGAACGCGGCCAGCGCGAGCGGCGCGAACGCGGCGGTGATCAGCAGCGACCAGCCGATCGTGAACAGCTCGGGGTGCTGCAGCGGGAACGCGGCGTCCGGCGCTGCGGCCGGGCCGTTGCCCCAGAGCTCGCGGCGTCGCCTGGGCGAGCGCCGAGACCGGGTTCCACTCGGCGATCGTGCGCAGCACGCTCGGCATGTTCTCCGTCGGCGCGAACGTGTTCGCCACGAACGTCAGCGGGAACATCACCGTGAACATGAAGCCGTTGACAGCCTCGACCGAGCGGAACAGCGAGCCCACCCAGATACCGACCCAGATCATCGCGAAGCCGAAGAGCAGGATCAGTCCGAAGGCGAACACGCCGTCGACGAACCCGTTGCGGATCCGCCAGCCGATCAGCAGCCCGGTGAGGGCCATCACGGCGATGCCGATGCTGGAGTGGATCAGGCTGGAGATGCTCCGGCCGACCAGGATCGACGCCCGCGAGATCGGCAGCGACTTGAGCCGGTCGACGATCCCCTTGTCGAGGTCGTTGGTCAGCCCGATCGCGACGATGAACGAGGCGAACACGATCGTCTGGGCCATGATCCCGGGCACCAGGAACTCGCGGTAGTTCGAGCCCTCCACCGCGATCGACCCACCGAAGACGAAGGCGAAGAGCAGCACGAACATGACCGGCTGGATCGTCACGTCGAGCAGCAGCTCGGGCATCCGCTTGATGTGGATCAGGTTGCGACGCACCACCGCGCCGACGACGCGGCAAGCGAGAGCGGCTGGATGTGCGGGCGGTCGGTCTGCCCGCGACGGGGTCGAGGGTCGTCATCGGAGCGCCCCTTCCTTCTCGGCATCGGGATCGGTGGTCGTCCGGGTCGGCCGTGCTCCTCCTCGGCACGGTGGCCGGTGAGGCTGAGGAACACGTCGTCCAGGCTGGGCCGCGTGAGGCCGAGGTCGTCGATCTCGATGCCGCTGTCGGCGAGCGCGTCAGCGATGCGGGTCATGTCCGTGAGCCCGCCGGCCTGCGCGGTCACCCGACGCGCGCCCGGCTCGACGTACACGTCCGTGGACGCAGCGCCGCACCAGCTCCTCGGCAGCCGAGAGGTCGGCGGGGTCGGTGACCGTGAGTACGACGCTGGCGCGGCCGGCCTGCGGCCTTGAGCTGCGTCGGCGTCCCGGCGGCGATGACCTTGCCCTTGTCGATGACGATGATGTCGTCCGCGAGCTCGGTCGGCCTCCTCGAGGTACTGCGTGGTCAGCACGAGCGTGGTGCCGTCCTTGACGAGGCCGCGCAGCACGTCCCAGAGCTCGTTGCGACTGTGCGGGTCGAGACCCGTCGTCGGCTCGTCGAGGAAGAGCACCGGCGGCGCGGCGATCAGGCTGACCGCCAGGTCGAGGCGGCGTCGCATGCCGCCGGAGTACTGCTTGACGACCCGGTCCCCGGCGTCGGTCAGCGAGAACCGCTCGAGCAGCGCGTCACCCTTCGGGCCGATCTCGCCCTTGGGCATCCCGGAGAGCCGGCCGATCAGCCGGAGGTTCTCCCGCGCGGTGAGCAGCTCGTCGACGGTCGCCGCCTGGCCGGTCAGGCCCATGCTGCGCCGGACCATTGCCGGCTCCTTGACCACGTCGTAGCCGGCGACGCGGCCGGTGCCGCTGGTGGGCTGGCTCAGGGTGGTGAGCATCCGGACGGTGGTGGTCTTGCCCGCGCCGTTCGGCCCCAGCATGCCGAGCACGGTGCCTTGCGGGACCACGAAGCTGACGCCGTCAACGGCGGTGTTGTCGTCGAACTGCTTGACGAGGTCGATCGCCTCCACGGCGAGGTGCGGGGTCATGCGTCCATGTCAGCACATTCCACCGACAAGCCGCCTGTCATTATAACGACCCCCACTCCGGGGCTGAGCGAACCCTAGGCGACCGAGTGGCCGACGCTGCGCAGGTTCTCGCAGGCCTCGACGACGCGGGCGGCCATGCCGGCCTCGCCGGCCTTGCCCCAGGCGCGGGGGTCGTAGGCCTTCTTGTTGCCGACCTCGCCGTCGATCTTGAGCACGCCGTCGTAGTTGGCGAACATGTGGCCGGCGACGGGGCGGGTGAAGGCGTACTGGGTGTCGGTGTCCACGTTCATCTTGACCACGCCGTAGTCGACGGCCGCGCCGATCTCCTCCGCGGTCGAGCCGGAGCCGCCGTGGAAGACCAGGTCGAACGGCCGGCGTCGGCGCCGAGCCCGAGCTTCTCGGAGACCGCCTCCTGGGCCTTCTTCAGGATCTCCGGGCGCAGCTTGACGTTGCCCGGCTTGTAGACGCCGTGCACGTTGCCGAAGGTCAGCGCGGTCATGTAGCGACCGTTCTCACCGGTGCCGAGCGCCTCGACGGTGGCCAGCGCGTCCTCGGGGGTGGTGTAGAGCTTCTCGTCGATCTCGCCGACGACGCCGTCCTCCTCGCCGCCGACGACGCCGATCTCGACCTCGAGCACGATCCGCGCGTCGGCGGACTTCGCGAGCAGCTCCTGGGCGATCTCGAGGTTCTCCTCGAGGGGTACGGCGGACCCGTCCCACATGTGCGACTGGAAGAGCGGGTCCTGCCCGTTCTTGACCCGCTCGATGGAGATGTCGAGCAGCGGGCGGACGAAGCCGTCCAGCTTGTCCTTGGGGCAGTGGTCGGTGTGCAGCGCGATGTTGACGGGGTACTTCTTCGCCACCTCGAGCGCGTACGCCGCGAAGGCCACCGATCCGGTCACCATGTCCTTGACCGTCGGGCCGGAGAGGTACTCCGCGCCGCCGGTCGAGATCTGGATGATCCCGTCGCTCCCGGCCTCGGCGAACCCGGCGAGCGCGGCGTTGAGCGTCTGCGAGGACGAGACGTTGATGGCGGGGAACGCGAACGACTTCGCCTTCGCGGCGTCCAGCATCTCGGCGTACTTCTCGGGGGTGGCGATCGGCATTGCGCGGTCTCCTCGGGAGTCCTCTGGGTGACGGCAGCTTGCGCCCCCAACCCTAGTGCCGACCAACCTGTTGCAGCGCCCGGCTCCGGGCCGAGCATGGGAGGATCCTCCTGCCAGCAGCCAGCGCCACCAGCACCGGAGAGTCATGCCCGCTCACCGCGACCGCCGACCCCCACGTCGCACGTGCACCCCGGCTCGCGCCGCGCCCTGGCCGTGGCGCTCGTGGTCGCGCTGCTGGTGACCGGGTGTGGCAAGGACGAGGAGCCCAAGGCCGAGCGCGAAGGAGCACCGTCGGCGGCCGCAGAGCCCAGCGAGTCGCAGTCCGTCGAGGAGGAGCCCGCGCCCGACCCCGGCTATCGGGGCGCCGGAGGTGGGACGGTGCTACCGGCTGTCATCGGCCCAGTCGCTGGCGTCCGTCGCGAGCAGGGCGCGGGTCAAGTGCGGCAGCAGGCACACCACCGTCGTCGCCCACGTGGGCTACCTCCCGAAGGCCGTCACCGCGAAGACGCCGCTGGCGAAGCGGCGCGGCGATCGGGAAGCGGTTGTGCGAGCCGGCCTACCGGAAGCTGGCCGGCGGGACGGTCTCCGACCGGGCCACCTCGCTGCTCACCTGGACGCTGTTCACCCCCTCGCAGGCGCAGCTCGAGCGCGGCGCGCGGTGGGTGCGGTGCGACGTCCTCGCTCGCAGCGGCGACCAGCTGGTCCCGCTGCCGGACGCGAAGCCCCTGCTCGCGAAGGGCGTGCCGGAGTCCCTGCGCGTCTGCCAGACCGAGACGGGCGCCGACGTCTCGTGCTCCCGGCCGCACGCCTTCCGGGTCGAGGCGGTGTACGCCGCCTCGGGGAGCGCCTACCCCGACGCCGCCGCGTACACCGCAGCCGCCCGGGCCCGCTGCCAGCAGCTGATGGGCGACGGCGGCTACTGGCAGCCGCCGAGCCGGGCCGGCTGGAAGGCCGGCGACCAGTTCATCCGGTGCCTGTCCCGGGCGGTCCTGAGGGATCGGGTCTCGTGAGTGGTTTCGAGACGCTCGCTTCGCTCGCTCCTCAACCACCGGGCTGGCGCCTAGCCGCGCCAGGCGGCGCCGAGGTCGGCGTACCTGCTGATCCAGGTGTGCATCGCGATCGCTGCCGCCGCGGAGGCGTTGATCGAGCGGGTCGAGCCGAACTGGGCGATCGAGAAGGTGCCGTCGCAGACCCGGCGCGCCTCCTCCGAGAGTCCCGGGCCCTCCTGGCCGAACAGGAAGCACACCGACCTCGGCATCTCCCACGTCTCGAGGTGCTCCGAGCCCGGCAGGTTGTCGACGCCCATCAGGCCGACCCCCCGCTCGTGCAGGTGGGCGGCGAGGGCGTCGGGGGTCTCGTGGTGGCGCACGTGCTGGTAGCGGTCGGTCACCATCGCGCCGCGGCGGTTCCACCTGCGCTTGCCGACGATGTGCACCTCTGCGGCAAGGAACGCGTTGGCGGTGCGCACGATCGTCCCGATGTTGAAGTCGTGCTGCCAGTTCTCGATGGCGACGTGGAAGTCGTGGCGCCGGGTGTCGAGGTCGGCGACGATCGCCTCCATCGTCCAGTAGCGGTACCGGTCGACCACGTTGCGCCGGTCACCGCGGCCAGCAGGTCCGCGTCGTACTGCTCCCCCTGCGGCAGCGGTCCCTCCCACGGACCGACGCCGACCTCCTCGGGACCGTGCGGCATCGGGTCGTACGGCGCACGCTGCTCCTCGGGCACGTCTGCGGGACCTCTGCGCTCACAGCGGCAAGGGTAGAGCGACACGCTCCGGTCAGGCCGGCCCGGATACGCTCGCTCAGTGACCAGCCTGCAGCCGTTGCTCTTCGGCCTCGACTGGATGGACCCCAACTGGCTGCTCAGCGAGTTCGGTGGCCTGTTCTTCTGGGTCAGCCTGGTCATCATCATCGTCGAGTGCGGGCTGTTCTTCCCGTTCCTCCCCGGCGACAGCCTGCTGTTCGCGATGGGCCTGTTCATCGCTGGCGGCAAGATCGAGATCATCCCCGGCGGCCACGCGGCCAACCTGGTGTTCGCGCTCGTGGTGCTGTCGATCGGCGCGTTCGCCGGCAACGTCATCGGCTACGAGATCGGTCGCTGGATCGGTCCGCCGCTCTACGACCGGGACGGGCGGATCCTCAAGCGCAAGTACTTCGACCAGACCTCGGCGTTCTTCGACAAGCACGGCAACAAGGCGCTGGTGATCGGCCGGTTCGTGCCGTTCGTGCGCACCTACATCACCGTCGTGGCCGGCGTCACCCGGATGGAACGGCGGCGCTTCTTCATGTGGAGCGCGATCGGAGCCGTCGGGTGGGTGGTCGAGCATCACCCTGCTCGGCTTCTTCCTCGGCCAGACGTTCCCGTGGCTGAAGGACAACATCGACTACGCGATCTTCGCGATCATCGCCTTCTCGGTCGTGCCGATCGCCTACGAGTGGTGGCGGCACAAGCGCACCTCGAGCCCCGAGGCCGAGGACCGCGACCACGACGGCCGGCCGGACATCGACATCGCCGGGCAGTCGGTGCCCCGCGCCGGACCGGGCCGGAGCGGGAGTAGAGCTCAGGCAGTGCCAGAGGCCGCGTCCAGCTGGGCCTTCGTGAGCACCGGCCGGACCTCCAGGTCCACATCGGCGAGCGGGTTCTCCCCCTCCGGACTGCGGTCGATCGCGCAGACCACGGTCTCCACCACCGCGCCGGCCGCACGCAGTGCACGCGTCGCATCGCGTACGGCGCCGCCGGTCGTGATGACGTCCTCCACCAGGGTCACCCGGCGGCCGGACACGTCCGGACCCTCGGCGAGCTTGCAGGTGCCGTACGTCTTGGCCTGCTTGCGCACGAACAACGCCGGCAGCCCCGTACGCCCACTGAGCACCGTCGCGATCGGAACACCGCCCAACTCCAGCCCGCCGAGCAGCTCGGTGCGCTCGGGCACGAGGTCGATCATCTGGTCCACGACCCGCGCCAGCAGGGCGGGATCGGCCTCGAAGAGGTACTTGTCGAAGTACTCCGTCGCCACCTGGCCCGACCGGAGCGTGAACTCTCCGGTGAGGCGACAGCAGGCGTCGACGTCGCGGGCAAGGTCGGCGTCGGTGGTGGGCCTCGGTTCCATGCGGCGGAGGCTACCGCTCCTTCTCGGTCGTCCTGACCAGGTGCCCGAACGCGATCATCCGGTCGTCGGTGTGGAAGATCTCCGAGCACGTGGTCAACGTGATCAGCCGCTGCCCCGCTTCTGCGCCGGCTGGGGCCCCCGGCCTGCGGGTTCTTCGGCAGCGGGTCGAGCACCCAGGTGCCGGTGAAGGGGATGACCAGGTCCTCGGGGTTCGTGTCGATCCGGTAGACGTGCTCTGCATCTCGGTCTCCACGACGACCTCGTCGCCGGGCTGCAGGTCGGGCATCCGGCGCAGTGGCTCGCCGTGCGTGACGCGGTGCCCGGCCAGCGCGTAGTTCCCGACCTGCCCTGGGTCGGCCGAATCGATGAAGTGCCCGAAGCCAGGGCCAGGTCGTCGGTGGTGACCCCTCGATCACGGGCACGACATAGGACCTGCCGAACCTCGGGATCCGCACAAGGGCGGATGCGTCGCCCTTCGGCACCTGCCTGGGTGACTGCCGCGCATCGCCCTCCTCCCACTGCGTCTCGAGCGTGCGCGTGACCTCTGCGTGCTCGCGTCGAGCGACCCAGTTGGTGCCCCAGACGG
>CAVZAZ010000014.1:0-76751 GCA_963773355.1 uncultured Actinomycetota bacterium | reverse complement strand
TGTTGGAGCCTGGTGTTCGCGGTGACCCAGAAATCCTCGAAGGCGTCCGAGGCAAGGAACTCCCGGACCTGGGTGTCGATCAGCCCGTAGATGGCGCCGGCGAGCGGCCCGACCAGGGCCTCGAGTCGCGGGCGCTCGGTGATGACACCTGCGAAGGCCTCGGCTGAGGATCGCCTCGACGTCGACCTGCTTCTCGAGAGCGCCGGTCACCTTGGTCGCGATCGCGTCCTGCACCTCCGGGGAGGCCACCAGCGGACCGACGGTGTCGACGTAGCGCTCGGTGTCGTTCACGGTGCGCTGGCCCCAGTACGCGAGGGCCGCCGGTGTGGTCAGCAGCGCTGCGAGCACGAGGCAGAGCGGCCGCGGCGATCCCTCTCGCCGCGGGAGCACCGCGGGCCGCGCGGACGTCGATGCGGGTGCTGATTCGGTCATCGGGCACTCCTCGGGTCGTGGCCTTGCGTCAAGCAGCGGCTCACGTCGTTCCGTGGCGCCTGCGCACCAGGGCGCTGAGAATCGATCCGTCAGGCGGCGAGATCGCGTCCGTGGACTGCCAGCGCCCAGATGACGAAGACGTTCAGCGTGATGACCGTGATCGCCCAGAACGGGTAGTAGGGGAGGAAGGCGAAGTTGGCCAGGGCGCTCAGGCTAGCCAGCATGATGCCGATCACCCGGCCCCAGGTCTTGCCTGCGAGCACCGCGCATCCCGCGAACGCCACCGTTAGCTCCGAGCAGCAGATGGATCCAGCCCCAGGTCGTCGCGTCGAACTGCAGGACGTACTCCCGGGTGGCCACGTAGAACTCGTCCTCGAAAACCGCGACCAGACCGGAGAACGCCTGGAAGCTGCCGGCCATGATCATCATCACGCCTGCGAACAGAATGAAGCCGGTCGCCCAGCCGCTGGGTTCCTTGGCCTGCGCGACCTTCGTACGTAGTCCGATGTCCTCTGCTCGGTCATTGCCGTCGTCCTTTCGTGCGTAGCAAGAGCTTGGGCTCTACTCACAGCGATCCTCGGGCCCGACGCCCCCGACTGTCTTCACACAGAAGGCATGAAGCCCGCTTCTCGAAGGAGGCGCTCATCGGAGTCGACGAGGATCACGTGATCTGTGTGATGCAGGCGGCGTCGCTTCGCCGTTTGGATGGTGCTGAGCACTGCCCCGCAGATCAGGCGTGCCGGTCCGGGTACGGGACGAT
Organism: uncultured Actinomycetota bacterium; assembly: GCA_963773355.1. GTDB lineage: Bacteria > Actinomycetota > Actinomycetes > Propionibacteriales > Nocardioidaceae > Nocardioides. The sequence goes on along the minus strand of CAVZAZ010000014.1, from coordinate 75,559 downwards.
CTCGTCCGGGGGGACGTGCTGGAAAGAGGGGTCCGTCTTGGACTACACCGATCGGTTGCTCCGGCTTGCCATCAATGACTGCCGACTTGACCGACGAGCCGTCGGCCGACGCCGACGTCGACGTCGCGTGGCTCGATCCCGTGACCGATGCTCGTACCCTGTCCCTGGTCCGCCTGGCCGCGCTTGGTCGCCGTCGGTGGCGCCGTGCCGTCCTATGCAGCGCAGGCTGATGCCGCGGTCGACGCGGGCGCGACGGCCGCCGAGATCGTCGACGTGCTGTTCGGCGTCATTCCCATCGTCGGGCTTCCGTGCGCGGTCGCGGCGGCCCCGAACGTGGCGATGGCGCTGGGGTACGACGTCAACGACTCCCTGGAGGATCCGTCGAGGCTGTGAGCTCGGCTACCCGCCGAGCAGCCCGATGGAGATCGCCTGCTCCACGGCGTGGTTGCGCGAGGAGACGCCGAGCTTTCGATAGATCGAGGCAACCTCCGAGCTCACCGTGTTCCGGGAGACGAACAGTCGTTCGCCGATCTCGCCGATGGTGAGATGGGTCTGCAGGTACGGGAGAAGTCGAAGCTCGGCCGGAGTGAGGGGCGATCCCCCGGTGGCTCCCGGTTGCGGAGCTCGAGATGAGGATCTCGCGAAACTCGGCGACCTCGTCGACGAGCGCCCCCAGGTCCGGGCGGTGAGCAGGATGTCCTCGATCTCACGCAGCAGGTGCCGAGCGGTGACCCGCTCGCCCTTGGCCAGGAACACCTTGGCGAGCCGGAGCCGCAACCGCACGGCGATGTACGGCATCGCGATCGTGCACGATGGGCGCACGCGCATCGCCCGCGTGAGCTGACGGTCCGCCTCCTCCGGATCGCCGCGATGCAGCTTCGAGCTGCGCTGCGGCCGGCGAAGGCGAGCACGATGATGGCGTAGTCGTGCAACCGGTGCTCGTCGATGGCTGCTCGTGCCCGTTCCACGCGCTCGGCGGCCTCCGCCCACCGGCCGTGGTCCATCGCCACCAGTGCCAGTTCGGCCTCGCTGAGGACGAGCGAACCGGCGTTGCCGGTGGTCGCTGCGGCGGTGCATGCCTCAGCGAACACTGCGCATGCCTCGTCGATGTCTCCGGTGAGCAGAAGAGCCTCGGCGTGGACGCACAGCGCGGTGTCTCGCCACGGGCTCCACGGCGGCTCCTGGGCGACCGCGAAGGTCGCGTCGGCCAGCATCTGTTCGGGACCGGTCTCACACATGACGGCTCGTAGCATGGCGCGCGAGGAGTCGAACGACGCCGTGCCGTCCGCCGGCACCAGCTCGAACGACGAAGCGTCGAGGATCGCCGCCCACCGCTGCGCTTCGGTGGTCTCCCCGTTCAAGACCGCCAGCCAGCCAGCCAGCACGGCGAGCGGGGGATAGCGCTCGATCGCGGGGTCGCCGACCGCGGACAGCCAGCGCCGCACCGTCGACATCCGCCCGACCTGGTAGGTCGGGAGCATCAACGCCGTCATCAGCTGAACGCAGCGGTCTGTCTCAGTCGTGTTCAGCAGGTGCTCGAGGGCCATCTCAGGAGATCCATGGGACTCGTGCCAGTCGGCGGCTCGCAGATCCAGTTTCGGGATGATCTCGGGCTCGATGCGACGCTGCTCGCCGAGCAGGAACTCGCGGAACAGCGCGTGGTAGCGATACCACTCGCGCCGCCGATCGAGCGGGATCAGGAAGAGGTTCGACGCCTCGAGGTCACGCAGCTGCTCCTGGCTGCCCGACTCACCGAGGACCGCATCGCACAGCGATGCACAGAGCGGATCGAGCAGCGCGGTGCGTCGCAAGAACCGCTGACTCTGCTCCGGCAGCTGACTCAGCGACTCGCGGTACAGGTAGTCGGCCACGAACGGATCGTCGCCGGACACGTTCAGCGCATGGCCGTTGTCGCGCGCGATCACCGCGCTGAGATAGAGCCCGACCGGCCAGCCCTTCGGTCCGTTCGGTCACGGCCGCAGCTTCGTCGGGAGTGACGTCCACATGTTCGCTGCGCGAAGACCTGCTCAGCCCCGGCTGCGTCCAGGGCCATGTCGCTCGCAACGAACTCCAGCGTGTCACCCGAAGCCCGGAGTCGCGGCAGGTGAGGCTGCTCGGTGCGGCTGGCCGCGACCAGCTGTGAGCCTCGAGGAATCCCGGAGATCACGACGCCCAGTACGTCGTGGCATGCGGGGGACCGGAGCTCGTGAAGGTCGTCCACCATGAGCACGAACGGCACCGGGCTCGACCTCAGGACCGAGGCCAGGCGCGGTGCCGCGCGTCCCAGCACCGAGACGCCCAGCCCGCCCATGTCGGCGACCAGATCCGCGCTGTCCGGCGAGACCCGAGCGTAGGCCGACGCCAGCAGCCGAGCAGCACCGCGGGGTCGTCGTCGAAGCGGTCCAGGGACACCCATGCGACAGGACGATCGTCGGCGATCGCCCACTCGGCCAGAAAGGTCGACTTGCCGTAGCCCGCGGGTGCGGTCACCCCGACCACCCGGGCGTCGCTGGCGCGGGCGACCTCGATCAGATCGGCGCGACTGACCGCACCTGAGCGAGGTTGCGGGATCGAGAGCTTGGCGTCGAGCAGCAGGTGGTCGAGCTCGGCAGCCCGCGAGGTTCTCGTCCGGTCATCCGCGGTCACAGTCGATGCTACCCACGGCTGGCCCTCGCCGTGCCTCACCCCTCATGGGTGAGGTTCCGCGAGGACGGAGCCTGGCAACGTCGGCCGATTCCGCAGTGACGACGGCGCGGTGCGCAACCGTTTCATGCGATCTGAATGATGCGACGGCGTCCCATTCCCGGTGGGATCTGAGCAAGAACTCACTGAGAAACGTACGGCGAGCGAACAGAGCATCGACATGAATTCGACAATGCGGACGCACGGCGCGACACCCGATGCCCGGAGGCGCGAGATGTTGATCGCGCTGCTCGCCCTCCTCGGCGTCGATCTGATCGTCCTCGTTGCGTTCGCAGTGCTGGTCTACGGACGAAGCGCTGGGTCAAGCGGCAGCCCGGCGCATTCGTGGGAGCGATTCGTGTCACCGACGGCGAGATCGACGGGCTCGGCCCGAAGTGGAAACGCGGAGTGGGCCACTGGGTGCGCGACGTGCTCGTCTGGAACGAGGCTCCGCTGCTGCTCACCAACAAGCTGGTCGCCGTTGACCGGATCGCGGAGGAGCGCCAGGCGAAAGAGGGCGAGGTGAAGCGGGTGGGCGACAAGCCGATCATCGATCGCTTTCGCCGCGGACGGTGCCGACATCGAGATCGCCGCCAGCGCCGACCACCGTGCGCTGGTGAGAGGGCCGCTCCGACGGCCATCCGGCGCCGTTCCTTCGACAACGACACCGGACTGAACGAGCGCCGCACGTGGCCACGCGGACCGCGTCATCACGACCAACCAGAACACCTCGAGCCACCAGCAGGAGGACTGAACGATGACGAACACCACCTCGACCGGAACCCAGCAGGTCGGCCTGATGGTTCGCAAGGCTCGACTGCACCTTGCGAACCTCCTCCTCCCGAAGGAGCACAAGGTCCATGTCGGGGCGGAACTGGACGGAGCCAGGGACATCTCACGCTCGAGTTTCCGCTGAGGTCTCGCGCCGCCAGCTCTGCGGTTCGCGACACGATGGCCGCCCTGCAGACCGCGCTCTACGACGCGGCGGACGCGATCGGGCACGTTGCACTACTGCCGGTTCATCTCCGTCGACGACGAGGCGGTCTACCTCCTCGCCGACTTCGACGGGCGACTCGACGACGTCCTCGAAGACCTTGCCCGTCATCTCGGTCCCGTCCTGGATCCGATGCTCGCGGCACGTGAGCGACGCACCACCGACTCCGGTGGCGAGCAACGCGAAGGCGTTCGTCGCGTGGGCGAGAGCGCATCCGATCCCGCCGATCGCGGACTACGCCTACTCGGCCTATCCCGGGGCGACGGTACGGCAGATCAGGTCCGCAGGCCGAGCAGGCCGGCGTCGAGCTCGACGTGGCGGGCGCGCAGCAGCTTCCACTGCTCGTCATCATGCCGATGAAGAGTCGCCTCGTCGATCATCGCCGTCGGAGCAGCCTTCCAGCGTCCTGCCTCGCTACCTCAACAAGGGCGGTGACGCCGTCGGCACTGTCCACTTCGCGCACCTGGTGAAGCTGCCGCACAACCAGGTCGGCTTCTTCACCGTCTACGACGGTCCGTTCGACAAGTACGCCCAGGACTTCGCCGACCAGCTCGGACCGGCGTTCGACCTCCTGTTCCGGTTCACCAAGAATCCGCCACCGACTCCCACGTCCAAGAACGCAGGGACCTTCTCCACGTGGGTGAAGGAGCACGACCTGACGCCACTCGCCTTCTACTCCGGCTATCCCGGCCTGCAGGTCCAGGACGTCAAGGCGCTTCTCGCCGGCCCATGGGCGCCACGAGCCCGAGGTGAGTGATGGACACGCTGGAACTGCCCGACATCCAGGGGATCATCGTTCGCGGCTATCGCATGCCGACCGTGCGCTACTTCCTCCTGAAGGTGGTGAGATCCGACCGCGGCCCGCGCCGTACTGGGACGGCTGACGTCCGGCGACGAGGAGCGACGCGCCGCAGATCACGACCGCCGAGGACTGGCACGTGGCGACGCCAGGACCAGTCGACGACCCGTCGAGCTCGCCGAAGCGGAAGCCGGACTACTGCCTCAACGTCGGCATCACGTGGCCCGGGCTGGCGGCGCTGGGCGTCACGGATCGCCTGCCGCCGATTCCGTCCGGATCCTTCGACGCCTTCGTCGAGGGGGCGGCGCAGCGGGCGGAAAGGGTCGGCGACCACGGAGACAGCGGACCGGAACACTGGGTGGGCGGGTTCGGAACGGGTGACGACCACGTCATGGTGGCGCTCTACGCCCTGAGCCCGGAGGTGCGGGAAACCTACAGCGACCGGCTGTTGACGCTCTTCAAGGACGGCGACGCCTTCGAGCTCCTGTCGCAGTTCGACGGCGCTGTCATGACCGAAGAGATCGACGGGCAGCCCGTGCCCGTTCCGAAGACGCACTTCGGGTACACCGACGGCATCACCGTGACGCCGCCGATCCGCGGTGGTCCGGAGCCGGTGCCCCCGGACCATCAGGAGCAGTGCGAGCCGTGGCTCTTCGTCCTGTCCGAGGACGCCGACAGCTACAGCCTCCCGAGTCCGCCTGGCCTGTGGCGCAACGGGAGCTTCGGCGTGTTCAAGATGATCGAACAGGACGTCGTCGGATTCGAGAACTTCCTCCAGGCGAACAAGGACCAGATCGACCCGGAGCTGCTGGCCGCCAAGATCTGCGGCCGCTGGCGCAACGGCGTACCCCTGGCGCTCTCCCCGGACACCGACTCGCCTCCCGGGGGCCTGACCGCGGAACAGCTCAACGACTTCGACTACGTGAACCACGACGGCTCGGGTGACCCGCAAGGGCTGCGCTGTCCCGTCGGCGCGCACATTCGCCGCGTCAACCCGCGGGGCCAACCGATCCAGGGCCAGGGATCACCTGGGGGGAGCAACAACGGGCACCGACTGATTCGCCGAGGCATGCCCTACGGTCCGGTGTACGACCCCAGCGTCCCCTACGACGGTGTCGAGCGCGGCCTCCTGGGCTACTTCGTCAACACCTACATCGAGAACCAGTACGAGTTCGTGTTGAGGGAGTGGGTCGAGGCGGGCTCGTTCGCGGGCCGGGTGAGGCTGAACCCGGGCTCGAAGGATGTCCTCATCGGTGCCAACGATCCGGCCGGGAGCATCTTCGAGATCCCCCAGGACGGCGGCCCTGCCACTCAAGATGACCGGATTCTCGCGGTTCATCACGACCAAGGCGGTCGCCGTACTGCTTCCTGCCGAGCATGACGGCCCTGAAGTGGATCGCGGGGGCTACGCACGACGACAGTCTGTTGAGGACGGCCGGTCTCGTCGACGAGTGGAGCCTCGAGCGCGCAGGAGCAGTACGAGGCGGCGCGGGCACGAGTGACGTCGGCCGAGTTCCGGGATGCTCCAGCCCGGAAGAAGCAGGACACGCTCTGGGAGCTGATCTCCGCGTCGCCCTACCAGCCGCTTCCCTCGGCGCGCGTCACCAACTCCCAGACGATGCGCCGGCTCGCGAAGCGCGCCTTCCTGCGCGAGGCATTCGAGAAGAGACGACGATGTGCGCCCGCCGCGTGCCAAGGCGTTCCACACCTACGGGACGGTCGCGAAGATGCGATTCGACGCCGACGGCGAGCACCCGTTCACGGGCATCTTCGAGCACTGGTGCGGTGGGCTTCGTGCGGGCATCGCTGGCGGTGGGCATGCCGAACTACAGCCCGGCTGCCGCCTTCAAGTTCCTGCTCGACGGCCCGCATCCGTCCCAGAACCTGCTGGTCCACCAGTCACTCGACAAGCAGGCAAGCAGGGACTTCTTCGAACGCGCCCCGACCAATCACACCCTGGAGCCCGGCGCCTTCCCGAACACCCTCATGCTGCCGCTCCTCAGGTTCTGGCTCTCCCGGATCTCGCACCCGATCGAGCTGCAACGTCTGGACCATCTGGCGGTGGTGACGAACGACGGGACAGAGGTCGAGCAGGCGTGCGCGCCGGAGCTGGTGTACCTGTACGGCACCGAAGAGGTCCGCAACGACCCTGCGTCGACCGCGGACTTCCGGGAGATCCTGGCCGAGATCCCCGCCGAGACGCCGTTGTACCGGATGTACGGCAAGGCGAGCCCGACCGCCGAGAGGGTCTACATCGGGTCGATCACGCTCGAGTCGCCCTTCGTGGCTTCGGAGTTCGGGGACCACATCCTGGCCTTCCAGCACGCCTGGCCGGTTCCTGATTCGTCGTCGTGAGCCGCATCTCCACGACCTGACGATGAGTCTCGGGAGCGACTTGGGACGAAAGCCCGGCAATGAACGAAAGCAAGGCATCACCACCACCAAGAGAGCGAGAGCGACCATGACACACACGACGAATGGGACCGGAAACCCCTACGGTGGCGTTCCGAGCGGCGGGATCACGCTTCCGCCGTACTACCGACCGACGCCCGACCTGGCCAGCAACAACCTCTACTACCCGGGGCAGGAGGAGCTCGGTCCCGACGAGATGCGGATCTCCTTCATCGGCAGCACGCCGATCCCGGTCACGAAGTCCCAGGCCGGCACCTGCATCATGGTCGAGCTCGGCAACGGGAAGCGGTTCTTCTTCGACTTCGGCTCCGGATGCATGCGCAACATCATCGCGATGGCGGTTCCGCTGCCGACGGTCAACGACATCTTCTTCACCCACCTGCACGTGGACCACTACGCGGATCTGCCCTATCTCTACGCGTTCGCGCCCTGGGTGGGGCGCTGGAAGCCGTTGCGCGTGCACGGGCCGTCGGGCCGCACGGAGAAGGACGGCATCAAGCACATGATCGAGGGCATGAAGATGATGACCCACTGGCACACGGACTCCTTCAACGCCTGCCCGGTCGGCGACGGCTACGAGGTCGAGGTCAACGAGTTCGACCACCGCGACGACAACGGCATCTGCTACGAGCAGGATGGCGTGACCATTCGCCACTGGCGACGCTCGCACACCAAGGACGGCGCGTCGGCCTACCGGCTCGACTGGAACGGGTTGTCGTTCGTCTGGACCGGGGACGGGCGGCCCGACGAGCTCACCGTGGAGCTGTCCCAGGGGGTGGACGTCTTCGTGACCGAGGTGCAACCGGACACCGGGAACCTCCAGGCGCTGAAGTTCGGCATGCCACCCCTGATGCTCACGAACACGATCGACCAGGCGCACAGCGTCCACTACGCGGTCGGCTACATGTTCGACAAGATCCAGCCGCGCCTCGCGATGGTCACGCACACGTCGTTCGACGAGGAGCTGGTCCCGGAGATCGTCGCCGGAATCCGCCACCACTACGACGGGCTCTTCCAGTTCGGGGCGCCCGACGTGGTGGTCGTCAACGTCGACAAGGACTCGATCTGGACCCGCAAGGCCGTGATCCCCGACGCCGGCAACATGTCCCGCCCGACCCCGAGGGAGGCGGCGCAGCTGTTCGACCTGACCCCGGCCAACCTCAAGGTGACGTTCCCGACGCCGCGGCATCGGGTGTCCGACGTCCTGGACGATGAGGTCAACAACCGGGAGATCGACCCGAAGCTGTACTACCCGCCGGACCTGTATCGGGAGCGGGAGACCGATTTCCCGGCGGACTTCACGATCGACGTCCGCGAGATAGCCCTCCCGAAGCTGCGCCGCATGCAGGAGAAGCTCGAGGCCAAGGAGGACCTGCTGGCAGCTGTCGTCGGGGCCATCGAGCAGGCGGAGAAGTGATGGATCACGACGGCACCTGCGCGTGCGCACGTCCTGGGAGGGAGCAGTGACGGCCGGCACCGGTCGAACCGCCGGCGAAGCCATCCCGCTCACCGTGTTGACGGGGTTTCTCGGCGCGGGCAAGACGACGCTGCTGAACCGCATCCTCTCCGGCGATCACGGCCTTCGCATCGCGGTCCTGGTGAACGACTTCGGCTCGATCAACATCGACGCCGACCTCGTCGTCGGCGTCGAGGGCGGCGGGGACATCATCAGCCTCGCCAACGGCTGCGTCTGCTGCAACGTCCGCGACGACCTGGTCACGGCCGTGACTCAGGTGATGACGCGCCCCGAGCAGCCGGAGTACATCCTCCTCGAGGCCAGCGGAGTGGCCGAGCCGTCCAGCATCGCCCTCACCTTCATGGGCGAAGGCCTGCGGGACAGCATCAGGTTGGACAGCATCATGTGCGTCGTGGATGCGGAGCAGGTGTTCGCGGCACCGGAGATGATGGAGCTGAAGCTCCGCCAGATCGCCTTCGCCGACATGCTCATCCTCAACAAGGTCGACCTCGTCACGCGGGAGGAGATCGAGCAGATCAAGGCATGGCTCGACGAACGGTTCCACCGCTACCGACTGGTCGAGTCATCCGGTGGAGACGTACCCCTGGAGATCCTGCTGTCGGTCGGCCGGTTCGACCCCTCCCAGCTCGATAGCCCACGTGCTCGCCGCCCTCCACGGTTCTCAGGACTGTGATGATCCAGCCGTGCATCACGATCATGACGATCGGCACGACCACTCGCAGGTCTTCAGGACGTGGAGCTACGAAACGGATGCACCTCTGTCCCTTGATGCGCTGCGGGAATCGGTGCGCAAGCTGCCGGCCAGCGTCTACCGATGCAAGGGCGTCATTCATGCCACCGAAGAGCCAGACCGCCGCGTCATCCTCCAAGCCGTCGGGAAGCGGGTCGACATCGAGGTCGAGCATGAATGGGATGGTCGAACTCCGCGGACGCGAATGGTCGTCATCGGGGCAGCCGACGCAATGGATGAAGCTGCGCTACACGCAGCATTCGACGCATGCTCGGTGCGGTCGCGCGCACGTCAGGAAGTGACCACTGCCGCGCGGCGCTGACGACCACCGTCCTGCCGCGAAGACGACGGCTCCCTCTGGCTGACGGCGGGACCTGCTGGTCGAGCAGGCCGAGCCGAGCTGATCGGAGATTGAGCTCATGGAAGACCTGACCTCTCGGCAGCGGCGATGGCTCATCGCGCGAGGGTTGCTGCGGGCGCTGCTGACATCGGTGGTCATGGTCGCCCTCTACTACGTGCTGCCCTTCACTCACAGGTCTGACGAATACGTGGTCGCCCAGGTGACCCTCGGCGTCGCGTTGCTCGCCGGGATGATCGCTTGGCAGCTGCGGGCCATCATCCGATCGAGCTATCCGGGAATCCGTGCGGTCCAGTCCCTCGCGTCGACGACTCCGTTGTTCCTGCTCTTCTTCGCGTCCACCTACTTCATCCTGAGCCTCGACGACGCGGCTCGTTTCACCGAACCCCTGGATCGATCGGACGCGCTCTACTTCACGGTCACCGTCTTCGCGACCGTCGGGTTCGGCGACATCTCCGCACAAGAGGGGGCGGCCCGTCTCGTCGTCACCGCCCAGATGTTGCTGGACGTCGTGGTGGTGGGACTCGGCATTCAGGTGATCATCGGAGCGGTGAAACGGGGCAAGGCCGGTGCAAGTGCGACCGAGACCTGAGCGGGAACTGACACGGCACCAGCGAGGCCGCGCCTGTCGGTCGGTGAGTCAGCCGCCTGGCAACCCCTCTGTTTCACCCGATCCGCATGATTCGACACGGGGACTTCGGCGGTTGGATTTGACCAAGCCCGGATCGGAGAGATGTCGGATGGAAGCCCTGCCCCTGAGCCTGGCGCTCGCCACGATCTTCGGTTGGTGCCTCCTCTCCGGCCGGCTCGGACGCGTCGGACTCACCGCACCCATCGTGTTCGTCGCCGCCGGCTATGCGCTCGCCGAGGTCTTCGACCTCGATCTCGGAGCAGAACCCGAGCTGGTCAAGGCGATCGCCGAGGTGACGCTGGTCCTGGTCCTCTTCGGCGATGCATCGAAGGTCCTGTTCAGCCAGTTCCGCCGGGATCTGGGCACGTACGCCCGGCTGCTCGGAATCGGGCTCCCGCTCACGATGGGGCTGGGAACGGCCGCCGCGATGATGGTCCTCGGCTTCGATCCATGGGCCGCCCTCCTGCTCGGCGCCGCGCTGGCACCGACGGATGCTGCTCTCGGCGCCACCGTGATGTCGAACCCTCGCGTCCCCGCCACCGTTCGTCGCGCACTCAACGTCGAGAGCGGACTCAACGACGGCATCGCCACCCCGATCGTCATCCTGGCCATCGCCGGGGTCGCGGCGAGCGAGGGAGTCGGCGGCGTGGAGAGCCCGGGCCGCGCCGTCCTGGAACTGCTCGTGGGTGTCCTTGTCGGCGTCGCGATCGGCGGCCTCGGCGGCGTTGCCAGCAGGCGTGCCCGCAAGCGGGGCTGGCTGCCCGAGGAGCTGGGCGGTCCAGCCGTTCTGGCCCTGGCACTGGTCGCCTACACCGGAGCCGTGCTGGTCGACGGCAATGGCTTCGTCGCCGCCTTCGTGGGTGGCCTGGTCTTCGGCAACGTGGCAGGACGCGGCGGCGACAAGGAGGTCCACTTCGTCGAGGCGTCTGGAGCCCTGACGTCGATGATCAGCTGGCTCGTCTTCGGCGCGCTGGCCGTACCCGTGATCGGCGACCAGTTGAGCTGGACCATGATCGCCTATGTCGGCCTGAGCCTCACGCTCGTACGCATGCTGCCAGTTGCACTGGCGCTGCTCGGCGCCGGATTCGATCGGTACTCCGTCGTGTTCATCGGCTGGTTCGGCCCGCGCGGCCTCGCCTCGGTCATCTTCGCCCTGCTGACCCTGGAGGACCTCCACGACGCCGGACGGGAAGTCGTGGCGATCATCTCCCTCACCGTGCTGGTCAGCGTCATTGTTCACGGCTTCAGCGCAGGGCCGCTGGCAAACAGGTTCCCGACGCCCGCCGCACGCCCGTCCGTTCCCAAAAGGCGTACGAAGCCGTGACGACCACCGTCATGCTTCTGCAGACCCGCCGACGACATCGCGGCGGCCGCCGTGCTCGCCAAGTGCCTGCTCCCGGAGCCTGCCCGACACGCGGCTGATGCAGCTGCGGTTCGCTTCCAACTACCCGACGACGACCGCCGAGAAGGGCCCGCAGCCTCTACGGCGCGGTCGAGAACGTCGTCGGGCCCGGCGTGGTCGAGGCCTTGGGCGGCAGCGTACAGGGTGGTGAGTGCGGCTTGCGGATGGGCTTCACGGTACCGCTTTCCGTGAGTGCGGTGGGATGACAACGATGCCTCGATCCGGGCACCACGGCGGCCATCGGCCGACGCGAGCCCGGGTGGGAGCGTGACGGGGACCGCTCGCCGTGACCGGCTCGGCGTGGTGTCGCAGCCGGGTGCGGCCCTGTGCGCCGACGTGTGCACCCCGCGCCGAGCCCTCGAAGGACCAACGGTCCGATCCAGCCGGCCACGGACAGATGGGGGATGTGCGCTCCGTGCATAGCGCCTAGCGTCGAGATCCGCCATTCCATAAACTGAGCGGAGGGCCCTCATGACCGATCTGCAGACCGAGCACTCGCCCACAGTCGTGGTCGTCGGGGGAGCCGAGTCGATGGGACGCTGGGCGGTTCGCTACATCGCCCGGTTGGGCACCGTGACCCGGCTTTTGGTCGCGGATCTCAACATCGAACGGACCCGCCAGCTGGCAGACGAGGTGGGCGCACCGCGCGTGGCCGTCGATCTGGACGCGACGGATCCCGCACGTCTGCGTGAGGTGTTCTCCGAGTGCGAGGTCGTCCTCAACACCATGGGCCCCTCCGCGAAGTTCGGCCCTGCGAGCGGGTTCGACGATGGTCGCGACACGGAAGTTCAGCGCCGCCAGGTTCTGGGACACGATCCGCCGCTTCCGGGTCGCCCAGGTGTACGCGGCGGGCGGCATGCCCAGCATGCTGCTGGCCAAGGAACAAAGCCCCCACGACATGGCACACCGGGTAAACCTCGTGTCCGGGACCGACGTCCCGCCAATGATCGACCGGGAGTTCGTCGACCGTTGGAGGCGTGCCCTGGCGGGAGTTCTGTGGCCTCACGGAGGCGGGGATCCTGACGGCCATGTCGATGGAGCCCGCCGAGGCCATGGTGGGCAAGGGGTCCAACAAGCCGCCTTGCCCCGACGTCGATCTGCGGATCGCCGACGACCAGGGGCGTGACGTGCCATCGGGTCACGAGGGCGAGATCGTCGCCGACGCGGCTGTGATGCCCGAGCCGGACGACGTCCGCGGCGAGGAAGACCGCGCCTTCCTGCAGCCCGCCGGGGACGCGGACGGCCTGACTGAGTCCGCAGTCATCGACTTCTGCCTCAGTCAGCTGGCCAAGCACAAGATCCCCCGCTATATCCAGTTCCGCGACGAATTCCCGCGCACACTGACATTCGGGCCGATCAAGTCCGAGCTAGCGCGGCCCGCGGCGGAGCATGGCGTGGCTCTCTGTGACCGGGTGGACTCCCGTGGCTCGTAGCGCGGCAGGCACCACGACGACCCGCTCGTCGGCTCCGCCGACGTCGGCTCGCTCCGTGACGCCTGGCCGGACGTTGTCGCTCGTGCCGCTGGTGGTCGTCTTCGTCGTCTTCTTCGTGTGGCCTATGGCGGGCATCGTCCTCCGGAGCCTGGCCGCCGACGGATCGGCGACGCTCGGCGGCCCGTTCACCGTGGCGCACTACGCCGACCTCGTGCTCGACCGCACCCTCCGTGAGATTGTCGTCCGGACGTTGACGATCTCGACCGCGGCCACTGCCCTCACCGCGCTCCTGGCCTTTCCGACCGCCGTGTTCATCGCCCGACTCGGGCGGCGAGCCTCCGCTGTCGCCCTGTTCCTCGTGTTTCTGCCGTTCTGGACTTCGATTCTCGTGCGGACCTTCTCGTTCGTCGTGATCCTGGGTCGGGAGGGACCGGTCAACGCCGTGCTCCGCCGTCTCGGTCTCGAGGAACGGTCCCTCCTGTTCAACCAGATCGCCGTGCTGATCGGGATGGTCAACTACCTCCTGCCGTTCATGATCCTGATCCTCTACGCAGGGCTCAGCCGGATCGATCCCCAGCTGGGCCGCGCTGCCCGGAGCCTGGGTGCGTCGCCGACGACCGTCTTCCTGCGGGTCACCCTGCCGCTCCTCCGGGCCACGATCGTGTCTGCCTGCGTCCTCACGTTCGTGATCGCCCTCGGGTTCTTCCTGACCCCGGCGGTTTTGGGCGGGCCGCGATCGCAGACCATCCCGGTGTTCATCCAGGAGCAGATCAGCCTGTTCGACTGGGGCACCGCCAGTGCTGCGGGGGTCTGCCTGCTCGTCGTGTCCATCGTCGGCTACGTCGTGGCTTTCCGGCTGACCGGGGCGTCGGTCCTGGTGGAGAGTGCAGCCGGATCCCGGGGCGTGAGCCGGCCTACGACTCAAGCCCGGGACTTGGGGGCATGGCTTCTTGCGCTGATGGCGGGAGTCACCATTGCGTTCCTCCTGATGCCGCTCGTCGCCACGTTGGGAGCGTCGGTCGGGCAGTCACAGATCGTCGCCTTCCCTCCCGAGGGTCTGACCTTCCGATGGTACGGCCACGTCGTGACGGACTTTGAGTGGAGGGATGCCGCGTTCCGCAGCGCGAGGGTCGGGGCATGTGTCGCCGTCCTGACGACCGTCCTGGCGCTCGGGTTCGTGCGGTTCCTGCTCACCGTGAAATCGCCGTCATGGCGCTCGATCCTTGAGGCGATAGCGCTGACGCCTGTCGTCGTCCCGATTGTGGTCCTGGCAATCGGCTCCTACGACGTGGCCCTGACCCTTGGCTGGGACGGGACGGAGTGGGGGCTCGTCCCGATGCACGTCGTGCTCGCTTTCCCGTTCGCCATGCTCATCCTGAAGAACGCGCTCGCCGGCCTCGACCCGGCGCTCGAGCACGCGGCCTGGACGCTGGGCGCGTCGCGGCTGCGCACCTTCCTCCAGGTGGTCCTGCCCAACGTGTGGCCGAGTGTCTTGGGCGCGGCGCTGGTCGCATTCTCTGGTCTCGTGGGACGAGGTCGTCATCGCGCTCTTCCAGACCGGCTTCGACAAGACGCTCCCGGTCCTGATCTTCTCCTACCTCTCGAGTGGTGCCGATCCCACGATCTTTGCCGCGGGAGGACTGATCATCCTGTTGCTCCTGGCCGCTGCCGGGCTCGCCTCGTCAGCCCGCGTGCTCTCCGGCGGTGTCACAACACTTCGCCCTGGCCCGGACTCTTACTCGGAGCGCACCGGCGAACCCCACCTGGAACGAGGTATGAATGCGTAACGATCGAGGTGAGTCCCCCGCTGATTCGCTGGCCGTGTCCATCGCGGGAGTCACGAAGCGTTTCGACGGCACCCCGGTCCTCACCGACCTCGACCTGCACGTCGAGCCGGGGGAGTTCTTCACCCTGCTCGGCCCGAGCGGGTGCGGGAAGTCCACTCTGCTGCACATCATCGCGGGCTTGGAGGTGCAGGACTCCGGAGCGGTGAGACTCGGTCCCGACGATGTCACCTCGTGGTCTCCGCAACGACGCGGGGTGGGATTCGTCTTCCAGAACTACGCACTGTTCCCGCACCTGAGCGTCGAGGAGAACGTGGCCTTCCCGCTTCGCGCGCGGAAGGTCGACGACAGGGCGCGCCGGACGATGGTAGGCGAG
The DNA here is from genome assembly GCA_963773355.1 of uncultured Actinomycetota bacterium. Taxonomy (GTDB): domain Bacteria; phylum Actinomycetota; class Actinomycetes; order Propionibacteriales; family Nocardioidaceae; genus Nocardioides. The sequence goes on along the minus strand of CAVZAZ010000014.1, from coordinate 60,481 downwards.
GCTCTCGAGCTGGTCGAGCTGACGCCACAGGCGGGTCGTCATCCGGCGCAGCTCAGCGGTGGGGAGCAGCAACGGGTCGCCATCGCCCGGGCCCTGGTCTTCCGTCCCAAGGTGCTTCTGCTCGACGAGCCGCTGAGTGCGCTCGACAAGCGACTGCGACTCCAGCTGGGCGCGGATCTGCGGACCATCCAACGCGACGCCTCCGTGACGGCGATCTACGTCACCCATGACCAGGATGAAGCATTCATGCTCTCGGACCGCATCGGAGTCATGGACCAGGGAGTGCTTCGCCAGGTCGGGACACCGGACGACGTGTACCAGAGTCCCGTCGACCTCTATGTCGCCCGCTTCCTGGGAGGAGTCAACGCGCTCCCGGGGCAGGTCGTGCGAGTGGCGGAGTCCGTTCGCGTCGCCGTGCTCGGCGGCCGGCACGTGGAGTGCCGTCCGGCCGGTGCGTCGGTGACCGCCGGTGACTCCGTGACCGTGGTGGCACGTCCGGAGCAGGTGCGGATTGGCATCGGTCGGCAGGTCACAAGTGGTGTGGACGGCGATCTCGGACCAGGGACCGTGCTGTCGGTCGTCCGGCTCGGTTCGCGCCACCTGGTGCGAGTCGCCCTCGCCGACACGGTCGTCGCAGTCGAGCTCGATCCCGGGGGCCACCTGCCGTCTGAGTGTGAGGAGGTCCAGGTGGCGCTCGGAAAGGGGGTCGGGATCGCCCTGCGACGAGAGCGATGAGCCTCGGGGGCCAGGAAAGACCGTTGGTGACCTCACCGGGGTTGGAACAAACGCGAGAGAGGAGGAAGTCCCATGGCAGGAAGCAGATGGGTTCTTCGAACCGGAATCGTGGCCACCGGGTTGGCGCTCGTCGCTGGGTGCGGAGGTGGGTCCGACAACAACGGCGGGAGTTCCGACGACCCGCTCTACCAAGGCTTGTCAGGCACGGTCACCGTGCTCGACACCGATGGTGGGCCAGTCCTGAAGGCGAAGGAGGAGACGATCTACAAGAAGTTCGAGGCCGCCTCGGGCGTGCGAGTCCGGTCCGAGTACCAGCCGGACGTCACGAAGATGATCGCGGCTCTCGAGTCGGGCAAGTCTCCTTGGTCGGTGGCCGAGATCTTCTCGGGCGACTACCCCCGGCTTCTCGCCGAGGGCCACCTCGATCCACTGGACCACGACATCATCCCCGTGGACCGGCTCGAGCGGTCGGCGGTCCACGAAAGCGGTGTGGCAGTCGAGCAGGCTGCCACGGGTCTGGCCTGGAACACCGAGGCCTTCGGAGCGGACCTGCAGCCGAGCCGCTGGGAGGACTTGTACGACACGGACCGGTTCCCCGGGAAGCGGTGCCTGTTCCAGTACCCGGCGTACGGCGCCACGCTCGAGTCGGCGCTCATCGCGGACGGGGTCGCGCCCGAGGAGCTCTATCCCTTGGACACCGACCGAGCGTTCGAAAAGCTCGACACGATCAAGGACGACATCGTCTGGTACACCGACCCGGCCCAGGGCGTGCAGTACCTGGCAACCGGTGAGTGCGTGATGGGCGGGATGCCCAACGGTCGCATCTTCAACGCGGCCCACAAGGATGGCCAGCCGCTGGCCTTCAGCTGGGATCGACCCATCCTCCTCGGTGCGATGCTCGTCCTGCCCAAGGACGGTCCCAACCGCGAGGCTGCCGAGGCCCTCATCGCGCACTGGATCAACGACGAAGAAGGTCAACGGGCATTCGTCGACCAGACGGCATACCCGACCCTGATCAAGTCCCTTCGTCTCGAGGACTACTCGGAGGACGTCCAGGACTTCCTGCCTGTCGGGGGGAACGTCGAGACCGCCATCCCCGAGCAGGCTGACTACCTCCTCAAGGAGCTGCCGACGCTGTCGGAAGAGTTCACCGCCTGGGTGTCGCAGTAGGAGAGCCCACCGCCCTGCCAAGGACCCTATGAGGTCCCCGTGTCGGCGGATCCACGCGGAAGGGCGTCCCCGGCCATCGATCGAGAGTGAGCGTGACGTGGAACTGACGAGCGAACCTCAGCCTGACCCTTCCCGGAGGGGAGTGGGCCGCGAGTGGCTGGACGGACTGGACGGTCGACGCGGCGACCGTGCGCGATCCCTGACGTCGCACTTCAAGCCTGCCTAGTTTCGACCGGTTCAGGCACGTCTGGGGCACGCGTCTGCGGCGGAGACACTCGACACCTACTCGCACTTATGGCCGGCTCCGACGATCGGACGCGCGAAGGTATCGATTCGGTGCTCGGAGCTGCTGCGGACCCTTTGCGGACCGCCCGCATCATCTGACCGCGTTTCCGCAGGTCAGAGGCGTGTGGCGGATGGGCTGGCCTGTAGGCCGGGTTCTGTCCCGTCTCACGACGGGGGCGACCATCCATCTACGACGACCGTTGCCGGCCGCCTCCAGCGGTCTACCCGCGCACTCGGGCGGGCTGCCCTCGATCGTGCGCGCGCCCCGCGCCCGGAGGCGCGGAGCTTCTTGACCTTGCTCCAGGTGGGGTTTACCGAGCTACGCCGGTCGCCCGGCGTACTGGTGGTCTCTTGCACCACCGTTTCACCCTTGCCCCGCAAGCGGGGCGGTCTGTTCTCTGTGGCACTTTCCCGCGGGTTACCCCGGGTGGGAGTTACCCACCACCTTGCCCTGTGGAGCCCGGACCTTCCTCGGCGAACTCCCGAAGGAGTACGACGCGGTCGCCCGGCCAGCCCATCCGCATGGCAAGGATAGGGCCTCAGGGGTTGGTGAGCACCTCGGCGCCGGATGACGTGACGAGGAGGGTGTGCTCGAACTGGGCGCTGCGGCGCAGATCCTTGGTCACGACCGTCCAGTCGTCGTCCCACATCACCCACTCGTGGGTGCCGAGGTTGAGCATCGGCTCGATGGTGAATGTCATGCCGACCTCGATGACGTCGTCGTACATGGACTCGTCGTAGTGCGGAATGACCAGACCGCTGTGGAAGGCGGTCCCGATGCCATGGCCGGTGAAGTCACGGACGACGCCGTACCCGAACCGCCGGGCGTAGGACTCGATCACCCGGCCGATCACGTTGATGCGTCGACCGGGCTTCACGGCCTTGATGCCACGCTCCAGCGCCTCACGAGTGCGCTCGACGAGGAGCCGGCCCTCCTCGTCCACGTCGCCGGCGAGGAACGTCGCGTTCGTGTCGCCGTGGACGCCGTCGAGGAACGCGGTGATGTCGATGTTGACGATGTCGCCGTCCTCGACGACCCGGCTGTCCGGGATGCCGTGGCAGATGACCTCGTTGACGCTGGAGCACAACGACTTCGGGAAGCCCTTGTAGCCGAGGGTGGACGGGTAGGCGCCGTGGTCGCACAGGAACTCGTGGCCGATCCGGTCGAGCTCGTCGGTGGTGATCCCGGGCGCCACGTGCGAGCCGACCAGCTCCCGCGCCTGCGCGGCCAGCCGCGCGGCGACCCGCATCTTCGCGATGGTCTCGGCGTCCTTGACCTCGCTGCCGGTGAAGCGTTCGGGGCCGGGCTTGTCGACGTACTCGGGGCGCGGGATGTGCGCCGGCACCTCGCGCCGGGCGGAGATGGTTGCGGCTGCTACGGGAGTCACGTCGCCGAGTGTAGTTTCACCTCACATGAGCCAGTACTGGTACTGCGTGAAGCACGAGAGGGTCGAGCAGGGTGAGGACATGTGCCCGCCGATCGACCGGCTCGGCCCGTTCGCCACCCGGGCCGAGGCCGAGAAGGCTCTCGAGAAGGCCGAGGAGCGCAACGAGGCCTGGGACAACGACCCCCGGTGGAACGACGACGAGGACTGACGCGGTGCCCGAGCGCGGCCAGGAAGCCGCCTAGTGGCCCGCTCGCGCGGGGCGAACGCCACGTCGCCCTGGCCGTTCGTCGGCATGGCCGGGATGGCGTGCGTCTTCTTCCTGTACGCCGCTAGCGGGTTGCTCGCGCCGTGGTGGGCGGTCGTCGTGCTGCTGGTGCTGTGGGCGCTGATGCTGTTCCTGGCCACGGCCTGGTGGTCACTTCACCCGACCTGGGTGCCGTGGATCCCGGTGTTCGCCGTCGGCCTGTGGTTCATCGTGATGAACGCCGGCGGCGCCTGGCTGGGGTGGACCGCCTGAGTCGGGCGGACGTCAGCGCGGCGAGACGCGGACGACCGAGTCGTTGCTCCCGTTGCCAGTGGTGATGAGCAGGTCGTTGTTCGGAGCCCGCTCGACAGAGCGGAGCCGACCGAAGTCGCGCAGGCGCTGAGGGGTACGCGTCCACTTCAGGCGCCCTGCCCTGTTGAACTTCATGAAGATCACCCGGCTGGCCTTGAGGCAGGCGACCGCGAGGGTGCCTTGGTAGATCCCCCACTCCTCACCTCGTACCCAGGTGGCCCCGGACGTGGCCACGGTCGGCCTGCCAGACCTCCACCGCGCGCGGAACTGCCGTCCCGGCAGGCGGCCGTTGGTCATCGGGACATTCTCGTTGTAGCCGGGCACGGGGTGCCAGCCGTAGTCACGACCGCGGCCGAGCTTGTTCACCTCGTCGTCGCGGAACGAGCCGTGCTCGACAGACCAGATCGAGCCGTCCGCGCGCTGGGCCAGACCCTGGACGTTGCGGTGGCCGTAGGTGTAGACGTAGCGCTTGCGCCTGTTGGGCGAGTTCGCCCACCTGTTGCCGGGGAACGGCCTTCCGGTGAGCCGGTTGAGACGCAGCGTCTTGCCGCCCAGGGACTTGAGGTTTCGGGGGTTCCTGCCGACCGCGGCGTCGCCGGTCCCCACCATCAGGAGCCCGCCGCTGGTGATCAGCAGTCGGCAGCCGCCATGACGCCCGCTGGTCGTGGGGAAGCGCCCGAGCAGGACCTCACTCAGGCGGGCCCGGGTCCCGGCGGCGTTGAGCCGCCACGCGATCACCCGGATGTCGTGGCCGCCGCCCCTCTTCCTCCAGCCCGAGCACGTGTAGAACCTGCCGTTGTCGGCGAAGTTCGGGTCCACCTCCATGGACATCAGGCCGGTCTCGCCTGACACCCAGATCCGCCCGCTGGGGAAGCCCACGCGCCTGGTGTTGCCGGCCTCCCACAGCAGCAGATGCCCCGAGTTGCGCTCGGTGATCAGCAACCGCCCGCCGGTGATCGGCTTCACGTCCCAGGGATGCTGGAGATCCCTCACCTGTCGTCGCGCTCCGATCGTCGGCGCGGCCTTCTGCCTGGCCGGCGTCGGGGTGGTCGCTGCCGATCTGGGAGTGTCCGCGGCGGAGCCCGAGGTCCCGACGGCGCCGGTGGCCGCCGGGGCGGCGGGCACGAGCAGGACCAGGGCAAGTGCCCCGAGAAGAAGTTTCATGCGGGCCACCGTACCCCTCCGCAGGCTTCGCGCCGGATGAGCTCAGAACGTGTGCTCGGGGCCGGGGAAGGTGCCGTCCCGGACGTCGTCGGCGTACGCCTTTGCGGCCTCCAGCAGTACGCCGTGCACGTCGGCGTACTGCTTGACGAACCGTGCCATCCTGCCGGTGCGCAGGCCGAACGCGTCCTGCCACACCAGGACCTGCCCGTCGCACTCGGCGCCCGCGCCGATGCCGATTGTCGGAATCGACAGCTGGCGGGTCACCTGCCCGGCGACGTCGCCCGGCACCATCTCCATGACCACGGCGAAGGCGCCCGCGGCCTCGACCGCCTTGGCGTCGTCGAGGAGGCGCTGCGCGGTCTCGCCGCGGCCCTGCACCCGGTAGCCGCCCAGGGCGTGCTCCGACTGGGGAGTGAACCCGATGTGCGCCATCACGGGGACGCCGCCGCGGGTGAGCAGCTCGATCTGGGGGGCCATCTCCTGGCCGCCCTCGAGCTTCACGCAGTGCGCGCCGCCCTCCTTCATGAAGCGGACCGCCGTCGCGTAGGCCTGCTCGGGCGAGGCCTGGTAGGAGCCGAACGGCAGGTCGCCGACGACCAGTGCCCGGTCGACCGAGCGGGCGACGGCCCGGGTCAGGGGGAGCAGCTCCTCGACCGTCACCGGGAGTGATGTCTCGTTGCCGTAGACGTTGTTGCTCGCGCTGTCGCCGACCAGGAGCACCTCGATCCCGGCCTCGTCGAAGGTCTGGGCGGCGTACTGCTCATACGCCGTCAGCATCGTGAACTTCTCCCCACGCTGCTTCAGCTCGCGCAGGTGGTGGGTGCGGACCCGCTTGATCGGGGCGGTGTCGTTCATCTGCTCAGGCTAGTCCTGAGCACGGGCAAGCGCGCTGTGGCGCCGCTCACGCCGCGGGCGATCCACGAGAGTCCGGCGACCTAGGGTGGACGGCATGACGCGCGACTGGGACCTGCGGGGCGATGAGCTGGCATCGGAGTCGATCGCCCGCGGGGAGCCGACCGCGTGGTTCGACCGGCTGTACGCCGAGGGCGCGGCGGGTCACGTGTCCATGCCGTGGGATCGCACGACGCCGCACGTGATGTTCGAGGAGTGGGCCGCGGCGCGCTCGCTGGACGGGACGGGCAAGGAGGCAGTCGTTGTCGGCTGCGGCCTGGGCGCCGACGCGGAGTACGCCGCCTCGCTGGGCTTCGCCACCACGGCGTTCGACGTCTCGACGACCGCCGTCGAGCTGGCCCTGGCGCGCAATCCGGGGACGACCGTGGACTATCGCGTCGCCGACCTGCTCGCGCTCCCACACGACCTGCCTGGTCGCTTCGACCTCGTCGTGGAGATCTTCACCCTGCAGGCCCTGCCCGATCCGCCGCGGGCCGCTGCTGCCGCCGCCATCCGGTCCCTCGTCGCCGAGGGCGGGACGATGCTGGCCATTGCGTTCCGCGACGACGGGAGCCAACCGATCGACCAGGGTCCGCCGTTCGTCCTGACCCGCGATGCAATGGAGGGGCTGGCGGTCGACGGGCTCGAACTGGTCGGGCTCGAGGCGCTCGACGGGCCGCGCTGGCGCGGGGAGTACCGCCGAAGAGGTTAACGCGACAGCTCGCCCAGGAGCCCGTCGATCGCGAAGCCGTTCGACACCAGCGGGCGCCAGTGCGGGATGCCGGTCGGGGAAGCCGCTCCGTGCAGCCGACGGAGCATCTCGAGCGTCCGTCGCGCGTCTGCGTCGTCCACGAAGCCGCCGTCACCAGCCACGCCGACCCGCCACGCCGTCGTGCTCAGCGACCCGTCGGCGAACGGGACCGTGAAGGTGCCGGATCGGGCGGGCAGGCTGGCCACGACGAAGTCCAGGCCGTCCAGTGCTCGCGCAGACAGCCGAGCGCGTCGTCGTCCGTGACATGTGGCGGCGGCTCATGCATGGACGACGGTGTATCACGTCCGGTCGGGCTTCACGCCGCGTCAGCCGCGGCTTCCAGATCGGCGATCACGATCTTCCGCATGGCAAGCATTGCCTCGGTCGCGGCCTTTGCGCGGGCCGGGTCGGGGTCACCCACCAGCTCGTAGAGACGATTCGGGACGATCTGCCAGGACACCCCGAAACGGTCCTTCAGCCAGCCGCACACCGACTCCTGGCCACCGTCGGAGAGGGAGTCCCAGTAGTAGTCGACCTCCGCCTGGTCCTGGCACGTCACGCTGAACGAGATCGCCTCGCTGAACTGGAACTGGGCCGGGCCTCCGTTGATCCCGCGGAAGGTCAGGCCGTCCAGCTCGAACTCGCCGGCCATCGCCTTCCCCGGCTCGCCGGGTCCCGCGTCGTTGTAGCGGGTGACGTGCCGCAACGAGGAGTTGGGGAAGATCGAGGTGTAGAACTTGGCAGCCTCTTCCAGGTTGTCGTCAAACCACAGGCAGGGGCTGATCGAGGTCATGGCACGCTCCTTCGCGACGTTGGTACGACGTACCGACTGCCGTTGGCACTCGAAGTCATCGCCCGCTCCTCACTCACCACTCGGCGTGCACATCGACCAGCACCCCGGACGCGGAGGGGCCCGCCCCGACCGAAGTCGAGACGGGCCCCAGGGCGTTCTCCGGACGCCCGCTAGCAACCTGACTTTCTGAGCGTGAAGTCCGCTCGGGTCTCTTCGCCACGGAACACCCGGGCCTGCTTGGTCTGCGGCGAGTAGCCGTCCTTGGCCGCGATGAGGGTCAAGGGGTTGGCACCCGTGTGGAACCAGTGGGCGTAGGTCCCGTCGGACTCGGTGTCGAAGGTCCACGAACCGGACCACGAGTCGACCTGGATCGTGGCTCCCGGCAGCGGCGCGGTGTCACCGTTGCAGGCTCGTCCACTCACCGTGCCGACCAGCTTGCCCCAGGTGGCAGGTGCGTTCACCACCATCGTCACCGCGACCGGCTCGACCGAGCCGGGGGCGTTCTCCGCGATCCCGACCGACGCCGTGTACGTGCCCGGCTGGGCGACGTTCGGGTCCATCGTGACGCGGACCGTCACCGACTCACCGGCGTCGAGGGTCGCGGATGTGCGGTTGATGCTCATCCACTCGACGTCGGCAGCACCGGCAGCGCACTCCTCGAAGCCCGGCAGCGTCTCGCTGTCGACCGTCGCGGTGAAGCCACCCAGGGACCCGCCGATCTTGTAGACGCCACACGCCATCCCGCCCCGGTAACGAGCGGTGTTGGAGTTGGGCAGGTCCTCCCAGGCCCCTGCTTCGGGGTCGTAGGCGAAGGTGCGGTTCGTGATGACAGCGCCCTGGACGCCACCGTTGACGACCAGCTTGTCGTTGGCCACGGTGTACCCGCTTGCCCAGGTGTCCACCGGGGCGTCGGCGATCGGCTCCCACGAGTCGGCACCCGGGTCGTAGACGAAGCTGGCCTTCGTCCCGGCCGCACCACCGTTGCCGCCGGTGCAGTACACCTTCCCGTCGATGCCGCCGCAGGAAGCGAAGGCCGCCGCGGCCGGGTAGTCGGTCAGCTGCTCCCACGTGCCCGAGGCCACGTCGAAGGCAGCCACGTCGTTCGACATCGGCGTGCACGCCGAGGTGGTGCAACCACCCACGATGTACAGCTTCCCGTCGACGACGGCCTGTCCGGACGCGGACAGCGCCACCGGAGCGTCGGCCGCCGCCGTCCAGGAGTCACCCGCCGGGTCGTAGACCCACGTGTCCGGGGAGGGGCCTGCAGCGGCCCAACCACCGGTGGCCACGATCTGGCCATTGACTGCACCCACCGCCATCGCGTTGCGCGGACCGGGCACGCTGGCCTTCTCGGTCCAGGCCAACGTGGCCGGGTCGTAGGCGAACACCGAAGCGCTGGAGGCGCTGCCGTTGCCGCCGGCGATCGAGTAGGCCACGCCGTCGACGTACACGACCCGGTTGTCCATCACCGTGTTCGGGTAGTCGGCGATGTCGGTCCACGGGGCCTCGTTCGGCTGCGCGGACGACTCCGGGGAACCGGTGCCCGCCTTACCGTTCGGGGCTGCCGCGAAGGACACGTCGGCCTTGATGCGCTGCAGGGGTGCACCCTCCTGCTTCGCCATCTTGTCGGCATTCACGCTCTGCCCGTCGGGCGTCTGCATCACGAACCCGCCCGGCCGCTCGCTGAACTCCACGTCGACCGGAGCGTTCCCGTCATTGGTGACCGTGAACGTCTTGGACTTGGCCGTTCCGCCGAGGACCGAGGTGGTCTGGACGCTCCCCGGGGTGACGGTCAAGTGACCCGCACCCAGTCGGAAGTTGGCAGTCGTGGCCCCGTCAGCCGCGACAGTGACCTGCCGCGTCTGCGACACGTACTGGTTGGCCGTCGCCTCGAACGGGTGGCGTCCCGTCAGGCTCGAGAACATCCAGTAGAAGCCGTCGTCCAGGCCCTCGTCGTCCGGAGTCGCAGCGGTGGTCGCCTTCTCCTCCGGCTTGTCGAGGCTGGTCACGGTCGCGCCGTTGATTCCGGCCGGCCCGGTGGCCCCGCGGACGTTGCCGACCACGAGCCCGCCGTTCACGGGGTCGCAGGTCCGGGTGCCGACGAACACGTCGTCGACCTCCCACCACCAGTCGAAGTCGGCCTCGTAGTTGTGGAACCGGATCTGGACGTCGGGCTCGCCGGCTGCCATCGGCAACTGGATGAAGTCCTGCCTCGGACCCCGGACGCTGGTCGTCTGGTGCAGGACCGTCTCCCACGTCGTACCGCCGTCGACGCTGACGTCGACGTCAGCGATGTCGCCGAGGTTGTTGTAGTCCTGCTTGAACCCGATCGCGGGATCGGTCTGCGCGGACATGTCGATCACCGGGCTGACCAGTGACGTGTTCTGCTGGCCCGCGCTCCCGTAGCGGTCGGAGTCCATGATCGCGAAGTTGCCAGTACCTCCGGTCATGTTGCTCCGGCCGCCGGGGTTGTCGAACCGCCAGACCTGGCCGTTGCCGATGTTGTCGACGACGGTCCAACCCGCGGGCGCTGAGGTGCCATCGAAGCTCTCCGTGACACCGTCGGTGTTGAACTCGTAGCCGGGAGCCGTGCACGTGGTGCTGTCCACCTCGAGCACGAAGTCCTCGGTGCCGCCGCCCTCACTGACCGTGATCTCCCGAGTCTCCGGGAGGTATCCCGGGTACTCGGACGCGACCGTCACCGAGTAGGTGCCGACCGGCATCGAGAGGGAGTACTCCCCGGTGCGCGGGTCGGTGTAAGTGTCGGGCGCCGCCCCGTCGACCGTGACCTGGGCGTAGAGCGGCCAGTCGTGGCCGGATCCGTCGCTGGCCGAGCCGGAGACCGTGGCCATCGCGGCCTCCGCGAGAGCGAAGTCCTGCGTGGCTTCCTCGCCCGCGACCACAGTGACCGTGGCCGTCTGGGACTCGAAGCCGAACGCCGAGGCGGTGACGGTGTACTCACCGGCCGTCAGCCGGGTCGAGTAGGTGCCGTCCGCGCCGGTCGTGAGGGTACGGCTGGTCTCCCCGCCGGTCACCTCGACCTCAGCGCCCTCGATCGGGTCGCCGGAGCCAGCCTCGGTCACCGTGCCGGACAGGTCGCCGGTGTCGCCGACAGGTGCTGCCTGGACCAGGGCCAGGGCGTCGAGACGCCCCTCGCCGAACACGTTGTTGTCGTCAGCGGTGCCGCCACACTGTGCGGAGTTCGAGTCCACGGCGCTGCCGTCGAGCAGCTCCCAGGTGGCGTCGATGTCGCCGATCAGGGACGGTGCTGCCGACCACAGGAGAGCGATACTGCCCGCCAGGTGAGGGGCCGCCATGGACGTGCCACTGATCGCGCCGTAGGTGCTGCCGGGGAAGCTGGACCGGACGTTCACACCAGGGGCGGAGATGTTCGGCTTCAGCTCGCCGTCCTGTCCGGCGCCTCGCGAGGAGAAGGGAGCGATGGCGTTGCCGATGTCGTAGGCGCCAACCGAGTAGTTGATGATCCGGCTACCCGGCGATCCGCTCGTCTGGCAGCCCGATCCGTTGTTGCCGTTGGACCACGTGCCGAAGATGCCGGCGGCAGCCCACGCCTCCAGCACGTCCTCCATGAACGGGTCGTTGCTCGGCACCTGCGTGCCCCAGGAGTTGTTGACGATGTTGGGGCGCTTGGTGATGTCGGGGTTCTGGTTGTTCAGGTCGGTCGGCGCGAGCATCCACTGCCCCGAGCTGACCAGGGCGGCGTCGGTGGGGCAGCAGCCGTTCGCTGCGATCCACTCCGCACCCGGAGCCACACCGATCTGGTTGGCCCCGCCGTCGTCGCCGACCATCGTGCCCATCGTGTGGGAGCCGTGGCCGTTGGTGTCACACGGCGCGGTCGCGCAGGTGCCCGCCGCGTTGAACCAGTTGTAGTTGTGGTTGAACGTCCCGTCGCCGTTGTTGCCGCGGTACTTGGCGACCAGCGCCGGGTGGTCGAACTGGACACCCGTGTCGATGTTGCCGACGACGATGCCTTCACCCGTCACGCCGAACTGGTCCCACACGTCATCGGCGTTGATGTTCGCGATCCCCCATTCGACCGCGTCAACGTCCTTGAGGTCCTTGCCCTTGATCGGCTTCTCGACCTCGTACTCGCGCGTCGGCCACAGGGACTGGACCTCGCGGAGTTCCGCCAGCTTGTCGACCAACGCCTGACCTCCGGCGTCGACCCGGATGGCGTTCGTCGCGTAGAAGGCCTGGTAGCTGGCTCCAGCCTCCTCGAGCAGTGCGATGCTGTCCTTCTGGCTGGCATCGGCCGCGGCCGTCAAGGCGTCGTAGACCGCCTGGCCGCGCTCGTTCCAGTCCTCGACCTTGGTGGCGGCCGAGAGATCAGCCTGCTCGAAGCGAACCCAGAACGATGCCTCGTCCTTCTGGTCGAGCTGGTTCGCGAGCTGAGGCTTGATCTTGTCGGCTGCGCTGACTTCCGGTGCCGCTGCCTGGGCCGATGGGCCGAGGATGACGAGCGCCGAGGCTGCGACCACGAGGGCCACCAGCCGGAGGAGCATCGTCGATCGCGGAGAACCGCGCCGGCGTGCTCGATATGGCGTCGTTGCCATGAGCTACCTCCCGAGAGATGTGTCCCGAGGTGCTTGCGGCCCCGGGGGTGAGTTCCTGGGTTCCAACCCAGTCGGGTCACCAGTCCGCAAGCGACGCTAAGGAGCGGACGCCGATGTCCACAACGCGAACATCTGGGCAATTCGTGGCCGTTCTGGGCGAATCACCGGCAATGCACTCGCTACGGCGCGGTAACCGCTGGGATTCCTGAGGTCCTTGACTTCTTCTGCGCCTGGGGAGAGGTTGTCCCTGCTGAAGAAAGGACGGACATGTCTCTCGCTCGGGCAGAGGGACCGTTCCAATCGGGGGCAGCAAGCACGGCCTCGGTCGAAGCACCGGCCATGGTCATCGCCGTCGCGGCCACCCCGGAGGAACGCCTTCGAGTCACGCAGCTCGTCGGTGACGAGCTCGCGCTCGTGATGGTTGCCACCCGCGACGAGGCGATCGCCTTGCTACTGGGGGGAGCGCCTCCAACCTCGGTCGTCGAGGGCGTCGTCGAGGGCGTCGTCGAGGGCGCAGGGTGGTCGAGCCGGTCCCCGATCCCCAGGCACTCCCCGGCAGACCCGCGCTCGCCGTGGACTCCGACCTGCGCACCGCGAGCTGGAGCGGACGGTCCGTCGCGTTGTCGCCCCTCGAGCACGACCTGCTCAGCTGTCTCCTCGCCGAGATCGGCCACACCTGGGGGTTCGACGTCCTGCATCGACGGATCTGGGGGAACGAGCACCTCGGCGACCGGTCGGACGTGCAATCGGTGGTCAAGCGGCTGCGCCGCAAGCTGCGCGATCTCGGATGTCCTCTCCAGATCAAGGCCGTGCGCGGGGTTGGGCTCCGGTTGGTCGACCAGCCGCCCGCGATGGAGATCACGCTTGTCGCTTCGGCAGGCTCGTAGTCGGACGGGCTGAGGCCAGCCGCCCGTAGACTCGAACCGTGGAGTTCTACTCGGCCTACGACCAGGGGTTCGCCCGGGTCGCCGCGTGCACGATCCCCGTGGCGATCGCGGATCCGGCCGCCAACGCACGGACGGTGCTGCAGCAGGTCCGGGCGTGCCACGACGACCACGTTGCCGTTGCCCTCTTTCCCGAGCTCTCGCTGTCCGGGTACGCGATCGACGATCTGGTGTTGCAGGACATCCTGCTCGCATCGGTGGAAGCGGCGATCGTCGAGATCGCCAAGGGCTCGGTCGACCTGCTGCCGATCATCGTGGTCGGCGCGCCGCTCCTGCACGGCACTCGCGTCCTGAACTGCGCCGTGGTGATCCACCGTGGGCGGATTCTCGGAGTGGCGCCGAAGTCATACCTGCCCACCTATCGCGAGTTCTACGAACGCCGCTGGTTCGCACCCGGCGACGACCGCAGGGGTACGACGCTCACGATCCGGGGACTCGACGAGCTCGGCCAGGGTGACGTGCCGTTCGGCCCGGACCTGATCTTCGAGGCGACCGACGTGCCTGGCTTGAAGCTGCACGTGGAGATCTGCGAGGACATGTGGGTGCCGATCCCCCCGAGCTCGGAGGCTGCCCTGGCCGGCGCCACCGTGCTGGCGAACCTGTCCGGGAGCCCGATCACCATCGCCCGGGCCGAGGACCGGCGGCTCCTCGTCCGCAGTGCCAGCGCCCGGTGCTCCGCGGCATACCTGTTCGCGGCGGCGGGGCAGGGGGAGTCGACGACCGACTTGAGCTGGGACGGCCAGACCATGGTCTACGAGTGCGGTGACCTGCTCGTCGAGACCGAGCGGTTCCCCGACGGGCCGCGGCGCGGCGTCGCCGACGTCGACCTCGACCGGATCCGGCAGGAGCGGGTGCGCCAGGGCACGTTCGACGACAACCGCAGGACATTCGGTCTCGAGACGCCCGCTGACGCTCGCTCCTCGACCAGCGCCAGGAGCTTCCGGGCGATCCGGCTCGAGCTCACGCCGCCCACGGGTGACATCGGCCTTCGCCGCAAGGTGGATCGCTTCCCCTTCGTGCCCGACGACCCGGAGCGTCTTGCCCTGGACTGCTACGAGGCCTACAACATCCAGGTCTCCGGGCTCGAGCAGCGGTTGCACGCCATCGGCCAACCGAAGGTCGTGATCGGCGTCAGCGGTGGCCTCGACTCAACTCATGCCCTGATCGTGGCGGCGAAGGCGATGGACCGGCTTGATCGACCGCGCAGCGACATCCACGCGTTCACGATGCCCGGCTTCGCCACCGGGGAGGCCACCAAGTCCTACGCCACCCGGCTCGCGAAGTCTCTCGGTGTGACCTTCGAGGAGCTCGACATCACCGCGACCGCGCGGCAGATGCTGGCCGACATCGACCACCCGTTCGCGGACGGCGAGGAGGTCTACGACGTCACGTTCGAGAACGTGCAGGCGGGCATCCGCACCGACTACCTCTTCCGGCTCGCCAACCACCGTGGCGGCATCGTCCTCGGCACCGGCGACCTCAGCGAGCTGGCCCTCGGCTGGTGCACCTACGGCGTCGGCGACCAGATGTCCCACTACGCGGTGAACACCGGCGTGCCCAAGACCCTGATCCAGCACCTGATCCGTTGGGTGATCGAGAGCGGCCAGTTCGAGGCCGACACCAACGACGTGCTGCACGAGATCCTCGACCAGGAGATCACCCCGGAGCTGATCCCCAGCCGCGAGGACAAGCTGCCGCAGCGGACCGAGGACTCCGTGGGGCCCTACGCGCTGCAGGACTTCACGCTCTTCCATGTGATCCGGCGCGGCTACCCGCCGAGCAAGATCGCCTTTCTCTCCTGGCACGCCTGGCGCGACCCGGCGTCGGGGGAGTGGCCGCCGGGGTTCCCGGAGGAGGGGAGGAACGCCTACGACCTCCCGGTCATCCGACAGTGGCTCGAGGTCTTCGTGAAGCGCTTCTTCGCCAGCCAGTTCAAGCGGTCCGCGTTGCCCAACGGGCCGAAGGTGAGTGCCGGCGGCACGATGTCGCCGCGTGGCGACTGGCGGATGCCCTCCGATGCGAGCGCCGCCGCCTGGCTCGCCGAGATCGAGGAGAACGTCCCGGTCGAGTGAGCCGAGCCAGGCTCTTGACCCGGACTTGATGCCTCGATCTCCCGGGCTTATCGGGCGTGGTGTGAGTCTGCAGACAGACCACGACCCGACCAGGAGGAACGTCATGATGAAGATCCGACCCGCCACGATTGCCCTGACCACGCTGACCACCGCGGCCCTGCCCGCACTGCTCGTGGTCGCCCCGGCGCACGCCGGCGACGGCGATGTCGAGAAGGCCCGCAACTGCGGCGGCTTCCGGATCGAGCTCAAGGTCGGTCGGGAGGACGCCGGCTGGGAGGTCGAGTCCGACGTCGACGACGCCCGCGCAGGCAGCCGGTGGCGGATCAAGATCCGGCAGGACGGCCGCATGGTCTTCAACAGGTTGCGGACCGCCGGCCGGCAGGGCGACGTCGAGGTGGACCTGCGCCGACGCAACACCGCCGGGTCCGACACCTTCCGGTTCACCGCGCACCCCGCCGGCAACCCCGCTCGGCGATGCGCCCTGCAGATCACCAGGGGCTGACGTCAGCCTCGTCCGCCTGTGATCCGTCGACATTGGGGCCCCGATCCGCAGGTTGCGCCGAGAGGAGCGTCACCCTGTCCCGGCGCTGCGCGACATGAGCGCCGGCCAGGCTCGGACCGGGATCAGCCGCGCGGTCTTCATCAGCGCCGCCATCCGCCGCGGGAACACGATCTCCACGCGTCCGGCCTCGATCCCGTCGGCAATCTCTCGTGCCGCCCGGTCGGAGTCGATGATGAACGGCATCGGGAAGTCATTGACCTCGGTCATCTCCGTCCGTACGAACCCCGGACAGACCGTGGTCACCCTGATGCCACGGGGCGACAGCGCGGCCCGCAGCGCCTCAAGCAGGTTGATCTGAGCGGCTTTCGTGGCGCCGTACGCCTCCGCGCCGGCGATGCCGCGGTAGCCGGCGACGGAAGCGATACCGACGATATGACCGGTCCCGGCCCCGGCCATCGCCGGGATGACGGCTGCCAGGAGGTTGTTGAGTCCGAGCAGGTTGACGTCGACGTGCCGCTCGAAGACCTCGGGGTCCCATCGTGCGGCGTCGAACTGCTTCCAGTAGCCGGCGCAGAAGACCACCACGTCGACGCCGCCCAGGCGCTCGACGACGTCGGCGGATGCACGGCGAACGGCGGCGCGGTCGGTCACATCGAGCGGGACGACGGCCATGGTGTCGCCCGCGACCTTCTCGAGGTCCTCGACTCGGCGCGCGCTGATCGCGACCTCGGCGCCCCGGCGCACCAGCTCGGTCGCCAAGGCGGCGCCGATGCCGCTGGACGCGCCGACCAGCCAGTAGCGCTTTCCCTCGACTCGCTCCCCGCGGCTCATGCGGCTCCCTCCAACGGGCGTTCGAGGCGGATCTGCGCCACGTCGAGGTAGTCCGATGCGAACCCCGCCTCGCAGTAGGCCAGGTAGAACTCCCACTTCCGGCGGAAGGTTTCGTCGAACCCGTATCCCGCAATCGCCGGCCAGTCTGCGTAGAAGGTGTATCGCCAGCGGCGCAGGGTCTCCGCATAGTGGCGACCGAACGCGTTCACCTCGCCGACCCGCAACGCGGTGTTCCGGATCGTGGTGTCCTCGATCGCCTGCAGCGACGGGATCAGGCCGCCCGGGAAGATGTGCTTCTGGATCCAGCCGAAGGAGCGGCGGGTGGCCAGGTAGCTGTGGTGGCTCATCAGGATCGCCTGAATCGCCGCGACACCGCCCGGCGCGAGCCGCTCGTCGAGGGTGGAGAAGTAGGTCGGCCAGTACTCCTCGCCGACGGCCTCGATCATCTCGACGCTGACTATCGCATCGTAGGTGCCGTCGACCTCTCGATAATCCTGGATCCGGATGTCGACGCGGTCGGTGAGACCGGCCGCGTCGACGCGCTCCTGCGCCAGAGCCGCCTGCTCGGCGGAGAGCGTCACGGTCGTCACCTGCGCACCGCGGCGGGCCGCTTCGACCGCGAGGGTGCCCCAGCCGGTGCCGAGCTCGAGGACGCGGGTCGCTTCGCCCACGCGTGCCTGGTCGAGGATCGCGTGCACCTTGCGCAGCTGTGCCTCCTCGAGCGACTGGCCGGCCCAGGGAAGTGACTCGTCGAAGAGTGCCGAGCTGTAGCTCATCGTCTCGTCGAGGAAGGACGCGAACAGGTCGTTGCTGAGGTCGTAGTGGGCCTCGATGTTGCGTCGCGAGCCGGTCAGAGAGTTGCGCTGGGCCTTCGGGATCCGCCGGTCGACCACTCGTCGGAACCTGGTCAGCGACCGGGGGACCATCGTCGTCAGCCGCTCGGCGAACGGCAGCAGCAGCTCGGCCAGGTCGGTTCCGGGCGCGGCCCGCCAGTCGCCGGCCATGTACGCCTCACCGATCCCGATCTTGGGGTGGTGGGCGAGCCGTTCGAACAGCGCCTGCGGGCGGACGATCTCCATCGCTGGACGCCCGCCGGGACGGCTGCCGGGCGCGCCGCCCAGGAGCGTGCCGTCGGGCATGCGCACCTCGACGGGGACCCGCCGTACGACGGCGTCCAGGACGCGGCGTGCGGCGACGGCGCGGATGCAGAGGGGCCGCAGCAGCGGCTGGCGAAGACAGACGGGTTGCACCATGGTGCTCATCGGACGTTCTCCTCGAGGACATGCGTGGGTCGGGGCTGGATGGGGAGGCGGCAGAGCCAGAGCCGGATGCCGTGGTAGCGGATGAGCAGGCTCACCCGCTGGGTCATGAGCAGATGGCGCAGCGCGGTCCTCGCGACGGTGCGCCGCGTGGCAGGTACGGGGGTCCCAGTCGCGGTGGCGGTGAGCACGCGCTCGCCGCCGCGGTCGAGGCCGACGGTCACGCTCACCCGGTCGGGCGAGAGCCGCAGCCTGACGTCGTACCGGCCTGAGACGTCGTTGAACGGTGACACGTAGAACGCCTTGTCGACGCCGCCCCGGCCGCGGTCGTCGACGTCGAGCAGATAGGCGTGCCGCTCGCCGTAGGTGTTGTGCACCTCGAGGACGACCGCCTTCAGGGCACCGTCCGGCGCCACGCACCAGAACACGGACAGCGGGTCGAAGGTGTGCCCCAGGACGCGGGCGTGCGCAAGCATGAGCACCCGGTCCTCGGGGTGGAACGGCACGCCGCGGTCGTCAAGGAACCTTTCGACGTCCCCGCGGATGCCGCCGCCCAGCCCGCCGCCGTCGAGGTGGTCCCTGGCGTCGAAGCGGGCGAGCAGCCCCAGCTGGGGGAGGTCGTCGAGGTCGACCAACCACTGGTAGTGGGCGTGCTCGAACGTGCGCTGCAGCGGGGTACGGCGGGTGTGGCTCACGGTGCCGACGACCAGGGCGGGCAGCCCGGGCGCCTCGACCGCCGTCACCAGGTCGCCCCGAACGACTCTGCGGCCTTGACGCCCGAGCGGCAGCCGTCCTCGTGGAAGCCCCAACCCAGGTGGGCACCGGCGAACGCCACGCGGTCGCCTCCGCCGGCGCGTAGCCGCCGCGCGGCGGCGACCGCCTGATGAGTGAAGACCGGGTGGGTGTAGGTCATCCTCGCCGTGACGCGCTCCGGGTCGACATGCCCGGCGGGGTTGAGGGTGACGATGTGGTCCTCGGTGTCGTCGAGTCCCATCAGCCGGTTCATCCAGTAGGACACCAGTACCGGCCCGTCGCCGTCGAGGCCGTCGCAGCGCATCCGGTGGTTCCACGAGGCGCGGGCTGCGGCGCGTGTGGGGAGGACGCTCGGGTCGCGGTGCAGCCAGGTCTCGTTGGCCGAGTAGGTGATCGCGCCGAGGTC
Organism: uncultured Actinomycetota bacterium; assembly: GCA_963773355.1. Lineage (GTDB taxonomy): Bacteria > Actinomycetota > Actinomycetes > Propionibacteriales > Nocardioidaceae > Nocardioides. Next base: position 41,407 of record CAVZAZ010000014.1, on the reverse strand, counting down.
GTCCTTCTCCTGTGGCGTGGCGTCGTCGAGAAGGTGCAGCGCCTGGTCCGCGTGCGTGGCAACCACGACGCGGTCGTACGTCGCCACCCCGTCGGCCGCCGTACGCACGTCGACGCCGTCGTGGTGCCGTGTGACCGAGGTGACCGGGCTGTTGTGGCGCACGTCGGCGCCGCTGTGGGTGAGCCGCTCGGCCAGTCGGTGGACGTACGTCGCGGAGCCGCCGACGACGGTGCGCCAGGTGGGGGAGCCGTGCACGGTGAGCATCCCGTGGTGGTCGAGGAAGCGGAACAGGTGGCGGGCGGGGTAGGCAGCAGAGTCGGCGTCGCCCGAGGACCAGACGCAGGAGACCAGCGGGAGCGCGAAGTGCTGGACGAAGTACTCGGAGTAGCCGCCGGCTGCCAGGAACTCGCCCCACGTGGGGTCTGCCCGGCTGGCGTCGTCCTGGGCCTCGTGGTCGGTGTCGCCGTCGAGCACGGCGCGGGCGTCGCGGTGGAACCGCGGCACCTCGACGAGCATCCGCGCGAACCGCGGGTCGGCGAGCCGGGATGGCTGGGCGAGGATCCCGCGCAGCCCGCGGCCGCCGGCGTACGAGAGGCCGCAGGCGTCGCAGGTGATGCTCATGCTCATCTCCGTGGCGCGAGTGGGGACGTCGAGCTCGCGGAAGAGGCGGAGCAGGTGGGGGTAGGTCCGCTCGTTGTGCACGATGAAGCCGCTGTCGACGCGGAGGGGGCGGCCGTCGGCAGCCGTGACGTCGTGAGTGTTTGCGTGGCCGCCGAGGCGCCGGTCTCCCTCGAGGAGGGTCACGTCGTGGGAGGCGCTCAGCACGTGCGCCGCGGTGAGGCCGGAGACGCCGGCTCCGATCACGGCGGCGGTGGGTCTGGCGTTCATGGGCACTCCCGGTGCTGGTGCGTCACCGCATTGTTCGGAACTGTCGCGGATGCAGATTGTCTAATGTTTGTGCATACGCTAGAGTGATGCACAAGGTTTGTCAAAGGTTCGTGGAGGCCAGATGAAGATCGTTCGCACCATGACCGTGGACCGACCCGTCGCCGAGGTGTTCGCGTATCTCAGCGACTTCACCACCACCGAGGAGTGGGATCCGGGAACCGTCAGCACGACGCTGCAGGGCGGCGACGGGGGAGTCGGTACGACGTACCACAACGTGTCGAGATTCCTGGGCCGCGAGACCTCACTCACCTACGAGGTGGTGGAAAGCACTCCGCCGTCGCTGCTGCGGCTGCGCGGGGAGAACGAGACCGTCGTCGCGCACGACACCATGTCCATGACCCCCACCGCCGCGGGCGGGACCGAGCTGACCTATCGCGCGGTGTTCGAGTTCAAGGGAATGGCCAGACTGGTCGCGCCGCTGGCCGCCCCGGCCTTCAAGCGGCTCGGCGACGAGGCCGAGGCGGAGCTGCGCGCCGCGCTCGGCCGTGCGCACTCCTAGACTCCACAAACCATGTACACGATCAAGCACGCGGCAGAGATGGTCGGGCTGACCGTCTCGACGATGCGTGCGTGGGAGCGGCGGTACGGCGTGGTCGCGCCGGCGCGCACGGACTCGGGCTACCGGTTGTACGACGACGCAGCGGTGCACGCGCTTTCACTGATGAACTCCCTCGTGCTCGAGGGCTGGTCGGCCAGGCAGGCGGCGGAGGAGACGAGGCGGCGGATGACCGATGGGCACGTCGTGTCTGCCGAGTCCTCCCTGGTGCCTCCGACATCTCCGTCGTGCCGATGTCGACACCGCGCTGTTCGTCGATGCGGCTGCGCGGCTCGACACTGTGGGCCTGTGCCGGATCCTCGACGAGCGGTTCAGTCGGGCGTCGTTCGAGTCGGTGGTCGACGGCTGGCTGATGCCGGCGCTCTGCGCGCTCGGAGACGCCTGGGCGAACGAGCGGGTGAGTGTCGCGGGTGAGCACGTCGCGTCGTACGCCGTCCAGCGGCGCCTCGCTGCCGCCTACGACGCTGCCGCCTCGTCGAGCGGCGGCCCGCGGATCGTCGTCGGGCTGGCTCCCGGGGCCCGTCACGAGCTCGGCGCGCTTGCGTTCGCAGCTGCCGCACGTCGGGCAGGGCTGGAGGCGGCGTACGTCGGCGCCGACCTGCCGGCCGAAGACTGGGTGACCGCGACGAATGCTCATGAGGCCGCTTGCGCGGTGCTTTCGATCTCCCGCGCCGCCGAGCTCAAAGCGGTGAGGAAGGTCGTCGCCGACCTACGGGCCGACCGGCCGGGGCGCCTGATCGCAGTCGGCGGTGCGCTCGCGGACGGGGCGCCGGAGGAATGCCTGCGGCTGGGGCACGAGATCGCAGCCGCGGCCGAGTCCCTGGCTGCGACGCTGCGAGACGGCACTGCTCCTGCCTAGATCTCAGACGCGCTGCGACCAGACCTTCGTGTCGCGCACCCAGACCTGCACGGGTGATCCATGATCGGAAGTTCATGGCGCATGGCTCGCCTGGCCGGCGCCCGCCGAAAGCCATCAGCATGCAACGCACGTCGCGCGGGCTGGTGATCAGCGCCAGCCGGGGGATAGCCCTACGCTTGCCCACATGGGTAAGCAGGAAGACTTCGTACTCCGGGCGCTCGAGGAGCGTGACGTCCGATTCGTCCGGCTCTGGTTCACCGACGTGCTCGGCTTCCTCAAGTCCGTGGCGGTCGCGCCGGCCGAGCTCGAGGGCGCGTTCATGGAAGGGATCGGTTTCGACGGCTCCGCGATCGAGGGGTTCGCCCGGGTCTACGAGGCCGACATGCTGGCCCGGCCCGACGCGTCTACGTTCCAGATCCTGCCCTGGCGCGGCGAGGGGCCGTCGACGGCCCGGATGTTCTGCGACATCGTGATGCCAGACGGCTCCCCGTCGTACGCCGACCCGCGCTACGTCCTCAAGCGCACCCTCGGCGCGGCGGCCGACAAGGGGTTCACCTTCTACACCCACCCCGAGATCGAGTTCTATCTCTTCAAGGACACCCCGGCGGCCGGCGTGGAGCCGGAGCCGGTCGACCGTAGTGGCTTCTTCGACCACACCGCACAGTCGATGGGGGCGGACTTCCGGCGTGAGGCGATCACGATGCTGGAGTCGATGGGCATCTCGGTGGAGTTCAGCCACCATGAGGGCGGCCCCGGCCAGCAGGAGATCGACCTGCGGTACGCCGATGCGCTGTCCACCGCCGACAACATCATGACGTTCCGCACCGTGATCCGTGAGGTTGCGCTCAGCCAGGGCATCTGGGCGTCGTTCATGCCCAAGCCGTTCACCACCCACCCCGGTTCGGGCATGCACACCCACGTCTCCCTGTTCGAGGGTGACCGCAACGCCTTCTTCGAGGCCGGGGCCGAGTACCAGCTCTCCAAGACCGGTCGCCAGTTCATCGCCGGGATCCTCACGCACGCCAGCGAGATCAGCGTCGTCACCAACCAGTGGGTGAACAGCTACAAGCGGTTGCTCGGCGGTGGCGAGGCCCCGCCGTACATCTGCTGGGGCCACAACAACCGGTCCGCGATGATCCGGGTGCCGATGTACAAGCCGAACAAGGGTCAGTCCACCCGCGTCGAGCTGCGCACCATCGACGCCGCCTGCAACCCCTACCTCGCGTATGCCGTCGTGCTCGCGGCCGGGATGAAGGGCATCGACGAGGGCTACGACCTGCCCCGCGAGGCCGAGGACGACATGTGGTCCCTCACCGAGCGGGAGCGGGAGAGCCTCGGCATCGAGCCGCTGCCGAAGAGCCTGTACGACGCGATCGGCATCGCCGAGAAGTCCGAGCTGCTCGCCGAGACATTGGGCGAGCACGTCTTCGACTTCTTCCTCCGCAACAAGCGCGCCGAGTGGGAGGACTACCGCGGGCAGGTGTCGGTGCACGAGCGGGACCGCATGCTCCCGGTCGTGTGATGGAGACCTTCAGCCCGCCCCGCGTCTCCCAGCTGCGGGCCTTCTTGATCGCCGGCGCGGTGGTGGGCGTTGTCGTGGCCGTCCTCGGTGTGCTGAGCCTGGCCGAGGACGGGGCCGACCGACCAACCGTGACCATCCTCGTTGTCGGTTGCCTCGCCGTGGCGACGGCCGCGGTGGGGGTGCGACTGCTCCCGGAGCGGAACCGGGCAGCCCAGCTGACCTACGTCGCTGCCGGCATGATGCAGGTCTCGCTGGGCATCCTGCTCGCCGACGGAGCAATCGGGATCCTGCCCTCGATCATCGGCGTCCTGCTGGTCATGCTGACCCTGCTCGCCGACACCGGCGATCGCTAGTTTGGACGCCATGAGCGATCGCCTCCTGGTGCTCGTGGTGGAGCACGAGCCCGCTTGCCCGCCGGCCCATCTCGGCACCTGGCTGACCGATGCGGGTGCCACGCTCGAGGTCTGCAGGCCGTGGGCCGGCGACGAGATCCCCGCGCTCGCGTCGTACGACGCGTTCGTCGTCCTCGGCGGCTCCATGGGCGCCCACGACGACGCGACCACACCCTGGCTCGGGGCGGTCAAGGAGCGGATCATCGAGGCGGTCGCGGCGGACTTGCCGACGCTCGGTGTGTGCCTGGGTCACCAGCTGATCGCGGTGGCGCTCGGCGGTAGGTCCGAGCCAAACCCGGACGGTCAGCAGGTCGGTCTGTACGACGTGGGGTGGTCTCCCGAGGCGAGCGCCGACGACCTGATGGGCCCGATGGCGACGCATCGGCGTGGTGTCCAGTGGAACAGCGACGTCGTCACCTCGCTGCCCGACGATGCGGTGGTCCTGGCCGCGACCTCCCGGGGTGAGCTCCAGGTCGCGCGCTTCGCGTCGAGGGTGTGGGGCATCCAGCTGCATCCCGAGGTCGACGTACCGGTGCTGCAGTCGTGGGCAGCCGGCGACCGCGACGACCACCTGGAGCGCGGGATCGACCAGGAGGCGATCCTCGCGGAGATCGACGCCGCGCGAGACGAGCTCGACGAGGCCTGGCGGCCGCTCGCGGTCGGCTTCGTCGAGCTGGCCGAGGCTCGCCGATGAACCGGGAGCCGACCGGCAAGGGCAACCTGATCCGGCTCGGCTTCGTCGACACGGACCGGTCCCTCGCGCACCTCGACGACCTCGGCGAGGCCGCCGAACCGCTGCTCGCGACCCTGGCCCGGACGGCCGATCCAGATCTCGCTCTGCACGGACTGGTTCGACTCGCGGAGGCGATCGACGACCCCGCCGCCCTCCTCGAGACACTCTCCGACGACGTGGACACCGCGACCCGACTGCTGTCGGTCCTCGGCATGAGCTCCGCGCTGGCCGACCACCTGGTCCGCCACCCCGAGCAGTGGCGCGAGCTCGCCGATCCGGCGCTGGCCTCGACCCGGCCGCCCGCGTTCGCCGTCCGCGGTGATCTGTTGCGGGTTGTCGGTGCGGATCCCGCCGATCCGGCACCGGTGGCGACCGTCCCTGATGCCGAGGCGGTGGACGCGGTGCGCGTCGAGTACCGCCGGGCCCTGCTCCGGCTCGCCGCCCGCGACCTCGCCCATCACCAGGGCGTCGACGACACCGCAGCCGAACTCTCCGACCTGGCGGCCGCAACCCTGGAGGCGGCACTGGCCATCGGTCGGGCCCGCATCGGCGACGGCGCCGCCACCGCCAGGCTCGCCGTCGTCGCCATGGGCAAGTGCGGTGCACACGAGCTCAACTACGTGTCCGACGTCGACGTGATCTATGTGTTCGAGCCGGTCGACGGGGCGGACGAGTCGATTGCGGCCCGGGCCGCGTCCCAGCTGGCGAGCCACATGATGCAGGTCTGCTCCGAGCACACCCGCGAGGGCACCATCTGGCCGGTCGACGCCGCCCTGCGACCGGAGGGCAAGTCGGGACCTCTGGTCCGCACCATGGCCAGCCACAGGGGCTACTACGAGCGTTGGGCAAAGACGTGGGAGTTCCAGGCCCTGCTCAAGGCGCGGCCTGTCGCGGGCGACCTCGCGCTCGGCAGGGAGTTCGTCGACATGGTCTCGCCGATGGTGTGGCAGGTGGCCGAGCGGGAAGGCTTCGTCGAGGACGTGCAGGCGATGCGCCGCCGGGTGGTGGCCCACATCCCCACGCAGGAGGCGGCTCGTCAGCTCAAGCTCGGCTCGGGCGGCCTCCGCGACGTCGAGTTCGCGGTCCAGCTCCTGCAGCTGGTCCACGGGAGAGCCGACGAGAGGCTGCGTGCCCCGACCACGTTGAGCGCGCTGGCCGAGCTCACGCGCGGTGGATACGTCGGACGCCAGGACGGCGAGGCACTGCACGAGGCATATGCGTTCCTGCGCACGCTCGAGCACCGGATCCAGCTGCACCAGCTGCGTCGTACCCACGTCGTGCCCGACGACGAGGAGGCAGTCCGTCGGCTCGGACGGTCGATGGGTTACACGAAGGAGCCGGTCGCGGAACTCGACAAGGTCTGGCAGCACCACCGGAGGGAGGTCCGCCGGCTCCACGAGAAGCTCTTCTACCGTCCGCTCCTCGGAGCGGTCGCACGGATCGCGGGCTCCGAGGCGAGGCTGACCCCAGAGGCCGCAGGCGCGCGGCTCGCCGCCCTCGGGTACGACGACCCCCCGGGTGCGCTGCGCCACCTGGAGGCCCTGACGAGTGGCGTCTCCCGGACGGCGCGCATCCAGCGGACCCTGCTGCCGGTCATGCTGGAGTGGTTCGCCGACGCCCCCGACCCCGACGCCGGGCTCTTCGGGTTCCGGCGGATCAGCGACTCCCTGGGCGACACCCCGTGGTACCTCACCACGCTGCGTGACGAGGGTCAGGTGGCGGAGCGACTGGCCCGGCTCCTCGCCACGTCGCGCTACGCCACCGACCTCCTCGAGCGCGAGCCGCAGGGCGTCAGGATGCTGGGGCAGGACCTGACCCCGCTCGCGGCCGATGCGATCGCGACCGAGATGAACACCACGGCCGGCCGCCACGACACACCCGAGGACGCCGTCCGGGCGATCCGCGGGATCCGGCGCCGCGAGCTGTTCCGCATCGCGGTCGGTGAACTCTTCGGCGAGACCGACGTCGCCGACGTGGGCGCCGGCCTGTCCCGCCTAACCGACGCCGCCCTGGAGGCGACCCTCGAGGTCGCCGGACGAGCGGTCCGCGAGCAGCGTGACGTCTACGCCGAGCCGACCCGGCTGGCGATCGTGGCCATGGGCAGGTATGGCGGCTTCGAGCTGTCCTACGGAAGCGACGCCGACGTCTTGTTCGTCCACGAGCCGCTGCCCGGCGCCGACCCCCAGGCAGCCGCGACCTACGCCCACGCCGTGGCCAACGAGCTCCGGCGGCTGCTGGCCCTCCCGGGGTCGGACCCGGCCCTCCAGGTCGACGCCGACCTGCGCCCGGAGGGCAAGCAGGGGCCCCTGGTGCGCACGCTGGAGTCCTACGCTGCCTACTACGCCAAGTGGTCGAAGGTGTGGGAGGCGCAGGCGCTGCTTCGCGCGGAGGCCGTGGTGGGTGACCCGGACCTGCGGCGGAGGTTCACCGACCTGATCGACCCGCTCCGGTATCCGGCCGAGGGGATCACCGGCGACGACGTCGTCGAGGTCCGCCGGATCAAGGCCAGGGTCGATGAGGAACGCCTTCCCCGAGGGGCGGATCCGCACACCCATCTCAAGCTGGGGCGCGGTGGCCTGGCCGACATCGAGTGGACCGTGCAACTGCTGCAGCTCGAGCACGCGGGCGGCGTACCCGGCCTGAGGACACCGCGCACCCTGCCCGCCCTGGCGGCCGCCGCCGAGGCCGACCTCGTGACCGAGGAGGACGCCGAATGGCTGGCGCACGGCTGGCGCACCGTGAGCCGGGTCCGGAACGCGATCACCCAGGTCCGCGGACGGCCCGGAGACCAACTGCCGCGCGACACCCGTGAGAAGGCCGCCGTGGCCAGCGTCATGGGTTACCCGCCGGGGGCGTCAGACGAGATGGTCAACGACTACCTTCGACACACGCGGCGCACCCGCGCCGTGGTCGACCGGATCTTCTGGAAGTGAGGGTGACGATGTCTGACGAGACGACCCGCGCCAAGGGCGCCGAGCTGAGCCGGCTGCACCGGGATCCCGAGCTGCTGACGGTCGTGAACGTGTGGGACGTCATCAGCGCCCGGGTCGTCGCGGAAACGCCGGGCACCAAGGCACTTGCCACGGCCAGCCATGCGATAGCCACGACCTTCGGCTACGAGGACGGCGAGCAGATCCCGGTCGACCTGATGCTGTCGATGGTCGGGCGGATCGCCGCCTCGACCGACCTGCCCGTCACCGCCGACCTCGAGGGCGGCTACGGAGATGCGCCCGAGACGGTTCGCCGGGCCATCGGGCTGGGCGTGGTCGGAGCCAACATCGAGGACCAGATGAAGCCCCTTGCCGAGGCCGCCGCGCAGGTGGAGGCGATCATGCGGGTCGCGTCGGAGGAGGGGGTCGACTTCGTCCTCAACGCCCGGACCGACGCGTTCGTGCACGCCGGTGGCCGCGGCGGGGACGAGGTACTCGCCCAGGCCGTCGAGCGCGGCCGGGCCTTCCTGGACGCGGGGGCGCCGGTCGTGTTCGTGCCGGGGTGGATCGAGGAGGCTCAGGTTTCCACCCTCGTGGACGCCCTCGGACCGCAGCGGCTCAGCCTGATCGGCATCCCGGGCATGCCGTCCCTCCAGCGACTCCAGGAGCTTGGGGTGACGCGGGTGTCCTACGGCCCGATGCCGCAACGGGTCGCCCTGACCGCACTCCAGGAACTGGCCGAGGAGATCCAGCGCGGCGGCAGCGTCCCGTCGACCATGCGGAACCTGACCTGATCCGTACATTGAGGCTGAAGCGATTTACTTCATTCCATAAGAAGTAAGTTACACTCTTCATATGTCACGAGTGAAGGGTTCGGCTTCAGTCACGGTCATCGGAGACCTGGTGGGATCGCGCGAGGCCACTGACCGTGGCGACCTCCATGTGCGCCTGCGTCGGGGGTTGGCGGAGATCAACGAGCGGTACGACGTCGACGCGCGGATCACGGTCGGCGACGAGTACCAGGGCACCTTCGCCAGCCTCGGTGACGCCTTGTGCGCGACGCTCGACCTGCGGCTGGCGCTGCTGCCGGACGCCGACCTCCGACACGGCGTCGGGCACGGTGATGTGACCGTCCTGGACGCGGCCGACGGAGTTGAGGACGGCCCGGGCTGGTGGGCCGCGCGCGACGCGATCGACGAGGTCAAGAGAGAGGCGTCCCGGGCGGCGACCCGCCGCCTGCGCACGGCCTATCGCCCAGCCAGCGAAGCCGGCGGCCCGGACCCTGCGGCGGTCAATGCCGCGCTGCTCGGGAGGGATGAGCTGGTCGGCAGGCTCTCCGAGCGCTCCCTGTCGGTGCTGCGTGGTCTGCTGGCCGGACGAACACAGAGGGAGATCGCCGACGCTGAGGGCGTGTCTCCCTCGGCGGTGTCACAACGGGTGCGCCACGATGGCGTGGGCGTCATCGTCGCGGTGACCCAGAGACTTGGAGGTCTGAAGTGAGCTGGATCGGCCTGCTTCTGATCGGCGTGGGCCTGACGGACCTGGTGTTCTCCGTCCGTCCCAGGGCCGTCCTCCCGGAGTGCATCGGGGCGGTCGTCCTGATCCTGACCGGGCTGGCCTGCGACCTGACCTCCACGACGGACGTGGTCGCGCTCATCGTGATGGCGGGCGTGGTCGTGGCCTGGGGACACACGGTCACCCGGGGCTTCGGCCGGGGTCCGGCCTGGCTCCCGCTCGTCGTCCTGGGCGTCGGGTTGTCCGGGGTGATCGTCGTGTCCGGGCAGGCCGGCGAGGCCGGCGGGTGGCTTCAGGATTGGCTGGACGACGTGGCGCTGCCGGTGCTGGCCGGTGCCGATGCCGACCGGGTCCTGCTCCTGGCCGGAGTCCTCCTCGTCCAGCTCTCCACCGGCAACGTGGTGGTGCGCCTGGTTCTTGCCGTGACGGGCACCGTCGACCCGCGCCGGCACGGTGAGCCGGAGGACCCGGAGATGCGGCTGAAGGGTGGACGCCTGCTCGGCCCCATGGAACGGGTCTTCATCGTCTGCCTCGGCCTGGCCGGGTACGTCACCGCAGCCAGCATCGTGGTGGCGGCCAAGGGCCTGCTGCGGTTTCCCGAGCTCTCCACGCGACGCGACCAGGACCGGATCCACCAGCTGACTGAGTACTTCCTGGTCGGCAGCTTCGTCAGCTGGCTGTTCGCGCTCGGGTCGCTGGTGCTGCTGGCCTGACGGTCACCCGGTGGCCCTATCCTGAACGGGTGATCAGGACCACGCCGTTCCACCCCCGGCTCAGCGAGCTCAACGAGACCGGTCTCTACACACACTGGTCGGGGCATCTTTCGTCCCTGCGCTACACGCATGCGGCCAAGCACGAGTACTTCGCGGTACGCAACAGCGTGGGGGTCTTCGACACCTCGCCACTGTTCAAGTACTGGATCCGCGGTCGGGACGCCGAGCGCTTCCTCGCGGGCCTCTTCATCCGCGACATACGTACCTGCCGCCCCGGGCGCGCGCAGTACACCTTCTGGTGCGACGAACGGGGTTTCGTGATGGAGGACGGCGTCGTCTTCCGCCACTCCGACAACGAGTTCTTCATGACCGCGGCGCGGCCGAACGTGGGCTACTTCGAGGACATGGCCGGCCGGCTCGACGTGCAGGTCACCGATGTGACCGACGACCACGGCATCCTGGCTGTCCAGGGCCCTCGGTCGCGCCGGGTGCTCGCCGCACTCACCGATGACATCGCCGGGCTGCGCTACTTCCAGCACACCGAGACCAAGATCGCCAACGCACCTGTCACGGTCAGTCGGACGGGTTACACGGGCGACCTGGGCTTCGAGGTGAACGTCTCCAGCGACCAGGCGATCGACGTGCTCGACGCGATTCTCGAAGCAGGGGAGGGGCACGGGATCCGGCCGTTCGGTGAGGAGGCGCTGATGATGCTGCGCATCGAAGCGGGCCTTCCGCTGGTCGACGTCGACTTCCACAACAGCCGGCTGGTCTTCACCGACCACGACCGGGTGACACCCCAGGAGCTCGGGATGGAGTGGATGCTCCGCGGGATCGACGACGACCGCGCCTTCGTCGGTCGCGAGGCCATTCGACGCGAACTGCACGACGGCACCTCGCGCTGGGCCACGGTCGGCATCCTCGCGGACTGGCAGGACTGGAACCGTCTCTACCGGGACGCCGGCCTGCTGCCTCCCAAGGACGAGCAGCCGTTGGCCTGGGAGTCGATGATCTACGACGCGGCGGGCGAGCAGGTCGGCTACGCCACCGCCTTCCTGTACTCGCCCGTGCTGCAGCGGCACATCGGGATGGCGAGGGTTCCCGTCGAGCTCGCCTCCCCTGGCAGCGAGGTGCACCTCGAGCTCACCATCAACCACCACACCACCAGGGTGCTGGCACACACCGCCCGCATGCCCCTGTTCAACCCCGAGCGGAAGACGGCGACGCCATGACCTCGAGCACCCATCAGTACGACGCGATCGTGGTCGGAGGCGGGCACAACGGGTTGGTCAACGGCGCCTACCTCGCCAAGGCCGGTCTGCGGACCCTGGTGCTCGAGCGGCGCTCCTTCGTCGGCGGTGCCGCGATCACGGAGGAGCTGGTGCCGGGCTTCCACTTCACGACCTTCTCCTACGCCCTGAGCCTGCTGCGCCCCGAGATCATCCACGAGCTCGACCTCGTCAAGCACGGCTTCATGCCCCTGATGATGCCGTCGGGATTCCATCCCACCGAGGACGGCGACTACATCCTGCTCGGCGACGACCATGACCAGAACATCCAGGAGATCAAGCGGCACTCCCCGCACGACGCCGACGCGTACGAGCGCTACGACCACGACTTCGCGCGGGTCATCCAGGCCGTCCAGCCGCTGTTCGACAGCCCGCCGCCCAATGTGTTCAGCAAGGATCCCGACGACCAGGCCGACGTGGCGTGGCTGCTCAACCACCTCGGGGGAGTGGACCGCAAGGTCATGCACGACGTCGTTCGCCTGGTCACCGGCAGCGCCGCGGACTTCCTCGACGACTACTTCGAGAACGATGCGCTCAAGGGCTACCTGTCGTCCTCGAGCTTCATCGGCACCAAGGTCGGTCCCATGTCCCAGGGCTCGGGCCTGGTGCTTCTCTTCCACAGCATGGGTGAGCACGACGGGCACCTCGGGACGTGGGCATTCCACAAGGGCGGCAACGGCGGGTTCACGCAGGTGCTGGCGCGCGCGGCCGAGGCTTACGGTGCCGAGATCCGGCTCGAGTCCGCCGTGCAGGCGGTCCTGACCCACGAGGGCAGGACGACGGGCGTGGCCCTCGAGGACGGCACCGAGTTCCACGCACCGGTCGTGGTGTCGGCGCTCGACCCGCGACGTACCTTCCTCGAGCTGGTCGAGCCGCGCGAGCTCCCGAGCGATCTCGTGGACGGCATCCAGCGCTTCCGCTTCCAGGGCACCTCCGCCAAGGTCAACTTCGCCCTCGACGGGCTGCCGACGTACCCGGCGCTGCCCGACACCACCGATCACTACGGCGGCTTCCTCAACATCGGGCCCACGATGGAGTACGTCGAGCGGGCCTTCGACGACGCGAAGTACGGCTCGTACAGCAAGAAGCCCTTCATCGACGCCGCGATCCAGTCCGTCGTCGACCCCGACATGGCACCGCCCGGCAAGCACGTGATGTCCTGCTTCGTCCAGTACGCGCCGTACCACCTGAAGGATGCCGACTGGGACAGTGTGCGCGAACCCTTCGGGGACACGGTCCAGGCCGTCCTGGAGTCGCACTTCCCGGGCTTCGGCAAGCTGGTGCTGCACCGCGAGATCGTGACCCCGCTCGACATCGAACGGGTCACCGGGCTCAGCGAGGGCAACATCTTCGCCGGCGAGTTCCTGGCACCGCAGATGTACTTCTTCCGCCCGGCCCCGGGCTGGAGCCAGTACGCCACACCGATCGACGGCTACTACCAGTGCGGGTCCGGCACCCACCCGGGCGGATGTGTGATCGGCTCGCCCGGCAAGTTCGCGAGCCAGCGGATCCTCAAGGACCTGAGCCGGGACGGCTGAGGGACGTCGCTGACCTGCTCACTGCCACCCGCCGTAGGGAACAGTGAGGATCTCCAGGTTGTGTCCGTTCGGGTCGTTCCAGTAGAGGCCCCGGCCACCATCGTCCTGGTTGATCTCGGACGGCTTCCGGTGGAACGGGTCGGCCCACCACTCCAGCCCACGCTCCTGGATCCGGCCGTGGATCTGGTCGAACTCCTCCTCCGACACCAGGAACGCGTAGTGCTGGGGGTGTGGCCTGCCGTGGTCGTCGGCGACGTCCAGCGAAACGTCGTTGCTGACCTGGACCACGACGAAGGGACCGAAGGTGGTGGGCTCCGGCAGGCCCAGGATCTCGACCAGGTGCCGAGCCGTCTCCTGCTTGTCGTTGGCGCGGATGATCGTGTGGTTGAGCTGCACTGACATGTCACTCACCTCGCTGCTCGTGGTCGCCGTGCACGTGTCCGCCGACCACGATCGGATGGCCTGACCGGATGTTGACGGCCAGGTCCGCGACCCACTCGTCGTCGGTCACGGTGATTCCGTGCTTCGTCATCTCCCCACGGAAGTGCGCCTCGACGTCGAGGTCGGCGTCCTCGGTGTACGCCGTGGCGGTGTCGTCGACGGCTGCCTGGGTGAGGGCCTGAAGGTGCCGCGCCGTGTCGCTGTCGAACTCGGGATCCATGGAGCGAACGTTACTCGCGGTTTCGGTGCGGCATTGGCGCACGGTGTTGACCTGCTGATGTGGCAGCATCGGAACCGGAGGTCATCATGATCCGGATCCTTGACGACATGCCTGAAGGAGTTCTCGGCTTCGAAGGCAGCGGCAAGCTCACCGCCGAGGACTACACCGACGTCCTGGTTCCAGCCCTCGAGGCGGCTGGGGCCGACCAGGGCACGATCCGCGTCCTGCTCCAGTTCAGCGGCGAGTTCGACGGCCTGGAGGCCCGGGCGGCCTGGCAGGACGTCAAGCTGGGCATCCGCGAGTGGAGTTCCTGGGAGCGTATTGCCCTGGTGACCGATCACGCCTGGATGCGCGACGGGCTCGGCATGCTCTCGTGGGCGGTTCCTGGGGAGGTGCGGGCGTTCCCGGTCGACGAGCGAGACGCCGCCATCGACTGGGTCGTCGGACCCTGATCCTGTGAGTGCGCGCCGCTGGATTGTCGGACTCGAGCGCGTCTGGGACGCGACGCGGCTGCGGAGGTCGGGCGCCCGACCTCCGGCCGACTTCAGGATCGAGCCCTACCTCGGTCACGGCGACGGCGAGGAAATGATCGTGAGAGGACGAGTCCTCGACGATCCGCCGCCCTCGGAAGCGGTGGTGGGCGAAGGTGTCGTGTCCGCCGTTCGCCGCACGGCGCGGCACTTCGTGACCGACGAGCTGCCTGGAGTACCGCTGCGGATCGAGGTCGCGGGCACCACCGTGCAGACTCGCACCGACGCGGAGGGCTACTTCGTGACCCACCTGCGCCCGGACCCCCACCAGTTCGCGAGCCCGTGGTCCCTCGGCACGGTGGAGCTCAACGGCGAGTACCGCGGGCTGACCGACCCGCACACCACGCCCGTCGAGGTGCGGGTTCCTGGTCCCGACGCGAGGTTCGGGATCGTCTCCGACGTCGATGACACGATCCTCGAGACCGGCGTACAGAGGGTCGGGCGGATGATCCTCCAGACGATCACCGGGTCCGCCCTCACCCGCACGCCGTTCCTGGGAGCACCGGAGCTCTACCGCGATCTCGCCGCCGGTGTGAACCCGGTCTTCTACGTCTCGTCGAGCCCGTGGAACCTGCATGCCTTCCTGGTGGCCTTCCTGCGGCATCGGGAGTTCCCCATGGGGCCGGTGCTGCTGCGGGACCTGCTCGGGACCGCCTCCGGCGGCGAACAGAAGCACGGCCGGATCCGGGAGATCCTCGACCTGCACCCCCATCTCCCGTTCGTGCTGATCGGCGACTCCGGCGAGAAGGACCCGGAGATCTACGCCGACATCGTTCGGGCCTACCCCGGTCGGATCCTCGCGGTCTACATCCGCGAGGTGCGGCTGGACCCGGGGGACGGTCGCGTCGAGAAGGTCTCGGCAGCATGGGCCCCGGACGTGCCCTTCGTGCTCGCGGCCGACAGCGACTCCGTACGCCGGCACGCCACCGGGCTCGGTCTGCTCTGAACCTCAGGACAGGCCGAGGATGGTCCCGTCGTCGGCGAGGTCGATGCGGGACGCGGACGGATCGCTGGGCAGTCCGGGCATGGTCATCATGTCGCCGCACACCACGACGACGAAGCCGGCGCCCGCGGACAACCGGACCTCCCGGACGTGGAGCTCGTGCCCGGTGGGCGCGCCGAGGGAGGTCGGGTCGGTCGAGAAGGAGTACTGCGTCTTCGCGACGCACACCGGCAGCGCGCCGTACCCGTCCCGCTCCACGCGCAGCAGCCGCCGGCGAGCCTTGGCTTCCCAGGTCACCTGGCCCGCGCCGTACAGCCGGGTCGCGATGGCTTCGACCTTCTCGGTGAGGGACAGGTCGTCGTCGTAGGTGAAGGAGAAGGAGTACGGCGACGGCTCGTCCAGTGCCTGCAGCACCCCCTTCGCGAGGTCGTGGGCGCCCACGCCACCGTCGGCGAAGTGGGTTGCGGGGAACGCCCTGACCCCCTCGGCCGCCACCAGCTCGACCACCTTCGCCACCTCGGCGTCGGTGTCGTTCGCGAACTGGTTGACGGCCACGACGCACGGGATGCCGTACACGTCGCGGATGTTGTCCAGGTGCCTGCGGAGATTCACCATCCCGGCCTCGATCGCGCGGAGGTCTTCCTTGCCCAGGTCTGAGAGCGGCACCCCGCCGTGGTACTTCAGGGCTCGCACCGTCGCCACGACCACGGCGACGTCCGGCCGCAGACCGGACTTTCGGCACTTGATGTCCACGAACTTCTCCGCGCCGAGGTCCGCGCCGAACCCCGCCTCGGTGACCACCAGGTCGGCAAGGCGCAGGCCGGTGCGGGTCGCCATCACCGAGCTGCAGCCGTGCGCGATGTTCGCGAACGGGCCGCCGTGCACGAACGCGGGCGCGCCCTCCAGGGTCTGCACGAGGTTCGGCGCGAGCGCGTCCCGCAGCACGGCGGCCATCGCCCCGTCGGCACCGAGGTCGCGGGCGGTCACCGGCTTCATCGCCCGCGTGTAGCCGAGGACGATGTCACCGATGCGCCGCTTGAGATCGGACCACGACTCCGTGAGGCAGAAGATCGCCATCAGCTCCGAGGCGACGACGATGTCGAACCCGTCCTCGCGGGGAAAGCCGTTCACGTGCCCGCCAATCCCCACGACAACCTCGCGAAGCGCGCGATCGTTCATGTCGAGCACCCGCTTCCACGTCACGCTCCGGACGTCGATGTCCAGCTCGTTGCCGTGGTGCACGTGGTTGTCGATCAACGCCGCCAGCAGGTTGTTCGCGGCGGCGATGGCCGCGAAGTCGCCGGTGAAGTGCAGGTTGATGTCGGTCATCGGCACGACCTGGCTGTAGCCGCCGCCGGCGGCGCCGCCCTTCATGCCGAACACCGGTCCCATCGAGGGCTCGCGCAGGCAAGCGACCGTGCGCCGTCCCAACCCGTGCAACGCATCGGTCAGGCCGACGGTGGTCGTGGTCTTGCCCTCGCCTGGCGGGGTGGGGGACAGCGCCGTCACCAGGACCAGACGGCCGAGCGGCTTGTCAGCGAGCGACGCCAGGTAGGTCGGGTCGACCTTGGCCTTGTAGTGGCCGTACGGCACGAGATGCCGTTCCTCGATCCCCAGAGTCTCCGCCGCCACCTCCTTGATCGGTCGCAGCGTCGCCGCATTGGCGATCTCGATGTCCGACAGCATCGTAGTTGGCCCTCCCTCGCGAACTCCCACCGTGCACCGTAGCCGAGGAGAGGTGGGTGGCCGTTCTTCCGTCGCTCCGCACTGCGCTCAATTCGGTATTCCGACTACACAAATTGGGGACGCGAGCAGAAGGCAGATTTGATTTCGCTCCCACAACTTGGGGATTTAGAACGCGACATATTGATTTCGCGGCAAGGTCGCTGAAGGTGGGCAACAGAGGTCATCTGCTTTCGGCTCGGGCGGCGGCGGTTCGTTCGACGGGGTGAGTATCTCGGTCGCCCCTACGGGAGAGGGGCGATCGCATGGGGGCATGCAAGGCTCTACGTGCCACAAACGGCGGGCACGGGAAGGGCGGCGGGTCGCCGCATGACTGTCCTCGTTGAGTCGTTTGGGGACGTGGCGACGGACTCCTACCCCGTCGAAGCGCGGGTCGTTCGGCATGCCGTCCTCGAGAGGCGGCGCGAGCACGCGACCGTCCGGGCGTGTGCGCGGGCCGCGCTGATTCGGCTCGGGCGGCGCCCCGGACCGATCCTCAACGATGCCGACGGCGTTCCGATCTGGCCAGTGGGCGTGGTCGGCAGCCTGACCCACTGCCGTGGCTACCGGGCTGCGCTGGTCTCGCTGCGCGCCGACCTCGAAAGCGTCGGAATCGATGCCGAGCCACACCTGCCGCTTCCCCAGGACGTGACCGGCGGCGTGCTCCGCCCGGACGACACGAACGACTTGCACGACGGCTGGCATGCCGACCGGATCGCGTTCTGCGTCAAGGAGGCGGCATTCAAGGCCTGGTTTCCCGGAACCCGGCGGTGGCTGGAGTTCACCGACGTGGTGACGACTGTGCGTGCCGCCGGCACGTTCACCGCCTGCGCCCGAGAGCTCCCGGAATTGCACGGTCAATGGACGGTCCGCGGTGGATATGTAATAGCTGCGGGGATGAGCCCGTGCTGACTGTCCACTCCTCCTCAGCGGCAGCCCTGGGCGACCGCCTCGCGGAACTCCTCGCCCAAGTGGTCGAGGCTGAATCGGTTGCGCAAGACGCGCACTTCTTCGACGACCTCGGCGCCGACTCGATGACCCTGGCGCGGTTCTGTGCCCGCGTTCGCAAGCAGCCGGACCTCCCGCCGATCTCGATGAAGGACGTCTACAAGAACCCGACGCTCCAGGGACTTTCGGAGGCGCTGTCGACTGCGCAGCCGGCATCCGCCACCCCTGCCGGGCCGATCGGCGGCGTCGCCACACCCGTCGAGCGGCCGCCATTTCGCGCCAGCACCACGGCGTACTGGACGTGCGGGCTGCTCCAGCTCATCCTCGTCCTCGGCTACACCGCGGTGACAGTGCTGTTCACCATCACGGTGGGTGAGTGGGTCATGACGGCCGATGGCGCGGCCGCGACCTATGTGCGCGGTGTGCTCGCGGGAGGACTCGCGCTCGGGCTCGCCTGCGCTGTCCCGATCCTGGCCAAGTGGGTCCTGGTCGGACGCTGGCGGGAGACCGAGATCCGGGTCTGGAGCCTGGCCTACCTCCGGCTGTGGGTGGTCAGGTCGCTCCTGCGCATCAGCCCAATCCCCTTCACGGCGGGCACCCCGATCTACAACGTGTTCCTCCGCGCTCTCGGCGCCGATGTCGGCCGTGGGGCACTGATCGTCTCCCGGCGGATGCCACTGGTCACCGACCTGCTGACCGTCGGTCCGGGAGCGGTTGTCCGCAGGAACGTGCTCTTCAACGGGTACCACGCGGAGGCCGGACGGATCCGGACCGGCCGGGTGACGATCGGCGCGGGAGCTCACGTGGGCGAGAGCGCCGTGCTCGGCCTGGACGTCACCATCGGCGACGGCGCCCGGCTGGGCCACGCCTCGTCGCTCCAGGACGGCGAGCAGGTGCCGGCCGGGGAGCGTCGCGACGGTTTCGGCGGGCAGCACTCCGGCGCGACCGACGGCACCGAAGTCGAGCACGTGGCCACGAGGGCGGTGCGGCCTGCGCTGTTCACGCTTGCCCAGCTCGGGGCGGTGGTGTTCGTCTCCATCCCGCTGACGGCCACCATCGCCATCTGGCTGTCGACCGAGTACGACGCCCGCACCGGAGTGTTCACCGGATCGCTCGGAGCCTGGCAGACCTATGCTGCGGCGCTCGCGGTCGGCGCGGTGAGCTACGTCGGCTACCTCGTGGTCGCATTCCTGCTCGTCGTGTCGCTCCCGCGGTTGTTGCGCCCACTGCTCGTGCCCGGCCGCACGTATCCGCTGTACGGCGTCCGCTACTGGGCCCAGCGAAACATCGAGCGGCGGAGCAACCAGCCGGCCTTCCTGCGCCTGGTCGGTGACAGCTCGTACGTCGTGCCCTACCTGCGGGCCGTCGGCTACCGGATGCCGGACCTCGTGCAGACCGGCTCCAACTTCGGCTCCGACGTCAAGCACGACAATCCGTTCCTGACCACGGTCGGCAGCGGCACGATGATCGCGGACGGGTTGTCGGTGATCAACGTCGACTACTCCGGCTCGTCGTTCCGGCTCTCCGACTGCGCCATCGGCGCCCGCAGCTTCCTGGGCAACCACATCGTGTACCCGCCACAGGCCACCGTCGGCGAGGACTGCCTCATGGGAACGAAGGTGATGGTCCCCACCGCCGGGCGACTGTGGACGGGCACCGGATTGCTGGGCGCCCCCGCGTTCGAGATCCCGCGAACGGTGCGTCGCGACGCCGAGTTCCAGTACCTCGCCGAGGGCGAGAACCTGCGCCGCGGACTGGCCGCGCAAGAACCGCCACAACCTGGTCAGCATGGGGCTGTACGCCGTCGCCACGTCCGTGGGCCTCGCCGAGCTCTTCCTGGTGGCCAACGCCGCTCTGGCACTGGAGCCGGCGCTGGGGTGGTTCGCCTTCGCGCTCGCGGTCGTCGTCAGCCTCGTCGTCCGGGTCCTGCACCTCGCGTTCACCGAGCACGCCGCGAGGGCATTCCGGCCCCTTCGGCCGCTCTACGTCTCGATCTACGACCGCCGGTTCTGGGGGCACGAGCGCTACTGGAAGCTCTCGATGGCGCCGCCGGCGGTGCTCGACGGGACCCCGTTCAAGATCCTCACGTGGCGGCTGGCCGGAGTCAGGATCGGTCGCCGGGTCTTCGACGACGGCTGCGCGATCGTCGAGAAGACCCTGACCACGGTAGGCGACGACTGCACCCTCAACATGCGCAGCATCATGCAGGCGCACTCGCAGGAGAACGGCGCGTTCAAGTCCGACCGCATCGTCGTCGGTGCCGGGTGCACGCTCGGCACCGCATCCCTCGTCCACTACGGCGCGACCGTTGGCGACGGCGTCGTCCTCGCCCCGGACTCGTTCCTGATGAAGGGCCAAGAGGCCACGGCGAACACACGGTGGGCCGGCAATCCCGCGCAGGAGGTCTCATGAGCGTCAAGGTCGTCAGCCAGAACGTCGGTGCAGTGACCAGCGCGAGCCGCGACTACTGGCTCGCCGTCCTGGACGGCCTCGCGCCCACCCGCGTCCCGCGCTGGTCGGAGGAACCCGACGAGGGGATAGGCACCCTCGAGCGAGTCGTTCCCGACGACCTGCACGACGCGCTCGAGCGGCTGGCACTGCACCAGGCCGTACCCCTGGCGACGCTGGTGCTCACCGCTCACGTCAAGGTCCTGGCCGTGCTGTCCGGTGAGCGACAGGTGACGTTCGGGTACGTCGCGGTTCCCGGCCGGGTGCCCGTCCCGTGCCGGGTCGCCGTCCCGGACGGCGCCTGGCTGGACCTGCTGCACGCGACCGCGCGGGCGGAGTCAGAACTGCTGCCCCATCACTCATTTGCGGAGGTCGGGCTTCGTGACGAGCTGGGGCTGTCCGGCCCGGCGTTCGAGACGGAGCTGGACGCCACGGGCGGCTCCGGGCCACTGTCGGCCGAGACGGTGCTCGGGGTCGCCGTGTCCTGGAGGGCGGGCCGCCCGGTACTCACGGTGCGCCATCGCCGCGAGGTGCTGGACGTCGGGGCGGCCTCGCGCATCGTCGGCTACCACCTGGCCGCTCTCGCCCACCTGGTCGCCGACCCCGAGTCTCCGTCATGGCGAGGCCAGTCTGGTCGGCCCAGCCGAGCTCCGCGCCCAGGTCGAGGACCTCGCCGGGCCCAGGCGCGACCTCCCGGACCTTCGGCTGCCCGATCTGTTCGCGCTGCGAGCCGGGACGCACCCGGACCGGGTGGCAGCCGAGCACCGAGACCAGGTGCTGACGTACGCCGCTCTCGACGACAGGGTGAACAGGATCGGGCACGTGCTGCTGGATCGCGGACTGCAGCCCGAGGACGTCGTGGCCGTGGTCGCCGGGCGCACGCTTGACTGGATGGCGTCGGTGCTGGCCGTCCTCCGGGCGGGTGGCACCTATCTCCCGATCGAGCCTCAGTTCCCGGCCGACCGCATCGCCGCGATGCTGCGCCGGTCGGGCTGCCGGCTCGCCCTCACCGAGCCCGGCCGCACGGCCATGTTCGACCAGGCCCGGGAGAAGGTGCCCGGCATCAGCGTCATCTCCCTCGACACGGTGGACCAGGCCCGGCCGATCAGTCCACTGCTGGTCCCGGTGCGTGCGAACCAGCAGGCTTACCTGTACTTCACATCCGGCTCCACCGGAGAGCCCAAGGGAGCGCTGTGCGAGCACGCCGGCATGCTCAACCACCTGTACGCGAAGGTCCACGACCTCGGCCTTCGCGAAGGGGCGGTAGTCGCACAGACCGCGCCGCAGTGCTTCGACATCTCCCTGTGGCAGCTGGTCGCAGGACTGCTCGTCGGTGGTCGAACGGTCCTGATCGACCAGGAAGCGATCCTCGACGTCGACCAGTTCCTCGACACGCTGGTGGACCACCGGGTCCAGATCCTCCAGGTCGTGCCGTCCTACCTCGACGTCGTGCTGTCCAGGCTGGAGGCCGAGCCGCGCGACCTGCCCGACCTGCGATGTGTCTCGGTCACCGGGGAGGCGCTGCCCCGCGACCTGGTCCGCCGCTGGTTCAGCGCACGGCCCGATGTCCCGCTCGTCAACGCCTACGGTCTGACCGAGACCAGCGACGACACCAACCACGAGGTCATGTGGCACGACCCGGACGACGACCGGGTCCCGCTCGGGCGGCCTATTGCCAACGTGCACGCGTACGTCGTTGACGAGCAGCTGCGGCCGGTTCCCCTCGGCGCGCCGGGAGAGATCGTGTTCTCCGGGGTGTGCGTCGGCCGTGGCTACGTCAACGATCCCGACCGCACGGCTGCCGCGTTCCTCGATGACCCGCTGCGCCCGGGAGAACGGCTCTACCGCAGCGGTGACATCGGCCGCTGGCGGCCGGACGGCAAGCTGGAGTTCCTCGGTCGTCGGGACGCCCAGGTCAAGGTGCGCGGCTTCCGGGTCGAGCTCGGCGAGGTCGAAACGGCGCTCACCCGATTGTCCGGCGTCCGGCAGGCCGCGGTGGTGGTGGACGAGACCGCGGGCTCGGCCCGCCTGGTCGCGTTCGTCATCGGTGATCGCTGTCTCGAGGCCGACGACCTGCGGGTTCGGCTGGCCGACTCGCTTCCGCCGTACATGGTGCCCTCGCTGCTGCAGCAGGTGTCGGAACTGCCGCTGACGGCCAACGGCAAGGTCGACACGGCGAAGCTACGTGCCGAGGCCCGCAGCGCCGACAGGGGATCGTCGGTCGAGCTCAGCCCTGCGGAGCGGCGGGTCGCCGGCGCGTGGGCCGAAGTCCTCGACGTTCCGCTCGCTGACATCGGACCCGACGCGAACTTTCGCCGATCTCGGCGGCACCTCCCTGACCGCCGTGCGGCTGGTGATGGCCCTGGACCGGTCCGTCACCCTGCGCCAGGTCCGCACCCATCCCGTACTCGCCGACATGGCCCGACTCCTGGAAGGAACGCTGCGATGACCGCCACCCGATTCCTCGACCCGGCACCCACCGTCAACGGCGTGAACGTCGTGCGAGTCGGGGTCAGCGACCCGGACGTCTGGGCCGCCGACGACAACCGCATGCGGGTGCGCCATCTGGCCGCCGAACACGGCGGCGTGATCCTGCGCGGGTTCGACTTCGGAAACTCTGCCGACGCGGCTGTGGTGCTGACCGCGCTCGGAGGCCAGCTGATGACCGAGCGGGAGGCGCTTGCCTCGCGTGCGCGCGTCGCTTCCGGCGTCTACTCATCGGCGACCTGGCCCGCCACCCAACCGATGTGCCAGCACCACGAACTCAGCTATGCGCTGCCGGCACCCGGATTGCTGATGATGGCCTGCGTGACCCCGGCTGCGCAGGGAGGCGTGACCGGGCTGGCTGACTCCGCGGACGTGCTGGAGGCCCTTCCGCCCGACGTGGTCGCCCGCTTCGAGCGTCAAGGGTGGTTGTTGACGCGCGCCTACTCCGACGAGATCGGAGCCTCGTGGGAGGCGGCGTTCGGCACCCAGGACAAGTCGGCCGTCGAGCGCTACTGCAGCCAGCACGCCATCGAGGCATCATGGCAGCCCGATGGCACTCTGCGCACCCGCCAGCGACGCCGCGCGGTGGTCACCCACCCCGGCTCCGGGCGACGCTGCTGGTTCAACCAGATCGCGTTCCTCAGCCAGTGGACCCTCGACCCCGATGTCCGGGAGTTCCTCGTCGAGGAGTTCGGCGTCGACGGACTTCCGTTCAACACGTGGTACGGCGACGGGTCGCCCATCGAGGAGGACGTCGTGGCCACGGTCAACGAGGTGTACGAGGCGTTGACCCGTCGCGAGCCCTGGCAGGCCGGAGACGTGATGGTGGTCGACAACGTCCGGATGGCACACAGCCGCGAGCCCTACTCCGGTCACCGCGAAGTGGCCGTCGCGTTCGCCGAGCCGACGGAGGTCGCCCGATGACAGCCGCGCCGACGTTCTCCGTCATCCCGGGCGCCCAGGTCAAGAAGGTCCTGAGTGGTCGGGAGGGTGAGGTCGTGCAGCTCGTCGAGTCGGCGTACCGGCTGCACGCCGAGGGCCACAGTGTGAACCCGCCGTCGTACTTCCTGCGGTTCCCCGACCGCCCCTCCTCGCGGATCATCGCGCTCCCGGCGTCACTGGGCGGGACCGCTCCCGTGGACGGCCTCAAGTGGATCTCGAGCTTTCCCGACAACGTGGCCGAGGGGCTCCCTCGCGCATCGGCTGTGCTGATCCTCAACGATCCCGCGACCGGATATCCGTACGCCTGTCTGGAGGCATCGGTGATCAGCGCGGCGCGGACGGCCGCGATGGCGGCGAGCGCAGCCGACTGGCTCAGCCGTCATCGGGCCCGGCCACGGCGACTGGGGATCGTCGGAACCGGTCTGATCGCTCGCTACGTGCACACGTTCCTCGAGGCCACCGGCTGGACGTTCGACGAGATCGGACTTCACGACACCGTCTCCGAGAGCGTCGTCGGCTTCCGCGACTACCTCGACCGCACCGCGGCCAGCGGGAGGACCAGGGCGCACGAGAACGCCGCCGACCTGATCGCCGAGAGCGACCTGGTTCTCTTCACGACCGTGGCCTCCGAGCCCCACCTGCACGATGCGCGGTGCTTCGCGCACGGGCCGCTGGTGCTGCACCTGTCCCTGCGCGATCTGGCGCCGGAGATCCTGATCGGCTCCACCAACATCGTCGACGACGTCGAGCACTGCCTGAAGGCCAACACATCGCCGCACCTGGCCGAGCAGCTGACCGGCAACCGGGAGTTCCTGGCGGGCACGCTTGCCGACGTCATGGCCGGCCGGATACGTCTCCCCGACGACAGGCCCGTGGTGTTCTCGCCCTTCGGGCTCGGGGTGCTCGACCTGGCGCTGGGCCGGATGGTCCACGCGGAGGTTGCGGGTTCGGGCGAGCTCGCCGAAATCCCCGGATTCTTCGACGAGCTGACCCGCTTTGGCACCGACCGGGAGCCCGCACCATGCCGGTGATCACCCACGCCGACGACTTCGACGCCGACGACGTCTTCGTGGATCTAGAGCCGATGATCGGTCATCGGCTCTACTTGAAGTGTGAGGGGTTCAACTTCGCTGGTTCGATCAAGCTCAAGGCTGCGACGACGATGGTCGCGGCCGCCGAGGAGACCGGACGGCTGCGGCAAGGATCGGTGCTGATCGAATCCTCTTCGGGCAACCTCGGCGTTGCCCTCGCAATGATCGCGGCCAGCCGGGGCTACCGGTTCACCTGCGTCACCGACGATCGCTGCAACGTCGCCACCCGGCGGATGATCGAAGCGCTGGGAGGGCGAGTGGTCGTGGTCACCGAGCCGGCCGAGGAGGGCGGCTTGCTGGGAGCGCGCATCGCCTACGTGAAAGCGATGTGCGCGGCAGACGATCGGTTGGTCTGGCTCGACCAGTACCGCAACGCCGCCAACTGGCAGGCACACGGCCGCACCACCGGGCCGGAGATCCTGCGGCAGTTCCCAGACCTCGACGTGCTTTTCGTAGGCGCCGGCACGACCGGCACGTTGATGGGGTGCGCGCGGTTCTTTCGCGACTGGTCGCCACGGGTGCGCATCGTCGCGGTTGACGCCACCGGTTCGGTGATCTTCGGCGGTCCGTCCGCCCCTCGCAGCATCCCCGGCGTGGGGTCTGGCGTCTGCCCGCCCCTGCTCGACTCGGACTACGTCGACGACATCGTCCTCGTCTCCGAGCCCGAGACGACACGAGCCTGCCGCCGCCTCGGTCGCCGCGGATTCGTCTTCGGCGGGTCGACCGGGACAGTCGTCGCCGGTGCCGAGCGTTGGCTGGCCGAGCACGGCGACCCCTCGCTCACCGCGGTCGGGATCGCGCCAGATCTGGGCAACGGCTATCTCGACACGATCTACGACGACGACTGGGTCGCTGACCACGTGAAAGAACCGCCATCCCCACTGCCGGCAGGCACCGCGGCGGGCCGACAGCGGCCGGGCCGAGAGAACGGCCACCGGCACCGCAACCTGACGATCACCCGATGAGCACCCGATGAGCAACCGTTGAGCACACCGCGGTAGGTCAGGTGTCGTACTGGTCGGGCACGCGCATGGCGGGGCCACCCACCTGGACATCGTCGTCCCGGAGAGTTCGATCCTCTACTACTTCCTGGCGTTGACGCCGTTCGCGGTCTGGCTGGCCGTGGCGGTCGCCCGCCAGAGCGGCAGACCATTCATGGACTTTCTGGTGCTCGGGGTCTTGTACGGGCTGTCCTTGGTAATCGTCCACCAATTGCTCTGGGACGTCGGGCCCTCGCTCGGACACAATCCTCCCGACGGCGCCGTCAGCTTTGCCGAGCAGTTCAGCCCGGCCTGGCAAGAGCTGGCGCTTCGCGGATACACGATCCCGATTGCCATGATGATCGGAGTCGGCTCCGGGCTGGTCGTGGCCCTGGTCTCCGTGGCCGCCAACACGTGGCGCACCAGGCGCGCCGCTCAAACCTCGTGACCGAAATGCCCGGCCGACACCGACTCGACGGCTCGGACGCGTGCTTCTGACGTGCGCTCATCGGTCGAGTGCGTCGTCACAAACCGTATCGATGTAGCGCGTCAACGAGATGGCCATGGACCTGTCGAAATCGCCGGCCCTGTCCCCGTGCACCTTGCCGTGCTCGTCTCGCCAGGTGATGGTGAAGGGCCGATCGCCTGGTGTCCATCGGGACGCGGCCTCGCAGTCTCGGACGATCAGCTCGAGATTGACCGACTGGTATCGAGCGTCTCGCGAGACTGTCATGGGTAGAGCAGGAGCGCGGACGCCGAGGCTGCGACCTGGGATGTCGATCCTCAGGACGGTGGACGTGGTCAAACCGGACAGGAGCAGGCCGCTCTCGACCTCCAGCGGGGTGGCAGATACCTGGCCGCTCGGAGGCGTCCGCGGCGGAACGGCTTCGAAGAGTACGAGCTCGACGTCGTGTTCATCCGCAACGAAAGGGCTGTGGCTCCGTTCGATCCTGCTGCCAGACCACCGCGCCCCCGCCGGCGGCGATACCGAGCACGAAGGCAAGGAGGGCCACGATGCGTTGTGGCCACGTTGCCGGTGTCTTCTCCAACAGCGGTGCTCGAGACGGTCCGACCTGCAGCGTCTCGGTCGGCTGTTCCGCAGTGTCATCGTGAGATTCCCGCACATGCATGACCATACGCACTGCGGGTCATGCTGTGACCGGGGTGCGGACACACGAGCCCGCGCCGACTGTTACGCCGATGACCTTGCGTCGAGCTCGAGGGCGCGCCACCGGCGCCATCTCACCCCTAGGACCGAACGGCCCGACGGCTCAGCTCAGTGCGGGAGCCGCCTGGTCTCCAGGCGGATGTCCGACCACTGGTGTCGCGCCGACAGGACAACCTGGCCAACACCCAGGTAGGTGGCAAGGTCGGCCCCTCGGCTCACCGCCTCCACATTGGAGGGAAAGGCACTGCCGACCGGTTCATCGCCCCCCTCGAGCCGGTTGGTCCACATCTCCAGGGTCTCGTCGAAGTACGTCTCGACAGCACGGCGGGGCATAACCCGAAAGTAGTGCGCCCGGGACCCGATGTGAACTCCCCAGGTTCGCACCTCGGGTCACACGACCGCACACCGGTCCCGCCGGTCCCTCTGGCGGCCCATCGCTACGAACCCGCCCATTGGGACCAGTTGTCTGCCGCCCGGGCAAAGCCGGAATTCGCCGCATTCAGGTGATCGCGGGCGCGTGCGTCGTCCTTACGCTCGGCTCGTGGCGTCCGTCCCTCCGCCCCACCACGATGTCAGGAGGGGCGGGCGTCCGCTGTCACTCGCGGGAGAGGATCGGACTGTCCCGTCTGAATCCCCAGATGGTGCAGTAGATGCCGAGGAATGCCTCCCAGATGAACTCGGGTGCTACCAGGAGGCTCACCGGGCTGGTCTGGTCCCACAAGTCGAAGAGCACGCCGAGGTTCCCCAGCAGGAGGAGCGGCCCTCCGATCAGACCGAACCAGGCCATGCGTCGCGGGACCAGGCCAGAGCGGTACATCAGGTAGCCGAGTATCAGCCCGTTCCCGAAGGGGACGACCATTCCGGGGCCAAGTAGGAACGTCCAGTCCTTCAGTGCTGCTAGTGCGATAGCGGCGCCGGCCGCGTCCGGAGAGTCGTGGCGCAAGCTGACGACCCCGAGCACGAAGATGAGCCCGGCTGCGATGAAAACGCTCTCGATGATTCGAGCGGCGACGTAGCCGATCGCGAGCATCTCGTTCTGGCGCTTCGCGATCGGGTAGAGAACGACGGCTGTTCCGACGTTCGAGAGGATCAGGAGGAACTCCAGGAAGGCGCCCAAGTAGATCTGGTTGTCCTTCCCGCCACCCGCGATGTAGCCAGCAGGGTCATCGAGCACGGGCTGGAAAAGAAGCACTGCAGAAATCGAGGTGAGGAACGTGACGATGAACAGCACTCCGAAGATCCGCGCGGTCCTCTGGTCGTCAGCCATCGCGCCTCCCATGTGGCCGTCAGCTGATCCTAGGGGAAGCCCGCACACAACGAACGGCTCTGGAGGTCCAGTGTCGTCCGGTTTTACCCGAGCAGCAGGCATCTGACGGGAGGCACCCGGGTACGTACGCCGCGGTGGGGTGAAGGTGGGGGACGACCCCATCTCCGGCGGGCCCCGGCGATCCATCCGTCGCCGGGGGCCGTTGTGCGTCCCAGTGGATCCGCCGGGCTTTAGATGTCGTAGTAGAGCTCGAACTCACCCTGCCTAGGTGACTAGCGGGGGCTATCTGAGCCAGACCGCCTCTGACCTGCACCGATACCCAGTCTGACCGGTGACTGCCGGTGAACGCATGTGGGTGTCGTAAGGACAACGCGAGGACAAATCAAGCGGACCCGCCCGGTGTCGTGAGCACCGAACGGGTCCTAAGGCACCCAACTGAATGGAGTTGAGCACCGTGACCGAATATTCCCAGCGTTCCCGCTGCACAGTCGTCCCCATCACCGGGGATGTCCCGACACCGCCGTCGGTCCCTGAGGGCCGGACCCTCAGCCAGTGCGCAGCGTAGTCACGGCGCACCCCCCCCGCCGTGCGCCGGGACTACCTCCTGTCAACGAGGAGATCCCGGGCTGGGTTACGGCTCCTCCACTGAGTCCTCGCGGTGGATCGGTGGGAGTTCGATGGCGTCGGCGATCCGCGCCACCAAAGCGTTGGGGGAGTCGACAAATCAAGCGGCCCCGGCCGGTGTTGGAACACCGACCGGGGCCTAGGCACCCAACTGATATGGAGTTGAGCACCATGAGCACATCATCCCCGCAAACTCGTGCGGCCGCCCGAAACTGGACCTCCCCCATTGCACAGGCGACCGTCGACGGGGGCTCCGCCAACGTCACGATCACGCGCGCCGCCGGCAATGGCGGCGAGCTCGTGTTCGTCGAAGCGGACGGGCAGGTCAAGTTCTTCATGACGCCCGAGCAGGCCGCCGACCCTTGCGGAAGCCATCCACAAGGTCTCCGGCAATGGCAACGTCCTCATACGAAGCCCAATTCATGGCCGAGGTGGTCCGCGACTCGCTCGCCCGCAAGGGCGTCACTCGAGCGCGGGTGTGCGAGGAGACGGGTATCACCCGCTACCGCCTGCGGAAGATCCTGTCGGCGGAGGCGCCGATGACGCATGACGAGCAGCTGGCGATCTCGGAGGTCGAGCAAGCCCACGTGTGAGCCACTCCGTTGGAACCGCCCCCGGCAGACCATCGCCAGGGGCGGTTTCGGCGCGTACCGTCGCAGGCATCGAGGCGTCGTCCCATGAAGCCTCGAGCATTCGGCGCCCACCCTGGGTCCCCCCGTCTGGGGTGGGCGTTCTGTCCCGCCTCGTCCATGCCTCAGGCTTCTCCCGCGTCCGGCACATAGGACTGGCGCCCGGCCGCGCATTGGTGGTGTGCTCGCGCGGGCCGGGCGCCAAAGTCGCTCGACGACGGGGGACGCGCGTCGGCGACCCCAGACACGATAGAGCGGCACCGGATCGTGTCAACGGCCGTTCGGGCCGTTCACGGTTATTGGGTAGTACGGGGGACTGAGCCGCGGGGAGCGTGCCTTGTTGAGCGGCCGCCTTCTCCTGACCCCATGCAGAGAGTAGGCGGCCTCGTGCCATACCCGCGCCCTTGGAACCCTTGCGCCGGTCGTGGGAGCCACCGGGCTTTTTACCCGGGCGACCGGCATCTGAAAGACGCGACCCGGGTACGGCCCTCGATGAGAGGGGTCGGTGGGGGATTCCCCTCTCTGGGTCCCTTGGTGCGATCATCCGAGAGGCACCAGGGGACCCTTCCCGGAAGGAGCACGCGGGCGCTCAGGTGCAGGGTGTGGAGCGGTCTTTCCTGGGTACCGGAGTTACGCCGGCGGTCCCGTCCTCCGGGCCCTTACGCAGCGGCTCGGAAGTGGCGCGTTGCTTCCCTCGACGAGGCCGCCGGCCTATAGCTGCCGCATGTGCCCTCCCTGTAGTCACTACAGGGAAACCACCCTCGGGGGGATCACCCTTCCTCGTTCCCCCACACGCCGCCGACCGTGAGCGTTTAGCGCCATCCCGACGTCATCAGAAACAGGCATGGTCGGCCGCCGCGCAGAGCATCACTCTTCGGGCTCTCAGGCGTTGACCAGATGACGGCCCTCGGTGCGCGTACACACCTACGCGGGGGCGCCCGAGGGTCGTCACCGAGAGAGTGGGCCAGGCGTCGGTTGCCATGACGGCGGCCCCGCCACAAGGAGCCCGGCAGAGTTGGTCGGGGTGCTGTCCGAAGATCAGCGGGTACGCGAGGTCGAGGTCGGTCCAGTCGTCCATGCCGACTAGCGTGCCCTGATTCTGGGGCGCATGCGATCGGCTTTCCACAGGCGATGCGTACGTGCTTACCTATGCAGGTAGGCACCTGGACCCCGTGCCCCGCGGTTGTAAGAGCTCGGCGCCCTTTGGTGTCTTCGGGTGCGCCGTTCTGGACCGTTCGACCCGGCCCGGCGCAGGACGACTCCTCGCCCGTGGCCCACCACTCACCGGGCGAGGAGTCGCCCTCTCGGCTTACTTCGGTGACCGACTTGGCTGGATACATGGGCAGTTCCCGGAGCCGGTGTTGGACCCCGAGGACCTCGAGAGGATGCCCTCCGCGGGGAGACGTCCCCTCGTGTGAGCCGACGTACCCGGCGATGGACTGGTCAACCCGAGTTCTTCTCCTGGCGGTTCATGCTGTCCAGCTCGTCGACCAACAGGGTGGCGACTTCCCTGACCTTGATCTCCTTACGGGAGGCCACCCGGGTGAGATAGGTGAAGGCCAGGTCCCGGTCCAGACCGTAGCGCTCCATCACAATGCCCAAGGCCATCCCGATGGTCGAACGTGACTGCAACGCCGTGTTCAGGTTTTCGCGCAGGTGCACCCGACCCAGCGCAAGTGCGGCGTGGGCAGCGAAGAGCTCAGCCAGGTGCGCGGTCTCGGGACCGATGCTGTCGCTGGAGGTCGAGTAGAGGTTCAGACCACCCCGAGACTTCTGGTCGATGTAGAGCCGGACCCCCAGCTGGGACCGCAGGCCCAGCGCCACCGCGGAGGGGATGAAGTGCGGCCAGCGCTCATCATGTCGGGCGTACTCGACCACGACGACGGGGTCAGCCTCGATGGCGTGCACGCACGGACCTTCCCTCAGCGAGTACTGCAGCTCGTCCAGCTGGTGCACGATCTCGTCGGTCGCGGCTCGGGTCTCGATCCTGCCGTCGGGGTAGGCGATCGAGATGCCCGCGTGGTCGATCTCGGGCAGCGAGGCTCGGGCGACATGGACGATGGTGTCGAGTTGTGCATCGATGTCGGCCGGGGAGTTGATCCTGCCACTGTTGGCCCCTGCTCAGCACTCCCACAGGACGCCTAAGTGAGGCATCCGCATCCCATCCCAAGCCTCGGGGTTGGGACTCCCTGCCGTGGGTACCGATGTGACGCCGGCGGTCCCGTCCCTCCGGGCCTTGCGCAGTGGCTCCGGTCTGGCGCTCTTGAGCGGGACCGTCGGCCCAGTCGCGGTGTGAAGCATTTAGGCTCTCGACCACGATCACGCGAGGTCGCGAGTTGCGTGAAGGGTAGAGAGCGTGCGGTGGCCCGACGGGGTAGATTCCGGGAGGTCGATCCCAACACAAGACAGTTGCCGCACCGGAGCGACCGCCTTGGGTTGCATGTGGGATCGCGGTTTGGGAGTTCATGATGTATGACCAGCAGCTTTATGTGCGCACACTCTCGGAGTTCACCGGTCTGCTGCTCTCCCACTATGAGGTGCACAGCGCGCTGGACACGTTGACCGACCGAATCAGTGACGTGTTCGACCTCGCCGGCAGCGGCGTCAGCCTTGCCCGCGATGGCCGCCTGGAATTCGAGACTGCCTTTGGCAGCACGGTCGCCGAAGTCGAACGGATCCAGGAACGCACCCAGGTCGGACCGTGCGTCACCGCCCTCCACACCGAGCAGACGGTCACCGTCACCGACCTCACCCGCGAGCAGGACCGGTGGCCCGAGTTCAGCGCCGCCGCCGCACGCGCCGGCATCTCGGCGGCGGCCTCCCTGCCAATGCGGCTGGAGGAGCACATCGTAGGGGCCCTGGACCTCTACTCCCGGGGCACTCGGGACTGGCCCGAGGAGGACATGGCCGCCGCCAAGGTGATGGCCGACATGGCCACCGCCTTCCTGATCAATGCCGACCGCGACCGCAAACAGAGAGAACTCAACACCCAGTTGCAGATCGCCCTGGACAGCCGGGTGATCATCGAGCAGGCCAAAGGCGCGATCGCCGCCAAACACCAGCTCACTCCCGCCGCAGCCTTCGAACGCCTCCGCAGCCACGCCAGGTCACACAAGGCCTCGATTCGAGCCGTCGCCGAAGCCGTCGTCAACAATCGGCTCGAACTCTGAACGATCACGCGGCGTGGGGCCCGGATATCGCCCGCACATCGGCAGATCCGGTCGTCTGCATTTCCACACGACGCGATCTCGACGCGGCTGGGGCTAGACCCGACCACGGAAGCGGAGCCCGAGCCCCAGAGGAACAGCACCCCTAACCCTGGTGTTCGGCGAGTCCTAGGACGATTGCTGCGCCATGCGGATGACCTCGTGTGGGGTGCTCTCGAAGGTGCCGTCGATGACCTGCAGGGCCAGCACCCGGAGCTTGACGTTCCGATTGTTGGAGTTGCGCACCAGGAAGTCGAAGGCCTGGTTGCGGTCGATGTCGTAGCGCTCCATCACGATGCCCACCGCGGTGCCGATGTCGGTTCGGGTGTGGAGGCCTCGCTGAGTTGTTCGACCTGCTCGGCGTAGTCGAGCAGGGCAGCGGCCTGGGTGGCGAAGAGTTCGGCGAACTGGACTGTGGAGCGGTCGAACGCCTCCACGCTGCGGGCATACAGGTTCAGACCCGCCCGCTCCCCGTCTTGGATGAGCTGGATCGCGGCTTGCGATCGCACCCCGAAATCAGCCGCCCTTGGCCGCGTAGCGCGGGTAGTCGCTGGCGGCGGCAATATCGTTGACGAGCACGAATCTGTCATCGGTGACGGCGGCGTAGCAGGGCCCTTCGCGCAGCTCGTACTGGAGGGCGTCCATCTGCTCGGCCAGGGGGTCGGTGGCTGCGACCGTCTGCAGGCTGTGGTCGGCGCCGAGCAGGGTGATGCTGACGAAGTCCACGCCCGGAATGTTGCTTGCCGCGGAGGTCGCGAGACCTTCGAGTGCCTCTTTGCGGGCACTGTTCCTGCGGCGTCAGGCGTGTCGGTCGACACGACGTGCTCGATTCGGGAACGTCGAAGCCGCCACCCGGCCTCGGTCGCCGGGACATCTCGCTGACGGAGACACGTCTGTGATTGTGAATGCCGTTGCCGGTTTTTTTGACAACGTCCTTCCACCGTACTCCTAGTTCCCCCGGATGGACCGGGGCGGCCCCGGCGCCGCCTTCTCGACCCCGGGGCCTCGGCCCGCAACCGATCCGCGGCGCAGCAGGAGCCGTACATCGTCAGTACCCCGAAACTGTGAACGTCCTCATCTGCCGCGATCAGGTGCGTGATTCCCCGCCGACCGGGTGCTAGCCAAGAGCGTGCCCGTCGGGTCTTTCCCTTCGGGTGAGACACGCTCACGCCCGTGGGTGCGAGCGCGGCGGGCACGCCCCATCGTGAACGCACTCACGTGCCGCGTTCGGCGCGGTTGAGGTCGCTGCTCTCGCCCCGCTGCTACGTGCCCCGCGATCCCCCAGGGAATGACTCGCTCGAACCTGTGTTCGATGATACGGCAACATGGGGTCATGGTGGGCGGGATGAACAAACGCGGCTCCTGGGGCTCGATGAACGAACGCCTCGCCGCCACCGCGGGCTCGAGCTCGTCCGATCAGCCGCCGTCACCCGCTCGCCACTGCCTCATCTGCTCGGGGAGTGGCGGCAGGAGCCGGCTGGATGGTTCGGCTGCGTCGTGTCGGTGCGGTAGCTCGACGGCGAAGGCTGGGCCGTCATCGAGCAATGGCTACCGGCTTCCCGAATCGGGCCCGGATAGGCCGCGGCGGTTCCGTGGCACACCGCGTAGGCGATACGCGATGTGGGGTGCCTTCAAGAAGCGGGCGAGATAGCTTCCGCGCTCCGTAGCCTCATCGGGGTCGATGAACTCATAACCCACCGGATCACCGCCCTCGAGACGGTTCGTCCATACACCCTTGCTCTGGTCGTAGTAGGTCTCGACAGCACGTCTGCGCACCCGGCGAGCATAGGCACATCCGGACAGTGTCTTCTGCCCGGGTCCAGCCCTGGCTTACCCCGCCCGGCGCCCAGACAAATGGCGGGGGGGCTGAGTGGGCGCCAAGCTTGCTCAGGGCACAGGGGGACCGGCCCCGAGCGGGCTGAGCCTACCTATCCGACGACGGTGAGTCTTCACTGAGCCTGGGTACTGCTACCGGGTGAACACTCAGGGAACGATCGCGCGCCGGCCTCGCCTCGGTCGCGAGGTGCTGCCACGGTGAGTCGATGACCAGGGCGGAAGCGCGCCAACGCGTCCACGAAGCTCAATCTGCGTGGCTTCAGGCACGAGAGGCCTACCACCACGAGTCCTCGCAGTACGTGCGACTCGGTTCCGTCCGGGGATCAGGAGAGACCGTGCACGAACCCCTCGACAAAGCTGCCATGGACCGGTTGGAGGAGTTGCTTGCCGCGCTGACCGCTGCCCAATCGGCCTACCTCAAGGCGTCGCACGTCTATCACGAGGCACCCTAAGCAGGCAGGGACCCCCGGCACTAGTTCGAAGGCGATCGGGGCGGTCAACCTGTATGACAGCCAACCGCGCGACTGGTCAGCCGAGGATCTGCGAGTCGCCACAATCTACGCCAGCATCTCGACTGGCTACCTCACCCACGCTTCGACTGCACAGCAGCGACAGCGCACCGCCGACCAACTGCAACAGCATTGAACACCCGGCTCATTGTCGAGCAAGCCAAGGGCGTGCTCGCTGCCAAGCGAGAGACCACCGTCGATGACGCGTTCCAGACACTCCGCAAGTACGCCCGAGACCACAACGCCCGCATCCACGATGCTTCCCGATGGGCGCGGCGGATGAGCCTTCGTCCGGCTGCGACATGTCCTCCTCTGATGCCTCGTCGGTGGGGATCTCGACGTTACGCTCCGCCGCCGCCGCCGGCGTGCGTGGTGCGTGGTGCGTGGGCCGGCCTTGGGCGGACTACGGTTCCAGCATGGCAACTATCGTGCTCCGTGTTCGGCTCCTCGGGGGCGAGCACACGGACCTGACCTACGAGGATCCCGACCAGGTCGATGAGGATGAGATGGTCGAGCAGGTCATCGAGGTGCTGAGCGAGGAGTCCGGGGTCCTCCGCTGCCGGCACGGCGACCGGTTGGTCGCGCTCTACTCGCGCGGCGTAGCAAGCATTGAGGTAGCACCGCGAGGAGCGATTCTGTGAGCCTGCCCGTGCCGGACTGCTCGAGGTGCGACGACCCGACGAGGAGCTTGGCCCGATCCGGCAGCCGGCAGTTGCTCTTCCCCGGCGTAGCCATCGAGCCCGCGGCGGGACAGTCATGCGCTATTTGGCGAGCCGACGCGGCGGAGTGACGCTCGCCCCAAACTCCAACGACAGGTATGACGGCCGTCGCTCGACGGGAAACTCGCCGGTGGGGTGAACGATTGCCCGCTACGTGATCGGACTACCTATCCGATCACCACAGTCCACGTAAGCCCGCGCCCGCTGGGCCGGACCGGTAGCCGCAGGGCCTCCCGCCTGTGCTCGTTCCGATCTGGACGGCGAGGTGGGCATCGCTACTACGAGCTGGGCAGTCCCCTCTTGAGCCACGCCTCGTCACGGCATCCGGCGGGTCGCAGACCGAAGGAGGGCCACACCCGCGAACGGGTGGGCAGCCCAGAAGAGACAAACCCGCCGTACACCTGGACCGAGTCTGGCCAGACGCCGGCCCTCCGGGAATCGTCTAGTAGCCCACAATGACGCAGGCTGGACCGCGGCGAAGAACGTCCGCCCATGTCGGACTGTGGGCGCTGGGGGGACGCATCGGTATGCGGCCCCGCAAAGGCCCGCCGCTTGACGCTGATCACATCAGCGAGTCTTATCGCCGCCTGTCGGCACCCGTCAATGACCGGAGACGCCGACATCAGGCCGTCGCGCTCTAGGGGGTGGGAGGCATGCCTGCTTGGCCGTGCCTCCTGACGCGTGGACCGGACAAGCAGAGACACCCGGTGAGACCGGCCTCCGCGCGTGGCATCGATCCGGCGGATCATGGGTGGACGAGACCCGACTCGTAGGCAGCGATCACGGCCTGTACGCGGTCGCGGACACCGAGCTTGGCAAGCACTGTGGCGACGTGGGTCTTCACGGTGCCAGGCGCGACCACGAGGCTGTCCGCGATCTCGGCGTTGCTGAGGCCTTTGGCCAGGAGCAAGAGGACCTCGCGCTCCCGGGCGGTCAGGGCCTCGATGCTCGGCGTGGGCTCCCGCCGCACTTGATGTTCGCGAAAGTGTCCGACCACCGCCGTCGTGACTGCCGGGTCGAGTCGGCCTTCGCCTCGAGCCACGGCGGCGACGGCTTCGAGCAGGTCCTCGGCTCGCACGTCTTTGAGCAGGAATCCGCTGGCCCCGGCGGCCAGGGCTGGGAACACGAACTCGTCGGAGCCGAAGGTGGTGAGGACGAGGACCCGGGTGTCGGGCAGGTCGCGTGTGATCCGCCTGGTGGCGGCGATGCCGTCGAGGATCGGCATCCGGATGTCGACGAGGGCCACGTCCGGCCGAGTCCGCAGTGCTTCAGCCACGGCCTGTGACCCGTCCGCCACCGCGGACACGACGGTGAAGTCGTCGCGGACGCGGAGCATCGTGACGATCCCGTCGCGGATCAGGTGCTGGTCCTCTGCCACCAGGATGCGCACGTTCGTCATCGACCGTCCCGAGTGGTGCGCAGGGGCAGCACGGCGACGACCTGGAATCCACCGTCGGCTCCCGGCCCGGCCTCGAACCGGCCGCCGAGGGCGGTGGCCCGCTCCCGCATGCCGACCAGGCCGCGGCCGGCGCCGGATCCGTCGTGGCGCGGTCGGCTCGGGGACTGGTTGCGAACGGTGACGGTCAGGCTGTCGAGCTCGCGGTCCAGGCACACGCTGGTCGGGACGGGACCGTCGTGGCGCACTACGTTGGTGAGCGCCTCCTGCACGATCCGGTACGCCGCCAGCCCGGCAGCGCCAGAGGGGTGCTCGGCCTCTGCCGTACCGAGCAGGCCGGGTGGCCGGCTCGTCAGCTCCACGGGAAGACCGGCATCGCGAACCCGGTCCACCAACAGCGGGATCTGCTTAAGACCGGGAAGCGGGGCCAGCTCCTCGCCGGAGCGGTCCCGCATCACTCCGAGCATCGTCCGCAGCTCGGCCAGGGCCGCACGGCCGGCCGCCTCGATCGCCTCCAGGGCGACGCCGGTGCGACCCGCATCGGGTCCGAGGCGCAGCCGTTCGGCGCCGGCCTGCACCACCATCAACGAGACCGAATGGGCGACGACGTCGTGCAGTTCTCGGGCGATCCGGTCCCGCTCCTGCTGGGCGCTCTCGGCGGCCACGGTCCGGGCCTCGACCTCGAGCAGCGCCGCGCGGCTGGCGTGCCGGGCGGCCAGCTCGGTCCGGCGGCGTACGAAGGTGCCGGTCGCCCAGGCGCCCGCCCACAGCATCCACGGCCAGAAGTCGCCGGCGTCGCCTTCCTCGACCACGATCCACGACGCCACTGTGAGTGCGAGCGTGCTGGCGCCGATGACCACCGCGGGCCACCCACGGGTCCGACTGCCCGCCGAGTAGAGGGCCACGAGCAGCGGGAGTATGGACAGCTGCGGCGAGAACGGACCGGTGGCGACCAGGCTCATCGCGAAGTGGCTCGCGGCCACGAGCAGGGCGACCGGTCCCGCGAAGGAGGTTCGCCACGCGAGTGGCAGGGTCGTGGGGACGCTCAGGAGCAGCAGGGCCGCCTGCGGCGTCATCTCCGGGTTGGGGACGATCTCACTCACCAGGACGGCGAGAAAGAGCGTGGCTAGGCCCGCATTCAGCCACGTCCAACCGCCGGGCCATCGGCCTCGGCTCCAGGGGGCACTCTCCAGCGCGGATACCTCCGACACGCAACGGAATCTAGCCCCGGGCGCGGTCGGGCGCATCGGCTTCACGGCAGACTTCTCCGGCACCCGGCTATGCCGTTCGGGTGAGGTCAAGTCACGTCTCAGGGCCGATGTGTGATTCGGCGCCGTGTCCCTAGCGTCGACGCATGAACATTCTGAGGAAGACCTTCATTGCGGCCGCGATCTTGTGCGGAGCCGCGTGGCTGCTCAAGATGGTGGCCATCGTCGCCTTCGATGGAGCCGAAACCGACGTGTTGATCGTCGGCGTGCTGTGGACGATCGGGATGGTGATGTTCCTGCTCGCAGCTGGGACCGGGGCCGCTCTCCTGTTGGGTCGGGCGCCGGTATGGGCCCGGGTGCTGGCCGGAGTCGTTGCCGTCCCCGTGTCCTTTGTCCTGCTCAACTACCTCGACCTTGCCCTGAAGGCGGTCTACGAGTCGGACGGATGGTTCCGCGACGAGCTGGCGCTGGTAGTCGCCGGCGTGGCGATGGGAGCGCTCGGCATCAGCCGACTGAGCGCCAGGCACCTGCAAAGTGACCGCCTAGCACCGTGAGGCGGTCCGAAGCGTTCAGGTGGCGCGTGCCAGAGGCGGTCTCCAAGCCGACCACCACCGACTTGCATCCGGTATCGGAAGCCTCGGAGCCGCGTCAGGTGGGAGTCCCCAGACCGTGGTCCCTGTCGACGATCCCCAGCAGGTTCAGGAGTGCACGGAGCCGCCATCCGCGCGGTTTGACGCGTGCGTTTTTCCGCCGCGAATGGGGCCGGTCAGGGCCCCGCTGGGCTCCGGACGTGGATCGCTCATGGCTGTGGTTGGTCCACTCGCAATCGGCGCTCATGTGATCGGACTCTAGATCCCATACGCTGCCTCGCTGTCCGCTCTCACTGGGTGTCCCAATTCGGGGGTGCGGACTGGGAAAGCCCATTGCACTCTCGTGCCGATGTGAGGTCGTCAGCGCCTTCGCGCGCGCCAAGGACCCGGCCGTGACGCCCAGGAGGGTCCTGCCCGGTTCCACCCCCAGCGGCCCGGTATCGCGCTCATGACTTACGCCGGACCCTGTAGACGCGGTGGGCACCTAGTTGGCGTCCCCAGACCAGGGAGGATGGGCATCGTGGCTAAACACTGGCGATGCGTCATTGGACGGCACGATTGGCGCAAGTTCGAAACGTCCGAGGGCGAGAAGGGCGCCGTACGGGAGTAGGTGCGGCAAGCGCGACTGGCACCATGGCGAACCGCCGCACATGTCCAGCAAGTGGCGTATGGGGCCCCAAGGCGGCGGCGGTTCGCACCAACATGCCGCTGATGGTGCGGCGGTCATGCCGATGAAGGGGTGGTCGGCTGAGCGCAGTGTCTAATTACCCCTGAGGGTCCCGTGTGGGGGGATGTGCGGGCGGCCGTCGGGAGTGGGACCTTGTAAACCCCCGTCTCGGGTAACCCACCCCGAGTGGGAGACCCCATGAAGTTCATGCCCACCCGTGCGCTGATCGTGATCGGCGCCAGCACTGGCTCTCGGGATTGGCGGCGCAGTCGCGTACGCCCCAGATCCCCAGTGCCGACGGCACGATCACCGCCTGCTACCTCAAGTCCGGTGGCGCGCGATTCGAATCACGACGCCGACAACATCACCACCTGCAAGAAGGGCGAGGCCAAGCTCACCTGGAACCAGCAGGGCCAACCAGGCACTCCGGGCACCAACGGCACCAACGGCACCAACGGCACGAACGGCACGAACGGAACCAACGGCACCAACGGCACGAACGGCACCAACGGCACCAACGGTATAGACGGCGTCTCCGGCTACGAGTGTCCGCCACTGGCGAGTTCAGCGTGGCCAGCAACTCGACGACCTCCTCCTTCAGCCGCGTGGTCACCTGCCCGACCGGAAAGAGAGTGGTCGGTGTCTTCACCAGCTCAGATCTCCAGCCTGCTGACCTCGGTCCCGCCGTACCGGTGACGCGTCCAGCTCGGTCTTCAACGGCCCCCAGGACAGCGGCACGACGGTCATCTTCGGCAAGAACGACGGCACCGCGTTCACGGTCAACGACGAAAATGGGCTGGACCATGCAGGCGACCTGTCTAACCGCACCCTGGGAGCAGAACGCCGCGTCCTGGTCCTCCCCCGCGCGGGCGGCGGTTTCCTCAGTCACGACGCCCTCACATGGCTCCCTCTGTGTCAAGCGGGTCGGGGTAGTGGGGTTCTAGGGTGTGGTGTGGCGGGTCCGGGAAGTGGCTGATCCGAAGAGCTGGTGTGGGGATGTGAGCCGGCCGCGCTGGAGTCAGAGACGTTTCCCCGTTGCCCTCCCGGGCCCGTCCTGTCTGGGGTTGTTGCGGTGCCGAGCGCGTCATCGATCATTTGGCGGTCGACGAGGTCGGAGAGCCGGCGTTTCGAGGCAGCGCATGGCTTCCATCGACGATTTGCCGGCGGCTTTCTTGCGGTCGTAGGTGTGCGTCGCGGCCTTCGCTCGGGTTGCGCCGCTGCACGGTGGCCATCGTGTGCAGGATCCGGTTGATCTGCCGGTTCCCGGCGCGCGAGAGCCGGTGTCGGACGTGCTCGCCGGAGGAGGCGTCGATGGGTGCGGTGCCGTTCCAGGAGGCGAAGTGGCCGCGGTCGGGGAACCTGGTGATGTCGGCGACCTCGACCAGGAGCCGGGCGGCGCCGGTGGGGCCGATGCCGTGCAGGTCCATCAGGGTGGTACCGGTCGCGGCCACGAGCTCGGTGAGCTCCCTGTCGGCGGCCTTCCTGCGTGGGTGGATCTCGCTCGAGGTCGGCGATCAGCTCGCGGCGACCCGGCGCCAGGGTCTTGCCGGCGGTGTCGCGGGGGCGGGCTGACCCTGGCCAACAATGCCTTGGCTTGGGCGGCCGAGAGGTCCTTCTTCGCGCCACCGGGGATCAGCTTCGAGCAGCAGGTGGTGGCTGGGAGACCCATCACCGGGGTGTGGTCCTCACCCAGCGACCGGCGCCGGTCGACCAGCACCCGCAGCACCGCCAGCTGCTCATCGTTGACCACCGGCCGCACCCCGGCCATCCGGGTGCCCACCAGCGCGACCGAGTGGGCGTCGGTGGCGCTCGGTCTTGCGGCCCTGACCGGTGGCGAAGAC
>CAVZAZ010000013.1:0-127701 GCA_963773355.1 uncultured Actinomycetota bacterium | reverse complement strand
CGGGTGGAGTTCCAGGTCGTCAACCTGGACCGCCTGGGCGAGCTCTTCCCCGATGGCGGAGCCGTGACCGTGGACGACCTCGTGGCCAAGGGCGCCGTACGCAACGGACACCCGGTCAAGGTCCTCGGGCAGGGCGACCTGTCCGTCGCCGTGCAGGTGAGCGCCAACGCGTTCTCCGGCTCTGCA
Organism: uncultured Actinomycetota bacterium; assembly: GCA_963773355.1. Taxonomy (GTDB): domain Bacteria; phylum Actinomycetota; class Actinomycetes; order Propionibacteriales; family Nocardioidaceae; genus Nocardioides. The sequence goes on along the minus strand of CAVZAZ010000013.1, from coordinate 127,515 downwards.
AAGGAGAAGATCGAGGCGGCCGGCGGCACTGCGACCGTGCTCTGATCGTCAACGAAATGCCACAGCGCCGGGGCGCGGACGGCTCCCATTCATGAGGAGCCGGACGCGCCTCGACGCACAAATGAAGCCCCGTGGGGCGCCTGTTAGGCTTCCCCGGGTCTTCGCGGGAGCCGTGCGAGGGCCGCACCCCGCTGTGAGAAAGAGGATGTCGTGCTAAGCGCGTTCGCCAACGCCTTCCGGACCCCGGACCTGAGGCGCAAGCTGCTCTTCGTCCTGCTGATCATCACGATCTTCCGGCTCGGCAGCCAGGTCCCGGCCCCCGGAGTCGACGTCGCGAACGTCCAGTCCTGCCTCAACGACATCGAGAACCAGGGCGTCTACAGCCTGATCAACCTCTTCTCGGGCGGGGCCCTGCTCCAGCTGACGATCTTCGCGCTGGGCATCATGCCCTACATCACCGCGAGCATCATCCTGCAGCTCCTCGTCGTGGTGATCCCGCGACTCGAGGCGCTGAAGAAGGAGGGTCAGGCGGGCCAGACCAAGATCACGCAGTACACCCGCTACCTCACCCTGGGTCTGGCGGTGCTCCAGGCCACCGGGATCGTCGCCCTCGCCCGGTCCGGCAACCTGCTCCAGGGCTGCCAGGAGAACCTCCTCCACAGCAACGGCACCGCGACCTTCCTGGTCATGGTCATCACCATGACGGCAGGCACCGCGGTCATCATGTGGTTCGGCGAGCTGATCACCGAGCACGGCATCGGCAACGGCATGTCCCTGCTGATCTTCACCCAGGTCGTCGCGACCTTCCCCAGCTCGATGTGGGCGGTCGCCAAGGGCCAGGGCTGGTGGGTGTTCGGCGTCGTGATGGCCATCGGCCTCGTCATCATCGCGGCCGTCATCTTCATCGAGCAGGCGCAGCGGCGGATCCCCGTCCAGTACGCCCGCCGGATGGTGGGCCGCAAGATGTTCGGCGGCAGCTCGACGTACATCCCACTGAAGGTGAACCAGGCCGGCATCATCCCGGTCATCTTCGCGTCATCCCTGCTCTACCTGCCCGCGATGGCCGTCCAGTTCAACCAGGACAGCGACTCCAGATGGATCTCGTGGGTCAATGACTACTTCGTCGCCGGCAGCCACCCCATCTACATGGCGACGTTCTTCCTCCTGATCGTCTTCTTCACCTACTTCTACGTCTCGATCACGTTCAACCCGCAAGAGGTCGCGGACAACATGAAGAAGTATGGCGGCTTCATCCCCGGGATCCGGGCGGGCAAGCCGACCGAGGACTACCTGTCCTACGTCCTGTCCCGCATCACGCTGCCCGGCTCGCTGTACCTCGGCCTGATCTCGCTGATCCCTCTGATTGCGCTGGTCCTGATCGACGCCAATCAGAACTTCCCGTTCGGCGGAACGTCGATCCTGATCATGGTCGGCGTCGCCCTCGACACGGTGAAGCAGATCGAGAGCCAGCTCCAGCAGCGCAACTACGAAGGATTCCTGCGCTAAATGCGATTGATCATGATGGGGCCTCCCGGAGCAGGGAAGGGTACCCAGGCCAAGTTCGTGGCCGACCACTTCGGGATCCCGGCGATCTCGACCGGCGACATCTTCCGCGCCAACGTCGAGCACGGCACCGACCTCGGCCGGGAGGCCAAGCGCTACATGGACGCCGGGGACTACGTCCCGGACAAGGTCACCAACCTGATGGTCCGCAACCGGATCGACGAGCCGGACGCCGAACCGGGCTTCCTGCTCGACGGCTATCCGCGCACCCTGGCCCAGGTCGAGGAGCTCGACGGCATGGTCGCGTTCACAGGGCATCGACTCGACGCCGCGGTCGTGCTCACCGTCGACGACGAGGAGATCGTCCAGCGGCTCCTGCAGAGGGCCGAGATCGAGGGCCGCGCCGACGACACCGAGGACGTCATCCGGCGCCGGCAGCAGGTGTACGCCGAGCAGACCGAGCCGTTGATCGAGGTCTACCGGCTGCGGGGCATCCTGATCGAGGTCGACGGGATGGGCGAGGTCGACACCGTGACCCAGCGCATCTTCGACGCGCTGGACGTCGTACCCCAGTCCTAGTGCCGTGGGTTTCAGGGACCGCGGGATCGAGATCAAGACCGCTGAGCAGATCGAGCTGATGCGGGTCGCCGGCCTGCTGGTCGGGGAGACGCTGGAGCTGCTGCGGGCAGCCGTACGCCCCGGCGTGAGCACCGGCGAGCTGGACGCGCTGGCGGAGGACAACATCCGCTCCCAGCGCGGTGTCCCGTCGTTCAAGGGATACGGGCACCCGCCCTTCTCCGGCACGATCTGCGCCTCGGTGAATGACGAGGTGGTGCACGGCATCCCCGGCGATCGGGTCCTGGCCGAGGGCGATGTCATCTCGATCGACTGCGGCGCGATCGTGGACGGCTGGCACGGAGACGCTGCGATCACGGTTCCCGTGGGCGAGGTCGCCGCAGACGTACGTGAGCTGATGCGGGTCACCGAGGAGTCGCTGTGGCGCGGCATGGCGGCGGCCGAGCTCGGTGGCCGCGTGACTGACATCTCCCACGCGGTGGAGCAGCACGTGCGCGCCCAGGGGGACTACGGCATCCTCGAGGACTACACCGGCCACGGCATCGGCACCGAGATGCACATGGCGCCACACGTGCCCAACTTCGGCCGCCCGGGTCGGGGTCCCCGGCTGGTCGAGGGGATGGCGTTGGCGGTCGAGCCGATGGTGACCCTCGGCAGCAAGCAGACGCTCCTCCTCGAAGACGAGTGGACGGTGGTGACCAGCGACGGCAGCGCGTCGGCGCACTTCGAGCACACCTTCACTCTGACGCCGCGCGGCCCCTGGGTGCTCACCGCCCTTGACGGCGGCGAGGCCGCACTGACCGCGCTCGGCGGGCCTTTCGGTGGCCGGTAGGTTGAAGTGACGCGGCCTCCCGAGTGGCCAGAACCCCGAGACCTCGCGAAGGATTGTTGAATTGGACGTAACGCCCCTGATCTGGTCGATCACCGTGGGGGTGACGACCGCGGTGCTCCTGTTCGACGTCTTCATCATCGGGCGCCGTCCGCACGAGCCTTCCCGCCGTGAGACCGGCACGTTCCTGGGGATCTACCTCGGCCTGGCAGTGGTCTTCGGGATCGGGGTCTGGGTGTTCGCCGGGCACCAGTATGGCGCGGAGTTCTTCGCAGGCTGGCTCACGGAGTACTCGCTCTCCGTCGACAACCTGTTCATCTTCATCGTGATCATGGCCAAGCTCGGGGTTCCCCGCCAGTACCAGCAGAGCGCCCTGCTCGTCGGGATCGTCCTAGCCCTGATCCTGCGCGGAATCTTCATCGCCGTCGGCGCCGCTGCCATCGCCCAGTTCAGCTGGGTCTTCTACATCTTCGGGCTGTTCCTGATCTACACCGCCGTGCAACTCGCCCGGGAGGGTGGCGAGCAGGAGGGCGGATATGACGAGCCCCGGATCGTGCGCTACGTGCGCCGTCACTTCCCGCTCAGTGACGAGTGGCATGGCCTGAAGATGACGGTGGTCGAGAACGGCAAGCGCCTCATCACCCCGATGCTCATCGTGATCCTGTCGCTGGGCATGACGGACCTGATCTTCGCCCTCGACTCGATCCCCGCGATCTACGGGCTGACCGACGAGCCCTACCTCGTCTTCACCGCGAACGTCTTCGCCCTGATGGGCCTTCGCCAGCTCTACTTCCTGATCGGCGACCTGCTGAAGCGGCTGGTGTACCTGTCTTACGGGCTGGCCTTCCTGCTGTTCTTCATCGGCGTGAAGCTCACCCTCGAGGCCTTGCACACGAACGAGCTTCCGTTCATCAACGGCGGCGAGCACGTCGAATGGGCCCCCGAGATCCCGATCTGGCTGTCCCTGGCGGTCATCATCGGCACGCTGCTGGTCACCACGGTGTTGAGCCTCGCCAAGGATCGGTACGACGCCAAGAAGGCCTCGGCCAGGGGCGAGTCCCTCGAGGAGTACCGGGGTGCGTCCCAGAAGTCCGATCGGGACAGCTCCTCGAACTGAGCCGGACGGTCGACCATTCCAACCACGGCTGCGCGGGGCCACGGCTCCGCCGCCGGCCCGGCCTGGCTCCGGCTCCCGAACGCGGCCGGAACATCGTGACCTGGTACCGAGGCGTGTCCGATGAGCGTCAGAGTGGGTCGAGGCGGGCCTTGAGCAGGCAGAACTCATTGCCTTCGGGGTCGGCGAGGACATGCCACGGCTCCTCCCCCGTCTGGCCGACGTCGGCCGGGCGCGCACCGAGTCCCAGCAGTCGTTCGAGCTCGGCGTCCTGGTCGCGATCGGTGGCGTTGACGTCGAAGTGCAGCCGGGATTTCCCCTCCTTCGGCTCATCCGTGCGACTGAGGATGATCGGCGGCTGCGGATCGCCGGATCCTTCGCGCGGCCCGATCACCAGCGAGCCATCGTCCTCGCGATGGAGCACGACGAAGCCCAGGACCTCGCACCAGAACCGCGCCAGTACCTCAGGATCGCGGCAATCGAGTACGAGCTCGTTGATACGAGATGCCATCCGAAACCTGCTCTCCGCCTGGACTGCCGGGGGGCCACCCGCGAACCCAATGGGGCTTCCAGCAGCGAAAACGATCCCCGCGAACGTACCGGACGAGGCGAGCACGGCCGAAAATGACTTCAAGCTGCTGTTGCCGCGCCGAGGTCAGTCGACGCAGTCCTCGGCCCAGGCCGATGCGTAGGTCCCGCGGATCACGCGGACCTGGACGCAGACCCGCCCATCGGCCCGGACCACCAGCGACTGTCGTTCGGTGCGCTGGCTCTCGCCGGTGTCGGTGCGCTTCCACTCCCAGGTGTCGCCGGCCTGGCCGCCGTCTGCGAGGCGCCAGGTGAAGCGCACCCCGTCGGGCTCTCTCGCCCCCGTCACCCGTGGCGGCTCGGCCGGCGCGTTCGGGTCGAGGCTGAGCGGCGTCGTCGGCCCGGTCGCGACCTCGCCTGGATCCTCGTCCCGCCCGTTGCCCGCGTTCATCACCAGGAGGGTCCCGACAACGGCCACCACTATCACGCCGAGCACCGCCCAGACGATCGCGGAGCGACCCTGAGCGGGCGCCGGGGCGTCGCCGGGGGCCGAGCGAACCGGTGCGGCCGCGGACGGGATGACGGTGGCCGGCTTCAGGTGGGTCGCGTCCTCGTCATGGCCCTCGGTGGCGTCGGGCGCCAGGCCTGCTCGGTCGCCCTCGACCGCGATCGGGGTCCGCGCCAGACCGAGCGCGGCCTCGATCCGTTGCAGCGACCTAGCCAGCTCGAGGGCACTCTGGGGACGGTGACCCGCCTGCTTGGCGAGACACTGCTGCAGGAGACGGTCCAGCGCCGGCGGGACGTCGGGACGGTGCGTGGGTGGCGGTGGCGCGTGCAGGATCCGTGCCGTCAGAGCGCGCGAGGTGTTGTCGCCGCTCGGGATCGCGAAGGGTGACCGGCCCACGAGCAGGTTCCAGATCGTCGCGCCCAGTGAGTACACGTCGGAGGCAACGGAGCCGTTGGAGCGTCCGTCCAGCAGCTCGGGCGGCGACCACGGGTAGGAAATCCGCACCTCATGGTCGCCCTCCACGTCGTGCAGGTGCCCGGCGATGCCGAAGTCGCTGAGCGCCGGCTCCTGGTACGTCGTGATCAGCACGTTGCTGGGCTTGATGTCCCGGTGCACGATGCCGGAGCGGTGGGCGGTCTCGATGGCGCTGGCCAGCTTGATCCCGGTGCTCAGGGCATCGGCCACGCTCATCGGCGCGGCCCGGACCCGGACACCCAGGTCGGGGGGCGGGCAGTAGCGCATCACCAGATAGGGCCGATCCTCGGTCATTCCGGCCGTGATCACCGAGACGATGTAGGGATGGTCGGCCAGCCGGGCCATGGCGTTGGCCTCGCTGGTGAACAGCCCCTTCTCGCGCTCGGTCAGCGGTACGTCAGGACGCACGATCTTGACGGCCACCCGTTGCCGCGGCCAGTCCTGCTCGTACAGGTAGACGTCCGCGAAGCCGCCACTGCCGAGGTGGTCGACGAAGGTGTAGCCCGGAATCTGCGGGGCAGCCGTCATCGGCCGCTCGGGAGTCTGGTCACTCGGCGCCCACCTCGAACTCGATCTGGTAGTCCTCCGCCAGGTCGAGCACGTGACCCGGCTCCAGGACGTAGGGCTCGCCGGCCCGGATCCGTTCCGGCGGCCGCCCCGGCGCCCGCAGCACGGTACCTCCCCGCGACCCGAGGTCCCGGGCGAGCACCAGCCAGCCGTCGAGCTCGACTCGCAGGTGCATCCGCGACAGGTACGTCGAGTCCTGCGGCAGCCGGACCAGGTGCGGCCAGTCGTCGCTGCCGTCGGGGACCACCGGCTTGCGGCCGAACACCACGCCGCGATCGAGTGGGACGCCGTCCCCCGTCGGGAGCCTGAGCGTGCCCAGCTTGGGTCGCGGCACCCGTTCCGGCTCCTGGGGAGGGACCGGCTGGTGGCAGACCCGGCACGTGGGTGAGAACGCCGCGGTGAGGTGTCCGGCCGGGCAACGTGCCGCGAGCACCGTCTCGTGCGTGGACTGGCGGAGGTGGTCGGCCTCGTCGGGGGCTTGCGCGGTGGGAGCAGCCCGTCGGTGGATGGTCGAGCCGTCGTGGTCGGGATCGGTGACTGCTGCCACGGGCTGTGGTGGCTCCACAGGTTGGTGATCCGGCTGGTCCACCGGTCGGGCTGCCTCGTCGGGCGGCGCCGGGCAGGGGGAAGCGGCCAGGATCTCGGGAGGGATTCCGTCGATCAGGTCCGCCCCCTCAGGCACCGGCGGCACGGGCAACCCGGTCCTGTCGGGGGCGATCGGCTCCGCCGGGGAGGGCGTGGACACGGATGCCGTGACGACGGCCCCGGCCGCGGCGACGACACCGGCGGCAAGGGGGCTGGTCGGACCGTCGACGGGTAGGCCCACGGAGAGTCGGCGGGTGTCGCCGTCGTTGGTGACCCGCCCCCGCCCGGAGATGACCGAGGACTCCGATCCAGGGGTGACGTCGACGATCACGGCCGACGGCACCTCCTCGTAGTGCCGTTCCAGGGCTTGGAGCAGCCGATCCGCCGCGCGCCCGGGAGGGTCGAGCAACGCCCACAGCTCCTCGACGAATGCGGGGTCGGGCGCGTCGTCGAGCAGGAGCCACGTGGTCCCGGCGCCGAGCAGCACGCCGGACCCCGCGACGTACCGGACGTCCACCGCCATGGCACCCCTCTCCGAGACCGATCCATTGTCCACGGTCAACCAGCATCGGGCACCTGATGGTCCCAGCCTGTGACAATCAGCGGTCCTCATTTAGGCTTTCCGGGGATCTGACCGGGTCAGGGGGACCACCGCCATGCCGTTCTCGGGAACGATCCGGCGCCACCGCGTCGCGATCGCCTCGAACCTCGCTGTGCTGTTGGTAGTCAGCGGAGTGCTCGTGGCCGCCTTCTCCGCGGACGGCTACCGCGCCCACGAGGCGCAGCTCAACGACGGCGGCATCTGGGTCACGAACTCGCGAGACGGCTTCTACGGGCGGGTCAACAAGCCGATCGGCCAGATCGACGGAGCCATCTTCGCGGAGCTCGACACCCAGCTCGACGTGGTCCAGGACGGCTCGGCGGTCGTCGGCGTCAACGTCTCGGACGGCGTCATCGTGCCGATCGACCCGGCGGCGGTGGACCACCCCGACGGCGAGGGGGCGGTGATCCCCGAGGCCGGTCAGGTGCAGATGGCGGGAGGCAGCGTGGCCGTCCTCGACCCCGCCTCTGGCGAGATCCGGGCCGAGCGCGTGGATCCGCTGCTCGGGCTCCCTCTGGTCGGCAACCTGGACGTCCAGGCACCCGAGCTGGCCCGGGCGGGAGGATCTGCCGCGCTCGCGGTCACCCAGTCCGGCACGGTCCTCGTGGCCTCGGCCGACGAGGACACCCTGCTTCGCGTCGAGCCAAGCGACACGACTTTCGACGCGCCGACCGAGGACGACCTGCCCTCCGACGTCGGCCCGGCGGTCACCCTCACCGCGGTCGGGGACACCCCCGTCGTACTCGACTCCGAGACCGGGCAGCTCACCGTGGTCGACGGACCAGAAGTGGAGGTGCCTGCCGGTTCGGTGCTGCAGCAGCCCGGCCCGGAGGCCGGCGAGGTGCTCGTGGCGACCTCGGACGGACTGCTCGCCGTCGACCTCGCCACCGGTGACTCCTCCCGGCTCGCCGAGGGCGTGACCGGGCGGCCCACTCCGCCCGTCCGCCTGGGCGCCTGCTCGTACGGCGCGTGGTCCGGCGGGCAGGGCGCCGTCGCGACCACGTGCGGGGGCGAGGCGCCGAACGTCGCCCAGCTGGGGACCGACTCCACGGACCTCGTGTTCCGCGTCAACCGCGGGGAGATCCTGCTCAACGACCGCGCGACGGGTGCGGTCTGGAACATCGACTCCGACGAGCCGACCCGACTCGACAACTGGGACGCGTTCAAGAACCGGGTCCGCAAGGACGACAAGAACGAGGAGAACGAGAAGGAGGACCTCGGCGACCGGAGGCCACCGCAGGCGAAGCCGGACGACCTGGGCGCCCGCCCGGGCCGGACCACGGTCCTCTACCCGCTGGACAACGACACCGCACCCCAGGGCCGGCTGCTGTCCATCCGCTCGGTGCAGGACATCACTGGTTCGGACTCGAGGGTCACCATCAGCCCGGACGGACAGACGGTCCAGATCCAGATGCCGGAAGGGTCCGGCACGACCACCTTCGAGTACTTCATCGACGACGGCCGGCAGGACGTCTCGGCCCACGCCACGGTCACCGTCCGACCGCGATCGGACGCGGTCAACGCCCCGCCCCAGCTGCGTGAGGGGTTCGAGCCTCGGGTGTGGACGGTGCCGTCGGCCGGCACGCTCGACATCCCGGTGCTCCCGGACTGGCGGGACAAGCAGGACGGCGACCCGCTCACCGTGGATACCGTCGAGGCCGTCGGAGGGACCGGCAGCGGGGCGGTCGCGCGAACCACGGCCAGCGGACGGATCCGGTTCACCGCCCCGGTCAAGTCCGGACTCGTCACGGTTCGGTACGCCGTCACCGACGGCATCGGGGACCCGGTCGGCAACGAGCTGAAGTTCCGGGTCCAGGACCCGAAGGACCGCGAGGCCTATCCGGCCGTGGCCGAGCCCGACGTGGTGGCGGGGGAGGCCGGGAAGCCGATCACGATCAGACCGCTCGGCAACGACCTGCCGGGCTCCGACCCGGTCACCCCGAGCGCCGTCCTGGAGCTCGCCGGCCGGGTCGCCGAGGTCGGTGGCGCCGACGTGCGCACCGACCTGGTGGAAGGCACGATCACCTTCCGCTCCGCCCAGCCGAAGACGTACTTCGTCGACTACGACGCGAAGTACGGCAACGCCCCGTTCGCCCGCGGCAAGATCCGGGTCGACGTGCGGGCGCCGAAGCGGCCGCCGGAGGAGCCGGTCGCGATGCCGGACAACGTCACCCTCTTCGGCCAGGCGCCGACGCTGGTGGACGTCCTCGCCAACGACGTGGACCCCACGGGCGGGCTGCTGGTGGTTCAGAGCGCGGAGGCCGAGACGGAGAACCAGCTCGACGTCGCGGTCGTCGAGGGCAGGTGGCTGCGGCTGTCGGCCCGTCAGGGCCTGCTGCAGCCGAACCCGCAGGTCGTCCGCTACGCCATCAGCAACGGCACCAGGTCAGGGATCCAGGGCGAGGTCGTCGTGAACCAGCGGCCCGAACCCGAGGACAACACCCCGGTCACCGAGACCGACCGGGTCGTGGTGCGCGCGGGCGGAGGTGTCTCGATCCCCGTCCTCGACAACGACTTCAGTCCCGCCGGCGACCCCCTGACCCTGGTCGGCCACGTCGCGGAGGAGACGGCCGGGCAGCTGACGGTCCAGCCCCCGGGCGAGCAGAAGGGCCCGACCGGTGAGGCATTCGTGGCTGGGCGGTTCGTGCGGTACGTCGCTCCCACTGGGCTCGACGACGCGCAGACGTTCACGGTCCGCTACCTGGCGAGCAACACCGCCGGTGAGACCGCGCCCGGACGGACCGAGATCACGGTCATTCCGACCGACCGGCCCAACGAGCTGCCGGAGCCACCTGCGCTGGAGGGCCGTGCCGTGTCGGGTGACACGGTGAAGCTGAAGGTGCCGGGGGCCGGCGTCGATCCGGACGGCGACCCGGTCACGCTGACCGGCATCGGCTCCGCGCCCAAGTATGGTCGGATCGTCCGGTTCGGGGCCAACTCGCTGCACTACCAGGCCTTCCCGGGCAGCGTCGGGACCGACGAGTTCGCGTACACCGTCAGCGATCCGCAGGGAGGCATCGCCAGCGGTTCCGTGCGGGTGGCGATCGTCCCTCCGGGGGCACCTCAACCGCCCCTGGCCGTCGCCGACACCATCACGGTCGAGCCGAGCCGGACCGCCACGGTCGACGTCCTGTCAAACGACCACATCGCGGCCGGTGACCGGGTGGCGATCGAGCTGGTGGACCCGCCGGAGGGGGTGTCCCTGCAGTCCGACACCGGGCCCGTGGTCATCGAGGCCCCGGACTCCGCCAACGGACGCAACGTCGAGGTCGTCTACCGGATCAGCAACGGCATCGACTCCGCCGAGGGGCTGGTCACGCTGCGCACCGCCACGCCGTACAACAACCCACCGGTGGTGTTCGACGCCTTCGGTGAGCGCGAGGAAGGTGACTCGGTCACCGTCGACGTCCTGGAGACGGCCTACGACCCTGACGGCACGGCCTCCGAGCTGCGGGTCACCGACGTGTACGTCCCCCAGGGCGTCGCGTCCTCGATCGACGGCCAGCGGGTCACGGTGGCACGCGGCGACCAGCCGATGGTCGTCCCCTTCCGGGTCCGAGATGGCGACGGCGGGGCCGCAACGGCGTCGCTGTACGTTCCGCCGACCGACGACGGGGCGCCGTACGTGAAGGCCGGCGCGTCGATCGAGCTGGACCCGGGCGACACCACGTCGGAGAAGCTGACGGACCTGGTCGTCAACCCCGCTGGCGGGCCGGTGAAGTTCACCCTCAAGGAACGAATCTGGGCCTCCCCGGAGACCTCGCTCAACGCAGCGATCACGAGCGACACGGAGTTCGAGCTGACTGCCGCGGAGGAGTACGTCGGGCCGGGCGCTGTCGTCTTCGAGGCCACCACGGGCGAGTCGGTCGACGACCCGGACGGGATCCGGGCCGTCTTGTCGGTCCCGGTCCAGGTCGGCGATCCCGAGCCGATCCTGCGCTGCCCGGACGAACCGGTCGAGATCTCGCAGGGACAGTCGCTGGCCATCGACGTGGCGGCGCTGTGCCACGCCTGGACACCCGAGCCCGAGGACGCCGGCGGTCTGAGCTTCGACGCCGACTGGGAACGCTCCGTGGAGGGTCTCGCCATCGTCGAGCCCAGCGGTCAGGCGATCGAGGTGGCCGCCAGCTCCGACGTCCAGAACGGCAGCGAGGGCGTGATGCTGGTGTCCTCCGGCGGCAGTGATCCGGGCAAGATCCGGATCCGGGTGGTCTCCTCACCGCCACCGTCCCTGGCGCCGATCAGGATCGCCGACATGCGGGCCGGCGAGACCCGGACGATCGACCTCGCCCGTTACCTGCGGCCTGGGGTCAGCAACCCCACCCCGACGATCCTGAAGACCAGCCAGCTGACCGACCTCGACGTCACGGTCGAGAAGGGCGAGGGGTCCACGGTCACGATCACGACCGGGCCCGAGGTGGACGGGCACGCGGAGTTCCAGGTCGTGATGAGCGACATCGCGGGCTCGCCGGGACCGGACCGCCAGGTCGAGGGCCGACTGTCGCTCGACGTCCTCGACGTCCCGGACGCCCCGAGCGCGCCGGTGCCCGGCGAGTCCGTCCGCGACGAGGAGGTGCTGCTCAACTGGCGCGCACCCGATGCCAACGGTGCCCCCATCGATCGCTATGAGGCGCGGGCCAGTGACGGGACGACCCGCAGCTGTGGCGGCACCAGCTGTGAGGTCACCGGCCTGACGAACGGCAAGGACTACACCTTCCGGGTGCGGGCTCACAACTCGGTCGGCTGGTCGGACTGGAGCACCTCGTCCGCCCGGGCGACACCGGACGCGAAGCCGGGACTCGTGGGTCCGATCCAGCTGGTGCGGGTCGGCGACCGGACGCTCACGATCCGGTGGACGCCGCCCACCACCCAGACCTCCGACATCCGCCGCTACCACGTGTCGTGGCCAGGGGGCAGCAAGCCCACCGCGCGACCGACCATCACGATCACCGGCCTGGACAACAACAAGAAGTACGTGTTCTCGGTCCAGGCCGAGAACGAACGCTTCATCGGCCCGCTCCGGCAGTCCGCGCCGTTCCAGTCGATGGGCACGCCGGGCACCCCCGCCGCACCGACGATCACCGACCAGAAGACCCCGGGCGACCAGGGTGCGGTGACCGTCTCGTGGCCCGCGGTGAACCCGAACGGCCCGACCCCCGTCCGCTACACCGTCTTCCGCAACGGCAGCGCCCTGCCCTCGTGTACCGGGATCACCGGCACCAGCTGCGACAACTCCGGGATCACCTACGACGGCACCCGCTACACCTACAGCGTCCGGGCCACCAACAAGGACGGCGACGGGAAGAGCGCGACCGGTCCCGGGACCAGTTGGGACGCGGTGGGCCAGCCCGCTCCCTGGGGCGGCTGGAGCCTGAGCCCGACCGGGGCCAACAACCAGGCCCGGGCCGACTACTCGGTGCCAGCATCGCGGGGCGCCCAGTCGATCGTCCGGATCTACGTCAATGGCGGGGTGGTCAACCAGTTCGACGCCCGGGGCAGCCGCAGCGACCAGTTCAACGTCCCGTCGAACGACGGCCCGCACTCGGTGTTCCTGGAGGTGTGCAACGAGAGCGGTGCCTGCCAGCGCTCGTCCACTCAGAACGTCCAGACGTACGGACCGCTCTCCGACGGCCACGTCATCTCCGTCCGAGCAAACGTCAGTGGAACCCGGGTCAGCTGGACAGTCACCGTTGACGCCAACGGCGACCCAGCGACAGTGCGGGTGCGCAGCAGCCATCGCGACCAGAGCTTCGCCGCCAACGGTGTCGACGTGAGCACGTTCACGACGAACAGCGTCGACCTCGGCTACGCGACCACGGAGAACGTCACCGTGACCATCTCCGACTCCAGTCCCAACCGAGGGTCGGGCAGCAAGACCGGAACCGTCCGAACGCAGGACCCGCCGCCACCCGAGGTGCACATCCAGCGCGGCAGCAGGTGTCGCGACGACCTCGACAACCCGTCGTGCAACAGCGGCAGCGGCATCGACTGCGTCAACTCGTCGTGTGGCCGGATCGCCTTCACGACGAGGAACTTCACCCAGAGCAGGGTGAGCTGCGACCTCTACGACGACCGCACGTCCGGCTCGTGGAGCAGTCGCAGCATCGACACCAACAGGACCACCGAACCCGGCAGCTACTACGGGTACCGCGGCCACACCGTCTGGGCCGTGTGCGGTGGCGTTCGCTCGAACAACTATCAGTGGCCCAACAGTTGAGAACTTCCCCCACCCGACAGGAAACCGTACCGTGACCATCTCGTACGACCAGGCCTCCTGGTTCAAGCAGACCTTCGACCAGTTGACCGACAACATGGAGAAGGCCGTGCTCGGCAAGCGGCACGTGGTCAGGTTGACGCTGACCTGCCTGCTGTCGGAGGGCCACGTGCTGCTCGAGGACTTCCCCGGCACGGGCAAGACGATGCTGGCCCGTGCCCTCGCCAACACGGTCCAGGGCAGCCACGCGCGGATCCAGTTCACACCGGACCTGCTGCCCTCCGACGTCACCGGGGTCACCGTCTACGACCAGCACAAGGGCTCCTTCGAGTTCCATCCCGGTCCGATCTTCCACACGATCGTGCTCGCCGACGAGATCAACCGGGCCTCGCCGAAGACCCAGTCGGCGCTGCTCGAGGTGATGGAGGAGGGCCGGGTGACGGTGGACGGGATGCCGCACTCGGTCGGCCGTCCGTTCATGGTCATCGCCACCCAGAACCCGATCGAGCAGGCCGGCACCTACCGTTTGCCTGAGGCCCAGCTCGACCGGTTCCTCATGAAGACCTCGGTCGGCTACCCCGATCACGCGTCGACCGTGGAGCTGCTCGTCAACGCCAGGATCCGCGACCGTGCCGCCCTGGTCACGCCCGTCATCACCGCGGCCACGATCGCCCAGATGAGCGAACTGGCCGACGAGGTGTACGTCGACCCCGCCGTCGTCGGGTACGTCGCCGAGATCGCCGAGGAGTCGCGCCGTCAGGCGCACGTGAAGCTCGGGCTGTCCGCGCGCGGCTGCCTGGCCTTCATCCGGGTGGCGAAGACCTGGGCGGCCGCCGACGGCCGCGACCACGTCGTCCCCGACGACATCAAGCAGCTCGCCGAGCCGGTGCTGTGCCACCGCTTGCTGCTGGACGCCGAGGCACAGTTCAGCGGGGTGACCGTCGAGACCGTCATCGGCCGCTTGCTCGAGTCCGTCGCACCACCGACCGATCGCGTCGCCTGAGCGGAGCCTGGCAGACCGATGGAGAAGATGCGCGAGCTGCTGAGGATCGTCAACCCCCTAGGGTGGATGCTCCTGGCCGTGGGGGTGCTGGCGGGGCTCGTCGCCGCGCGCACGCAGTGGCGAGAGGTGGCCGTCCTCGGCGCCGCGTGTCTCCTCCTCCTGCTGCTCGCGCTGCCGTTCCTCTGGGGGCGGACCCGGGTCCGCGTCGCCCTGGTCCTCGAGCCCGAGCGGGTGGTGGCCGGTGCGTCGGTGGCGGCCGGGATCGGCGTCACCAACCAGGCCGGCCGGCGGATGCTGCCGACCGTGCTCGAGCTGCCGGTCGGACCCGCGGTGCACCGCTACGGCGTTCCCTCGCTCGCGCCCGGTGCCGCGCACGAGGAGGCGTTCACGATCCGCACCGAACGTCGTGGCGTCATCGTCGTGGGGCCCGCCACCACCCGTCGCGGTGACCCGCTGGGCACCTTCTCTCGCGACACCGAGTGGACCGGCATCAAGGAGGTCCTGGTCAGGCCGCCGATGGTCCCCCTGGACTCGCTCGGCGCCGGGTTGCTGCGCGACCTCGAGGGCGTGTCCTCCGACGCCGTGTCCCAGAGCGACCTGGCGTTCCACGCACTGCGCGAGTATGTCCCTGGGGACGACCTGCGCCACGTCCACTGGCGTTCGTCGGCCAAGGCGATGGGGTCGGTCGGTGAGAGCCAGCTGCTGGTCCGGCAGTACGTCGACACCCGACGCAGCCACGCGACCATCGTGGTCGAGGACCAGGCACCCGGCTGGGCGGACGCCGAGGACTTCGAGACCGCCATGTCGGTGGCCGCGTCGATCGCGGTCCGTGCGGTCATGGACGACTTCGAGGCCTCGTTCGTGTGCGGGCGGCAGGCGTCGTCGGGCTCCGACGGGAACCTGGCGCTGGATGCCGTGTGTCGCGCCGACATCGGGTCCGTCGGCATGGTCGTGGCCGCGAACCAGGCGGCTGCCATGTCACCCGACACGAGCGTGCTGTTCCTGGTCGGCGGCACCGGCACCGGATTCGAGGTCCTCCAGCGCGCGGCCGCCGCCTTCCCGCCCGAAGTTCGGCGGATCGCCCTGATCATCGGTGCCGGCGGCGCCAGCCGGGTCACCGAGGCCGGTGGCATCACCGTGCTCCATCTGGCCGGCAAGGAAGACCTGGCCGGTCTGCTGCGCTGGAGCGTGCGATGAGCGGCCGCAGGAGAACCGGCCACGGCGGCACCGGCACCCGGACCGCCCTGCGGCCGCTGCTGCTTCCCGAGCGCCGAACGCTCGTGGACCTGGGGCTGCTGGTCGCGCTCGCCGCGGCCGCCCTGCTCGGCCTCGCGACGACGTACACCGGCGTCGGGTTCTTCGTGGTCGGGATGGTGGGGGTGCTGCTCGGTGTCGCTCTCGCCCAGGTCTCGGTCCGGCTGGGCTGGCCCGCCATCGCGCCGGTCGGGCTGGGACTGGCGGCCTACTTCCTGCTCGGGGCCCCGTTGTGCCTGCGCTCCGAGGGGCTTGCCGTGCCCGGTCCGGATGCCATCGGGCAGCTCGCGGACCAGCTCGTCTTCGGTTGGAAGGACCTGCTGACGACGCTGCCGCCGGTGGACGGCGACGGGCCCCTGCTCGCACTGCCGTGGGCCCTGGGCCTGGCGACCGGGCTGGTCGGCGGGTTGCTCGTCGGTCTCCGGTCCGGCCCGGTGTGGCTCCGGGTGGCGCTGCCGCTGCTGGCACCCGGCCTCCTGCTCGTCGGCGTGATCCTGCTCGGCGTGCGCCATCCCCAGTCGGTGCTCATCCAGGGCGCCGGCTTCGCGGTGCTCGCCATCGGCTGGCTCGCCCTGCGTGCGCAGCGTGAGACCGCGCCGGTGCGCGGCGGGGTCGGCGCCCGTACCCGGCTCGCGATGGGAGCCGTGCTGGTCGGCGTGGCCGGCATGCTGGCGCTGCCGGTCGCCGGCTGGGCCACCGGCTCCGACTCCGGCCGGGTGGTGCTTCGGACCTACGTCGAGCCGCCCTTCGACGTCGGGCAGTACCCCTCACCCCTGGCGTCGTTCCGCCGCTACGTGAAGATGCCCAAGCCGGACGCGGTGAACCTCCACGACAAGACTCTGCTGACCGTCGACGGGGCGCCGAGTGGGTCGCGGCTCCGCATCGCCAGCCTCGACCAGTACGACGGCGTCGTCTGGGGCGCCGCCAACGACACCGTCCCAGGCAGCACGGTCGACACCTTCCAGCGCGTGTCGTCGACCATCGACAATCCGGTCGTGGGTGAGCGGATCGAGGTCGAGGTCACCGTCGGCGAGGGCTACTCCGGGGTCTGGTTGCCGACCATCGGCGCCCTGCAGTCGATGGAGTTCGGCGAGGGCGACTCGGAGGCCAAGGAGGAGTCGTTCCGCTACAACCTGGCGACGTCGACAGCCGTGGTCCCCTCGGGTCTGCGGGCGGGTGACAGCTACACGTTCACCTCCGTTCGACCCGACTCGGGGGTCGACGCCGACGCCGCGCCGTCGGGTCTGGTGACCGACGCCGCCTTCGCCGCGGCGTTCCTCGACACCCAGGCGGTCCAGTGGTCGGCCGGCGAGTCGGAGCCGATGCGCCGGGTCTTCGCGGCGGCCGAGCACCTCAAGAAGGAGGGCAAGTACTCCGACGGCGTCATCGAGTCCGAGAAGATCTACCACCCGGGGCACCACGTCAAACGGCTCTCCGACGAGTTCGTCAACGCGCCCATCATGGTCGGCAACGACGAGCAGTACGCCGCCACGATGGCTCTGGTCGCCAACAAGATCGGGGTGCCGGCACGGGTGGTGATGGGGGCCGTCGTGCCCGAGGACGGCGTGGTTCGGGGTCGCGACGTCCAGGCGTGGGTGGAGCTCCAGATCGCCGACGGCTCGTGGCGGACACTGCCGACGGAGACCTTCATGGACACCGACCGACCGGCCGAGCAGCCGCCGATCAACGAACAGGAGATGAGCGGCACGCAGGTCCCGCCCCCGGCACCGATCCCGCCGCCCTCCACCGCCGGCGAGCAGACCGACGCCGAGCTCAACGCGCGCAAGGGAGACCGCGAGGTCGACGACGGATGGGCCTTCCCCGCCTGGCTGCGGGTGCTGCTGCTGTACCTCGGGCTGCCGATCCTGGTGCTGCTTCTCCTCATGGGCGGGGTGGTGCTGGCCAAGCACCTGCGCCGGCGGCGTCGCCGGGCTGCCGCCCGGGTGTCCTCCCGGTTCGTGGGTGGCTGGCGAGAGCTCGTCGACCACGCGCGCGACCTCGGTCAGGCCGTCCCGCGGGGCTCGGGGGTCACCCGGCGCGAGCAGTCCCTGGTGGTCGCATCGGCGGGCGCGTCCGGTCTGGCCCGGCGGGCCGACGGGCACGTCTTCGGCCCGATGCCGCCCCAGGAGGCCGAGGCGGCGTCGTACTGGTCGTCGATCGACGCCGAACGGCAGTCCATGTCGAGGGCGGTGAGTCGTCGGCGACGGCTCCTGGCCGCGGTCAACCTGGCCACGTTCCGGCGCTGAGCCGGTCCCCGTCCGCTGGTCCGGGCGGTGCGTAGGGCGATTAGGGTTTTACCAGCGTTCCCCCTAGACTTGTCCGTCGGCCCAACGTGGGTCTGTTTTGTGGTGCCTCGCGGCTGCCCGGATCACATCTCAGATGTGCTCGCAAGAGCACCTCTGGCGTGCGCCCGGGAGGAGGCACTCAAGACGACTCGACGAGGTCCACCGATCGTCTCCAGTGAGACGGGCGGAGGTTCCCGGGCCAGCTGCCCACCAGGGGAGTGCACCACGGTAGACAAACAACCAGAGATTGTGGAGGACATGCCGAAGAAAGAAGGCGTGATCGAGATCGAGGGCACCGTCGTCGAGGCCCTCCCCAACGCCATGTTCCGGGTCGAACTGACCAACGGACACAAGGTGCTCGCCCACATCAGCGGCAAGATGCGTCAGCACTACATCCGGATCCTCCCCGAGGACCGCGTGGTGGTGGAGCTCTCGCCCTACGACCTCACCCGGGGTCGGATCGTCTACCGCTACAAGTGAGCCGCCGTACCGAAAGGGCCTCGTCGTGAAGGTCAACCCCAGCGTCAAGAGGATCTGTGACAAGTGCAAGGTGATTCGTCGCCACGGCCGCGTCATGGTGATCTGCGAGAACCCGCGCCACAAGCAGCGCCAAGGCTAGAGCGGCACGCGGTCAGGTCCGACGAAGTCGGAACTGACCGATGTGTCGTGAGTGTGAGCCCGCGTCAGCGGGATCACACACTGCCTGTGATCAACAACTGAACAGACCAACTCAACGTGAACGCTAGGCCCGGGAAGCCGGTGCCGAATCACCCCCGGAGCAGTGGCCGGGGCCCAGCCGAGGCGGCATGGGGCGCGTCGCGACCGAAACCATTGTGAAGACAGACAAGGAAACGCCACATGGCACGCCTCGTTGGTGTAGACCTCCCGCGCGACAAGCGCATCGAGGTCGCACTCACCTACATCTACGGCATCGGCCGTACCCGCGCCCAGCAGGTCCTGGCCGCAACCGGGGTCAGCCCCGACCTGCGCGTCCACCAGCTGGGTGACGAGGAGCTGGTCAAGCTCCGTGAGGAGATCGAGGGCCGCGACGACTTCAAGATCGAGGGCGACCTCCGTCGTGAGGTCCAGGCCGACATCCGCCGCAAGATCGAGATCGGCAGCTACCAGGGTCGCCGGCACCGTCAGGGCCTCCCGGTCCGCGGCCAGCGCACCAAGACCAACGCCCGCACCCGCAAGGGTCCCAAGCGCACCGTCGCCGGCAAGAAGAAGGTCAAGTGACCCGGGCACCCGCCGGCGTCGCTGAAACCTCGACCTCGTACCCCAGACCAGCAACCTCAGGAGACTCTGCCTAATGCCTCCCAAGAGCCGCAGCGCGGCCGGCGCCAAGAAGGTGCGCCGCAAGGAGAAGAAGAACATCGCTCAGGGCGAAGCCCACATCAAGAGCACGTTCAACAACACGATCGTCACGATCACCGACCCCACCGGTGCGGTGGTCTCGTGGGCCTCGGCCGGCACCGTCGGCTTCAAGGGCTCGCGCAAGTCCACGCCGTACGCCGCCCAGATGGCCGCCGAGGCGGCGGGCCGTCGGGCGATGGACCACGGCATGAAGAAGATCGACGTCTTCGTCAAGGGCCCGGGCTCGGGTCGTGAGACGGCGATCCGGTCCCTGGGTGCGATCGGCCTCGAGGTCGGCACCATCCAGGACGTCACCCCCACACCCCACAACGGATGCCGCCCGCCCAAGCGCCGGCGCGTCTGACCGACCCGAGACTGAACAGGAGACTTTGAGACATGGCCCGTTACACCGGCCCCATCACCAAGAAGTCGCGCCGTCTCGGTGTCGACCTCGTGGGTGGCGACTCGGCTTTCGAGCGTCGTCCCTACCCGCCCGGCCAGCACGGTCGCGGTCGGATCAAGGAGAGTGAGTACCTTCTCCAGCTGCGTGAGAAGCAGAAGGCCCGCTACTCCTACGGCATCCTCGAGAAGCAGTTCCACCGCTACTACGTCGAGGCGTCGCGTCGTCCCGGCAAGACCGGTGACAACCTGCTTCAGCTGCTCGAGTGCCGCCTCGACAACGTGGTCTACCGTGCCGGCTTCGCCCGCACCCGCCGCCACGCTCGTCAGCTCGTCGTGCACGGTCACTTCACGGTGAACGGCAGGAAGGTCGACATCCCTTCCTTCCAGGTCACCGCGTACGACATCATCGACGTCCGGGAGAAGTCGATGGAGATGACGCCGTTCATCATCGCCCGCGAGACCCACGGCGAGCGTGTCGTGCCCGCGTGGCTCGAGGCGATCCCGACGCGCATGCGCATTCTCGTCCACCAGCTTCCGGTCCGGGCCCAGATCGACATCCCGGTCCAGGAGCAGCTGATCGTCGAGTACTACTCCAAGAAGTAACAACACGGGGTCCCACCCCGTGGCCACCGCCCCTCCTTCGCAACAGCAGTTCGGGTCCGTCATATAGCGGGCGGCCCGGAAAGGAATGAATCAGTGCTTATCGCTCAGCGCCCGACCCTGTCGGAAGAATCCGTTGACGAGTTCCGCTCTCGGTTCGTGATCGAGCCGCTGGAGCCCGGCTTCGGCTACACGCTCGGCAATTCACTTCGTCGTACCCTCCTGTCGTCGATCCCTGGCGCCTCGGTCACGAGCATCAAGGTCGACACCGTCCTCCACGAGTTCTCGACCATCGAGGGCGTCAAGGAAGACGTCACGGAGGTCATCCTCAACCTCAAGGGCCTCGTCGTCTCATCCGAGCACGACGAGCCGGTCACGATGTACCTGCGCAAGTCCGGTGCCGGCGACGTCACCGCTGCGGACATCGCGCCGCCGGCCGGGGTCGAGGTGCACAACCCCGACCTGAAGATCGCCACCCTGTCCGACAAGGGCAAGCTGGAGATGGAGCTCGTCGTCGAGCGTGGCCGCGGCTACGTGTCGGCGGTCCAGAACAAGGACGCCGACAACGAGATCGGCCGGATGCCGGTCGACTCGATCTACAGCCCCGTCCTGAAGGTGACCTACAAGGTCGAGGCCACCCGAGTCGAGCAGCGCACGGACTTCGACAAGCTGGTCATCGACGTCGAGACCAAGCCGTCGATCCGTCCCCGCGACGCGATCGCCTCGGCCGGCAAGACCCTCGTCGAGCTGTTCGGCCTCGCGCGCGAGCTGAACGTCGAGGCCGAGGGCATCGACATCGGCCCGTCGCCCGTCGACGAGCAGCTGGCTGCCGACCTCGCCCTGCCGGTCGAGGACCTGCAGCTGACCGTTCGCTCCTACAACTGCCTCAAGCGTGAGGGCATCCACACCGTGGGTGAGCTCATCTCGCGCTCGGAGCAGGACCTGCTCGACATCCGCAACTTCGGCGCGAAGTCGATCGACGAGGTCAAGGCCAAGCTGGTCGAGATGGGCCTGTCCCTCAAGGACAGCGGTCCTGGCTTCGACCCGCACGCTGCCCTGGCGGCGTACGGCGATGACGACGACGACGCGTTCGTCGAGGACGAGCAGTACTGAGCACCACCCGAGATCCCATCTACTCCGGTACCTGATACGGCCGGGGAGAAACGAGTGAAGCAATGCCTACTCCCACCAAGGGTGCCCGCCTCGGCGGCAGCCCGGCCCATCAGCGGCTGATCCTGTCGAACCTGGCCACGGCCCTGTTCGAGCACCGTCGGATCACCACCACCGAGGCCAAGGCGCGCAGGCTGCGCCCGGTCGCGGAGAAGCTGATCACCAAGGCCAAGAAGGGCGACCTGCACAACCGGCGCGAGGTCCTGAAGACCATCCGTGACAAGTCGGTGGTGCACACGCTGTTCACCGAGATCGCCCCGACGTTCGCGGAGCGTCCCGGTGGCTACACCCGGATCACCAAGATCGGTCCGCGCAAGGGCGACAACGCCCCGATGGCGGTCATCGAGCTCGTGACCGAGGAGTACCAGCCCAAGTCGAAGTCCTCGAAGAAGTCCACCAAGGCCGCGGCCGCCGCTCCGGCTCCGGCAGCTGTCGAAGAGCCGGCCGACGAGCCGGCCGAGGACTCGGTCGAGGAGCCCACCGACGAGACCGGGGAGGCGACAGTCGAGCCGGATCCGGTGGAGGCCAAGGCAGACGACGCCGACGTGGCCGCGGTCGCAGAGGTACAGGGCGAGGGCGACGCGGCGGTCCTCGAGGAGACCGAGGGCGGGCCCGCCGGCAAGTACCCCGGTTCGCAGGTGCCTCTGGAGGACGTCGACAAGGCCCCGGAAGGTTTCCCGATCAAGGGCAACGAAGACTCCATGAAGTACCACACCCCCGATGGCCAGTGGTTCGACCAGACCACTGCCGAGGTGTGGTTCGACACCGAGGAATCTGCCGAAGCCGCCGGCTTCACGAAGGCCGGCGAGTAGCCCAAACCGCTTCGTGGAGGCCCGTCACCCGTTGGGGTGGCGGGCCTCCTGCGTCGTGGCGACCGCCGCCAGGACACGCCGGCGTCCACGATCCGCAACTCGATTTACGGCTGCGGGCATGCCACTCGCCCCGCCGAGGGTGGCGGGGTGCGGGGCGGGGTGGCTAGTCCTCGGGCGGATCGGCCGGCGGTCGGGGTCGGTCGCGGCTGACGTCGAGGGTGCCGGTGTGGTCGCGGAGGAATTGGTATCCGTGCGGGCTCGACCAGAGGTAGGAGCCTGGTTCGAGGACCGTGTAGGTCCAGTCGCCGTGGGTCTTCACGCGATGGTGGCCACGACACAGCGGCGCCAAGTTGTCGCTGGCGGTGGGTCCGCCGTGGGCGTGGGGGATGACGTGGTCGGTGTCGCAGGATCGGGCGGGTCGGGTGCACCAGGGGAAGACGCAGGTTCCGTCGCGCAGGTTGGTGTGTTCGGTGAGTCGGTCGGGGATCTCGTACTGGTCGACTCGGATCTGCTGATTCAGGTCCATCACCGGCCGCACTGTGACCTGAGTGTCCGGGCGGCGACACCAGTGGCGGATGGTGTCGGCGGTCACCGGTGACCGGATGCTCTCCACCCGACCGATCCCTCCGGCCCCGGTCACGGCGGTCTCGGAGAGGTGGACGTAGAGCAGGACCTGACGGACGGGCTTGCGGGGTCTCGAGGCTCGGTTCGCTCCCACCTCAACCACCGGATCGGGGGTGGTGAGGTCGAGGGCGAGTTGGCGGCGGGCGAGTTCTCCGGCGGCCATCGACCGCCGCACCTCGAGCGACTCGGCGCAGCCGAGGTCGGCGAGTTGGCCGGCCATGCCGCGGATGGCGGTGTCGAGGTCGAGGGCGTCGGCGAGGTCGAGCTCGCCGTAGACCTGGCTGGTGCCGGCGAAGGAGACCTGGCGGTGGTCGATGATGAACCGCCGGGCGTCCGCGGCGCGACGTCGCTGTTCTTCTGCGGTGTCGGGCATGAACCGCGCGGTGGCTTCCTCGACCAGCCGGTCCACGGTGGCCGGGCGGATCTTGTGCGCCACGTGGGCCACGTGCCGGTCCACATAGGCCGCCGCCTCGGGAGACAAGGCGAGGGTGGTGCGGGCGATCCGGCGCGCCCGCCACGCCGGCAGGTCCCCAGCGACCACCCGCTGCCAGAGCCGGGGGAGTCGGTGCCGCAGCTCGACCGCCTCACCAAGGTAGTCCCGACCGGCCTCGGTGGGCAGGCCGACCGCGGCCGCGAACTCCGGGACACAGAACTCCGCCACCAGGGGTGCTCCTTCCCCGGCGATCGCCAACTCCGACTCCCCGAAGTGCGCATCCCACGCTATCGCGGCGTCTTCCAGGGACTCGGTCGAATGCATGGCTGCCCAGGCCACCGCCAGCTCCAGCAGGTCGGCCTCGGCCCGGTCCGCGACCGCGCGGCGATCCCGAGCCGCGGCCAGCACCTCTGCCGCGGTGTCGAGATCGAAAGTGGTGCCCGCCATGGGTCCAACTCAAGCAGCCGGCACCGACACCCAGACCCCGAAAACCGGGGTTCTCCACAACGCCTCCGGTCACGGTCGGGTAACAAGAAATCACCGCTGAAAACGGCGACCACGAGGGTCGACCCCGACGGCGCCGCCAGCCACACACGGACGGTGAGTGGCCACCGCAACCACCGACCGCGGCGACCACGTCCACCCGAGAATCAAAGCCCGCAACCCGGCACCCACCCGTGAGTGGTCTCGACAAGCTCGACCACCGAAGAACACGTGCTGCCCAAGGTCACCGGGTTTCGAGGCTCGCTCCGCTCGCACCTCAACCAACGGGTGCGAGGCCCTGCCCACGGTCACCGGGTTTCGAGGCTCGCTCCGCTCGTACCTCAACCACCGGGAGATTCGGCAGTGCTGTGGCGGGCGATCTCGGCGCGGGCCAGCGAGTTCTTGTGCACCTCGTCGGGTCCGTCGGCGAACCGCAGAGTGCGGATGCCGGCGAAGGCTGCGGCGAGAGGGAAGTCCTGCGAGAGACCCGCGGCGCCGTGGGCCTGGATCGCCCGGTCGACGATGTCCTGGACCACCTTCGGGGTGGCGATCTTGATGGCCTGGATCTCGGTGTGCGCGCCCCGGTTGCCGACGGTGTCCATCAGCCACGCGGTCTTGAGGACCAGCAGCCGCAGCTGCTCGACGGCCACCCGCGACTCCGCGATCCAGTCGCGGATCACCCCCTGTTGGGACAGCGGGCGGCCGAACGCGACGCGGTTCTCGACCCGCTGACACATCAGCTCGATGGCCCGCTCGGCCACCCCGATCGAGCGCATGCAGTGGTGGATCCGGCCGGGCCCGAGCCTGGCCTGGGCGATCCCGAAGCCTTGGCCCTCCGCGCCGATCAGGTTGGTGGTCGGCACCCGAACGTCCTCGAACAGCAGCTCAGCATGGCCGCCGTGCTCGTGGTCGTCGTACCCCAGCACGTGCATCGGGCGCACGACGCTCAGCCCGGGGGTGTCGCGGGGGACCAGCACCATGCTCTGCTGCTGGTGCCGGGACGCCTCCGGGTCGGTCTTGCCCATGACGATGAGGATCGCGCAGTCGGGGTTCATCGCTCCGGTGATCCACCACTTGCGGCCGTTGACGACGTACTCGTCGCCGTCCCGGCGGATGCTGAGGGCGATGTTGGTCGCGTCGGAGGAGGCGACGTCGGGCTCGGTCATCGCGAAGGCCGACCGGATCTTCGCGTCCAGCAGTGGCCGCAGCCAACGGTCCTTCTGCTCCGCCGTCCCGAACATCGCCAGCACCTCCATGTTGCCCGTGTCCGGGGCGGAGCAGTTGAGGGCGGCCGGCGCGAGGTGGGCACTGTGCCCGGTGATCTCGGCGAGTGGCGCGTACTGGAGGTTGGTCAGGCCGGCGCCCAGCCCCCCGGTGTCGCCGGGGAGAAAGAGGTTCCACAGACCACGCGAACGAGCCGCGTCCCGTAGCTCGTCGAGCACCGGTGCCTGCGTCCACGCGAACGGGTTGTCGAGCTGCCGCAGCTGGTCGTGGAAGACCTGCTCCGCCGGTCGGACGTGCTCATCCAGGAACTCGAGGAGCACGCCCCTGAGCTCGTCGGTGCGGTCGTCGAACGCGAAATCCATCGGGAGTCCCTTCGGGGTCATTGGGAACGATGCACGGCGTCGAGGCCAGCGGCGAGGAGCGGCTCCACGGCATCGCCGACCGTGTCGAAGCCCTCCCCGACGGTCTGGCCGTGCTGGAAGCGGTAGTTGATGCCCTCCAGGATCACTGCCAGCTTCAGGTGGGCCAGCCCGACGTGGAAGTCGAGGTCGCCGAGGTCGCGTCCCCCGGCCGCGGCGTACCGCTCCAGCTGCACCTGGGCCGTTGGGTAGCCGGGGGCGGAGCTCACGTCGGCGACCGCGGGCCCGCCGGCGGTCCCGGACAACTGGTCGTACACCAGCAGGAGCGCCACGTCGGTCAGAGGGTCGCCGACGGTCGCCATCTCCCAGTCGACGACCGCCCGCACCGGTGACGGCTTGCCGGCATCCACGAGCAGGTTGTCGAGCCGGTAGTCGCCGTGCACGATCCCCGCGGAGCTGCCGTCGTCTCCCGCCGGGACGTTCGCAGCCAGGTGCCGGATCAGCTCGTCGGCGTCGGGAAGCTCGCGGGTGTGCGAGCCGTCGAGCTGGCGGCTCCACCGCCGCACCTGGCGCTCGAGGAAGCCGGCCGGGCGGCCGAAGTCAGCAAGGCCGACCTCGTCCGGGGAGACCTGGTGCAGCAGAGCCAGCACGTCGATCATCGCCCCGGCCACCCTCGAGGTGGCGTCCGCGCCGAGCTCGGCCAGCTGCTGGGACGTTCGGTACGGCGTCCCCGCGACCCGCTCCATGACGTAGAACGGGGCGCCGATCACCGCTTCGTCGGCGCAGTGGGCAAACGTCCGCGGCACGGGTACGTCGGTCGCGGCGAGGGCGGTCATCGCCGTGAACTCGCGTCCCATGTCGTGAGCCGTCGCCTGTACGTGTCCCAGGGGCGGCCGACGGACGATCCACCACGACGTGCCGTCGCTGACCTCGTAGGTCAGGTTGGACTTGCCGCCCGCGACGACCCGGCCTCGAAGGTCGCCGGCGATCTCGCCCGGCCGCTGGACGTCGTACCAATGTCGGAAGGCTGTCAGGTCCAGTCCGGGGATCTCGCCGCCCGCGAAGTCGCTCATCTGCCCGCCTCCGCGACCTTCGCCTGGAGCCGGCGCATGCCCGCCAGCCAGCGGTCGGCGTCCTGGGCCCGGGCGGCGTAGTAGCCGGCCACCTCGGGATGGGGGAGGACCAGGAACCTGTCGTCGGCCAGCGACTGCACCCAGGTCTCGGCGACCTCCTCCGGGGACAGCGCTGCGTCGCGGGAGAGCAGGTTCTTCAATGAGCCGGCCTGTTCCAGCATCCGGGTCTGGACGCCCTGCGGGCAGATGGCCTGGACGACCACGCCACTGTTGCCGTAGGTCACCGACAGCCACTCGGCGAAGGCGACGGCCGCGTGCTTGGTCACGGAGTACTGGGCACTGCCGATCATCGTGAGCAGTCCGGCCGCCGAGGCGGTCACCACGAATCGGCCGCCACCGTCGCGGACCCATGCGGGCACGAGGACGCGCGCCGCGCGGACGTGTGCCATGACGTTGGTCTCGAGCATTCGTGCCCAGACCTCGTCGGATGCGTGGAGGCTGTCGGGCTGGGCGGCGTCGATGCCGGCGTTGGCGAAGAACAGGTCGATCCGGCCGAGCTCGCCCTCCGCGCCGGCGACCAGGCCCCGAACCCCGTCCTCGGTGGCGCAGTCCCCGGGTGCCGACGTACCGCCGATCTCGGCCGCGACCGCGTCCGCGGCCTCGGCATCGAGGTCGTTGACGACGACCCGGGCACCCTCGGCAGCCAGGCGGACGGCCAGGGCCCGGCCGATGCCGTGCCCGGCCCCGGTGACGACGGCGCCCCGGTCGCGCAGCTGTTCCACGGACCTAGCCTGTCAGGCCCCGCGACCTGCCCACGCGCTACCCCAACGGGTCCAGCGTCCGGTGGTCGGTCACGGTGTCCGCGAGCCGCCGCAAGTGGAACCCGCCGTCGCCCAGCAGGTGGTCGAGCGCCGTCAGGTGGGCGGCGTAGTTGCCCACGGAGTACTCCGCGGTCATCGCGATGCCGCCGTGCAGCTGGATGGCCTCCTGGCCGATGTGCCGGCCGGCCCGGCTCACCTGGAGCGAGGCCCGGGCTGCGGCATCGGCGATGTCGTCGGGCGTGCCGCCGGCCACCACCATGGTGGCCCAGTCGACGAGGCTGGTGGTCAGCTCGAGCGAGACGTACATGTCGACGGCGCGGAAGGTGAGCGACTGGAAGGTGCTCAGGGCGACCCCGAACTGCTTGCGGTCCTTGAGGTAGTCCGTCGTGGCCTGCAGTGCGACGCGCATGGCTCCGAGGGCCTGGTTGGCGGCCATCACCCGGGCTATGTCCTGGACGGTCCCGACGCTGTCGGTCAGGTCACGGCCGGGCTCGCCGAGGGGAGTGGCAGCGGTGTTGTCGAGCCGGACCCGAGCCGCCCGGCCGCCGTCGTAGGACCGGTAGCCAGTGCGGTCGACGCCAGCGCCCTCGACGAGGAACAGCCCGGTGCCCCGATCGGGCAGGGCGGCGCTGACCACCAGCCGATCCGCGTGCCCGCCGTGGGGGACGGGCTCCTTGACTCCGGTCAGCCTCCACTCGTCCCCGTCCCGGGTAGCCGTCACCCGCTCGGCGGATGGGGTCCATCGTCGTCCGGGTTCGTCGTGGGCGAAGGCGAGCACGACGTCACCAGCCGCCAGGGATCCGAGGACGGCGGTGCGCTGCTCGGGCGACCCGCAGGCGGACACGAGGCCACCAGCCAGCACGACCGACGTGAGGTACGGCTCCGGGGCGATGACCCGGCCGAGCTCCTGGCACACGATGCCGATCTCGACCGGCCCGGCGCCGACCCCGCCGTCCTCCTCGGCGAACGGAAGGCCGAGCAGACCCATCTCAGCCATCCGGGCCCAGACCTTCTCGTCGAAGCCAGTCTCCTCGGCAACGGTACGTCGGCGGTCGTCGTGGTCGCCGTACGCCTTGCTCAGGAGGCTTCGTACGGCGTCGCGGAGGGCTACCTGCTCGTCGTCGTACGTGAAGTCCATCGTCGTCTCCTCAGAGTCCCAGGATCGTCCGGGCGATGATCTGTCGCTGGATCTCGTTGGAGCCGCCGTAGATCGAGGCCTTGCGCAGGTTGAGGTACGTCGTGGGCGCGCGACGCGCCCAGTCGTCGAGGTCGGAGTCATCGTCATCGGCCCCGCTGGCGAGCGATGCCGGCCCGGCCAGGTCGACGACCATCTCGCTGACCGCCTGCTGGAGCTCGGTGCCCTTCAGCTTGAGGACCGAGGAGGCCGGGTGTGGTTCGCCGTCCGATGAGTGCGCGACCACCCGGAGTGCGGTGAGCTCGAGCGCGAGCAGCTCGTTCTCCAGCTCGACGATCCGGGCCCTGGTGAGCGGCTCGTCCTCGATGACCTCCGCGGCGTCCTCCTTGGCGCGGGCGAGGGCTCGCTTGGTGATGCCGACCGGGGCGACACCGACCCGCTCGTTGCCGAGCAGGAACTTGGCGATCGTCCAGCCACCGTTCAGCTCTCCGACGAGGTTCTCCGTGGGCACCCGAACGTCCTCGAACCAGACTTCGTTGACCTCGTGTCCACCATCGATCAGCTGGATCGGGCGCACCTCGATCCCGGGAGAGTTCAGGTCGATGAGCAGCATCGAGATGCCGGCCTGCTTCTTCGCCTCGGGGTCGGTCCGGACGAGCGCGAAGATCCAGTCGGCGTACTGGGCCAGCGTGGTCCAGGTCTTCTGGCCGTTGACCACCCAGTGGTCGCCGTCCCGGACGGCGGTCGTCCGCAGGCTCGCGAGGTCCGAGCCGGCATCGGGTTCGGAGAAACCCTGCGCCCACCAGATGTCGAGGCTCGCGGTCTTCGGGAGGAACGTCTCCTTCTGCTCCTGCGTGCCGAACTGGGCGAGCACCGGTCCGATCATGGACGCGTTGAAGGCAAGCGGGACGGGGACGCCGGCGCGCTGCATCTCCTCGTTCCAGATGTGGCGCTGGAGGTCGGTCCAGTCCCGACCTCCCCATTCCTCGGGCCAGTGCGGCACCGCGAGCCCGGCGGAGTTGAGCGTTCGCATGCTCTCGACTGTCTGCTCGGCGGTGAGCTCACGGTCCTCGACCACGGCGTCCCGGATCTCCTCGGAGATCGCACTGGTGAAGAAGGCGCGCATCTCCTCGCGGAACGCCTGGTCCTCGTCGGACAGCTCGAGTTGCATCCGGCCGGTTCCCCCGTTCGGGTCGCTGGGTGTCTGCGCCCATCATGGCCCGCGGACGGGAGCGGCGGGATGGGCGCGGTGCCCAAAGCGGGTCGATCGGCGCGATCAGGCCGGTGGCAGCCGGGTGAGCAGGTCGGCAGCGTCGAGGCTGCCGGCCTCGCCGCGGGAGAGGGCCAGGACGTGTGCGGTGCGCTGCACCAGCTCGTTGGCCGGAGTGGGGACACCGTGCAGCCGGCCCAGGAGCACGATCTCGCCGGAGAGATAGTCGGTCTCGACCTGCCCGGTTCGCCGCGCCACGCTCTGCCAGGTCGACCCGCCGCGGATGCTCCGGTGCCGGGTGCTCTGCAGGATGTCGCCGCGGCGTTCCCGGTCGGCGGCCTCGGTGACGGTCGGGATCGAGGCCTTCTCCAGGACCTGCTCGCCCTCCGAGCGCACGCGGTCGGCGAGCTCGTCGAAGGCCGGGCCGGGGGCGCAGCATGCCTGGACTGCATTGCCGAGGTTCATGATCAGCTTGCGGTGCTTCCAGGCCATGATGTCCGGCCTGGGGACCGACTCGAAGCCGGCCAGGCGGAGGTCATCGGCGATCGCGTCCGCGGCTTCGTCGACCCCGTGCGGGAACCGACCGATGTCGAGGATGCCCGGCGTCGGATGGCAGCGCTGCACCACCACTCCCGGCTCCACGTGCCCCGAGGGCAGCATCACGCAGATCCCGTAGGTGTGGGCGAAGCGGCGCAGGATCGCCGGCTCGTTCGCGACCCCGTTCTGCGCCGAGACGGCTACCACGTCGTCGGGCGCGTGTGCTGTCAGGTCCTCGAGGGCGTCGTGGGTCTGGTGCGATTTCACGGTGATCAGGACGGCGGTGTCGTCGGTCCATGCCACCTCGCGGGCAGACCCCACGGCGGGGACCTCCAGCGCGCGGGTGCCGTCGGCGGCGTCCAGGACCAGTCCGTCCCGCTGGATGGCGGCGAGGTGCGGCCCGCGGGCCACGAGTGTGGTGGGAACGCCGGCCAGGTGCAGGTTGGCCCCGATCACCCCGCCGACGGCACCGGCGCCGTAAACGACGAACCGCATGGGGCGAGGTTACGGCCAGGGCGCGCTCGCCCAGGAGAGCCGGATCACCCGCCCGCGTCGCGGCGGAGATCCCCACAAATGGGGATGCCGGGGTCACGGTGGCGGTGTAGGCGGGAGGTGACCGCCGTACAGCGGAGTTCTCGGGACCGTTCCGCGTCCCCCGAACTGGCGGTGTCAAGGAGTCCGACATGATCCGTCGACTACTCGTCATGCTCGTCGCCAGCGCCTTGCTGGTCTTCATCGTCGCGCCCGCCGAGGCCCACAGCGAGCGGGGGTCTCGTCTACAGCAAGGACCGCTTCAACGACCCCTACTCGTTCGTCGACAGCGATTGCGACTTCCCCTTCCGGGTGAAGGGCCGGTCGTGGGGCGTCGCCAAGGTCTACAACGTCAAGGGTTCCGCACGGACAGGCGTTCTTCGTCGACAACCGCTACCACTTCCGCGAGACGCTGAAGAACCCCAAGAACGGCAAGAAGATGTTCGTCTCTGGCAACGGTCGCTTCACCGAGCTCAAGGCCAAGCACCTCCGCGGCGACATCTGGAAGTTCTTCGCCGTCGACCGCGTCCACTCCTTCAAGATCCGGAACGCCCACGGGAAGGTCGTGCTCCGCGAGCACGGCAAGATCGGCATCAAGACGGTGCAGGACACCCTGGGTGACAGCGAGCCGGGCGCGGAGATCCTGAAGGAGGAGATCGTCTTCGCGAAGGGACACTTCCCGACGCTGGAGCCCGACTTCGACTTCTGCCGACTGGTCGACCGGCTCATCGGCTGACCGGCTTCACCACGTCCGCTCGAGAAGATTCTGGGCCTCGGTCAGGCCGAGCCCGAGGCTGCGTGCCGTAGCGGCGTACCGCTCGGCAGCGGCGATCGCCTCGCCGGAGGACGCGGCGGCACCCGAGGAGACGAAGGTGCCGCGGCGGCCCTCGGTGACGACGACGCCGTCCGCCTCGAGCGCCCGGTAGGCCTTGGCCACGGTGTTCACCGCCAGCTGGAGCTCGCTGGCGAGCGCCCGGACCGTGGGGAGCCGGCTGCCGGCCGGCAGCGTCCCCGCCGCGGCCTGCGACGCGATCTGCACACGGAGCTGCTCGTACGGCGGCTCCGGCGCGGCGGGGTCGATGGGCTTCAGGTCCATGCTCGCGACCCTAGGACACCTTCTGGTAGAGACGTGGCGTGCACGTCTTGGTGGTGGGGGAGTCCCTGGTCGACATCGTGCGCGCCGCCGACGGGACGGAAACGGAGTACGCCGGCGGGAGTGCGGCCAATGTCGCCGTCGCACTCGCCCGGCTGGGCTTGCTGGTCCGGTTCGCCACCAGCTTCGCCGACGACGAGCACGGGCACCTGATCGCGGATCACCTGGCCAGGTCGGGGGTCGCCCTGGCCACGGATCCCGGTGCGATCCCACGCACGTCGACGGCCGTCGCCGCGATCGGCGCGGACGGCTCGGCGAGGTACGAGTTCGACATCGACTGGCGGCTCAACCCCGTCGCAGCGCGCGAGGAGCCTCGGTTGGTGCACGTGTGCTCCCTGGGGGCGGTACTGTCCCCGGGCGCGGACGACGTGCACGCCCTGGCCGCACGCCTCCGGGAGCGCGCGACGGTGTCCTACGACATCAACGCCCGACCGGCGGTGACGGGCACCGGTGCTGCGGCCGTGCCAGGGGTCGAGCGCATGGTCGGGGTGAGCGACCTGGTCAAGGCCTCCGACGAGGACCTGGCCGTGCTCTATCCGGAGCAGACCCTGGAGTCCGCGGTCCAGGGAATCCTGAACCTGGGCGCCCTCGCAGTCGTCGTGACCCGGGGGGTCGCGGGAGCGACGTGGTTCGGCCCGGACCGCCGCGTCGACGTGCCCTCCCACCCGACCCCGGTCGCCGACACGATCGGGGCCGGCGACACGTTCGCCGCGGGACTGATCGATGGCCTCTGGCAACGTGGCCTGTTGGGCGCGGACCGTCGTCAGGACCTTGCGGCCGTCGCCGACGGCGTCATCTCCGAGGTCCTCGCTCACGCTGCCCGCACCGCGGCCGTGACCGTGTCGCGACCCGGCGCGGACCCGCCGTACCGCGCCGAGCTCGACTAGTCCTTCCTGCGAGGATGCCCATCATGCGGATCCGGATGGACCTCGCCTACGACGGCACCGACTTCCACGGCTGGGCAGCGCAGCCCGGCCTGCGCACGGTCCAGGGGACGCTGGAGGCCGCGCTGGCGACGGTGCTGCGGGTCCCCGACGTGTCGGTCGTCTGTGCCGGCCGCACCGATACCGGCGTGCACGCGCGCGGTCAGGTCATCCACGTCGACCTGGACCAGAGCGTGCTGGCGGCGTCCGCCGGACGGTCGAGCGATCCGCCGCCGGAGGCCTTGCTTCGCCGCCTGAACGGCATCCTCCCGGCAGACGTCCGAGTACGACGCGTGGCGGGGGCCGCAACCGGGTTCGACGCCCGCTTCTCGGCACTGTGGCGTCGGTACGCGTACCGGGTCGCCGACGCCTCCGACATCATCGATCCGCTGGCCAGGTCGTACGTGCTGGCGTGGGGACGGCCGCTCGACCTGCCCACGATGAACGCCGCCGCGGCACTCCTCGTCGGGGAGCACGACTTCGCGGCGTTCTGCAAGCAGCGCGAAGGAGCGACGACCGTCCGCACTCTGCTTGACCTCGACTGGGAGCGGGACGAGGCCGGCGTGGCGGTTGCGACGGTGCGGGCCGACGCGTTCTGCCACAG
Source organism: uncultured Actinomycetota bacterium (assembly GCA_963773355.1). GTDB lineage: Bacteria > Actinomycetota > Actinomycetes > Propionibacteriales > Nocardioidaceae > Nocardioides. The sequence continues at coordinate 94,024 of CAVZAZ010000013.1, read as the reverse complement.
CATGGTCCGCGCACTCGTCGGATGCCTCCTCGCCATCGGGGAGGGACGACACCCGGTCGCATGGGCCGGGGAGATCCTGCGGTCCGAGGCGCGGAATCCCGCCGTGACCGTCGTCCACGCTCACGGCCTCACGCTCGAGGAAGTCGCCTATCCACCCGACCAGGAGCTGGCGGCGCGGGCCGCACTGACTCGGGCGAGGCGGGTGGCCCCGACGGATCGGACCACCGTGAGCACCGATGGATGACCACTACTTCACGGCCGACCCGGCGGTGCGATTCAAACGGGTACCCGTCCGCATGTCGGTGTGGGGCCAGGACCTGTCACTGGTCACCGGCAGCGGGGTCTTCGCCCAGGGCCGCCTGGACATCGGGACGTCCGTGCTGTTCCGCGAGACCTCGCCGCCCCAGGTCGAGCGGGTCCTCGACCTCGGCTGCGGCTACGGGGTGATCGGGCTCGCAATCGCCGCGACGACGAGGGCGACCGTGACCGGCATCGATGTCAACGAGCGCGCCGTACTCCTCGCTAACGAGAACGCCACCGCCCTCGGGCTGGGCGACCGCTTCGCCGCGACGACGCCCGACGCCGTCCCGGCCGGCGCGGCGTACGACGAGATCTGGTCGAACCCGCCGATCAGGATCGGCAAGGCCGCGCTGCACGACCTGCTGCTCACCTGGCTTCCGACGCTCACGCCCGGCGGTCGCGCGGTCATGGTCGTCGGGAAGAACCTGGGCGCCGACTCACTCCAGCGCTGGTTGTCCGCGCAGGGCTATCCGACCGAGCGGCTCGCCAGCGCCAAGGGATTCCGCGTGCTGTCGGCCGTGCGCCCAGGAACCTGAAGAACACAAGTCGCAACAGATCTCGCGCGACGAGCGTTTGTTGGGCATGGAGGCCGTCTTGCCACAAGCGGAGAGGACGCGTGTGAGTGACACACCCGACTTCGACGAGTGGGTCGCATCGCGTGGTCCCGCCCTGCTGCGCCTCGCCTACGTGCTGACCGGGAATCGGGCCGATGCCGAGGACGTCGTGCAAGACGCCTTGTCCCGGGCGCTGCCTCGCTGGTCGCGAATCGCGTCGGTGGAGAACCCCGACGCGTACGTCCGGCGGATGGTCGTCAACGCGCACACGTCCTGGTGGCGCAAGTTCCGGCGCCGGGAGTCGCCGGTGGCCGACCCGGTCCCGGCCGGCACCACCGCGACCTGCGACTCGGCCGGCCGACGAGCCCGCCGGGCGCCACCGGATCTGGCAGGCGTGCCTGCGGCTGCCGGAGATCCAGCGCACCGCGGTGGTACTGCGCTACTACGAGGAGCTGGAGTACGCCGAGATCGCGGCGCTGACCGGCGTCCGTGAGGGGAGCGTGAGGTCCCGCGTGTCCCGTGGCCTGGCCGCCTTGCGAGCAGATCTGGGAGAGAGCGATGAGTGACTTCGAACGCCGGCTGCGCGAGGCCCTGGACTCGGCTAGCGCGGACGCCCCGGACCCGCACGGGTTTGCCGACGATGCCCGGCGCCGGTTGCGCGGCCGTCGCCGGGTGCGGGCCGTCGGAGCGGGACTGGGTGTCGCTCTGGCCGTGGCCCTGGTGCCGATCGGGCTCACCGTCCTGGGCGACGGCGATCGCGGCGGGGACGATCCCGGCGTCATCGCGTCCGGCGACAGCGGCCCGATCCCGTCGGACTGGACGTGGCAGTCGTGGCGCGACTTCGAGATCGCCGTGCCCGCGGACTGGGTCAACGGCGCCGCGTCCCAGTGGTGCGTCGGGAGCAGGCCGCCGGGCATCGTCGACCGAGGCGAGGGAGTCTCCACGATGGTTGCCTGCACGCCGAGCCTCAGCTCCAGCGTCAGCTTCCGCGCTGGCACACCGGAGCAACCGCTGCCCGAGCACGAGGGCAGTGCAGAGCGACTGACCTACGACGACTACTACGTCGACGTCGTGGCGAAGTCGCCGGACACGCTGAAGACGATGGTCGACTCGGCTCGACGGTTCGAGACCCAGGACAGCCGCGGCTGCGCCCCGGGCGTCTACGCCAACACCGACTTCGCCCTGGATCCGGATCCGGGCGGCGACCTGACCGTCTGTCGGTACGCCGCGAACCAGGACCCGGCCGCCGAGCCCGGGTACTGGCTCGCGGAGTCGACGGCCCTGGGCGATGACGTGTCAGCAGCCGTCCGGGAAGCGATCGCCGACGCCCCGAGTGGTAAGGGCAGGTTCCTACCCTGCGAGGGGCAAGCCGAGTTCTACCTCTTGGTAACCGACGACGGGGTGCCCGCCTGGGTCTACAACGGCGAGTGCGGGCAACACGAAGTACTCACCACGACCAGCGGGGACGACGTCGATCACCACCAGGTCACGGACCGGCTGCTCCGGCTGCTCGGCTCGCCCGTCGGCAACCTCCGTCAACCCTGAGCCGGGCTCAGCAGCACGCGGAGGCGGTCGGGGTCAGAGCGCCCTCCTCCGCCGCGTCCTGGCCGCAGCACGCAACCGCAGAGGTGTCGCCGACGCCGAACGACTCGCTGTCCTCCAACACGGTGTAGATCTCCCAGCGCTCGCCGTTCGGAGCGCCCTCGACCCAGAACTTGTCCTGCTTGGCGTAGCAGCACGTGGTCCCACGCTCCTCGATCGATGCCAGCCCCTCGGCCGCGAGTCGGGTCTGCTCCGCATCGACCCTGTCGGTGTCGGTCACCTCCACCCCGAGGTGATTGACCGAGCCACCCTCGCCGTGGTTCTCGATCAGCACCAGCTTCAGCGGCGGTTCGGCGACGGCGAAGTTCGCGTAGCCGGGCTTCGTCTTGTGCGGCTCGGTGCCGAACAGCTTGCTGTAGAAGGCGACCGACTCCTCGAGGTCGTCGACGTTGAGGGCCAGCTGGAGGCGTGACATGGGTGGACTCCCTTGATATCGATGAATGTCTATGTGTGAACTTGGCACAGGTATCGACATCTGTCAATATCGACGCATGTCGAAGTCCCTGATCGAGCTGACACCCGTCCAGACGGTGGCGTGCTGCACCCCGCTCACTCAAGATCCCCTGAGCGCCGAGCAGGCGGAACGGATCGCCCCGCTCGTGAAGGCACTGGCCGATCCCGTCCGCCTGAGGTTGCTCTCCCTCGTCGCCTCACACGCGAACGACGAGGCGTGTGTCTGCGACCTCAACGATGCCTTCGACCTCTCCCAGCCCACCATCAGCCATCACCTCAAGGTGCTGCATGAGTCCGGGCTCCTCGACCGCGAGAAGAGGGGTGTCTGGGTCTACTACCGGCTCAACGGCGCCGCGCTCTCCGACCTCGGCGCGCTGCTCGGCGGCGTAGCTTCGTGAGGGTCGTACGCAGGGCTGGCGCCGAGCTAGTCGGCACCGCGTTCCTGGTCATGGCGGTGGTGGGATCCGGCATCGCCGCGACCCGTCTCTCGCCGGACGACCTCGCTCTCCAGCTGCTGGTGAACAGCCTGGTGACCGGCGGAGTCCTGGTCGCGCTGATCCTCGCGCTCCAACCGGTCTCCGCGGCCTTCAACCCGATCGTCACACTGGCCGAGCGGGCGCTCGGCATCGTGACCTCGCGTGAGCTCGCGTTGCTCGTGTCCGCACAGTTCGTCGGCGGATGCCTGGGCGCCGTACTCGCAAACGTCATGTTCGACCTGAGAGCCGTATCCCTCTCGACCACCGAGCGCACCGGAGGCCCGATCTGGCTCGCGGAGGTCGTCGCCACGATCGGGCTCGTGATCGTCATCTTCGGGAGCCTGCGCAACAGCCAGCCCGAGACGGTGGCCTACGCAGTCGGTGGGTACATCGCTGCCGCCTACTGGTTCACGAGTTCGACCAGCTTCGCCAACCCGGCCGTGACGGTGGCGCGGATGTTCTCCGACACCTTACGCGGGGATCGCACCGGCTTCGGTCCCGGCCTTCCTGCTCGCGCAGCTCCTCGGTGGTGCCGTGGCGCTGGGACTGGTCATCCTCCTGTACCCGCGTCCCGTGGAGGCCGAGCGTGTCTGACCTGCCGACGATCCTCTTCGTGTGCGTTCACAATGCCGGCCGCTCACAGATGGCCGCCGGCTTCGTCCAGCACCTCGCGGGGGACCGCGTCCAGGTGCTCTCGGCCGGAACCCAGCCCGCTGACCGGCTCAATCCGGTTGCCGTGGAGGCGATGGCCGAGGTCGGCGTCGACATCGCAACCGCGGAGCCGACTGTGCTCATGACCTCGACGGTGCAGGAGTCCGACGTCGTGGTGACGATGGGCTGTGGGGACGAGTGTCCCTACTTCCCGGGCAAGCGCTACGAGGACTGGGAGCTGGACGACCCGGCCGGTCGACAGATCGAGCAGGTGCGGTCGATCCGCGACGAGATCAGGGCTCGGGTCGCAGGCCCTGCTGGACGACGTGCTCGCGCCGTGAGGGGGCGTTGACGGACCGTCCGCCCAGCAGGGCACGATGAGGGCATGAGCTACGAAGCAGCCGCAGACCGATACGACGCCTCGACCGGGATGGAGTACCGCTTCACCGGGCGGAGCGGACTCAAGCTGCCGGCCCTGTCGCTGGGACTGTGGCAGAACTTCGGGAACGACCGGCCCGAGGACACCCATCGGGCCATCCTCCGGCGCGCGTTCGACCGCGGCGTCACCCACTTCGACCTGGCCAACAACTACGGCCCGCCCTACGGCCGGGCGGAGGAGAACTTCGGCCGCTACCTCGCGGACGACTTCGGGCCCTACCGCGACGAGCTCATCATCTCGACGAAGGCGGGCTGGGACATGTGGCCGGGTCCCTACGGACAGGGCGGTGGCTCGCGCAAGTACGTGCTCGCGTCGCTCGACCAGTCACTGGCGCGCATGGGCCTGGAGTACGTCGACATCTTCTACAGCCATCGCTTCGACCCCGAGACCCCGATCGAGGAGACCATGATGGCGCTCGACATCGCCGTCCGGTCGGGCCGCGCCCTCTACGCCGGGATCTCGTCGTACTCCGCGGCGAAGACCAACGAGGCGGCGACGATCGCCCGCGCGTTGGGCACCCCCTTGCTGATCCACCAGCCGTCGTACTCGATGTTCAACCGGTGGATCGAGGACGAGCTGCTCGACGAGCTCGAAGAGCAAGGGATGGGCTGCATCGTCTTCAGCGCCCTCGCCCAGGGGCTGCTCACTGACAGGTACCTGAACGGCGTGCCATCCGACTCACGAGCCGCGCGCGAGGACTCCACCTTCACCGGACTCGACGACGGCGTGCTCGCCCGGGTTCGCACCCTCAACGAGATCGCGTCGGCGCGCGGCCAGAAGCTCGCCCAGCTCGCCCTGCAGTGGGTGCTTCGCGACGAGCGGGTGACGTCGGCCGTGATCGGGGCATCGAGCGTCGAACAGCTCGACACCAACCTCGATGCCCTGCAAGGACCTCCGCTCACGGATGCCGAGCTGGCCGACATCGACAAGCATGCCGAGGAGTCCGGCGTCAACCTGTGGGCGAAGCAGACCGAGGAGTGATCTGCTGAGCCGCCTGTCCGAGCGATGTCGGACCAACTGGCATCGGGCCGCTCGGCACGTGGTCGTCACGCTCAGCTCGTCATCAGGTCGCGGCCTATGCCGGTTCGGCGGGCCTGTGGACAGGGCCAGCAGCGGGCCGGCGAAGCCGGAAGGCTGCGACCGTGGACGTGGAGGACGCGGTGGAGCGGCTGGGCGGAATTGGGAGGCTTCGGGGAGCTGACCGCCCTCAGTTCGCGGTGGAAGCTTCGCCAGGCGGTCCGCCAAGGGCGAGTCGTGCAGGTCGCACGCGGTCGCTATGTGCTGGCCGACCTCGACCGGGATCGCCGGACTGCGGCAAGACTGGCGGGCACCACGTCACACGTGAGCGCCGCTGTCTGTTGGGGCTGGAAGGTGAAGTGGGTTCCTGACCAGCCGTGGGTGACGGTCCCCCGCAAGCGGAAAGTAGATCCGGACACCCGCGCTGTCGTGCACATCGTGTACGCCGACCTGATGGGCGACGACGTCAGGTCCGGCGTCACGTCGCCGCTTCGGACGGTCATCGACTGTGCGCGGAGGCTCCCCTTCGACGAGGCCCTGGCGATTGCCGACTCCGCGCTGCGCGCGGGCGACGTGGGCAAGGACGACCTGCTCGAGCTCGCAGCCAGCGTTCGCGGTCGTGGAGCACGACAGTGCCGACGCGTCGCGGCAGAGGCCACGCCCGAGGCAGCCAACCCGTTCGAGTCGGTTCTGAGAGCCCTGGTCCTCGAGTTCCCGGCGCTGGCGATGGTGCCCCAACGACCCGTATCAGCCCGCGGCCAGACGTGGCATCCCGATCTCGTGGACGAGTCGCGACGGATCGTCATCGAGGCGGACTCGTGGGAGTTCCACACCGACAAGCGGGCGCACGCACGCGACTGCGTGCGCTACACGGCGCTGGCGATGGCCGGTTGGCTGGTTGTCCGATTCACCTGGGAACAGGTGATGCACTCACCGGGCTACGTGAGAAACGTCCTGGCCGAGCTCTCCGCCAGGCCCACTGGCGCGCCCCATCGTCGCCGGTCTGCCGCCTGAGGATGCGGCCGATCTTCGCTCCCACCACGAGCACCCGACCAGCACCACCACGGCCACGGCCCAGCCGGCGAGGATGTCGATCACGTAGTGCTCGGCGTAGTAGACGAGGGCGAGACCCATGGCCACCGGGTAGGCAAGCAACAGCCAGCGGAACGATGACCGCAATCGTTGCACGGCGTACACCGCCACCAGGAAGGCGATGCCGGCGTGCAGAGACGGCATCGCCGCGACCTTGTTGCCGACGCCGCCGAGCAGCAGGTTGAGCCGGTGGATCCCGATGTCCTCCCAGCCCCGGCCGGTGATCCGATGCAGGTCGGCCGTCGATGTACCCGCGCTCGGACGCCCACCACGGCGGCGCCATCGGGTACGCGATGTAGATCACCAGAGCGGCGTAGCTGATGGACACCAGGCGCCGCATCCACATGGCGAACTCGTGTCGGTTGCGGACCCACAGGACTGCGGCGATGGTCAGGCCGGTGACGAAGTGGGATGCGTACATGGTGGTGAAGAAGAGGTCGTACCACCGTGGGTCGCTCGCCGGGTCGCACGGATTGCCGCACCACGCGTTCTGCAAGGTCTCCGTCGGCAGGTGGCCGCCGAACATCCACCGGTCGACGTTGATCGGCATCACCACCGACACGTCGCGGCTCAGGTTGTCGGCGATGCCGCGGCTGTAGAAGTAGATGATGAGCGCGAGCAGCGGCACCCACCAGTCCCGGAGGAACTGCAGATGCTGCCTGGGTTCCGCCTCGATGTTCCAGGCGATCGTCGCCAGCCAGAGCCAGAGGAAGATCTGGATGGTGTCGTTGGGCATGCCGATGAACCACGTCCACGTGGCCAGCACGACGGCGTAGCCGCCCATGGCGAGTGCCCGGCGAGATTTCTTGGTCGAGGTACGACGCAGCGGCACAGCCGGCGCGGGCGCTTCCTCGAGGTTCCCCCTCCTCATCCCGGAAGAGTAAGGACCAAACCCCCTCCCGGGCCACCTACTTAAGGCGTGTCTTCCCGCCCGATGAGTCTTCCGGTGCGACGGGATGCGGCTGATAACCGGGTGACCGGAGAGCGGCGACGGTGGAGAATCGTCCCTCGTGGGGCATGTGGATGTTGCGGGCGTGCGATTCGAGCTACCCGACGGGCGGGTGCTGCTCGACGACGTGTCGTTCCGGGTGGGTGAGGGCGCCAAGGTTGCGCTGGTCGGCGCGAACGGCGCCGGCAAGACGACGCTGCTCCGGATCATCACGGGCGACCTTGCTCCCCACGCCGGGGTGGTGACTCGGTCGGGCGGACTGGGCGTGATGCGGCAGATGGTGAACGCCGGCCTCGGCGACGCACCGACGGTCGCAGATCTCCTGCTGTCGGTCTCGCCGGCGCGCATCCAGAAGGCGACCGCCGCCGTCGACCGGTGCGAGCGGGCGTTGATGGACAGTGACGACGAGAAGACCCAGATGCGGTACGCCGAGGCGCTGGCGGAGTACGCCGACGCGGGCGGCTACGACATCGAGGTCACGTGGGACGTCTGCACGATTGCGGGCCTGGGCGTGCCCTACGACCGGGCGAAGTACCGCGAGCTGCGCACCCTGTCCGGGGGTGAACAGAAGCGGCTGGTCCTGGAGTTCTTGCTACGAGGGCCGGACGAGGTGCTCCTGCTCGACGAGCCGGACAACTTCCTGGACGTGCCCGGCAAGATGTGGCTGGAGCAGCGGATCGTCGAGTCGGACAAGACCATCCTCTTCATCAGCCACGACCGCGAGCTCCTCAACAACACCGCCACGCGGGTGGTCACCGTCGAGCTCGGCAGCGCAGGGAACCTGGTGTGGACGCACCCAGGTGGTTTCGCGTCGTACCACGACGCGCGCCGGGACCGGTTCGCCCGTTTCGAGGAGCTTCGGAAACGTTGGGACGAGCAGCACGCCAAGCTCCGGGCGCAGATGCTGATGTACAAGCAGAAGGCGGCGTACAACGACGCCATGGCCAGCCGCTACCAGGCCGCCCAGACCCGGTTGCGCAAGTTCGAGGAGGCTGGGCCCCCGACCGAGCAGCCGCGCGAGCAGCAGGTGAAGATGCGGCTCAAGGGTGGTCGCACCGGCAAGCGGGCCGTGGTCTGCGGGGACCTCGAGCTCACCGGGCTGATGAAGCCGTTCGACCTGGAGGTCTGGTACGGCGAGCGGGTCGCGGTGCTCGGGAGCAACGGTTCCGGCAAGTCCCACTTCCTTCGCCTGCTGGCGGCCGGTGGCTCCGACCCTGACGTCGAGCACCAGCCGGTAGGAGACGTGCCGGTCGCGCCGGTCCTGCACACGGGGACGGCCAAGCTCGGGGCCCGGGTCCGGCCGGGCTGGTTCGTGCAGACCCACGAGCACCCCGAGCTGATGGGTCGCACCCTCGTGGAGATCCTGCACCGCGGCGACGATCACCGTGACGGCATGGGTCGGGAGGCAGCCGGCAGGGTGCTGGACCGCTACGAGCTCGCGCACGCCGCGGAGCAGAAGTTCGAGTCGCTGTCGGGCGGGCAGCAGGCGCGCTTCCAGATCCTGTTGCTCGAGCTGTCGGGGGCAACCCTGCTGCTGCTCGACGAGCCGACCGACAACCTCGACGTGCAGTCGGCCGAGGCGCTCGAGGACGGCCTGGAAGCCTTCGAGGGCACCGTCATCGCCGTCACCCACGACCGCTGGTTCACCCGCGGCTTCGACCGGTTCCTGGTGTACGGCGCGGACGGGGACGTCTACGAGTCCGACGGCCCGGTGTGGGACGAGGGGCGGGTCCAGCGGGTCCGCTGACGCAGTCGGGGGACCACCGCCGGCACCCGGCGCCGGTACTCGTCGTACGACGCTCCGTACTGCCGACGGAGCGCCGGCTGCTCGTAGCCGACGACGAAGGCCGTCACCGCAATCACGAAGACCACCAGCCAGGCCACGAGCGGCAGGCTGCGGAAGGCCAGGCACTGGCCGCCGATGACGAGCCCGACCCCGACGTACATCGGGTTGCGCAGGTAGCGGTAGAGGCCGCCGACCACCAGCACGTCCGTCGGAGCGGTCGGGGCCGGGGTTCCGTGGCCCTCGCGCACGAACCTGACGAAGCAGGCCACGACCATGGCCAGGCCGAGCAGCACCATCAGGCCGCCCAGGACGTCGAGGACGTCCCAGCCGTCCGGCGAGCCGTCCCAGCCCGTGACCAACCACGGGACCAGGCCCGCCATGACGCCCGGAGCGGCAACGAAGAACAGGATGGTGCCGAAAGCCGCCCGTCGCATCCGGTCACGGTATCCGGATGCGACGGACGGGGTCTGGGGGTCGGGGCTACTCGCCGTCCGAATCGAGGGTGAGTGTGGCCGTCTCCTCGTCGCCACCGTCGCGGCGGAAGGTGATCGTCACCTCGTCGCCCGGGCGGTATGAGCGGATGGTCGCCACCAGGGAGTCGGCGCCGGTGATCACCGTGTCGTCGACCTTCGTGATCACGTCGCCGTTCTCCAGGCCCGCCTCCTGGGCGGTGGAGCCGTCGGTCACCTCTTCCAGCTGGGCGCCCTCGGTGGCGACCTCTCCAGGCTTGGCGGAGACGTCGGACACCGAGATCCCCAGCCGGGCGTGCGTCGGGGCGTCGCCGTCGCGGATCTGCTCCACGATCGGGAGTACTTCGTCGATCGGGATCGCGAAGCCCAGGCCGATGGAGCCGCCACCCTGCTCGGGGGAGGATCCGCCGGTGCGGATCGAGGAGTTCATGCCGACCAGTGCGCCGTTCATGTCCACCAGGGGTCCGCCGCTGTTGCCGGGGTTGATGGCGGCGTCGGTCTGGATGGCCGGGTACGTCGTGCTGTTGCCCTCGGCGTCGGTTCCGACGCTCACCGGGCGCTCGAGCGCACTCACGATGCCGCTGGTGACGGTCGAGTCGAGGCCGAACGGCGAGCCGATCGCGACGACCTGCTGGCCGACGTCGAGACTCGCGGACTCCCCGACCTTCACGGGGGTCAGTCCACTGACGTCCTCGGCCTTGATCACGGCGGTGTCGGTGAGCGGGTCGGTGCCCAGGACCTCGGCATTGGCCTGGGTCCCGTCCTCGAACGACACCGAGATCTCGCCGCCGTCACCGGCGATCTCGACCACGTGGTTGTTGGTGAGGATCTCGCCGTCCTCGGTGAGGATGGCGCCCGATCCGGAGCCGGAGGCCTGCTGACCCTCCACCTCGCCGGTGACGTCGATCTTGACCACGGATGGGAGTACCTGCTGGGCGACCTGCTCGACGGACCCGTCCGGCGCCGGAGTGTCGTTGGTGTCCGCGACCGAGATGTCCTGCCCGTTCGACGACGTCGGCGTGGCCGAATCGTCGGAGCCCCACTGGTCCCAGGCCGCTGCGCCGGCCACTCCTGCGCCGCCACCGAGGAGCAGAGCTCCGGTGAGGACGCTGGCGACGAAGAGGCCTCGACCACGCGCCGGCGGCGCGGGCGGCGTCTCGTAGGCGGGCGGTGGGATGATCGGCATGGTGTCGTTGGGGTTCACGGACATAACCGTGCCCAACCATTCTGTGATCAACCTGAGATGGCGCTAGGAGCCTGCCGAAAACTGGTGGCGGCCGCGGTTCGTCCAAGCGTTATCCGCCCGGGATCGTGCGTGGAGCGAACCGGGAGCGCGGTCCCGAGCGCTTCGCAGCGATCGGGCCACCGGGCCGCGAGCGGGCGTTGGGGCGGTCGGCGGTCATCTTCAGCTGGAGCCACGTGGCCAGGGGATGTGCACTCATGCCCCTCGAGGAGCGGGAGGCCTCCCGACTGATACTGGCGGCGCGCATATTCTTCCGCGCATGACCACGGCTCGCCTCGTCCCGGTGACCACGGAGCTCGATGGCGACGAGCTGGATGCGGAGGACGCCTGGCACCTGGCTCGGCGGTTCGGGCTGCGCCGGATCGCCGTCCAGTCGTTCGTCCGGTTCCGCTACGGCGACGGCTTCACGAACAGCCGCGCCCTGGCACTCCAGGTGAGCCTGGCGGTGGTCCCGTTCCTGATCGCCTTGACCGGGCTCGCTGCCGACCTCGACGAGGAACGGCCCGCGCGGGTCATGGCGGCCGCGATCGAGGCGATCTCCCCGGGTGGCGGCACCCAGGACGCCCTCGCAACGGCCGTGGTCGACGGGTCGGAGGAGACCGGCGAGCTCGCCCTCGCCTTCGGCCTCGCCTTCGCGCTGGCGTCGATGACCACGGCCATGGCGCAGGTCGAACGCGGGAGCAACCGGATCTACGGGATCCGTCGAGATCGCCCTGCGCCGGCGAAGTACGGTCGGGCGGCAGTCCTGACTGCGGTCCTGGCCGCGCCAGTGGGGGTCGCCTTCCTGCTCCTCGTCGCCGGCGGCGCGCTCGGCGACGCGATGGTCACGGAGGGCGTCTGGTCCGCCGACGCTCGCCAGGTCTGGAACCTGGCGCGTTGGCCGGTCGGTCTGGTGCTGGTCGTGGCCACCATCGCGGTGCTCTTCGACCACGCACCTCGCAGGCGCCAACCGGCCCTGTCCTGGCTGGCGCTCGGCTCGGTCGTGGCGGTCCTGCTGAGCATGGGCGCGACGGCCGGCCTCGCGGCGTACGTCAACCTGAGCGGGTCCTTCGGCAGCACCTACGGCCCGCTTGCCGGCGTGTTCGCGCTGTTGCTCTGGTCGTTGCTCTCAGCCATGGCGCTGTTCTACGGCATCGCCATCTGCGCCCAGCTCGAGGCGCTGCGCTGCGGGCAGGCGTCCCCGGCGTACGACGACCCGGGCCGGCCGCAGGGCACAGTGGTCTGATCAGGCCCAGCGCTCGGACGCCGGCGTGAAGTCGAGGGTCCGGTCGCCGGTGTAGATCTGCTTGGGCCGGGCGATCTTCTGCTCCTTGTCCTGCACCAGCTCCAGCCACTGCGCAAGCCAGCCGGGGGTGCGGCCGATGGCGAAGAGCACAGTGAACATCTCGGGCGGGAACCGGAAGGCCTCGTAGATCAGGCCGGAGTAGAAGTCGACGTTGGGGTAGAGCTTGCGCTTGACGAAGTACTCGTCCTCCAGCGCGATCTTCTCCAGCTCCTGGGCGATCTCGAGCAGCGGGTTGACGCCGGTGACCTCGAAGACGTCGTCGCAGGCCTTCTTGATGATCGTGGCCCGCGGGTCGTAGTTCTTGTAGACCCGGTGGCCGAAGCCCATCAGCCGCTCGTTGCCCTCCTTGACGCCGTTGATGAAGTCGGGGATCCGGTCCTTGGACCCGATCCGGCGCAGCATCCGGAGCACCGCCTCGTTGGCACCGCCGTGGAGCGGCCCGTAGAGGGCAGCCACTCCGGCCGCCACCGCGGAGTAGGGGTCGACCTGCGAGGAGCCGACGGAGCGGACCGCGTTGGTGGAGCAGTTCTGCTCGTGGTCGGCGTGCAGGATGAACAACACGTCGAGCGCCTTGACCAGGCGCTCGTCGGCCTCGAACCTCTGCTCGCTCATCTTGAACAGCATCGACAGGAAGTTCGCGGTGTAGCCGAGCTCGTTGTCCGGGTAGACGAACGGCTTCCCCTGGGCGTGGCGGAAGGACCAGGCGCCCAGCGTCGGCATCTTCGCGATCATCCGCACGATCTGCATGTGGCGGTTGTCGGCGTCGGTGATGTTGCGGGCGTCGGGATAGAACGTGGAGAGCGCGCCGACGGAGGCCATGAGCATGCCCATCGGGTGGGCGTCGTAGCGGAAGCCCTCCATGAAGCTCTTGACGTTCTCGTGCACGAACGTGTGATAGGTGATCTCGTGCACCCACGCCTCGTACTCCGCCCGGGACGGCAGGGAACCGTGGATGAGGAGGTAGGCGACCTCGAGGAAGTTCGACTTCTCGGCCAGCTGCTCGATCGGGTAGCCGCGGTACTCGAGGATCCCCTCGTCGCCGTCGATGAAGGTCACGGCGCTTCGACAGGAGGCAGTGTTGACGAAGCCCGGGTCGTAGACGGCGATGCCCGGCTCGTCGTCCCCGGTCTTGATCGCACCGAGGTCTGCGGCCTTGACCGTCCCATCGGTGATCGGGACGTCGTACTCCTGCCCGGTGCGGTTGTCACGGACGGTGAGAGAATCGGTCACTCGCCCAACTTAGACTGCTCGTGGCTGTCAGGCGAAACGGACTGCGCCCGTTTTGACCTGCGCGGAACCGCCCGCGTATTCTTGTCGGTCGCGGCCTGCCCCGGTTCCAGACGGATCCATGCAGGCCGGTACGACGCCCGCCCGGACCTACGCGGGAAGTCTTGGCCGAAGCGATTCGGCACCGCCCGATTCACGACCGACGAAGAGAGACACATCAGCCGTGCGCACGTACAGCCCGAAGCCCGCTGACATCCAGCGCGAGTGGCACGTCATCGACGCCGCCGACGTGGTGCTGGGGCGTCTCGCTGTCCAGACCGCGAACCTGCTGCGCGGCAAGCACAAGCCCATCTTCGCGCCGCACGTGGACACCGGCGACTTCGTCATCATCGTGAACGCGGAGAAGGTGGCCCTCTCGGGCACCAAGAAGACCACCAAGATGGCCTACCGCCACTCCGGCTACCCGGGCGGCCTCTCGGCCACCCCCATCGGTGACCTCCTCGAGAAGGACGCCCGCAAGGCCGTGGAGAAGGCGGTGTGGGGGATGCTCCCCAAGAACCGCCTCGGCCGCCAGATGCTGCGCAAGCTCAAGGTCTACTCCGGCCCGCACCACCCGCACCAGGCCCAGAAGGCCACGCCCTTCGAGATCACCCAGATCTCCCAGTAGACCGATTCCGAAGCCAAGAGAAAGCCTGAGTGAGGAACCCGTGACCGAATCCACCGGGACCACCGAGAACCCCACCGCCGAGGGGGATGCCGAGGAGACCTTCGAGGTCGACGAGCAAGGCGTTGCCTACAGCTCGGAGAGCGCACCGTCGGCGGACGCCCCTCTGCGCGCGGCGACCATCGCCCCGGCAGCGGCCACCGGCCGCCGCAAGGAGGCCGTCGCCCGGGTGCGTCTCGTCCCCGGTACCGGTGTGTGGACCGTCAACGGCCGCACCCTCGACTCCTACTTCCCGAACAAGCTGCACCAGCAGGTCGTCAACGAGCCGTTCGCGACGACGCAGCTCGAGGGCCGCTTCGACGTGATCGCCCGCATCCACGGCGGCGGCATCACCGGTCAGGCCGGTGCGCTGCGCCTCGGTGTCGCCCGGGCGCTGAACGCGATCGACATCGATGCCAACCGCGCCTCGCTGAAGAAGGCCGGCCTGCTCACGCGCGACGCGCGCGTGATCGAGCGCAAGAAGGCAGGTCTGAAGAAGGCCCGCAAGGCGCCCCAGTTCAGCAAGCGCTGACGTCACGTCGCATGGCGCGACTCTTCGGCACCGACGGGGTCCGGGGTCTGGCGAACGGTCAACTGACCGCCGAGCTGGCCCTGGACCTTTCCGTTGCCGCCGCCCAGGTATTCGCCGATCGCGGCGAGTTCGACGGGCATCGCCCTCTGGCCGTGGTTGGCCGGGACACCCGGATCTCCGGAGAGTTCCTCGAGGGTGCCGTCGTGGCCGGCCTGGCCTCGGCCGGTGTCGACGTCCTGCTGCTGGGCGTGCTCCCCACCCCCGCCGTCGCCTATCTGACCGGCACCCTGGAAGCCGACCTCGGGGTGATGCTCTCCGCGTCGCACAACCCGATGCCGGACAACGGCGTCAAGTTCCTGGCCCGGGGCGGGCACAAGCTCGACGACTCGATCGAGATCGCCATCGAGCAGCGACTGCACCAGGAGTGGCAGCGCCCCACCGGCGCGCAGGTCGGCCGGGTCACTCCGTACCCCGCCGCTGTCGGGGAGTACTCCGCTCATCTGGTGCGGACGATCGACCACCCGCTGACCGGGCTCAGGGTCGTGGTCGACTGCGCGCACGGCGCCGCCAGCGATGCCGGACCCAAGGCCCTGACCGATGCGGGCGCCGACGTGACCGCCATCCACGCCTTCCCCGACGGGTTGAACATCAACGACGGTTGCGGCTCCACCCACCTGGAGTCCCTGCAGGCAGCCGTCGTCAAGGACGGCGCGCACGTCGGCTTCGCGCTCGACGGTGATGCCGATCGTTGTCTCGCGGTCGACCACGAGGGCAACGTCGTGGACGGCGACCAGATCCTCGCCATCCTGGCCCTCGGGTTCCTCGAGTCGGGTCACCTGGCCAAGGACACCGTCGTGGCCACGGTGATGAGCAACCTCGGGTTCGTCCAGGCGATGCGGGCCGCGAACATCGGGGTCCGGCAGACCAAGGTTGGCGACCGCTACGTGCTGGAGGCCATGAAGGTCTCTGGCTACTCGCTCGGAGGGGAGCAGTCCGGGCACGTGATCATGAGTGAGTACGCGACGACCGGCGACGGCACCCTGACCGCCATGCATGTCCTGGAGCGGATGGCCACGACGGGCCAGAGCCTGCAGTCGCTGGCCTCGGTGATGACCAGGTTGCCGCAGGTCCTGGTCAACGTGACCGACGTCGACAAGTCGCGCACCGACGACGACGCGGTGCTGGCGGCCGCCGTAGCCGAGGAGGAGGCCGTGCTCGGGGACTCCGGGCGGATCCTGCTGCGGTCCTCGGGCACCGAGCCGCTGGTACGCGTGATGGTCGAGGCGGAGACCGCCGAGGATGCCCGTGCGATCGCCGATCGGCTCGCCCGCGTCGTGCGCATGCAGCTGGGGCTCTGAAAACCGCTCGCCCGGCGACTGACTGCGCTCGTACGCTCACCTCGTGACCGTCGAGATCACGGAGATCGACCCCACCGACGAGGCCGCCCTGCGGTCGTGGTGGGAGGTCGGCAACGCCGCCAGCGCCGAACGACCGTTCGACGCCTGGCCGGTCTGGGACGTGACGAGGACCTCGATGCCGGTGCCGCGCACGGACGGCCGCCGAACGCTGGCAACGGCTGCCGTCGACGGTGAGGTAGTGGGCGCCGCGTTCATGTGGCTGTTCCTCCTCGACAACACTCACCTCGCCGAGATCGACGTGTACGTCGCGCCCTCGCATCGTCGCCGCGGGGTGGGTCGCGCTCTGCTCGAGGCGATGGAGGCCAAGGCGCGCGCGGCGGGGCGGACCACCGTCGTGAGCAGCGCCTTTGCGCCGGTGGGTGCCGAGAGCCCCGGGTCGTTGTTCGCTGCGGCAACAGGCTATCCCGTGGCCAGCTTCGAGGAGACCAAGCTGATCGACCTCAAGGTGGCCCCGGCCGACTGGGACCCGCTGGACCGTTCCGTGGCGGAGACGCTCGGTGACTATCGGCTGCGGGTGTTCGAGGACCGCACACCGGAGGAGTACCTCGACGAGGTCTGCGCCCTGTTGAACGCCTTCATCGGCAACATCCCGCTCGGCGACCTCGAGATCAAACCACTGGCGTTCACGCCCGAGCGACTCCGCGACGAGGAGATCAGGCACGAGAGGATCGGGCGTACGTGGATCGCCGCGGCGGCGGTGGCGCCGGACGGCACCCTGTGCGGGATGTCCGACGTCTTCGTCAACCGGGCCGACGCGCGTCAGGCCGCCGTCGGGATCACGCTCGTGGTTCCCGAGCACCGCGGCCACCGGCTGGGCATGGGCATGAAGCTGCTCACCCACCGGCGGGTCATGGAGCTGTTCCCCGAGTGCGGGGCCGTGGTGACCGGCAACGCCGGGGTCAACGCGCACATGAACGCGGTCAACGACCTGATGGGTTATCGGGTCGTCGAGCGCTGCCTCGACGTGCAGAAGAAGCTGTGATGGACATCCGGAGGGTCGATCCGTTCGATGACGCGGCGCTGGCCGCGTGGCACCGGACCGTCGTGGCCGCCGACCGGCACGGTCGCGCGGAGGCGGCGACGCCCTGGGCTCTGGACGAGGTGCGCGCGGACCAGCAGGGCGGGCAGGAAGACTCGATCAAGCAGCTGTACTCGGGCATCGTCGACGGCAAGGTCGTCGTGGGCGGTGCGTTCGACGCGTCCCTGCTCGACAGCCTCGACCAGGCACGGGTGGAGGTGTACACCGAACCCGAGCACCGGCGCCGCGGGCACGGTTCGGCGATGCTCGCGCACCTCGAGCAGGTTGCGAGCGAGCACGGACGAACGGTGCTGAACACCGAGGCGGCGTGGCCGTACGACGCGCCCGCCGATGGCAGCGGCATCGAATCCGCTGACTTCCTGACGAGACGCGGTTTCCGGTTCGGCCTCGGCGACATTGCCCGGGTGCTGGACCTGCCGGTCGACGAGGGCCTGCTCGAGGGGCTGGCCGCGGACGTCGCGCCGGCGCATGCGGCGTACGCACTCCGGTCCTGGGTCGGCCCGGTCCCAGACGACGTCATCGCGAGTCTCGTGGAGCTCGACGCACTTCTCATGGTCGAGGCCCCGACCGGCGAGCTGCAGCGGGAGCCGGCGGCGGCCGACGTCGAGGCCTTCCGGCGCCACGAGGACGTCGTGCGTCAGCAGGGGCGGACCAAGTACACAACGGTCGCGGTCGACCATGAGGGCACGGTGGTCGCCTTCACCGACATCGTCACCACGTCACACCAGCCCCACATCGCGTTCCAGTGGGGGACGCTGGTGCGACGCGCCGACCGGGGGCACCGGCTGGGCCTGGCGGTCAAGGTGGCCAACCTCCTGTTGTTCCAGCGCGAGCAGGACCGGGCTAAGCACCTGCGGACCTGGAATGCCGAGGTGAACCGGCACATGGTGGCGGTCAACGACCTGCTCGGGTTCCGCCCCCTCGAGCGCCTGGGGGAGTTCCAGAAGCGCCTCGGTGGTTGAGGTGCTCGACCGCCCGGTCGATCACAGCTTGCGGAGGCGGACATAGCGGACCGAGTGGTCGAGGTCCTTGCGCAGGACCAGGGTGGCCCGGGATCGGGTCGGCTTGATGTTCTGCTCCAGGTTCGGTCCGTTGATGGTGTCCCAGAGCCGCTCCGCCTCGGCCACGGCCTCGTCCTCACTCAGACCGGCGTACTTGGCGAAGTACGACGCCGGGTCCTGGAACGCCGTCTCTCGCAGTCGCTGGAACCGATCGACGTACCAGGACCGGATGTGATCGGTGGCAGCGTCGACGTAGACGCTGAAGTCGAAGAAGTCGCTCAACGTCAAACCGGTGCGGCCGTCGTCGCGCACCCGCGCCGGCTGCAGGACGTTGAGGCCCTCGATGATGACGATGTCCGGCCGCTTCACGGCGACCTTCTCGTCGGGGATGACGTCGTAGACCAGGTGGGAGTAGGTCGGTGCCTCGACCTCGTCCTTCCCGGACTTGATGTCGACGACGAACCGCAGCAGGGCGCGGCGGTCGTAGGAGTCGGGGAAGCCCTTGCGGTGCAGGATCCCGCGCCGTTCGAGTTCCGCGTTGGGGTACAGGAATCCGTCGGTGGTGACCAGCTCGACCTGTGGGTGCTCGGGCCAGTGGGCGAGCATCTGCTGCAGCACCCGGGCCGTCGTGGACTTGCCGACGGCAACCGATCCCGCAAGCCCGATGACGAACGGCGTCCGGGGCGGTTGCGGCTGGTCGAGGAACTCCTCCTGCTGCCGGTGCAGCCGACCCGCACTTTCGACATACATGCTCAGCAGGCGCGACAGCGGGAGATAGACCTGCTGCACCTCGTCGAGGTCGAGGGCGTCCCCGAGCCCCCGCAGCCGGGCGATCTCGTCCTGGGTCAGGGGGCTCTCGGTGGAGCGTGCGAGGGCCGCCCAGGCGGCGCGATCGAGCTCGACGTACGGCGAAGGCTCGCGCCCGGCGTCGTCGCCGTTCGGGTGGCCGCCGTGGAGGGACATGGCGGGCATTCTTGCAGCGACGCCGGGGCTCCACCCTCGTGGACCCCGGCGGACCCGCCTCGCCCTAGACTCGCGCGCATGTGCGGGATCGTGGGCTACGTCGGCCCGAAGCAGGCGCAGACAGTGGTGGTCGAGGGGCTGCGGCGCCTCGAGTACCGCGGCTACGACTCGGCCGGCGTCGCCCTCGTCGCCGACGCTTCGTCGGGCTCAGGAGGGACCGGCGCCATCGCGACCGCCAAGAAGGCGGGCAAGCTCGCGAACCTCGAGAAGGCCATCGCGGACGCACCGCTCGCGCCCTCGACGACGGGGATCGGGCACACCCGATGGGCGACGCACGGGGCACCCAACGACGTCAACGCCCATCCCCAGCTGGGGCCAACCAGGCGGCTCGCCCTCGTGCACAACGGGATCATCGAGAACTTCGGCGCACTCCGGGCGGAGCTCGAGGACGCCGGCCACGAGCTCGAGTCCGAGACCGATACCGAGGTGGTGGCCCACCTGGTCGAGAACGAGCTGCTCGGTGGTGCCGATCTGACCGGCGCCATGCAGGTCGTGTGCCGCCGGCTCGAGGGCGCCTTCACCCTGGTCGCGGTCGACGCCGAGGACCCGACCCGGGTCGTCGCGGCCCGGCGGAACTCGCCGCTGGTCGTCGGCCTCGGCGAGGACGAGAACTTCCTCGGCTCCGACGTCGCCGCGTTCATCGAGCACACCCGTGAGGCCCTGGAGCTCGGCCAGGACCAGGTGGTCACCATCACCCGGTCCGGAGTGGCGGTGACCGGGTTCGACGGGGTGCCGTCCGAGGGTCGGCGCTATCACGTCGACTGGGACCTGTCGGCGGCGGAGAAGGACGGGCACGACTGGTTCATGCGCAAGGAGATCCACGAGCAGCCCAGGGCCGTGGCGGACTCGCTGCTGGGGCGGCGTACCGAGACCGGCGCGCTGCACCTCGACGAGATGCGGTTGTCGGACCAGGACCTGCGCGACGTCGACAAGGTGATCATCGTCGCCTGCGGGACGTCGTTCTACGCCGGGATGGTCGCGAAGTACGCCATCGAGCACTGGACCCGGGTCCCCGTCGAGGTGGAGCTCGCGTCGGAGTTCCGCTACCGCGACCCGATCCTGACCCGCTCGACCCTGATCGTCGCGATCAGCCAGTCGGGGGAGACCGCCGACACCCTGCAGGCGATCCGGCACGCCCGGGTGCAGCGGTCCATGGTGCTGGCCATCTGCAACACCAACGGCTCGACCATCCCGCGGGAGTCGGATGCGGTGATCTACACCCACGCCGGGCCCGAGATCGGGGTCGCCTCCACCAAGGGCTTCCTCACCCAGCTGGTCGCGTGCTATCTCCTGGCCCTGTATCTCGCGCAGCTGAAGGGGACCCGCTTCGGGGACGAGATCGCCGAGGTGATGGACCAGCTCGAGTCGATGCCGGGCCACATCCAGACGGTGCTCGACGACGCCGAAGCGATCTACGTGCTGGCCCGCCGGCACGTGGAGACCCGATCCGTGCTGTTCCTCGGCCGCCATGCCGGCTACCCCGTCGCCCTGGAGGGCGCGCTCAAGCTGAAGGAGCTGGCCTACCTGCACGCGGAGGGCTTCGCCGCCGGCGAGCTGAAGCACGGTCCGATCGCGCTGATCGAGCGCGGGTTGCCGGTCCTGTGCGTCGTACCCCCCAAGGGACGAGACCAGCTGCACGACAAGATGCTCAGCGGCATCCAGGAGGTGCGGGCCCGCGGGGCGCACACGATCTGCCTCGCTGAGCAGGGGGACGACACGATCGGCCCCTACGCCGATGACCTGATCCCGCTGCCGCGCGTGCCGGTGCTCCTCCAGCCCCTGGTGGCGGCGGTCCCGCTGCAGCTCTTCGCATGCGAGCTGGCCTCGGTGATGGGGCACGACGTCGACCAGCCGCGCAACCTGGCCAAGTCGGTCACGGTGGAGTAGGCCGAGGATTGGGAGGAACGCCCTAATGGCGATCATCGCGGTCGGCATCGACGTGGTGGACATCGAGCGGTTCATGGAGTCGCTCGATCGGACGCCGGGACTCCGCGAGCGGTTGTTCACCCCGGAAGAGGCCGCCCGGCCGCCCGCATCGCTCGCCGCGCGCTTCGCAGCCAAGGAGGCGATGGCCAAGGCCCTCGGAGCCCCCGGGGACCTGGGTTGGCACGACGCCGAGGTGCGCACCGAACCGTCGGGGCGACCGATCTTCGAGCTGCGCCGCACCGTGCTCGCCCGGGCGAACGACCTCGGGGTGGGCTCGGTCCACCTGTCGCTGTCCCACGATGCCGGGATCGCCTCGGCGGTCGTGGTGCTGGAGTCCTGATTCGTGACCTATCCGGTCACCGAACCCCACGAGTCCGGGCGGCTGTCCGTCGGGGACGGGCACCACGTCTACTGGGAGGTGTGCGGGAATCCGCACGGCAAGCCCTCGGTGGTGCTGCATGGTGGGCCGGGGTCTGGGGCAACCCCCTGGTGGCGGCAGTTCTTCGACCCCGAGCGGTACCGCGTCGTGATGCTGGACCAGCGCGGCTGCGGCCGCAGCACGCCGTACGCCGGTAACCCGACCGCCGACCTCTCCACGAACACGACCGCGCACCTCATTGCTGACCTCGAGCAGCTCCGACAGCACCTCGGTGTCGACCGCTGGCAACTCTTCGGGGATCGTGGGGATCGACGCTGGCGCTCGCCTACGCGGTGGAGTACCCCGACCGAGTGACGGAGATGGTGCTGTGGGGCGTCGTCACCAGCCGTGCGTACGAGATCGACTGGCTGACCCGACAGATGGGACAGGTTTACCCGGAGGCCTTCGACGATCTGGTGGCCGTGCTTGCAGCGGACGAGCGGGACGGCAACATCCCGGCGGCGTACCAGCGACTATTGGCCTCACCCGACCCGGAGGTGCACGGACCTGCTGCGTTGGCGTGGTGTGACTGGGAAGACCGTCTGGCGACGCTGTCCGGCCCGGTCAGGCGCAGCCCGCGATTCGAGGATCCTCGCTTCCGCCTGTGTTTCGCCCGCCTGGTGACGCACTACTTCGGCCACCATGCGTTCCTCCCCGACGACGGCATCGTCGGGCGGCTGGACCGGATCGCGCACCTCCCGGCCGTCCTGGTGCGCGGCCGGCTCGACATCGCTGCCCCGCTGCGGTCGGCGTGGCAGCTCTCGAAGGCGCTGCCTCTCGCTCGACTACACGTCATCGAGGGAGACGCGCACGGCGACGGCGACGAGACGAACGCGATCCTGGTCGCAGCGACGGATCGGTTCGCTCGCGAATCCCCTTTTTGAAACGGGTCCTGAGCCTGAGGGCGACTCCCGGACCGTGCCGCAGGCACACGACCCGATCCATCGAGGCCCGACCCGGCTAGCGTGGCACCGTGAGGCAGGCGCACACCGTCGAGCAGGTCCGGACGGCCGAGAAGACGCTCATGGCCCGGTTGCCAGAGGGCGCGTTGATGCAGCGCGCTGCGACCGGGCTCGCGTACGCCGTGATCGACCTGCTCGGGTCGGCCTATGGACGACGGGTCGTCCTGCTCGTCGGGCCGGGCGACAACGGGGGTGACGCGCTTCACGCCGGGGCGCTCCTGGCCCGGCGCGGCTGCGCCGTCGAGGCGTGGCTGCTTGCGGACCAGGTGCATGAGGTCGGGCTGGCAGCCCTCCGGGCCGCCGGCGGCAGAGCCGTGGAGCCCAGCAAGGACCGAAGTGGACCAGGTCCCGGAAGCCCGGAGGTGGTGGTCGACGGAATCGTCGGCATCGGCGGCCGACCCGGGCTGCGGGTGGACGCGGTCGACGCGCTCAGACGCCTCGACGGGATCCCGGTGGTCGCCGTGGACACCCCATCCGGGGTGGACGTCGACACCGGCGAGCTCGACGGCCCGCACGTGCACGCAGCGGTGACCGTCACGTTCGGCACGCACAAGATCGCCCACCTGGTCGATCCGGCGGCCGTCGCTTGTGGCGCCGTACATCTCGTGGACATCGGCCTCGACCTGCCGCAGGCCGACATCGAGGCACTCCAGCCCGTCGACGTCGCACGACTGTTGCCCCGGCCGGAGCCGGCTGCCCACAAGTACACCCGCGGGGTCGTCGGCGTCCGCGCGGGTTCGGAGGAGTACCCCGGCGCCGGGCTGCTCTGCGTCGCCGGAGCGGCCACTGGCCTCTGCGGGATGGTGCGCTACGTCGGGGATCCCGAAGTCGCGTCTCGAGTACGGGAAGCGCACCCGGAGGTGGTCGGTGCCGGGCGGGTCCAGGCGTGGGCCGTCGGCTCCGGTGGCGGATCCGGGGCCCTGGAGGCCCTGGCCGGGGCCGAGGCCGACGGTGTGCCTGTCGTCGTGGACGCCGATGCGCTCGCCGGTGTGACCGGGCCGCTCCGCGTCCCGGCGGTGCTGACCCCGCACGCGGGCGAACTCGCCGCCCTCACCGGCGTCGACCGCGAGGACGTCGAGGCGAGGCCACTTGCGCACGCCCGGGACGCGGCACAGCGGTTCGAATCGGTCGTGGCGCTGAAGGGTCGACACACGCTCGTCGCGCACCCCGACGGACGGGTGCGCGTGAGCACGACCGGGGTGCCCTGGCTCGCGACGGCCGGCGCCGGCGACGTCCTCACCGGCGTGATCGGGTCCCTCCTGGCCGCCGGACTCACGCCGTACGACGCGGCGTCGGTGGGCTCGTGGCTGCACGGCGCGGCGGCCACTCTCGCCTCGGGAGACGGCCCGTTGGTGGCTGGCGACGTCGCACGGTCCGTCCCCGAGGTAGTCCGGCAGGTGGCGTGGGCGGACTGAGCGACCGGGCCGGAATGGAAGAATCGGCCCCATGAGTCCCGTCGTCCGCGCCGAGATCGTGGTCGACCTGGCGGCGATCCGGCACAACGTCCGGCTGCTCCGCGAGCTGTCGGCACCGGCGCAGATGATGACCGTGGTGAAGGCCGACGGCTACGGCCACGGGCTGGTGCCGGTCGCCCGGGCCGCCCGCGAGGCCGGGGCAGAGTGGCTCGGCGTCGCGACCATCGACGAGGCGCTGGACCTGCGCCACGCCGGGGACGCCGAGCGGATCCTGAGCTGGCTGGGAGTACCCGGCGAGAGCTACGCCGAGGCGATCGCGCACGACATCGAGCTGACGGCGTACTCGGTCGCCGAGCTGGACGAGATCCGGGCCGCGGTCGGCATCGGCGGACGCCCGGCCCGGCTACAGCTCAAGGTCGACACCGGACTGTCGCGCGGTGGGGCCGCGGGCCAGGACTGGCCGTCCGTTGTCGATGCCGCCCGGAAGGGTGAGGAGACGGGGGACTGGTCGGTGACCGGCATCTGGTCCCACTTCGCCTGCAGTGACGAGCCAGACCATCCCGCGAACGACGCCCAGGAGCGGGCCTTCCATGACGCCCTCGAAGTCGCCGCACGAGCCGGGTTGCGGCCCGAGGTCCGTCACCTCGCCAACTCGGCGGCCGCCGTCCTGCGCCCGTCGTCCCGGTTCGACGTCGTGCGCTGCGGCATCGCGTCGTACGGTCTGGACCCCGCGCCCGGCGTCACGCCGGACATCGGGCTCCTCCCGGCGATGACCGTCCGGGCATCCCTTTCGCTCGCCAAGCCGATCCACGAAGGCGCCGGCGTCTCCTACGGCCACGCGTGGGCCGCGGACCACGACACCACGGTCGGCCTGGTGCCCGCCGGCTACGGCGACGGCGTGCCTCGTCACGCGGGCAACAAGGCGGAGGTCTGGTTGGCCGGGCGACGCCGCCCCGTGCGAGGGCGGATCTGCATGGACCAGTTCGTGGTCGACCTCGAGGGCGACCTGCCCGAGCCCGGTGCAGACGTGGTGCTCTTCGGCACTGGCCGCGCCGGCGAACCGACAGCGCAGGACTGGGCCGAGGCCTGCGGCACCATCAACTACGAGATCGTGACCAGGATCGGTGGCCGCATGGCCCGCCGGTACGTCGACGAAGGAGCCGCTCGGTGAGCATCAAGGGCAAGATCGCTGGAGTCGCGGCCGGTGCCATCGGCGTCGCCGTCGCCGGGACGGCGGTCGAGGTTGCCCGGCGGCGCCGGGTCATCGCCCGACGGGGCGCCGGCGACCGCACCCCGTTCGGGTCCCTGCGTTCCAAGCCACTCACCGTGGTCACCGACGACGGGGTGCCGCTGCACGTGGAGGTGGACGAGTTCGCCGGGGTCCCGGAGCGCGGCCGACGGCGTACCGCGGCCGTCGACGAGCCGCCGCTGACCCTTGTCTTCTGCCACGGCTACGCGCTCAACCTCGACTGCTGGCACTTCCAGCGGGCGGGGTACCGCGGCCTGGTGCGAGCGGTCTACTACGACCAGCGGTCGCACGGTCGCTCAGGTCGGTCCACCGAGGGCAAGGCCACCATCGACCAGCTCGGGCACGACCTGAAGCAGGTGCTGGACCACGTCGTCCCCGAGGGACCGGTCGTGCTCGTCGGCCACTCGATGGGCGGAATGACGATCGTCGCGCTCGCCGAGCACTACCCCGAGCTCTTCGGCGACCGGGTCATCGGCGTCGCCCTCATCTCGACCACCGCAGGAGGGCTGGACCCGCACCGGATCCTGGTCCCGGTGATGCCGTCGATGGTCGGTGGCCAGCTGGCGGCCCGCCTGGTCGCCGTTCTGGCGCGGGGACACCGACAGGTCGACGGGCTGCGCAGGGCGGGCAGGGCGGTCGCGTCCGTCGCCACGGACGTGCTCGCCTTCGGGGACGCCGTGCCGGCGAGCTACGTGTCGTTCGTGGACGGGATGCTCTCAGCGACGCCGTTCGAGGTGGTCGCGGAGTTCTTCCCGGCCGTCGGCTCAATGGACAAGTTCGAGACCGTGGCCGCGCTCGGCACCATCCCGACCACGATCATCTGCGGCACCGAGGACAAGATCACGGCTGTCGGGCACAGCCGCAAGCTGCACACGAAGATCCCCGACTCCACGATCGTCGAGTGCGAGGGAGCCGGCCACATGGTGATCATGGAGCGGCACGACCAGGTCAACGCGGCCCTGGACCAGCTGATCGCGGCGGCGGCGGAGCGGGTCGACAGCCGGTGAGCCTCGTCGTACGACGTGTCGGTCCGGAAGGTGCGCCGGAGGTCCTGGCGGTCATCCGGGCGGCCTTCGGCGCCCGGCCGCCCCTCGACCCACCGGCGGCCGCCATGCGGGAGACCGAAGCCTCCCTGGCCGAGTTCCTGAAGGGCGAAGGTGGCTTGCTCGCCCTGGTCGACGGAGAGGCGGTCGGGGCGCTCGTGCTCGACCGGCAGGGCTCGACGACCTATCTACGTCGCTTCGGGGTGACGCCTGCGGCGCAGGGCCATGGCGTCGCCGCCGCGCTCATCGATGCGGCCGTGGAGGCCGCCGACGGGTCGGAGGACGTGACAGTGGTCGCCCGTGAGGAGCTGCCGGCGACCATCACGTTCTGGGAGCGGCAGGGGTTCCGCGAGATCCGCCGGTCCTCTCCGAATGTCGAGCTCCGTCGCCCGCTGCGGACGTTCGTCTACCAGGTCCCCGACGCGGACACGATGCGCCGCCTCGGCCGCGGGCTGGCCCGCCAGCTCGTTGCCGGTGACCTGGTCGTGCTCAGCGGGGAGCTCGGCGCGGGGAAGACCACGTTCACCCAGGGGCTTGGTGCGGGTCTCGGCGTCCGGGGGGACGTCACATCACCGACGTTCGTGATCTCGCGGGTGCATCCCTCGCTCGTCGACGGACCCGCGCTGGTCCACGTCGATGCCTACCGCCTCGGCGGCATCGACGAGCTCGACGACCTGGACCTGGACACATCGCTCGACGACGCCGTGACGGTCGTCGAGTGGGGGGAGGGGCTGGCCGAAGGTCTGTCCGAGTCGCGACTCGAGGTCGCCATCGTCCGCGGTGACGCCCCCCACGACGGGCTGGACCCCCGCCGGCTCGAGCTCACACCCGTGGGTCCACGCTGGCACCAGCTCGACCTCAGCCGCGCCAAGATCACCGAGGCTGCCGTCGTCGGAGGCCCCGCCGGGGCCTGATGGGCGAGCGCGTTTCGCGCCTCGCCCACCATTAGCCCACCAGTAGCCTCGGTGCTGTGCTGCTCGCCTTCGACACCGCTACACCACTCGTGACGGTGGCTGTGCACGACGGCGAGGACGTCGTGGCCGAGCTGGTGTCGGAGCAGAAGATGAAGCACGGGGAGCAGCTCGCGCCACTCATCGACGCCGCGATGAGCAAGGTGGGCATCGTCCGGCAGGACCTCACGGCGATCGCAGTCGGTGTGGGTCCGGGTCCGTACACGGGCCTGCGGGTCGGCCTGGTCACGGCTCGGACGCTCGCGTTCGCGCTCGACATCCCGGTGTACGGCGTGTGCACGCTCGACGTGCTCGCGCTGGAGGCTGTCGACACCGGAGCTGTCCAGGAAGACTTCGTGGTGGCCACCGACGCGCGCCGCAAGGAGGTCTACCTGGCGTCCTACGACGAGGACGGGTCGCGGCTCGAGGGCCCGGTCGTGGGCAAGCCGGCGGTGCTTGCCACCGAGCTGCCGGTGGTCGGTGAGGGAGCGTTGCTCTACCCCGATCATCTGCCCCGGGCCGCGGGACCGACCCGGCCGTCTGCCGCGTGGCTGGCGCGCGCGGTCGCGGAGGAGCGTGCGGAGCTCTCCGATCCGGAGCCGCTCTACCTCCGCCGGCCGGATGCCGCGACCCCCGGTGCGCCCAAGCCCGTCTCGTGACCGGACCCGCTGACCGCGACATGAAGGGCGACTTGGAGTGCGACACGAACCGGCCCTCGTGATCCGCACCGCCACGCCGGACGACGTACCGGCGATCGCGGCACTGGAGGCCGCGTGCCTCGGTGCGGACGCCTGGTCCGCGCTCCTCGTGGAGGAGGGCGTAGCCGGGGCGCTGCCGACGATCCGGTACCTCGTTGCGGAGGCTGGCGACACCGTTGCGGGCTACGCCGCGGCCAGTATCGTGGCCGACATCGCGGAACTCCAGCGGATCGCCGTGGACGCCGGGCACCGGCGTGCAGGGATCGCCACCGAGCTGCTCGACGGCGTCGTCGTCGCGGCGACCCGCGAGGGCGCGGACCGGCTGCTGCTCGAGGTGAGGGAGGACAACGTCGGCGCCCAGGCGTTCTACGCCGACGGTGGATTCGTCGAGATCGACCGCCGACGCAACTACTACCGGGACGGCGGAACGGCTGTCGTGATGCGACGCGTGCTCGTCACCGACGCCCGATGACCGGCCCCGACGCGAACGTGTGGGCGGTGCGGTAGCGCAGCCGCGTGTACATCGCCACCGCCGCTGCGTTGTCGACGTACACGCCCAGGGTCGCGACCCCGGAACCGGTCGCCAGTGCCCGAACAGTCAGTGCCGCACTCACGGCGCTACCCAGGCCGCGCCCGACCGCGGCCGGACGCACGGACACCCCGCGGAGGTGTCCGGTGCCGTCGGACTGGCGCATCAGCGCGCCCACGGCGACCAGGCCGGGACTCGCCGGCCCGGTGCCGTTGCGGACACCGAGCCACGCCTCGATCCCCTTGACCCCCGGTCGAGCGAACGAGTCGGGGTTCGCTTCATCCAGCAGTCCGTTGATCTCGTCGGCGTCGTCGACCTCGACGACCGGGTGCTGCACGTTCGGCGCCGGTCCGCGGGTGAGCATCCAGTGCCAGCGGTGGTGACGCTCGTGCCGCCAGTCCTCCGGCACGGCGTCCAACGCGTCCACGTCCACCGTCAACCGCCACGGCGGACGCTCGGTGCGGGTGGCGACCTCCTTCATGAGGGGGCCGAGGTCCTCGGGCTGGCCGAGGCACGTGAAGACCGGGCCCGGAAGGGTCTCGCCCGGCCGGCCACGCGTCCCGGAGATCACGACCGCCCCGGCGGCGACCCAGGCCGCGCGGACACCGGCGGGGTCCACCTGGTGGCGTACGAACGGATCGTCAGTGCTCCGGACCAGCTCCTCGACCCCGACCTCGCGCACGCCACCATTGTCGGCACAATGACCCACGTGAGCGAACCACTCGTGCTCGGCATCGAGACGTCGTGCGACGAGACCGGGGTCGGCATCGTCCGCGGGAGCATGCTGCTCGCCGACGCCGTGGCCAGCAGTGTGGACGAGCACGCGCGTTTCGGAGGCGTCGTACCCGAGGTGGCCAGCCGAGCCCACCTCGAGGCGATGGTCCCGACCATCGAGCGGGCCTGCGAGACCGCCGGGATCAGGCCGCACGACGTCGACGCGGTCGCGGTGACCAACGGGCCCGGTCTGGCGGGTGCCCTGCTCGTCGGCGTGGCCGCGGCCAAGGCGCTCGCGCTCGGGCTGGGCAAGCCGATCTTCGGCGTCAACCACCTGGCGTCCCACGTCGCCGTGGACCAGCTCGAGCACGGACCGCTGCCGGAGCCCTGCCTCGCCCTGCTCGTCAGCGGGGGGCACTCGAGCCTTCTCGAGGTCACGGACGTGACCAGCGGAGTGACCCCGTTGGGCGCGACCATCGACGACGCGGCCGGCGAAGCCTTCGACAAGGTGGCCCGGGTGCTCGGGCTCCCGTTCCCGGGTGGGCCGTACATCGACCGCGCGGCACGCGAGGGGGACAGCGTGTACGTCGACTTCCCGCGCGGGCTGACCGGCGGCCGGGACCTCGAGCGGCACCGGTTCGACTTCTCCTTCTCGGGCCTCAAGACGGCCGTCGCACGATGGGTGGAGGCCCGGGAACGATCCGGGGAGCCGGTCCCCGTGGCAGATGTCGCAGCCAGCTTCCAGGAGGCGGTCTGCGACGTCCTCACCCGCAAGGCGCTCGATGCCGCTGTCGCACACGGCATCGACGACCTGTTGATCGGCGGCGGCGTTGCCGCCAACTCGCGCCTCCGGTCGATGGCCGAGGAACGGGCTGCCGGCAAGGGAATCCGGGTGCGGGTGCCGCGGCCCGGCCTCTGCACCGACAACGGCGCCATGGTGGCGGCGCTCGGTGCCGAGATGGTGGTCAGGGGCCGGCCGCCGTCGGCACTGGACCTGCCGGCCGACTCGTCGCTCCCGGTGACGTCGGTGCTGGCCTGAGTCACTGGGACGGCAGGAACTCCGTACCGATCTCCGGGTTGTCGCCGGCCACGGGGCCGTCGACGACCTCGGGGTCGCCCCCGTCGATGCCGGTTCGCACCAGCGACCACTGGTTGTCGTCCAGCCCGGCCACGACGCTCACGACATGCGTGGCGTCCGCCCACGCCGCGCGGACGATCACACGCGGCGCCGGGCTGAAGCTGCCGACCGTGTCGCAGTTCGAGGTCGAGGATCGTCACTTCGCCGGCCATGTTGTTCTCGTACCGGCCGCCGAGAAGGTGCTCGCCGTCGGGGGAGAACGTGAGGTTCGAGGTCTGGCAGTTCCGCGCGGTCACCCGCTCGGCTTCGGGGTCGTACAACCCGACGCAGCCGTACTGTTCGCCGCCCCCCGGCGGGAACGTGACGGCCCACACGGCGCCGTCCGGGCTCACGTCGTCGACTCGTAGCGGCTCGGAGGTGACGAGGTCCTGAACGCCGTCGATGGTGATCTCCCGGGACGTCGTGTTCCCGTCGCCGGCGAGGACCCGGCACTGGCCGGAGGTGCAGTCCTCACCGACGACGGCGTCGACCATGAAGGACGTGAACCGTCGGGGGCCGTAGCGCGCCGAGGGAGACCGGATCGGCGGTGCCGCTCTCGAGAACCTGGACCACGTCGTCACCGTCGATCCAGGCCGCGGTCTCGTCGGTCGGGCCCATGGTCAGGTCCGTCGTCTCGACCGGGTACTGGACCTCGAGGGTGCCATAGGGCGAGAACACCTGGATCGCCATCCGATCGGAGTTGGCCATGACGATCCGCCCGTCGGTCAGCACCCCGAAGGCGCTCACGTCACTGCTGCCCACGTCGACCCGCACCGTGTCGCCGTCCGGCATCGTGACCACGCCGTCGTGCAGCATCGCCGCGCCCTCGCTCGGCGCCGGTGAGGGCGCCGACAGGCGGGTCCGTCCGATTCAGGGCACCGGCGGCGCCCAGCCCGACAGGGACGGCGACCGCGAGTACGACGGCCGCGACTGCGGCGGTAGTGGCCCAGCGCCGGCGGCGGATCCCGCGCGCCCGGCCGCGGACGTCATCGAGGCCGATCGGGTGGCCACCGATCCGGTCCGCCTGGTCGTGCAGGGCCCGCGTCAGCTCTTCCTGGGTGTTCATCGCTCCTCCTCCCGGCCGCCGGGGTTCAGGTCGTGTGGCGCGCGATCACGCAGGGTGGCCAGCGCCCGACTGGCCTGGGACTTCACGGTCCCGACCGAGATGCCGAGCGCGTCGGCGGTCTCGGCCTCCGACAGGTCTTCGTAGTAGCGCAGGACGACGACGGCCCGCGCTCTTCTGGGCAGGGTCTGCACGATCTCCCACAGCGCCGAGCTCTGCCCCTCGTCGTAGCGGTCGACGACGTGTCCGGTCTCCGGCACCTTCTCCGCGGCGTACTCGCGCTTCTTCCAGCCGCGCCGCCACAGCGAGTTGTGCTCGTTGACCAGGATCCGCCGGACGTAGGCGTCGATGGAGTCGCGCTGGTGGACCTTGTCCCACGCCAGGTAGAGCTTGGCCAGGGCGGTCTGCACGAGGTCCTCGGCGGTGTGCCGGTCGCCGGTCAGGAGGTACGCCGTCCGCAGGAGGCTGGGTTGGCGGGCCTGCATGTACGCCGAGAACTCGGCGTCGTGGGCGCGTGTCCGGTCCCCCATCGTCACCCCCGGTCCCGTGAGTGTGTGCATCCCAGGCACCCCCATCCAATCTCTTCCAAGACGCGATCCGCGGGAGGAAGGTTGCAAGCCGCGTGCCCGGCGCGTGACTGGGGCACGTGACTGGGGCACGTGACTGGGGCACGTGACTGGGGCACGTAGCTGGGACACGTGACTGGGACACATGACTGGGGCACGTGGCTAGGGTGTGCTCGACCAGCCAAAGGGAGGACTTCCGCATGCATCAGGTCCGAGCCGTCGTCGCGCACCGCCGTGGCGAACCGGTCAGCATCGAGACGGTCAACGTGCCGGACCCCGGGCCGGGTGAGGCGCTGGTGCAGGTGCAGGCCTGCGGGGTCTGCCACACGGACCTGCACTACCGGGAGGGTGGGATCAACGACGAGTTCCCGTTCCTCCTGGGGCACGAGGCTGCGGGTGTCGTCGAGGCGGTCGGGTCCGACGTGACGAGCGTTGCTCCTGGCGACTTCGTGATCCTCAACTGGCGCGCGGTGTGCGGCGACTGCCGCGCCTGCAACCGGGGCGAGCCGTGGTACTGCTTCGCCACCTTCAACGCCACCCAGAAGATGACGCTCGAGGACGGCACGGAGCTGTCGCCGGCCCTCGGCATCGGCGCCTTCGCCGAGAAGACCCTGGTCGCCGCCGGGCAGTGCACCAAGGTCGATCCCTCGACGCGTGCGGCCGCCGCCGGTCTGCTCGGATGCGGCGTGATGGCCGGCTTCGGCGCGGCCATGAACACCGGGAACGTCCGACGCGGCCAGTCCGTCGCCGTGATCGGGTGCGGCGGCGTAGGCGCCGCGGCGGTGGCGGGCGCCGCGCTCGCCGGGGCTTCGACGATCATCGCGGTCGACGTCGACGACCGGAAGCTCGAAGGCGCCAGAAGGCTCGGCGCGACCGACACGGTCAACAGCAAGGACGTCGACCCGGTGTCGGCGATCCAGGAGCTCACCGGCGGTTTCGGCGCCGACGTCGTGATCGACGCCGTGGGCGTGCCCGAGACCTGGAAACAGGCGTTCTACGCCCGAGACCTCGCCGGCACGCTGGTCATGGTCGGCGTACCGACGCCCGAGATGCGGATCCCCGACATCCCGCTCATCGACGTCTTCGGCCGCGGCGGTGCCCTGAAGTCGAGCTGGTACGGCGACTGCCTGCCGTCACGCGACTTCCCGATGTTGATCGACCTCTACCGCCAGGGCCGGCTCGACCTCGACGCCTTCGTGACCGAGGAGATCCCGCTGGACGGCGTGGAGGCGGCCTTCGACCGGATGCACGCCGGCGACGTGCTCCGCTCCGTGGTCATCTTCTGATGGTCGCCCGCGTCGACCACGCCGTCTCCACCGGCACCTTCTCCCTCGACGGCGAGACGTTCGACGTCGACAACAACATCTGGGTCGTCGGCGACGACCAGGAATGCGTCGTGATCGACGCACCACACAGCGTCGACGACATCCTGGCCGTCGTCGGGGAACGCCGGGTCAAGGCGATCCTGTGCACCCACGCCCACGACGACCACGTGCGGGTAGCGCCGGCGCTGCGCGAACGAGTCGTCGCCCCGATCATGCTGCACCCCGCCGATCGCCCGCTGTGGGAGCTCACTCATTCCGAGCACCTGTGGGACGTCGACCTCGCCGACGGTGTCGAGATCGAGGTGGGTGGCACGACGCTGCGCGCCCTGCACACGCCGGGCCACGCACCGGGGGCGGTCTGCTTCCACGCACCGGACCTGGGGTGTGTCTTCTCCGGGGACACGCTGTTCAACGGCGGACCGGGTGCGACGGGTCGGTCGTTCAGCGACGCGGACGTCATCGTCGAGTCGATCCGCACGCGGCTGTTCGCGCTCCCGGACGACACGGTGGTGCACACGGGCCATGGCGAGGACACGACCATCGGCGCCGAGAAGGCGGCCATGGACGGTCACCCGACCTAGTACCGCGTCAGGCAACCTTCACCCTCTTGATGGTGGCGGCGCGTTAGACGACCTTGCGCAGTCGTGGAACAGGGAGAAGGTTCAAGACCGCGGTACCAGCCGCGGCGAACCCGAGCACCGAAGGCCGGCTCGTTGCTGGGTGCCGTGTCCTTGACGAAGTGCGATGGCGTCTCGATGGTGTCGCCGCGGCAGCGGCGACCCGGCTCTCCATCCGGCAGCCGGGTTCGTTGAGCTCGGCGGACTTCGCGCGCGAGCTGCCGGCCTTGTCCCTGAGGACCTCTCGATCTCGCGATACACCTTCTCCGCGCCGGTAGTGCGGCGTCGCCCCGATCCACATCCACTTGGCCTTCTTGGTCAGCTTCCGGAATCGGATCACCGTGACCAGCTGCTGGTCGGTAGGTCCCGCGGTGCCGGACGCTGTCACCGTTGGCGGGCCGCGTCGGGTACTCGCCTCCCAGACGGCCTCGACGACGTCTCCAGGCCGGTTGGCATGCGCGTAGGTCTCCGCCGAGGCAGGCGGTGGGAGTCAACCCGCCCAGGAGATGCGCCGTCCCGCAGAGCAGGGCCCAGCCATCGAAGCGTCACAAGGTAAGAACAAGCGGCGGGTCTAACGTTCGCCCTTGGCACTACGCACGACGAGGGCGATGCCGAGAATCAGCTCGGCCGGGAGCAAGCCCACGGGCGGAACCGGCTCGTCCCAGCCCGACCCGACCGACGCCACCACGCTGAGCACCAGCAGTACCCCGGCCACACCGGCAGCTGCCGCGCTGGCCACGCGTCGCCATCCGTGCCGGTGCAGGCTCCAGGCGGACACGATGAAGGCGAGGAGGGAGAGCGCCGAGCCGGCGGAGACGAAGGGCACGGTGAGCACGTCGAGGTCCCGGGTCAGGGGCGGGAGGTCCTGCGGATCCGCGAAGAGGCCGAACGTGATCAGCATGTAGAACCACAAGACGATGGCCCCGATCCAGGCGAGCCGCACCCCCCAACGGTCGCCCGTAACGGCGGCAGCCCTGCGGGTGGCGAGGATCAGCAGCGCCGGAACGAACAGGAGGAGGACCGCGGTCGCCACGCTCCAGGGGTGGTCTTGGGTGATCTCGGCCAGCGTCTCCGCGGGGAGTCGGTTGGCCGGGGTGTCCATGCCCTCGGAGGCGTCGAGGAGAGCCTCGTCGTAGTCGGCGGCGAGGGTGATCGCGAAGATGAGGTAGAGGATCCAGCTGCCGGCGGCGACGATGAATGCCCACCCGACCTGCCGTCGTGAGGTCGGGTGGGCGTGCTGCGCGTCCTGCACCGTGAGGGACGGAACTGACATGGCGGACTCCTGGACGTAGGAAGGCTTTCGTCCGCCACGGTCGCAGCGGGCTCAGGGCTCTCGCGTCGGGGGAATCCCCCAATCACCCGCGCTGATGCCGGGCGAACGCGCTGGCCAGCTCGCTGCGTCGCTTGAACCCGCGCTTGCGGAAGACGCTGGACAGGTGGTGCTCGACCGTCTTGGGGCTGAGGAAAAGCGCGGCGGCGACCTCCTTGTTGGACTTGCCCTCGGCCACGAGCAGCGCGACCCGGGTTTCCTGGGAGGTGAGCGGCTCGTCGGTCATGACGCCTCGCTTGCGGGCCGTGGCGCCGGTCGCGGAGAGCTCGAGGTCCGCCTGCGCGGCCCAGTGGGTGAGCTCCATGCGAGCGAAGGCGTCCTGCGCAAGACGGAGCTGCTCGCGGGCGACGACGCGCTGACCGTCGCGACGCAGGCGTGAGCCCAACAGCAGCCGAGTCCGGGCCGCCTCGAACTCGTCGCCGGTCGCGGCTTGCGCCGCGATGGCGGTTTCGTACGCCGCGGTCGCGTCCTCGAGCCGGGACGCTGCGACGCCCTGGCACCGGGCGGCGAGCGCCTGCGTCCACGGGGGTGCAGCGGGGGTCGTCGCAACGGCAAACCCGGCGGCCAGCTCCGCGGCGTCTTCGGCGCGGCCGAGTCCGGCGTACGCCTCGACGAGGAGCGGGGCCACACCCAGGTGCTCGCCCATGGAGCCGACGCCGCCGTCGGCGGCGATCCGCGCCTCGAGCACGTCGACGACGCGTTCGAGGTCGCCCCGGCACAGCGCGCAGTAGGCCACGGTGAGCGCGTGGTGGGCCGCGACGTCGGCGGTGCCGGCCCGGTCGAGGAGCGTGCTGGCTCGGGCGAGCGCCGTGCTCGCCTCGTCGTGGAGCCCCCGGGCGGCGAGCTGCCAGGCGAGCATCTCGACGGCGACGGACGCGTCGGCGGCGTAGCCGAGCTGCTCGGAGAGCTCGGCCGCCTCACCGGCGTCGGCAAACGCGCCCGCGTGGTCGCCCAGCCACCCCCGTCCGGCTGCGCGGAAGGCCAGCAGCGGGATCAGGATGCCGACGGCGCCGAGCCGGCGTACGTCGTCCACGCGGCCGAAGGCCTGGATCATGTCCGGGCCGGTCTCCCCGCTGAAGCCGAGCGACAGCGCCATCGGCAGCAGCACCCGGGGCTCGTGCCGGAGCTCCTCGGACAGCGCGAGCGACCGCACCTCGGCGAACCGGGCGGCGGCGTCGGTCTCGCCCCGCAGGGTCAGCGCCAGTCCCTCCGTGAAGGCGGCGAGCAGATGTTGTTCGGGGTCGGCGTCGTCGGCCGCCTCTGCGATCCGGTCGGCGCACCCGGGGATCGTCTCGAAGTGGTTGAGCCGGAACGCGGCCTGGGCCAGCTCCGCCAGCGCGCGGACCAGCGGCGGTCCGTCGAGCAGGTCGCAGGCTGCGGACAGATGCTCGATGGACCGCGGGACCGAACCGGCGTACTGCTCGAGCATCCCGAGCGTGAACAGGGCCCGCCCTCGCGCCTGCGCCGGCGCGGCGCCGTCGAGCACCCGGTCGACGAGCGCGCGGGTGCGGATCACGTCACCGGCCACGAACGCGTCCTCGGCCGCCGCCGCGAGGCGCTCGGCGGCCAGGTCGCTGCCTCGGGTGAGCAGGCCGGACCGCTCCAACGCGGCCGAGGCGGCGGCGAAGCCGAGCCGGTCCCGATCGCTGGCCGCCACCCGGGCCAGCTCGTCGGCCAGAGCGTCGTCGGGACCCGCACTGCCCTCGGCCAGATGCCACCACCGCGCCGGGCTGTCGGGCGGCAGGTGCGCGGCGAGAGCGAGGTGCGCCTCTCGCTGCTGGGCCGGGGTCGCGAGCCGCAGGACGGCGGTGCGCAGCAGGGGATGGCGGAACCGCAGTCCGCGATCGTCCCCGACCAGTACGCCGCACTGGCGCGCCTCGTCGAGGGCGGCCGCGGGGTCGCCGCCGTCCATGGCGAGGGTGGCAGCGACCGTGGTCGAGTCGGCGCTCTGCTCGAGGGCGAACAGCACGACGGCGCGCCAGGCGTCGGCCGACATCTCGGTCAGCAGTGCCTGGTAGAAGTCGAGCAGCCGGTCGCCGACCGGCAACGGGTTCGGCAACGGCGCCGCCCCCACCCACTGCGCATTGTCGAGTCGCTGCGACACCTCCAGCAGCGCCAACGGGTTGCCCTCAGTGTCGGCGACGAGCCGCGCGACGACGGCGTGCTGTTGCCGGGCCAGAGACGAGCCGGGATGCGGCAGCGGGGGAGAGCCCGGTCAACGTGAGGACCGGGACGCCCCGCAGCGCGTCTCGCGGGATCGCGCCGGTCCGAGCACTGAACGCGAACGCCACGGCGTCTTGGCCCAGCCGACGGGCCGCGAACAGGATCGCCCCCGTGGACTCGCGATCGAGCCACTGGAGGTCGTCGACCGTCACCAAGACCGGCGCGCGCTCCGCGGCCGCCGCGAGCAGAGAGAGGGTCGCCGCCGCGACCAAGAACGGGTCCGCGGGCGCCCTGGGTGACGCCCACCCCAACGCCGTACGCAGTGCATCGGCCTGCGGCGTCGGTACCTCGTCCAGGAAACGCCGGAGGGGCGTGACGAGCTCGAGCAGTCCGGCATGGGCCAGGACACTCTCCGACTCGATGCCCTGGGCCGAGACCAGCGTGAACCCCTCGGCCAGCGACCGGGTCGCATCGAGCATGGTCGTCTTGCCCAGCCCCGGCTCACCCTCGATGAGCAGCGTTCCGGAGCGCTCGGCCCGGGCGTCGTCGAGCAGGCGCCCGAGGCTCGCGAGCTCGGCCGCCCGACCAACCACTGCTTCCACCCCGATAGGGGATTTCCCCGACGCGACCGGCTCCGCTCCGGTGCGAACGTCGACCGGAGATGAGTCACCTGAAGGAGGTCCCGATGAGGGCATCGAGCAAGATCCTAGGGAAGATCGGAGCGGCGCTGCTGTCGCCCGAGCGGAGTTACTACGCGATGTGGCCCTTCCCGCCGTTCGTGGCGCCCGCCCGGATGGCGCAGCGGGCCGATGCGAGGCAACGCGAGTCCGAGGTTCGGCGATGAGCCGGGGCACCGCACTCGCCGCCGCGATCCTTGACGGCCTGAACCGGCGCGAGTGGGCGCGGGTGGCGGCGTCGTACACACCTGACGCGCGGGTTCGACCCGACGGCTGGCACGAGGAAGTCGACGTACCGACCTGGCACGCTGCCTTCGGCCTGATCGTGACCAGCTTTCCCGACCTCGCCCTGACCGCCGAGCACGTCGCGGTCGGGGATGCCGCGGTGATCGTGGAGGTCAGGCTGACCGGAACCAACCGCGGGCCCTTCTACCTCGGGGACATGGACCGGCTGGTGCTGAACACCGACGCCGAGTGCCTGCCGCCCACCGGCCGGGCGGTCGACATCACCGGGACCGTGGTGCTGCAAACCGCAGGCGACCTGGTCACCTCCGAGCGCCACTACTGGCGGCTGCTCGACACCCTCACCCAGCTGGGGCTCGTCGCGGCAAAGCCCCTCGCGCGCGCCTAAAGTGACGCGCATGCGGGCCGTGACCGAGGGCGAGCTCTCCACCGGCCTGCCCTACCTCAAGGTCGGAGTCGGACCGCCGCTCGTGGTGGCGTCGAGCCTGAGCGCCCGCCACGCCAACCCGACCGGCGTCCGGCGGCGGATGTCGCTCGCCTGGGCGGCCCCGTTCGCGGAGCACTTCACGGTCTACCTGGTCAACCGGCGGCCCGGACTGATACCCGGTACGACGATGTCCGACCTCGCCGCGGACTACGCCGGGGCGATCGAGCGGGACCTCGGTGGCCCGGTGATGGTGCATGGAACCTCGGCCGGCGGGGCCGTCGTACTCCAGCTCGGCATCGACCGGCCGGACCTGGTGACGCGGATGGTCGTCTCCGCGGCTGCCTGTCGACTCGCACCACAGGCGCGCCTGGAGCAGGCGGAGATCCTGCGCCTAGTCCGGCAGGGACACGGTCGCCGGGCGACCGCACGCCTCTTCGCGTCCGCCGTCTCTGGCCCTGCGTCACGCCTCGCCGGAGCGGCGGGCTGGCTGGCCGGCAGCATGGCTGCCGACAACCGGTCCGACATGGTCATCACCCTGGCCGCGGAGGAGTCGTTCGACGCCGAGCCGGGGCTCGGTCGCGTGCAGGCACCCACGCTGGTGCTCGGCGGAACGGGCGACAAGTACTACTCCGAGGAACTGTTCCGACGCACCGCGGCAGGGATGCCCGATGGGTGCACGGTGATCCTGCCCGGGAAGTCCCACGGCTACATCGGCGGCTCCAAGGAGACCGCCGGCATCGCTCTCGACTTTCTGCTGGGGCAGAGCCGCGTGGCGAGCTAGTACGCGGCCTTTCCCGGCGCTCAGACTCGGGCGAAGGTGTGCCTGACGCGGTACTAGCCGCCGATCGGCGGCGTCCTGGCTCAGAAGGGCTCGACCAGCAGCGCAGTTCCGTGCCCGGCCACGCGGGTGAGCACCAGCGTCGCGGCTTCGTCACCCGTCAGGTCCAGCCGCTTGCGCAGCTCGTCGGGGACGACGTCGACGCCGCGCTTCTTGATGGTCAGCGTGCCGACGTTCCGCTCGCGGAGTGCGGCTCGCAGCGCCCTCTCCCGGTAGGGGAGGGTCTCGACGACGCGGTAGCCGCGCGCGAACGGGGTGCGGAACGCGTCGTCTGCCGTCACGTAGGCGATGTGCTCGTCGACCAGGCCGCCGTCGACGCCCGCGGCGACGGCGGTGACCAGCCCGGCGCGGATCACCGCGCCGTCCGGCTCGTACAGGAACTCGCCGACGTCGCGGACGCCGGCGCCCGGGTCGTCCTCGTCGGTCAGCGTGGCCAGGCCGCCGTGGCCGATCACCGTGGCCCGTCGCCGGGTGGTGCGCGAGCCGGCCCGACCACAGCGCGGCCTCCTTCACCTCGCCGTGGTCGCTGACCCACTCGGCCTCGACGTCGCCCGGGACCAGGTCGTGCGGGATGCCCGGCGCGACCTTCACGCAGGCGTCCCGGTGCAGCAGCGCCTCGACGAAGGACCACGGCGGCGTCCACGCGTCGACGGAGAAGGTCCGACCGCGGCCCGAGCGCCGCGACGGGTCGGCGTACGCCGCATCGAAGGGGGTGGTGTCGACGGTGGTCGCGTCGGCGACCGTCACCGCGCCCGGCAGGCCGAGGGCCGCGAGGTTCGCCGTCGCGCACCTCGACCCGGACGGGGTCGAGGTCGACGCCGGCGCTGGTGATCCCGCGCCCGGGACGAAGGCGACGAGGTCGCCGCCGATGCCGCAGCCGAGGTCGATCACGGAGCCGGCCGAGGCCGCGCCGCAGGCGGCCCGGCGCGGTGGGTGGCCACGGGCAGCCGGGTGGCCTGCTCGAGTCCGTCGGGAGTGAAGTACATCCGGGCGGCGAGGTCGCCGAACTTGGCCGCCGCCTGCCGACGCAAGGTCACCTGGGTGAGCGCGGCCGCGACGTGCGTCGGGGGCCGCGGTCCGACGCAGCACGGTCTGTGCGTGCAGCTCGTCGTCCGGTCGCCTCGGCCGCCTGCTCGAGGAGCTGCTGGCCCGCGTCGGTCAGCAGCCACCGGAAGGCGTCGAGGTCCACGCGCTGCATCCTCACAGCCCGGCATTTCCGGAGTGACCGCCACCGTCGCTCGGGCGCCGTACACTCCCGAGTCGATCGGGGGTGATGGCTGTGGTGGTCGAGGAGCGAGGGTCGTTCGGCGGCCGGCTGCGCGGCCTGCGCGAGGCCGCCGGCCTCTCCCAGGAGGAGCTGGCCGAGCGTGCCGGACTCAGCAGCCACGCCGTGAGCGCCCTCGAGCGAGGCACCCGGACCCGGCCGTATCCGCACACGATCCGGGCCCTCGCCGACGCGCTCGGCGCCGACGGCGACGCGCGGGCGGCGCTGATCGCCGCCGTACCGTCGCGTCGCCGCTCCGCACGGAAGCCGGCCGACGCCGCCGAGACGGCGCGGGCGCGGGACCTGCCCGTGCCCACGACGAGCCTCGCTGGGACGAGACGCGGAGCTCGCCCGGGTCGTGGAGCTGGTGGACGCGAACCGTCTGGTCACCCTCACCGGTACCGGTGGGGTCGGGCAAGACCCGGCTCGCCCTGGCGGCCGCGGCCACCGCCGGGCGGCGGTTTCGCAGACGGAGTGGCGTACGTCGAGCTCGCGCCGCTGCTCGACCCGGCCCAGGTGCTGCCCGCCGTCGCCGACGCCGTCGACGCCGCACCGACCCCCGACCCCGACCCCGACCGGCGCCCTGGCCGAGCGGCTGCGAGACAGCCAGACTACTGCTGGTCCTCGACAACGTCGAGCACCTCCTCGCCGTGGCGCCGCAGATCGCCGCCCTGGTCGAGGCAGCGCCCGGGCTCACGGTGCTGGCCACCAGCCGGGCGCCGCTGCGGGTGCGCGGCGAGGTGGAGGTTCGCGGTCGAGCCGCTTGCGCTGCCCGACGTCGGGTCGAGCGGGACACGCCGGCGACTCGGCTGCTGCTGGACCGGGCGGCGCTCGGTGAGCCCGGGCTGGGGGACCGGCCCGGAGGCGACTGGTTGCGGTCGCCGCGATCTGCGTCCGGCTCGCCGGCATTCCCCTCGGCGATCGAGCTGGCTGCGGCCCGGGCCCGGCTGCTCGACCCGAGCGCCCTCCTCGAGCGGCTCGACGACGCGCTCTGGTCGAGGGCCCGCGGGACCTGCCCGAGCGGCAACGCACGATGCGGGCGACCCTCGACTGGAGCACGGCCTGCTGGAGCCGCGACGAGCAGGCGCTGCTGCGGCTGCTGTCGGTCTTCGTCGGCGGCTTCCGGCTCGACGACCTCGAGCGCGTGGCCGCGCGGGCCGGGCTGTCGGACCCGGTGCTCACACTGCTCGAGGCGCTGTCGGAGCAGTCGCTGGTCGTCACCGACCCGGCCGCCGGTGACGGTCCCGCGGTTCCGGCTGCTGGAGCCGGTCGCCCAGTACGCGCGGGCGCGGCTGGAGGACGGCCGGCGAGTGGGAGGCGGCGTCGCGCGCCCACGCTGAGCACTACCTGGACGTGGCGGAGGAGGTCGCACCTCGCTACCGCGACGGCGGTCAGGTGGCCGCGCTGGCCCGGATCGACGCGGAGCACCCCAACCTGACGGCGGCCATCGAGCGCTGCCTCGGCCAGCGGCGACGTCGCCCGGGCCGGCCGGTTCTGCTGGGCGCTGTGGATGTACTGGTGGCTGCGCGGACACCACGCGCTCGGTCGGCGGCTGGCCGAGGCTGCGCTGGCCCATGACGCTGCCGACGTCGGTGCGGCCGCGCGCCGAGCTCGCGGCCGCCACCATGACGCTTCGCGATGGACGACGTCGCGGCCGCCCGGGTGTGGTGGCTGGCGGCGGAGGCGCACGCCGGCGAGAGCGCCACGACCCGCGCGAACGCCATCGCCGGCGTGGGCCTCGCCGACCTCGCTGTCGGCGACCTCGCCGAGGCCGCGGCCAGGTTCG
The DNA here is from genome assembly GCA_963773355.1 of uncultured Actinomycetota bacterium. Lineage (GTDB taxonomy): Bacteria > Actinomycetota > Actinomycetes > Propionibacteriales > Nocardioidaceae > Nocardioides. Next base: position 51,444 of record CAVZAZ010000013.1, on the reverse strand, counting down.
AGGCCGCGCGACCGTTCGCCGAGGCGGGTGGTCCCGACGGGGAGTGGACCCTGGCGCTGTCGTGGATCTGGAGCGGCACCGTCGCGCTGCTGGAGGGCGACCCCGACTCCGCGGTCGACCACATCGAGCGCGGGCTGGCCTCGGCACGTCGCCGCGGCGACCGGCTGACGACGTACATCGCGCTCTACAACCTGTCCCAGGTCGAGCTCGGCCGGCCCGACCACGACCGGGCCCGGGCCCATCTCGACGAGGGCATGCGGCTCTCGCTCGAGACCGGCGACCACGCCAACCTCGCCTACTTCCTCGACACGACCGCCGTCCTGGAGGCCGCGGAGCGAAGGCACGCGCGAGTGCCGCTCCTGCTCGGTGCTGCCCAGGGCATCCGGGAGGCCGTGGGCTCGCCCGGGTACGGCTACTACCGGCCCGACGCCGCGGCTCTGACCGGCGCCGCGGACGAGGCTCGCGGCCGCCTCGGCAGCGACCGGTACGACGACGCGCTCGACGTCGGCCGCGGGATGACGCCCGAGGAAGCCGCCGCGCTCGCCCTGGGCGAGCGGGTGCACGCGGGCTGAGGCGACTCGGACACCACTCGTACACCTCGCACTGTCCGTGGTGGTCGAGGGCCCGGCGCCCCGACAGTTGGGGCGCGGCGTCGACCGCGCCGATCCCACAACCACAGGAGCTCGACGTGACCACCACGATCACCACGCCCCGCGCCGCCGACCCGGCCGCGCCGACCACTTCACGCGCCTGGGCCGTCGCCGGCCTCGGCGCCGGCCTCGCCGGCATCGTCTCGGTCGTCGGCAGCAGCCTCAGCGGCGCCGTCTACGAGGACGACATCGCCGGGGACGCGGTCGCCATCATCGATCGCCTGTCCGAGATGGTCCCCCAGATCATGCTCTTCCACGTCGCCACCATGGTGAGCGCGCTGCTCCTCGTGGTCTTCGCGGCCGGCCTGTTCCGGCAGCTGGAGCAGCGGCTGGGCGGCGAGAGCCTGCTGCCCCGGATCGCCTCGACCGGGCTGGTGCTCGTGGCGGTGACCCTGATCATGGGCTCGGGCCTGACCACCGAGTTCGTCTTCGGCGTCGGCGAGCCCGACCTGCTCGTCCCCGAGACCACCGCGGTGTTCGGCCACTGGATCGGCACCATTCCGTGGCTGTGGGGCACCATCGGCCTGACCGGCCTCGCCGTCGGCGTCGCGGCGCTTCGCCACGGCGCGTACGCCCGCTGGATCGGTGTCACCGGGCTGGTCCTGGGCGGCCTGACGACATTCTTCGCCGTCAGCCCCCTGCAGTACATGGCCGGCATGACCGGGCCGCTGCTTCTGACCATCTTCTCCGCCGGCCTGCTGTTCTCCCGGCGCGAGCGGGCCTGAGGCACGCAGGAGCTCGCGAGCAGGCCCGGTCGGGGCCGGGCCTGCTCGCGGCCGCGCGACAATCCCCGACGATTGCTCCAGACTGGCACCGGAAAGGCCCACCCATGAACGCATCGCCTGACTCCTCCCGACCCTGGCTGCCGGAGGACTTCGTGCACCCGACGAAGGTGTCACTGCCGTACGGACACCACCTGCGCCCGATCCGCGCCGACGACGTCGACCTGGACATGGTCGCGGTCATGGGCTCGAGGGAGCGGCTGTGGGGCATCTACGGGAAGGCCTGGGGCTGGCCGCCGGCGACCATGACCCACGAGCAGGACCGCGAGGACCTGGCCCGGCACGCGGACGAGATGGAAACCCACGAGTCCTTCAACTATGCCCTGTTCGACGCCGACGAGACCGCCCTGCTCGGGTGCTGCTACATCGACCCGCCGGAGAAGCCGGGCGCCGACGCCGAGATCTCGTGGTGGGTGGTCGACGAGTGCGTCGGGACCGACCTCGAGGACGCCCTCGACGACTTCGTGCCGCGCTGGATCGCGGAGGACTGGCCGCTGGAGTCGCCGCGGTACGTCGGCCGCGACCTGACCTGGGACGAGTGGCTGGCGCTTCCCGACCGGTAGGACCCTCTCTGGCACTCCAACGAGGCGAGTGCTAACGTCTGATCTGGCACTCTCTCCCTGAGGGTGCCAGCGCTTGCGACGAACGTGCGACCCCCGCGACGGCGTACCTCACCGCAGGCTCAAACGTCCGGAGGACCGTGTCCTCCATCGAGTCAGACAAGTGGAGAAAGTGGAGGTCGACATCGTGTCGGTCAACATCAAGCCCCTCGAGGACCGCCTCGTGGTCAAGCCCCTCGACGCCGAGCAGACCACGGCTTCCGGCCTGGTCATCCCGGACACCGCCAAGGAGAAGCCCCAGGAGGGCGAAGTCCTGGCCATCGGCCCGGGTCGGATCGACGACAACGGCAACCGCGTCCCGCTCGACGTGGCCGTGGGCGACAAGGTCATCTACAGCAAGTACGGCGGCACCGAGGTCAAGTACGGCGGGGACGAGTACCTCATTCTTTCCGCCCGCGACGTCCTCGCGGTCGTCGGCTGACCTGGCATCACGCCTGGCTGCGGCGGGGGCGCTCGACGACCCGCTTCGCTCAAGGTCGCCTTCGCGCCCCCGTCCTTGCCAGCCGCGCGCCAGCTCACCCGACGTTCCGCGAGCCGCAGAAAGGCTGAACAATGCCCAAGATTCTTGAGTTCGACGAGAGCGCCCGCCGGGCGCTCGAGCGCGGTGTCGACGCCCTCGCTGACACGGTCAAGGTGACGCTGGGGCCCAAGGGTCGCTACGTCGTCCTGGACAAGAAGTGGGGCGCCCCGACCATCACCAACGACGGGGTGACCGTCGCCCGTGAGATCGAGCTGGACGACCCGTTCGAGAACCTCGGTGCGCAGCTGACCAAGGAAGTTGCCACCAAAACCAACGACATCGCCGGTGACGGTACGACGACCGCGACGGTGCTCGCCCAGGCCATGGTGCACGAGGGCCTCCGGGCGGTGGCCGCCGGCGCCAACCCGATGGGCCTCAAGCGGGGCATGGACGCCGCCGCCGAGGCCGTCAACGACGCCCTCTTGGAGTCGGCCCGCGAGGTCGACTCCAAGGAGGACATGGCCTCGGTCGCCACCATCAGCTCGCGAGACAGCCACATCGGTGAGCTGCTCGCCGAGTCCTTCGACAAGGTCGGCAAGGACGGCGTGATCACCGTCGAGGAGTCCAACACCATGGGCACCGAGCTGGAGTTCACCGAGGGCATGCAGTTCGACAAGGGCTACATCTCGGCGTACTTCGTCTCCGACCCGGAGCGGATGGAGGCCGTCCTCGACGATCCGTACATCCTGCTGCACCAGGGCAAGATCGGGGCGGTCGCGGACCTGCTTCCGCTGCTGGAGAAGGTCATCGCGGCCGGCAAGCCACTCTTCATCCTCGCCGAGGACGTCGAGGGCGAGGCGCTGTCCACGCTGGTCGTGAACAAGATCCGTGGCACGTTCAACGCCGTCGCCGTCAAGAGCCCGGCGTTCGGTGACCGCCGCAAGGCAATGATGGAGGACATCGCCACCCTGACCGGCGGTCAGGTGATCGCCCCCGAGGTCGGCCTGAAGCTCGACCAGGTCGGGCTCGAGGTGCTGGGCCAGGCCCGCCGGGTCGTCATCACCAAGGACAACACCACCATCGTCGACGGTGGCGGCGACAAGGCCACGGTCAACGGCCGGGTCAACCAGATCAAGGCCGAGATCGAGAACACCGACTCCGACTGGGACCGCGAGAAGCTCCAGGAGCGGCTCGCCAAGCTGGCCGGCGGGGTGTGCGTCGTCAAGGTCGGCGCTGCCACCGAGGTCGAGCTCAAGGAGAAGAAGCACCGGATCGAGGACGCCGTCTCGGCGACCCGGGCCGCGATCGAGGAAGGCATTGTCGCTGGTGGTGGCTCCGCCCTGATCCACGCCGCCTCGGTGCTCTCCGACGACCTCGGGCTCGAGGGTGACGAGGCCGTCGGCGTGCGGATCGTGCGCAAGGCGCTGGACCAGCCGCTGCGGTGGATCGCGGAGAACGGCGGCGACAATGGTCACGTCGTGGTCGCCAAGGTCCGCGAGGCTGGCACCGGGACCGGCTACAACGCCGCCACCGGCGAGTACGGCGACCTGGTCGCGCAGGGCGTGCTGGACCCGGTCAAGGTCACCCGCTCGGCGCTCGTCAACGCCAGCTCGATCGCGGGCATGCTGCTCACGACCGAGACCCTGGTGGTCGACAAGCCCGAGGAGGAGGACGACTCCGCCGCAGGTGCCGGCCACGGTCACGGACACGGCCACTGAGCTGATCCTGCGCGCGAGCCGTCGTGAGTTTGCGGAAACTCACGACGGCTCGCGCCATTTCGGGTGGTAACTCACGACGGCTCGCGCTCGTGGGGTCAGTCGTCGCAGTTGGGCTCGATGGCTGGGCGGGACTCGCCCGCGAGGAGATAGACCGGGTGGTCGTCGCAGGCCAGCCCGTGGAACTCGTACCGCTGGTCGACAATCGGCGTCAGGGACTCGCCCAGTGCGTTCCAGCCCGAGCGCGGAGCCCAGAACACCAGCCAGGTGGGGGCGTCTGGACCCCTCAACACGCCCTTCAGCTCGTCGAGGTCCGGGTCGCGTGTGCGCATCGGCAAGGACCAGAGATGCTCGTACGGCGACTCCAGTCCGCTGGCGAGCACCAGCTCTGCCCGGCCGCCGTAGACCACGATCGTGTCGCCGGGCTCGGAGGCCGCCGCGATCGCCTCGCCGGAACGGACCGCTGTCGGCGTCCGGATGTCGGCGACGTACAACCCGGTCCGGACCACTGAGGACACCAGCGCGCTGACCATCGCCAGGATCGTGAGCAGCCACACCCGCCGGGCCACGTGCACCCGGATTGACAGCAACAGGGTCGTGCAGAGCACCACGCCTGGAATCAGGATGAAGAGGTAGGCCTGCCAGTAGCTGCCGCTCAGGACCAGGCCGCTGGTGTCCACGGCGACAACCACGAGGGCCGCGACGGTCAGCGGCCCGTCGACGAGCCACAGGCGGCGCACGTGCGCGACGGCGCCTGCCACCACGAAGGCCATCCCGGTGGCGATCACGGTGCCCAGGAGCAGCATGGCCCGGATCGCCGGGGCGTCGATGTTGCTCTCGAGGATCACCGCGAGCGCCTGGGACCGGAAGCCGTAGATCGCGTACCAGACCGACTCGAGACGGACTCCGGCGCTCACCGCCCACACCGCCGTCGCCAGCATCGGGACCAACGCTCCGCCGGTGACCATGGCTCCCAGCCGGAGCAGGTCCCCGGTGCTCAGCCGGTGCGTCAACCGGGACCCCACCAGGATCACGGCGGCGAACACGAGCCCACCGACCATGTTCTGCTTCATGCCCAGGGCCATCGTGGCGGCGAACCCCGACCCCATGGCGAGGGCAAGGCCGGCTCCGTCGACCCGGGGTCTGTTCAAGGCCAGCAGGGTCAGCCAGAAGCTGAGCACCACGAACGGGATCCCCAGCACCTCGCCCTTGGCCATCACCGTGTCGATCATCGAGTTCGAGGTGAACGCGGCGGTCAGCACAGCGGTCCACGCCCCGGTGCGGGTCACCATCCGCTCGTCGGCCTCGCCGGCGTACCTCAGCGCAGCACGAGCGGTCGCGGCGGCAAGGACGACGAGCAGCGCGCAGCCGACGGCGGCGACCACCCGCAGGAACGTCGGGCCGCCGACCATGTCGGAGACCTTGACCAGCGCGATCACCGCCGGCGGGCGGTCCAGCCAGTAGGGGCCGAACATGCTGTCCGGCTGCGGGTCCCAATGACGGGCTACGAGCGTGAAGCCGCTCTCGTCGGCGCCCGCCGGGACGAGGAGCCCGGGGAACCTGAGCACCGCGGCCGCCAGGGCCGACCCGGCCACCACCAACCGTGTGTCGATCCCACGGACACCCGCCCCCATGCCCACAGGGTGTCAGGCGTGGGGTTCGGAACGGAACGCGGCCCGCCGATAGACTCGGGGGTGTCTCCCAGTGGAAAGGTCGGCCCAAGCACCGTGGAAGACCACCTGACGCCCGAAGGCGTTCCGGACAAGTTCGCCGCCCTCGGCCTGACGTACGACGACGTGCTGCTGCTGCCCGGGCGCTCCGACCTCGCGCCCACCGACATCGACACGACGTCGCGGCTCACCCGTGGGATCAACGTCAAGGTGCCCCTGGTCAGTGCCGCCATGGACACGGTGACGGAGTCCCGGATGGCCATTGCGATGGCCCGCCAAGGCGGGATCGGAGTGCTGCACCGGAACCTGTCGATCGAAGACCAGGCCTACCAGGTCGACCTCGTCAAGCGGACCCAGACCGGGATCATCTCGAACCCGGTCACGATCGGTCCCGACGCCACGCTCGAGGAGCTCGACCGTGTGTGTGGCGAGTACCGCGTCTCCGGCCTGCCCGTCGTCGACACGGACAACCGGCTGCTCGGCATCATCACCAACCGCGACCTCCGCTTCACGCCCGTGGCGGAGTGGGCGACGACCAAGGTCACCGAGGTGATGACCGCCGAGGGCCTGGTGACCGGCCGGTTGGGCATCTCCCGCGAGGACGCTGCCCTGCTGTTGCGCAAGCACAAGCGCGAGCGGCTCCCGCTGATCGATGACGACGGGCGGTTGGGCGGACTCATCACGGTCAAGGACTTCGTGAAGAACGAACAGTTCCCGCACACCTCGCAGGACGCCGACGGACGGCTGATGGTCGGCGCCGCCATCGGCTACTTCGGAGACGCCTGGGAGCGGGCCACCACTCTGGTCGACGCCGGCGTCGACGTTCTTGTCGCCGACACCGCCCACGGCCACGTCCGGATGCTGATCGAGATGGTGCAGCGACTCAAGTCCGACTCCGCCACGCGGCACGTGCAGGTCATCGGCGGCAACGTCGCCACCCGCGAGGGCGCCCAGGCGTTCGTCGACGCCGGCGCCGACGCGGTCAAGGTCGGCGTCGGGCCGGGCTCGATCTGCACGACGCGGGTGGTCACGGGTGTCGGTGCCCCGCAGGTCACCGCGGTCTACGAGGCGTCGCTGGCGTGCAAGCCGGCCGGCGTACCCGTGATCGCCGATGGTGGGATGAAGCACTCCGGCGAGATCGCCAAGGCGATCGTCGCGGGAGCCGACACGGTCATGCTCGGGTCGCTGCTGGCGGGCTGCGAGGAGTCGCCGGGCGAGCTGGTGTTCGTCAACGGCAAGCAGTACAAGTCCTACCGCGGCATGGGCTCACTCGGAGCCATGTCCAGCCGGGGCAAGAAGTCGTACTCGAAGGACCGCTACTTCCAGGCGGAGGTGTCCAGCGACGACAAGATCGTGCCGGAGGGGATCGAGGGTCAGGTGGCCTACCGCGGTCCGCTCGCCGCCGTCGCCCACCAGCTGATCGGCGGTCTCAACCAGTCGATGTTCTACGTCGGTGCGCGCACCGTTCCCGAGCTACAGGAGAAGGGCCGCTTCGTCCGGATCACCTCGGCGTCGCTCAAGGAGAGCCACCCGCACGACGTCCAGATGACCGTCGAGGCGCCGAACTACCCGGGACGCTAGGACTGGGTCGGGGCTGGGGCGGCGGGGGCTTGTCTCTCAATCCCATGGCCCGCCCCGCGAGTGACGGCCAGGATTGAGAGACAAGCCCCGGTTCGTGCCTCCCTAGCCGAACCAGACGTCCGCGGTCTCTCCGTCCATGCGGCCGTCCCAGCCGCTGGACCCGCGGGCATTCCAGTACAGCGCCCACTCGAACATGCTCTCGTTCGTGAGCTCGGCCTTGAGCTGCCGCACCTTCTGGAGGCGCTCGGGGTCACTGACCGGGCCGCCCGTCTCGCCGATGCCGGTGCGCGAGACGCCTGCAGCCCTCGCCCCTTCCTTCATCCTGTCGACCATGGCGGCCGGGTCACGGCCGCGGGTGTAGGCGTCGAAGGCGAAGACGTCGACGGTGCCGCGAGGTGGCGTCCAGTCGGCGAGGTCACGACCCGAACCCTTGTTGAGGGTGTAGGCCATGATGATCGCGGTCGGGATGAAGCCCTCCCTGCGGATGATGGGTGACTGGACGGTCCAGATGCGCTTCCACTCGTTCGACCAGGACTGGTACGCCGCGGAGCCGGGTCCTCCGGTGTCGTTCTCGGGCTCGTGGTTGAACGCGGCATAGATCGTGAGGCCGTCGGGGATGGTCGCCAGGAAGGCGCGCACGTTGTCCGCGTCGCGATCGTGCCACGAGATGACGAACGTCTTGATGCCGTCGGCCCGGGCTTCCTGGACAGCCTTGGACCTGGAGAAGTCGGCGCCGTTGAGCTGCTGCCAGAAGATGCGCGCCGCCTGCGCGCGGCCTTCGTAGACGCTCTCGTCGACGCTGGAGCTGTAGTTCGCCCCGAACAGCGGCCCGTCGCCATTGGGCGGCGCCGGCGGCTCGGGCTGGTTGGGCGGCTCGGGCTCGTTGGGCGGCTCCGGCTGGTTGGGCGGCTCGGGCTCGTTCGGGGGCTCGGGCTGGTTGGGCGGTGCCGGTGCCGGTGCCGGACCGCCGGGCGCGAGGGTGCTCATCGTGGAGATCTCGGAGTAGGGGCTGAGCGAACGCATCGCGGCTGCGTCGACGACGCGGACCCGGACGTAGTACTCGGTGTCCGGCTCAAGGCCCTTGAGCGGGAACCTGGTCCGGCTCGTCCACCGGTTCCGGGCGTCGCTCATGTCGGGAGTCGTGGCGAACTGCAGGCGGTACCTGTCGGTGTCCGGTGGCGGGGTCCAGCCGACTCTCAGCACCGTGTCGGTGGCGCTTCGGAGGAACACCGGATCGGGCGCCGCGAGTGTCTGCGCGGCGGCCGCTGACTGGTCCCCCTGCGCAGGGGCGGCCGCACGCTCCCTCTGGTGTGGAGTGGCGGCGGCAGCGACGCTTGCTGTGAGTATCCCGACGAGCGCGATGCCAGAGGTGACCAGTCGTGCGCGGGCGAATCCGGAGCTGGCGTGTGGGTGACGCCGATGGTTTGTTGGTTGCTGACGGTGGGCGGGGCGGGGGCGGGTCATGCCGCCCCACCGTTCAGCAACTACACAAATTTCGCCACCGGATCAGCAAATATGGCCCGGACTTCCCCAATAATGGGGTTTCCCTGCTCCTGATTATTGGGGGTCGCGGCTGCCTCGAGAAGTCGCCGCGGACCGCCCGGGGCAATGTGGTGAAGGTCCCGCCGACCTGAGATCGTAGGCCACTGGGTCTCGACAGGCTCGACCAGCGAAGGATCACACATGACCGAGATCGACATCGGCCGGGCCAAGCGCGCCCGCCGCGCCTACTCGTTCGACGATGTTGCGATCGTGCCCTCCAGGCGCACCCGCGACCCCGAGGAGGTCAGTGTCGCGTGGCAGATCGACGCCTACCGGTTCGAGCTTCCGGTGCTGGCCGCGCCCATGGACTCGGTGATGTCGCCGGAGACCGCCATCGCGTTCGGCAAGGCCGGCGGGCTCGGCGTCCTGAACCTCGAGGGCCTCTGGACCCGGTACGACGACCCGGCGCCGCTGCTGGAGGAGGTCGCCGGGCTGCGCGGGGGCGAGGCGACCACGCGGATGCAGGAGATCTACCGCGAGCCGATCAGGCCGGAGCTGATCACCGAGCGTCTGCACCAGATCCGTGCGGCGGGCATCACCGTCGCCGGGTCGTTGTCGCCGCAGCGGACCAAGGAGTACGCCAAGGCGGTGGTCGACGCGGGCGTCGACATGTTCGTGATCCGGGGCACCACGGTGTCCGCCGAGCACGTCTCGAGCCAGGCCGAGCCGCTCAACCTCAAGGAGTTCATCTACGAGCTCGACGTCCCCGTCATCGTCGGCGGCTGTGCGACGTACCAGGCCGCCCTGCACCTGATGCGGACGGGTGCGGCCGGAGTCCTGGTCGGGTTCGGCGGCGGGGCGGCACACACCACGCGCACCGTGCTCGGGATCGCGGTTCCGATGGCCAGCGCCGTCGCGGACGTGGCCGCTGCCCGACGGGACTACCTCGACGAGTCCGGCGGCCGATACGTGCACGTCATCGCCGACGGCTCCATCGGCAAGTCCGGCGACATCGCGAAGGCGGTCGCCTGTGGCTCCGATGCGGTCATGGTGGGCTCGCCGTTCGCTCGCGCCGCCGAGGCGCCGGGCCGGGGGTTCCACTGGGGTGCCGAGTCCTGGCACGCGGCGCTGCCGCGGGGGGAGCGGGTCGAGATCGGCACCATCGGCTCGCTGCAGGAGATCCTGTTCGGCCCGTCCCGGGTCGCCGACGGAACCATGAACCTGATCGGTGCCCTCAAGCGGTCCCTGGCCACCACCGGCTACACCGACCTCAAGGAGTTCCAGCGGGTCGAGGTCGTGGTCGAGTAGCCGTTCAGCCCGGATAGGTTGGCGGACATGAGCCGGTCGAGCGCGCTGAGCCCCGCGGCCCGGGCGACCGCCCTCGACACGCTCGCGCAGACACCGAGCACCGGGGAGCTCGACGTCCTCGTGGTCGGCGGCGGCGTCGTCGGCGCCGGCACGGCCCTCGACGCGGTCACCCGGGGCCTGGCCACCGGACTGATGGAGCAGCGCGACCTGGCATCGGGAACCAGCAGCCGGAGCAGCAAGCTGATCCACGGCGGCCTGCGATACCTGGAGATGTACGACTTCGCGCTGGTTCGCGAGGCCTTGGCGGAGCGCGGCCTGCTGCTCACCCGGCTGGCCCCGCACCTCGTCCGTCCCGTTCCTTTCCTCTACCCGCTGCACAAGACTCTCGAGCGCCCCTACGTGGGCGCCGGGCTCGCGCTGTACGACGCGATGGCGATGCTGGGCAAGTACGACATGGGCGTGCCGCGACACCGGCACCTCTTCCGCCGCCAGGTGGCCCGGATCGCGCCGGACCTGCGCACCGAAGACCTGACCGGCGCCATCCGCTACTACGACTGCCAGGTCGACGACGCGCAGAATGGTGGTCGCCCTTGCCCGCAGTGCCGCCGGGCACGGCGCTCATGTGGCCACTCGCACCCAGGTGGTCGGCTTCCTGCGCGAGGGCGAGCGCGTCGTCGGAGTCCGCGCGGTCGACCTGGAGACCGGCCGCGAGCTCGAGGTACGGGCCCGGGTCGTCGTGAACGCGGCGGGGGTGTGGACCGACGAGATCCAGGAGATGGTCGGGGGTCGCGGCAGCCTCAACGTGCAGGCCAGCAAGGGCATCCACCTGGTGGTGCCGCGCGATCGGATCCGTTCGGAGACCGGCTTCATCACCAGGACCGAGACCTCCGTGCTGTTCGTGATCCCCTGGGGCCGGCACTGGATCATCGGCACGACCGACACCGACTGGAACCTCGACAAGGCGCACCCGGCCGCCAGCCGGGCCGACATCGACTACCTGCTCGCCCACGTCAACACGATCCTGCGCGAGCCGCTCGACCATGACGACGTCGAAGGCGTGTACGCCGGGCTGAGGCCGCTGCTGGCCGGCGAGTCCGAACCGACGTCCAAGATCTCCCGCGAGCACACGGTCGTCACGCCGGTCCCTGGCCTGGTCATGATCGCCGGCGGCAAGCTCACGACGTACCGGGTCATGGCGAAGGACGCGATCGACGCTGCCGCCCACTCACTGCGGACCATCGTCAACACGAACGTGCGGGACTCGATCACCGATCGGGTCCCGTTGGTCGGCGCCGCCGACTTCGAAACCCGCTCGAACCAGCGGGTGCTGTTGTCCCGGCGTGCCGGGCTGCACGTGGCCAGGATCGACCACCTCCTCGGCCGGTACGGCGGCCTGGTCGACGACCTGCTCGACCTGTGCGCCGAGCGGCCCGAGCTCGCCTCACCGTTGCAGGACGCCGAGGACTACCTCGCCGCCGAGGTCGTGTACGCCGTGACGCACGAGGGTGCCCGGCACCTCGACGACGTGCTCACCCGCCGAACGCGGATCTCCATCGAGACCTTCGACCGGGGCGTGCACGCAGCGGAGCCAGCGGCCCGGCTGATGGCGGCCGAGCTCGGCTGGGACGACGCGCGGACCGACGACGAGGTCGACCACTACCTGCGCCGGGTCGAGGCGGAGCGTCAGAGCCAGCTCAAGCTGACGGACCAGGAGGCCGACGAAGCGCGCGTCAGTGCCCCCGACATCGTCTGACCCCCCGGAGGGTCGAGCCGGGTACCTTGCCCGCATGGGCACATTCATCAAGTCGGTGACCTTCGACGCGGCCGACGCGCTGGTGCTCGGTCGGTTCTGGTCCGCCGCCCTCGGGACCGACCTCGACGAGGACTCCACGTCGGACAAGGCGTTCGTCGAGGCACCCGGTTGGGGCGGCCCGAACATCTGGTTCCAGCGAGTGCCGGAGCCCAAGACGGCCAAGAACCGGATGCACTTCGATCTCCGTGCCCCGGGCACCGTCGAGGACGAGGTGCGACGGCTGGAGGGCCTGGGCGCGACGGTGCTGTGGCGAGACCCGATCGTGGTCATGACGGATCCAGAGGGCAACGAGTTCTGCGTCGAGTGAGTCGCTGGGTCGACTCGGAGATCACTTGACAGATCAAGAAGATGTGTCAACCGTCTCACCCGCCTACCGCGGGGTAGACACGCGAGTACCCTCGGCGTCATGAGCGCTCAGAACCCCGCCGGTGGCCCGCTCCTCGACGGTCCGGCGGACCCCGAGCACGACCCGGCGGCGTCCTATGCCCTCGAGCCGGAGTATGTCCAGCGCCTCACCGCACGCGTCCTCGCGACCTCGGGACAGACCGCCGAGCTCGGCTCCCCGCTCAACGGCCAGCCGCTCGCCCACATCCCGCAGTCCAGTGACGACGACGTCGCCCAGGCGTTCGCCCGCGCCGAGCGCGCCCAGGCGATCTGGGCCCGCACGAGCCTGGACGAGCGTGCCGCCACGCTGCTCCGGCTGCACGACCTGGTGCTGGACCGGCAGCAGGAGATCAACGACCTGATCGTGTGGGAGTCGGGCAAGGCCCGCAAGCATGCGTCCGACGAGCCGCTGCACATCGCGTTGACGGCCCGCTACTACGCCCGCACGGCACACGAGCACCTCGACCCCCAGCGCAGGATCGGCGTGGTCCCGGGGCTCACCCGGGTCGAGGTCAACCGGGTGCCGAAGGGCGTCGTGGGCATCATCTCGCCGTGGAACTACCCGTTCACGATGGCGCTGTGTGACGGCCTTCCCGCGCTCCTCGCCGGCAACGCCGTGGTGGCCAAGCCGGACGCGCAGACCATGCTCTCCGCGCTGCTCGCCGCCGACCTCCTCGAGAAAGCCGGGTTCCCGAGGGACCTGTGGCAGGTGGTGGCCGGCCCCGGATCGAAGGTCGGCACGTCGATCATCCAGCGCGCCGACTACATCTGCTTCACCGGCTCGACCGCCACCGGCAGGCTCATTGCCAAGCAGTGCGCCGAGCGGCTGATCGGGTGCTCCCTGGAGCTCGGTGGCAAGAACCCGCTCCTCGTGCTGCGCGACGCCGACCTCGAGAAGGCCGCCGAGGGTGCCGTCCGGGCGTCGTTCTCCAACGCCGGACAGCTGTGCGTGTCGATGGAACGGATGTTCGTGGCCGACCAGGTCTACGACCGATTCGTCGAGCGATTCGTGGCGCGGACCGAGGCGATGACGCTCGGTGCGACGCTCGACTGGGGCAATGACATGGGCTCCCTGATCTCCCAGGAGCAGCTCGACACCGTCGTTGCGCACGTGGACGACGCGGTCGCCAAGGGTGCCCGCGTGCTGACCGGCGGCAAGGCCCGACCGGACCTCGGCCCCTACTTCTTCGAGCCCACCATCCTCGAGGGCGTCACCCCGGACATGACCTGCTTCGGGCACGAGACCTTCGGGCCGGTGATCTCGCTGTACCGGTTCCACGACGAGGCGGACGCGGTCGCACGGGCCAACGCCGGCGAGTACGGCCTCAACGCCTCGATCTACAGCCGGAGCGGAACCCGCGCCCGCGAGATGGCGCGGCACATCACCTGCGGAACGGTCAACATCAACGAGGCGTTCGGGGCGACGTTCGGCAGCATCGACTCTCCGATGGGTGGCATGCGCCAGTCTGGCCTGGGTCGACGGCAGGGCAGTGAGGGCATCCATCGCTACACCGAGTCGCAGTCGGTCGCTACGCAGCGGCTGATCCGGCTCGCGCCCATGTTCGGCATGTCCGACCGGACCTACGAGAAGGTGATGACGGCCAACCTGCGGCTGATGAAGAAGCTGGGAAGGCCGTAATGGTCGCCGATCCCGACGTCTCGTTCCCCACCTCGCAGGGGGCTTCGAGTCCAGAGGCGCGCCACGACTACGACGTCCTGGTCATCGGCTCGGGCTTCGGCGGTTCCGCCACGGCTCTTCGGCTGACCGAGAAGGGCTACCGCGTCGGCGTACTCGAGGCCGGGCCGCGGATGGACGACGACAGCCTGCCCACGAGCTCCTGGGACGTGAAGAACTTCCTGTTCGCGCCGGGGATCGGCTGCTACGGCATCCAGCGCATCGACATGGTCAAGGACTGCATGATCGTGGCCGGCGCGGGCGTGGGCGGCGGGTCTCTTGTCTACGCCAACACGCTCTATGAGCCGCTCGACGCGTTCTACGCAGACCCCCAGTGGGCCCACATCTGCGACTGGCGGGCCGAGCTGGCGCCGTACTACGACCAGGCGAAGCGGATGCTGGGCGTGGTCGAGAACCCCCTGCGCACGCCGAGTGACGAGGTGATGGAGAAGGTGGCCGGCGAGATGGGTGTGGGCGACACCTTCCACCCCACCCCCGTCGGCGTGTTCTTCGGCGGCCCCGGGCAGCACCCGGGTGAGGCCGTCGCCGACCCCTACTTCGGTGGCGCCGGGCCGGACCGGGCTCCCTGCCTGGGCTGCGGTGAGTGCATGACCGGCTGCCGCCACAACGCCAAGAACACCCTGGTCAAGAACTATCTCTACCTCGCGGAGCAGCAGGGCGCCGTCGTCCACCCGCTGACCACCGTGACCCGGGTGCGCCCACTGGACAGTGGCGGCTACCGGGTGGATGCGCGCTGGACCAAGGCCAAGGTCTCCAGGCGCTCGGCCACCAAGACGTTCACGGCCGAGCACGTGGTGTTCTCAGCGGCGGCGCTGGGCACGCAGAAGCTGCTGCACCGGCTCAAGGCCGAAGGGGACCTGCCCCGCCTCAGTGACCGGCTGGGCTACCTCACCCGCACCAACTCCGAGTCGATCCTGGGCGCCATCGCTCCCGACCTGACCGTCGACTACAGCCAGGGCATCGCGATCACGTCGTCCTTCCACCCCGACGAGCACACTCACATCGAGCCCGTGCGGTACGGCAAGGGCTCCAACTTCATGTCCCTGATGCAGACCGTGCTGACCGATGACGACGGGCCGCGGCCGCGGTGGCGCACCTGGCTTTCGGAGATGTGGGGTCAGAAGCGGAACGTCCGGGCGCTGTACGACTTCAGGCACTGGTCGGAGCGCACGATCATCGCGCTGGTGATGCAGTCCCTCGACAACTCGATCACCACCTTCCCGAAGAAGACGCCCGTCGGCTGGGTGCTCTCCTCGCGGCAGGGCCACGGCAAGCCCAACCCGACGTGGATCCCTGCCGCCAACGAGGCGGTGCGCCGGATGGCCCGGCTCATGGGCGGCACCGCCGGCGGCTCGATCGGGGAGCCGTTCAACCGGCCGCTCACCGCCCACTTCATCGGCGGCTGCCCGATCGGTGACTCGGCCGAGACCGGCGTGGTGGACCCCTACCACCGGGTCTACGGACACCCCGGCCTGCACGTGGTCGACGGCTCCGCCATCTCGGCCAACCTGGGCGTGAACCCGTCCCTGACGATCACCGCGCAGGCCGAGCGGGCCATGGCCTACTGGCCGAACAAGGGGGAGGGCGACACCCGGCCACCGCTCGGGGCGGCGTACCAGCCACTCGCCCCGGTCCCGCCGCGGGAACCTGCGGTCCCGGACGCGGCGCCGGGTGCCCTGCGGCTGCCCATCGTCGGCGTCGGCTGACCCGCCCCAAGAATCTCCAGAAAACTCATCCGTACCAGTCGTAACCCGGGCGATTTCGGCTCGTTGGACCAGCGGACCCGGTGCTTTGCTCCCTCCCAGGCCGGGTCCCATTGTCCACGCGTCCAGCACGTTGCGTGGACGGTCAGGGCCCGGCCACCCTCCCTCCCCGGCCGGGCCCTGATGCGTTCGGGCCCCTCGTGCGAGCGGAGCTCGCAGGAAAGTGGTCTGACGCGCATCTACGGCCTAGTGAGCCCGTCGTCGTCCAGCGACCGGTCTCGAGGGGCATCACGTCGGATTGAGGGTCGCGGGCATGGCTTGCTCCCACCTTCTACGGCGCAACTGGAAGCGCCATGGCCACTCCCCATGGGCCATTACGGAGCGGGCGCTCCCGACCGCTTCCGACGCTACGATCCGATAGGAGGCGGCCGCCTGCCGCCAGGTTGCTCCGTTCCGGCACCCAGGAGGACGCATGTCAACCCTGTCCGATCTCGCCGCCGGTCTGGCGACCGGAGCCATCGAGGTCGTCGACCTCACCGCACCGCTGTCTCGCCAGACGCCCGTGCTTCAGCTGCCCGAGCCGTTCGGTCAGACAGCTCGGTTCGAGCTGGAGGAGATCAGCCGGTACGACGACCGCGGACCTGGGTGGTACTGGAACAACTTCCGTACCGGTGAGCACACGGGCACCCATTTCGACGCGCCCAACCACTGGGTCACGGGCCAGGGAAAGGACGACGTGGCCACGGTTCCGGCGAAGCGCCTCATCGCCCCGGCGTACGTCCTGGACTTCTCGGCACAGGCCGACCAGGATCCCGACTTCCTGCTGGAGGTCGATCACATCAAGGGATGGGAGGCCGAGAACGAGCCGCTCGCCGAGGGCAGCTGGCTGCTCTACAGGACCGGGTGGGACGCGCGGTCGGCGTCTCAGGAGGCGTTCACCAACGCCGACGAGAACGGCCCGCACACGCCCGGCATGAGCCCGGAGTGCGCGCGGTGGGTGGCCGAGCAGTCTCCAGTGATCGGCGTGGGCGTGGAAACCGTGGGCACCGACGCGGGCGCTGCGCACTCCTTCGATCCTGCGTTTCCCTGCCACTCGTTTCTGATGGGCAACGACAAGTACGGCCTCACCCAGCTCCAGAACCTCTCGCAGCTGCCGGCGACCGGCGCGATCGTGATCGCCGGTCCGCTGCCGATCGTCACAGGGTCGGGCGCGCCGGCCCGGGTGCTTGCGCTCGTTGACCGGCAGTGAACGTCGCCGAGGCGGTCGGGGAGACCGTGGTGGCGCTCGGCGTCGACCACGTGTTCGGCGTCGTGGGGTCGGGCAACTTCCACGTCACCAACGCGATGACCGCGCGGGGGGCCCGCTTCGTGGCCGCCCGGCACGAGGGAGGCGCCGCGACGATGGCCGATGCGTTCGCCCGGACCGCGGATTCGGTGGTCGCGGTGACGGTCCACCAGGGTTGCGGTCTCACCAACGCGATGACCGGGATCGCCGAGGCGGCCAAGAGCCGCACCCCGCTGCTCGTCCTGGCCGCCGAGGTGACCGAGCCGCGCTCGAACTTCTACGTCGACCAGGCAGACCTGGCCCGCGCGGTGGGCGCTGTGCCCCTCCGCGTCACGTCCGGTGACCGCGCGGTGGCCGAGGCGACCGAGGCGGTCGCGGTGGCCAGGCATCAGCGGCGTACCGTCCTGCTGAACCTGCCGGTGCACGTGCAGGCTGAAGGGACACCCGGAGGGGCGCCCGTGCTCCCGCAGCCACCTCACGCGAAGCCACCGGGTCCCGTCGACCTGGCCTCGCTCGCTGAGGCCCTGGAGCGGTCCCGGCGCCCGGTTTTCGTGGCCGGGCGGGGCGCCCGCGGCGCGCGCGCACCGCTGGAGCGTGTCGCCGAGCGGTACGGCGCGCTGCTGGCCACGTCGGCGGTCGCCCGTGGCCTGTTCGTTGGCAACCCCTGGTCGCTCGACGTTTCCGGCGGCTTCGCCTCGCCACTGGCGGCCGAGTTGATCGGGGCCGCGGACCTGATCGTGGGCTGGGGGTGCGCATTGAACATGTGGACCATGCGGCACGGCCGCCTCATTGATCCGGCGGCGACCGTGGTGCAGGTCGACGACACCTCAGACGCCCTCGGCGCACACCGGGACATCCAACTCGGCGTCTTGGGAGACGTCGCGGCGACAGCGAAGGCGTTGCTCGACCTGGCCGACTCCGCCGAGACCGGCGATGGCTACCGCACCGACGAGCTGCGCGACCGCATCGCACGGGAGATCCGCTGGCGCGACGTCGGCTACCAGGACGCCAGCAGCGGTGAGCGCATCGACCCCCGGAGCCTGTCGATCGCGCTGGACGACCTGTTGCCACCAGAGCGGGTGGTCGCGGTCGACTCGGGCAACTTCATGGGCTACCCGAGCATGTATCCTGTCTGTGCCCGACCAGCGCGGTTTCTGCTTCACCCAAGCCTTCCAGTCGATCGGCCTGGGCCTGGCCACCGCGATCGGCGCCGCGCTCGCCCAGCCCGACCGGCTCCCGATCGCGGCGCTCGGCGACGGCGGCGCACTGATGGCGGCAGCGGAGCTCGACACGGTGCGGCGGCTCGGTCTTCCGATGGTGGTGGTGATCTACAACGACGACGCGTATGGGGCCGAGGTGCACCACTTCGGCCCCGACGGCCATCCCCTGGACACCGTGACGTTCCCCGAGACCGACATCGCATCGATCGGTCGCGGCTACGGCTTCGAGGCGATCACCGTGCGCGGCGTGGAAGACCTGTCACCGGTCACGCCCTGGCTGGCCGGGCCACGCTCCGCCCCGCTGCTGATCGACGCCAAGGTCACCCGAGACCGCGGGTCGTGGTGGCTCGAGGAGGCGTTCCACGGCCACTGATCCACCGACCCGTGGCTTGTTGCGGCCCGCGCCGCAGGGTGACGCTCGCGGGGGAGATCGTGGCGGCGTACCCAGGGGTGAGGTGCGGGAACGATCCGCATGCCTCGATAGGCTGCGCCCATGGAGCACCCGGAGCACGACCTGGTCCTGGTGGTCGACTTCGGTGCGCAGTACGCCCAGCTGATCGCCCGCCGGGTGCGCGAGGCCCGGGTCTACTCCGAGATCGTCCCGCACTCGACGCCGGTCGCGGAGATGCTGGCTCGGGAACCGAAGGCGATCATTCTCTCCGGCGGCCCGTCCTCGGTGTACGCCGAAGGGGCACCCGGGATCGACGGGGCCCTGTTCGACGGCGGCGTCCCCGTGTTCGGAATGTGTTACGGCTTCCAGCTCATGGCCCAGGCACTCGGCGGGACGGTCTCGCACACCGGCGCCCGTGAGTACGGCCGGACCCAGGTCGCCGTCGGGCACCCGGGCACCCTGCTGGCCGAGATCCCCGCCGAGCACACCGTCTGGATGTCCCACGGCGACTCGGTCACGGCGGCACCCGACGGGTTCGCCGTACTCGCCTCCACCGCTGCCACCCCGGTGGCCGCGTTCGAGGACGTCCCGCGCGGGCTGGCCGGCGTCCAGTGGCACCCCGAGGTGCTGCACACCCAGCACGGACAGCGGGTGCTCGAGCACTTCCTGCACCAGATCGCCGGCTGCCGCCAGACCTGGACCATGGTCAACATCGTCGAGGAGCAGATCGAGCGGATTCGCGAGCAGGTGGGCGACGGCCATGCGATCTGCGGGCTGTCCGGCGGCGTGGACTCGGCCGTCGCCGCCGCCCTGGTGCAGCGGGCGATCGGCGACCGGCTGACCTGCGTGTTCGTCGACCACGGGCTGCTGCGCAAGGGTGAGGCCGAGCAGGTCGAGCGCGACTTCGTGGCCGCGACCGGCGTCGACCTGCACGTCGTGGACGCCGAGAAGCGGTTCCTCGACGCCCTGGCCGGGATCTCCGACCCGGAGGAGAAGCGGAAGACCATCGGTCGCGAGTTCATCCGGGTCTTCGAGGCGGCCGAGGCCGACGTCCTGGCCAAGTCGATCGGACAGAGCGCCGTCGACGAGGGCGAGAAGGTCGCCTACCTCGTCCAGGGCACCCTCTATCCCGACGTCGTCGAGTCGGGCGGCGGGGCCGGTACCTCCAACATCAAGTCTCACCACAACGTCGGCGGGCTGCCCGACGACCTGGAGTTCGAGCTGGTGGAGCCGTTGCGGGCCCTCTTCAAGGACGAGGTCCGGCTGGTGGGCGAACAGCTGGGGCTGCCCTCGGAGATCGTGTGGCGCCACCCCTTCCCGGGGCCTGGGCTCGGGATCCGGATCATCGGTGAGGTCACCCGCGAGCGGCTCGACGTCCTGCGCGAGGCGGATGCGATCGCCCGCGAAGAGCTCACCCGCGCGGGGCTCGACCGCGACATCTGGCAGTTCCCGGTCGTGCTGCTGGCCGAAGTCCGCTCCGTCGGTGTGCAGGGTGACGGCCGCACCTACGGCCATCCCGTCGTGCTTCGCCCGGTCACCTCGGAGGACGCGATGACCGCCGACTGGGCACGGGTCCCCTACGACGTCCTGGAGCGGATCTCGACCCGGATCACCAACGAGGTCAGCGAGGTCAACCGGGTCGTCGTCGACATCACGTCCAAGCCGCCGGGGACGATCGAGTGGGAGTGAGCCGCGCCGTCCACCACCTCGACCTGTGGGTGAGTGACGCCGAGGTGGCCGCCGGGGAGTGGGGCTGGCTGCTCGGCGAGCTCGACTGGGAGTACGACGGCGTGGCCTGGCGGCACTCCGACGGCACCTACCTGTTCATGGAGCGGTCCTCCGACCAGGTCGACGAGCCGCACGACCGGCTGCGCCCCGGGCTCAACCACGTCGCCCTGACCTGCCCCGACCGGGCGCTGCTCGACCGGATCCGCGCGGAGTCCTCCGAGCACGGGTGGCACGAGCTGTTCGCCGACCGCTACCCGCACGCCGGCGGAGAGCAACACACGGCGTTGTACGTGGAGAACTCCGAGGGCTTCGAGGTCGAGGTCGTCGTCGAGGTCGACTGAGGATGCTCAGACCGACGTGCAGGATGGCACGATCTCGAGTCACCTGGTGACTCGAGATCACTACTCAGTGTCGGCGGGGCGCCGGGTCCCGACGCCCGCGCAGTCAGCTACAGCTTCGCCAGCCCGTGATAGGGGCTCACGATCCGGAGCGGCTGCGAGCCGAAGTCGACGGTCACCGCGCCGTCTTCCGTCGAAATGACACGACCGAGGCCGTGCGCATCATGGTTGACGCGATCCTCCAGCGCGAACCGCTCGATCCGTGGCTCGGAGGGGATCTTGAAGGGGCTGTTCGGCAGCTGTCGCCGTTGTGCAGGCCGTGTTGTCATCACCTCCATCATGCACCCTCCGGCGCAAAAGAGCGGCTTTTGCGCCAGTTGGGCGGCTCCCGGGCCTTCTCGCCGCGCGGAATGGTCGTCGAGGGTGAGTGAGGTCTGACATCAGCTCGGCCACACGACCTCGTCCAGGAACCGCTCGACTGCCCGGCCGAGCTGCCCCAGGACCGCCGCCGAGTCCGCCAGCGGCCCGGGAACCCGCAGTCCGTCGTCGGCGGTCGGGATCTCGAGCACGTGCGGCGTCAGGCTACGCGCCAGGTCGCCGTCCCAGAGGTCGTCCCCGGTCCCGCCCACCATCAGGCACGGCGACGGCGACTTCCGCACGCCCTCCACCACGATCGCCGGGTCGAGACCAGACGCTTCGGTCAACACCGGCGTCACCCAGACGGCGGGGCAGGCCCGGGTGGCCACCGCCGGCGCCGACAACGTGCCGAGAGACTTCGCCACCACGACCAGTCTCCGCACCCCTGTCGATCAGGGAGTCCAGGACGGCGCCGACCGTGTTGGCCACCATGGCCGGCGTGCCTGGACCAGGCTCCACCGGCGTCGGGTGTCCGGGCCAGTGCACGGCTTCCACGACGGCGCCACGGTCCTCGGCCGCCTCGATCGGGTAGAAGAGGGTGGGTACGAAGGGGCCGTACATCCGGCCCGGGACCGACACGACTGTTCGACGGTTCACCGGCCCATGGTGCCGTGAAGGGCTCGGCTGGTCCACGACCAGCGAGCTGCCTGAGGTCGCGGAGCCCTAGGCTGCCCTCATGACCGACACGCACGGGCAGGTCGCTGGTGTCGACCTCGAGCGGCTGTCCGCGGAGCTCGACGAGCGACTGAGCGACGCGGATGAGGCGCTGGAGCGCCACTACCCGGGCGAGCGGTCCGGGCGCCAGCCGGTGCACACGGTCTACGTCCCGGCCGACGCATTCGACCGCGACATCTTCGACTCGTACGGCAGGACCGGCGCAGATGTGCGTGGTCGAGCACGCCGAGGACTTCCTCAGGCTCCTCGACGACGACGAGGACCTGTTCGGCCGGGTGCTGTCCAAGCTGGAGAACGAGCCGATCGAGGACCTGCGGATCGACTTCGAGGACGGGTACGGCGCCCGGTCCGACGACGAGGAGGACGCCACGGCCGAGAAGGCCGCCACGGATGCTCCGCCACGCCATCGACGAAGGGCGAGGCCAGCCCGTTCCACGGGATCCGCTTCAAGAGCTTCGAGAGGCCGACCAGGGAGCGCGGGTTGCGCACGCTCGCCCTCTTCCTGGCCACCCTCGCCGTCGACGGGCGACTGCCGGAAGGCTTCGTGGTGACCCTGCCCAAGGTCACCTCGGTCGACCAGGTGGAGGCGATGGTCCTGGCCGCGAAGCGGCTCGAATCCAGCCTCGGCGCTGGGCAAGCGGTCGCTCCGGTTCGAGCTCCAGATCGAGACCCCGCAGTCCATCCTCGGCCCCGACGGCACCGCCCTGGTCGCCCGGATGATCCACGCCGCCCGCGGCCGGTGCACCGGTCTCCACTACGGCACCTACGACTACTCCGCCGACCTGCGGGATCGCCGCGGCGCAGCAGAGTCTCGAGCACCCGGTCGCCGACCACGCCAAGGCCGTGATGCAGGCCGCCGCGGCCGGGACCGGCGTACGACTCTCCGACGGCTCCACCAACATCCTGCCCGTCGGCGACGCCGAGCCGTGCGCTCCGCCTGGGCCAACCACCTCCGACTGGTCCGGCGCTCGCTGGAGCGTGGCTTCTACCAGGGCTGGGACATGCATCCCGCGCAGCTGCCGACTCGCTTCGCCGCGACCTTCGCGTTCTACCGGAGCGGGTTCGACAGCGCCGCGGGGCGACTGCGCCGCTACGTCGAGCAGGTCGGGCTCACACGTGCCTCGACGAGCCGGCGACGGCACGGGCGCTCGCGGACTACCTGCTCCGCGGCCTCGACTGCGGCGCCTTGTCAGAGGCCGAGGTCGCCGCAGCCACCGGCGTGAGCAGGGGCACTCTGGCCGCCCTTGCCCGGCGCGGCCGAGATGCGGAAGGACGGCTGAGCGATGGGTGTCGTCCTGGGGCCCAACCAGCTACGGGAAGGCGGAGAACCGGGTGGTGCGGATCTACCGCGACACCGACCGCCACGAGATCCGCGACCTCAACGTCTCGACGTCCCTGCGTGGCGACTTCGAGGACGCCCACGTCACCGGCGACCAGGCGCACGTGCTGCCGACCGACACCCAGAAGAACACCGCCTTCGCCTATGCCAAGAAGCACGGGATCACGTCGCCGGAGGACTACGCGGTCGCGCTGGGGACCCGGCTGCTCGAGGCGACGCCGGCGGCCACCGGCGCCCGGGTCGACGTGGAGGAGTACGCGTGGGACCGGATCCCGGTCGACGGTGCCGGCCACGACCACGCCTTCGTCCGACGCGGCGGCGAGGTCCGGACCACCGTCCGTCGACGTCACGACCGACGGCGGCGACGGTCGAGCTTCGGGGCTCGACGGACCTCGTGGTGCTGAAGTCGACCGGGTCGGAGTTCAAGGAGTTCCTCCGCGACGACTACACGACGCTGCCCGACGCCGACGACCGGATCCTGGCCACCTCGCTGACCGCGAGGCTGGCGGTACGCCGCGGGGAGACCTCGACTGGAACGGCACGTACGACGAGATCCGGTCGACGACTGCTCGAGTACTTCGCCACCACCTACAGCCGCGCCCTGCAGGAGACCCTGTACGCGATGGGCACCGCCGTGCTCGAGGCGCACGCCGACGTGGCCGAGATCAGCTTCTCCGCGCCCAACAGAGCACCACCATCTCGTCGACCTCGGCCCCGTTCGGCATCGACAACTACGGCGAGGTGTTCATCGCCGCGGATCGTCCCTACGGCCTGATCGAGGCCACCGTCGTCCGGGAGGCAGAGTGACCGAGCTCGACGCGTTCAACGCCCTGCCGGAGGAGGAGGCCGAGAGCCCGGCTGGCGACCTGCCTCGACGTTCCACGCTGGGTCGACATCGTGCTCGAGGGCCGTCCGTACGCCGACCGCGGACGCCCTGACGAAGGTCGCCGAGGTGGCCGCGGAGGCACGTCGACGACGAGCGAGCTGGAGTCGGCGCTGGCCCGTCATCCACGGATCGGCGAACGCGCGTCGGCGGTCACGACGAGGCGTTCTCGGCCCGGGAGCAGGCCGGGGTCGACCCGCCGACGCCGACGTGGCTCGGCGGCTGGCCGAGGGCAACCGGGCCTACGAGGAGCGGTTCGACCGGGTGTTCCTGATCCGCGCCGCCGGCCGGAGCGCCCCGGAGATCCTGGCCGAGCTCGACCGACGGCTCGGCAACGACGACCGAGACCGAGCGCGCCGAGACCGTCACCCAGCTGCGCGAGATCGCGCTCCTCCGTCTGGAGCAGGTGCTCTGACATGGCAACCCTGAGCACCCACGTCCTCGACACCAGCAGCGGGCGACCCGGCGGCCGGCGTGCCGGTCGTCGCTGGAGTCGGCCGCCGGCGAGGTCTCTCGGCCACCGGCGTGACCGACGCCGACGGCCGGGTCGCCTCGATCGGGCGGCGAGCTCGCGCTCGGCGACTACCGGCTCCGCTTCGACACCGGAGCGTGGTTCGCCGACGCCGGAGTCGACCGGCTTCTACCCCGAGGTCGTCGTGGCGTTCACCATCGGCGCGGACGAGCACTTCCACGTGCCGCTTGCTGCTCAGTCCGCTACGGCTACTCGACCTACCGTGGCAGCTGATCCCTCGACGTCCTGCATCCGCGCTCGGCGGGCGGTCGTGGACGGCCGGGAGGCGCCGGTCGCCGTCGGGAATCAGGGACGGCCGGATCGCCGACCTGGCGCCGTACGACGACCCCGGTCGACGCCGAGGCCGTGGTCGACCTCGCCCGACGACGAGGTGCTCCTGCCCGGCCTGGTCGACACCCACGTGCACGTCAACGAGCCCGGCCGCACGGACTGGGAGGGCTTCGCGACCGCCACCCGGTCGGCGGCCGCGGGCGGAGTGACCACCATCGTCGACATGCCCCTCAACAGCATCCCCCCGACCACCACGATCGCCGGGCTGGAGGAGAAGCAGGAGGTCGCTCGCGACCAGGTCTGGGTCGACGTCGGCTTCTGGGGCGGCGCCGTCCCCGGCAACCTCGCCGAGCTCGACCGCAGCTGCACGAGGCGGGCGTCTTCGGCTTCAAGTGCTTCCTCCTCGACTCCGGAGTCGAGGAGTTCCCGCACCTGACGCCGCGCGAGTTCGGCGACGGCACTCGGGGAGACGGCCCGGCTCGGGGCGTTGATGCTCGTGCACGCCGAGGACGCCGACCTGATCGACGACTCGCGCGCGCACGGGCCGGCGTACGCCGGCTTCCTCGACTCCCGGCCCTCGGCCGCGGAGGAGCGGGCGATCGACCTGGTGATCGACGGCGCCCGGCGCGAGCGGTGGCCGGGCGCACGTCGTGCACCTGAGCGCGGCGGGCGCGATCCCGGCACTTCGGGCGGCCAGGTCGGCGGGCGTCGACGTGTCGGTCGAGACGTGTCCGCACTACCTGTTCTTCGACGCCGAGGCGATCCCCGACGGCGCCACCGAGTTCAAGTGCTGCCCGCCGATCCGGGATGCGGCCAACCGCGATCGGGCCTCTGGGACGGGCTCGCGGCCGGCGACATCGACTTCGTGGTCAGCGACCACTCCCCGTGCGTGGCCGAGCTGAAGCGTCAGGAGCTCGGTGACTTCGGCGATGCCTGGGGTGGCATCGCCTCGCTCCAGCTCGGGACTGCCAGCGGTCTGGACGATGGCGCGCGAGCGCGGCCACGGCCTGGCCGACGTGATCGCGCTGGATGGCGAGCCGCCCCGCGGACCGGGTCGGCCTGACCGACCGCGGCCGGATCGCGGTCGGCGCCGTCGGCCGACCTGTGCGTCTTCGCGCCCGACGAGGAGTTCGTCGTCGACGTGGCGCGGCCTGCACCACAAGAACCCGGTCTCGGCCTACGCCGGGCGTACGCTCACCGGCACGGTCCGGCAGACCTGGCTGCACGGCGTACCGATCGACCTCGGACGCTGCCCCGCGCGGGCGGCTGCTGAGGAGGGGAGAGGCATGACCTACTACGTACCGCGTGGCGGGCTGCCGCCGCAGCGCGACCTCACCACCGACCGGGCCGTCTTCACCGAGGCGTACGCCGTGCTGCCGCGCGGCACCATGCGCGACATCGTCGACCAGCCGGCTGCCGCTTCTGGGACGACACCCGGCTGTGGGTGATCGCGCGGCCGATGTCCGGCTTCGCCGAGACCTTCTCGCAGTACATCGTCGAGGTCGGCGCCCGGCGGCGGCAGCGACCGTCCCGAGCCCGACCCGGATGCCGAGGGTGTGCTGTTCGTGGTGGACGGCACGGTCGCGCTGAGCGTCGACGGGATCGCTGCACCGGATCGGAGCCGGGCGGCTACGCCTTCCTGCCACCCGGGGCGGCCTGGACCCTGCGCAACGACACGCGACGCGACCGCGACCTTGCACTGGATCCGCAAGGCCTACGAGCGGGTGGACGGGATCGACGTGCCCGACGCGTTCGTGACCCACGAGTCGGACGTTGCCTCTGAGCCGATGCCCGACACCGACGGCGCGTGGGGGACCCAGCGGTTCGTCGACCCACTCGACGTGCGGCACGACATGCACGTCAACATCGTGAGCTTCGAGCCCGGAGGCGTCGATCCCGTTCCCGGAGACCCACGTCATGGAGCACGGTCTCTACGTGCTCGAGGGCAAGGCCGTCTACCTGCTGAACAGGGACTGGGTGGAGGTGCAGGAGGGCGACTTCATGTGGCTGCGGGCGTTCTGTCCGCAGGCGTGCTACGCCGGCGGTCCCGGCCGGTTCCGCTACCTGCTCTACAAGGACGTCAACCGGCACCCCCGGCTCCGCCTGTCCATGTGACCCGGACCACGTAGACTGACCTGCGGGTTCGTTGTTCGGCATGGATAACCAGCGATCCCCTGTGGCTCTCAACCATGCCCGGGACGACGTGCCCGCGTGCGATGGGAGACGCGATGACCCAACCGATGACGCAGCCCTCGATGGAGCAGCCCTCGATCACCGTCAACGGTGAGCCGCGCGCGCTGGGCACCATCCCCGCCCACACGACTGCTCTCGACTGGCTGCGCGACATCGGGCTCACCGGCGCCAAGGAGGGCTGCGCGGAGGGGGAGTGCGGCGCCTGCTCGGTCATGGTGGCCCGCCCGGGCCCGTCGGACGGCTCGCAGTGGACCGCGATCAACGCCTGCCTGGTCCCGGCGCTCGCCCTCGACGGGCAGGAGGTCGTGACCGCCGAAGGCCTCGGCACTCCCGACGACCTGCACCCGGTGCAGCAGGAGATGGCCGACCGTGGCGGCTCGCAGTGCGGCTACTGCACGCCAGGGTTCGTCTGCAGCATGGCAGCGGAGTTCTACCGAGCCGGCCGGGCACCGACGAACGGCACGCCGACCGATCAAGAGCACGGGCCGAACGGGTTCGACCTGCACGCGCTGAGCGGGAACCTCTGCCGATGCACCGGCTACCGACCGATCCGCGACGCGGCCTATGCGTTGGGGCCGCCCGACGCCACCGATCCCCTCGCCACGCGGGCATCCGCACCGGCTCCGCCACCGGTCGCCACCCGCGTCGAGGGGTTCGCCCGTCCGGCCGACCTCGCGGAGGCGGTGGAGCTGTTGTCCACCCGGCCCGACGCCACGGTCGTTGCCGGCTGCACCGACTGGGGCGTCGAGGTGAACCTCCGCGGTGAGCGGGCGGCGTACGTCGTCGCGGTGGACCGAGTGCCCGAGCTGCGGGAGCTGGAGGTGGTCTCGGCGGGCTCGACCACCGACGCGGTCATCGAGATCGGAGCAGCGCTCACCCTGTCCGAGGTCGAGGCCGGGCTCGGCGGGCGGGTCCCCATCCTCGACCAGGTCTGGCCGCAGTTCGCGTCCCGGCTGATCCGCAACGGCGCGACCATCGGCGGCAACATCGCGACCGCCTCTCCGATCGGGGACCTGCCCCCGGCGTTGCTGGCACTGGAAGCGACCCTGGTCCTCGCGTCGACCGACGGCGATCGCGAGGTCCCGCTGGCCGACTTCTGGACGGGCTACCGCGAGACCGTGCTGCGCGCCGGCGAGCTGATCCGGTCGATCCGGATTCCGCAACGGCAGCCGGGCATCGCGGCCTTCCACAAGATCGCCAAG
Source organism: uncultured Actinomycetota bacterium (assembly GCA_963773355.1). Classification (GTDB taxonomy): domain Bacteria; phylum Actinomycetota; class Actinomycetes; order Propionibacteriales; family Nocardioidaceae; genus Nocardioides. The sequence continues at coordinate 23,107 of CAVZAZ010000013.1, read as the reverse complement.
CGTCGCTTCGACGACATCTCCAGCGTCGCCGTCGGCTTCGCCCTCGATCTCGACGACGGCGTGGTCGCGAAGGCCCGGATCGGCCTCGGCGGCGTGGCGGCCACTCCGATCCGCGCGCTGGCCACCGAGACGGTCCTGGAGGGCAGACCCTGGACCCTCGACACAGCCCGGGAGGCGGCCGAGGTGATGGGCACCGAGGGCACGCCGATGGACGACCACCGCGCCAGTGCGGCGTACCGTGCGGCGACGCTCGGCACCGCGCTGCTCAAGCTGCACGCGGAGCACCCCGACGCACAGGCGGTGCCGGCATGACGCCCCCTGCAGGCACCGACCTGTCCCGACGCCCGGACGACGCGATCGTCGGGCTGGAGATCCCGCACGAGAGCGCCGCCCTGCACGTGACCGGTGCCGCGCTCTACACCGACGACCTCGTCGGCCGCACCCGCGACGTGCTGCATGCCCACCCCGTGCAGGCGCCGCACGCCCACGCCAGGGTGACGGCGCTGCGCATCGACTCCGCCCTCGACGTGCCCGGCGTGGTCCGGGTCCTCACCGCTGACGATGTCCCGGGCGTCAACGACGCCGGGGTCAAGGACGACGAGCCGCTGTTCCCGAGCGAGGTCAGGTACTTCGGACACGCGGTCTGCTGGGTGCTCGGCGAGACCCTCGAGGCGGCCCGGCTCGGAGCCGAGGCGATCGAGGTCGACTACGAGCCCCTGCCGGCGCTGATCGGCGTGCGCGAGGCGATCGCGGCCGGGAGCTTCCAGGGTGGGCAGCCCACGGTGTCGCGGGGTGACGTCGAGGCCGGACTCGAAGGGTCGGCGCACGTGTTCAGCGGCGAGACGGAGATGGCCGGTCAGGAACACTTCTACCTCGAGACTCACTGCTCGCTCGCGCACGTCGACGAGGCCGGGCAGATCTTCGTCCAGAGCAGCACCCAGCATCCCACGGAGACCCAGGAGATCGTGGCCCACGTGCTGGGCCTGCGCAACCACGACGTGACGGTGCAGTGCCTGAGGATGGGCGGCGGCTTCGGCGGCAAGGAGATGCAGCCGCACGGGTACGCCGCGATCGCGGCGCTGGGTGCGACGCTCACCGGTCGCCCGGTGCGGCTCCGGCTCAACCGCACGCAGGACATGACGATGACCGGCAAGCGGCACGGCTTCCACGCCCAGTGGCGCGCGGGGTTCGACGACGAGGGTCGGCTCCAGGCACTCGACGCCACGCTCACCTCCGACGGCGGATGGAGCCTGGACCTGTCCGAGCCGGTGCTGGCTCGGGCGCTGTGCCATGTCGACAACGCGTACTGGATCCCGAACGTGCGGGTGAACGGGCGGATCGCGCGGACCCACAAGACGTCTCAGACCGCGTTCCGAGGGTTCGGCGGGCCGCAGGGGATGCTCGTGATCGAGGACATCCTCGGCCGATGCGCGCCGCTGCTCGGGATCGACCCGATCGCCCTGCGTCGCCGCAACTTCTACGCCGACGGTCAGAGCACGCCGTACGGCCAGCCGGTCCGGCACCCCGAGCGGGCAGTGGTGGCCTGGGATCGGGTGCTGGAGTCGGGTGACGTCGCGCGGCGCCTGGCAGAGATCGAGGACTTCAACGTGGGTCACGAGCACGTCAAGCGCGGGTTGGCCGTGACGCCGGTGAAGTTCGGCATCTCGTTCAACTTCACGGCCTTCAACCAGGCCGGCGCCCTGGTGCACGTCTACAAGGACGGGTCGGTGCTGATCAACCACGGCGGCACCGAGATGGGCCAGGGGCTGCACACGAAGATGCTGCAGGTCGCGGCGACCGCGCTCGGCGTCCCCCTCGCGAAGGTGCGGCTCGCGCCCACCCGGACCGACAAGGTGCCCAACACCTCGGCCACCGCCGCGAGCTCGGGCGCGGACCTCAACGGCGGCGCGGTCAAGAACGCGTGCGAGCAGATCCTGGAGCGGCTCGCGCAGGTCGCAGCCGGCCGGGAGGTCGGCCGCGACGTCACCTGGGAGGAACTGGTCCGCGAGGCCTACTTCAGCCGGGTCCAGCTCTGGGCAGCCGGCTTCTACCGCACCGAGGGCCTGCACTGGGACTCCTCGGTGATGCACGGGCACCCGTTCAAGTACTTCGCGTACGGCGTCGCCGCGGCCGAGGTGGAGGTCGACGGTTTCACCGGCGCCAACCGGACGCTCCGGGTCGACATCGTGCACGACGTCGGCGACTCGCTGTCCCCCTTGGTGGACCTGGGTCAGATCGAGGGTGGGTTCGTCCAGGGAGCGGGCTGGCTCACGCTCGAGGACCTGCGCTGGGACGAGTCCGACCGGCCGTCTCGTGGACGGCTCTCGACCCAGGCGGCCAGCACCTACAAGCTGCCGAGCTTCTCGGAGATGCCCGAGGTGTTCAATGTCGCCCTGCTCGACCGGGCGCACGAGGACGGCTCGGTCTACGGGTCGAAGGCCGTCGGGGAGCCGCCGCTGATGCTGGCCTTCTCGGTGCGCGAAGCGCTGCGGCAGGCCGCCGGGGCATTCGGACCGCCGGGCACCAGCGTCGACCTGGCTTCGCCGGCGACGCCGGAAGCGGTCTTCTGGGCGGTCGAGCAGGCCCGGCGCAGCTCTGCGGACAGCGCGGCGCACGGCCATGTCGAAGAGGGCCTGCCCGGCCTGGTCCCGGCTCAGCCCGGCCCCGACGCGCACCGCCTGCACCCACGATCCGAGCGGGAGGCCAAAGCCGTGCCCGAGGAGGTGCCGTCGTGACGAACTGGATCGCAGCAGTCCAGCGGCTCCGGCATGAGCGCCGACCGGGTGTCCTGGTCACGATCACGGAGGTGCGTGGGCACGCTCCGCGGAACGCCGGCACCAAGATGGTCGTCGCCTCCGACGAGGCGTGGGGGACGGTCGGAGGCGGCAACCTCGAGGAGACGACTCTGGCCAGGGCGCGGCGGATGCTGGACGACCCGGCCCCGGCGCCTGAGTCGATGACGATGTCGCTCAACGACAAGGTGCGCACCGAGCATGGTCGCCAGTGCTGCGGCGGTGAGGTCACCCTGCTCTTCGAGCGGCTGGGCGTGGTCCCCTCCGTCGCGATCTTCGGCATGGGCCATGTCGGGCTGGAGCTCGCCCGCATCCTCTGCCGCCACGACCTCGATCTCCATGTCGTCGACTCGCGCGCGGACCGGGTCGCCGCGGATCGATTGGCCTGTCTCGACGACGGGCCGGCAGTCATCCACGCCCATCACTCGCCGGTTCCCGAGGTGGCGCTCGGCGAAGTGGCACGGGGCACGCACGTGCTGATCCTGACCCACGACCATGCGGAGGACTTCGCGCTCTGCGACGCGGCCCTGCGCTGCTCGCACCTCGACTCGATCGGCCTGATCGGCTCGTCTGCGAAGTGGCAGCGGTTCCAGCAGGGGCTCCGGGTCGAGGGTCACACCGAGGCGAAGATCCGGCGCATCCGTTCGCCGATCGGCACGCCTGACGTTCCCGGCAAGGATCCGGCCACGATCGCGGTCAGCGTGGCCGCCGATCTCCTGCGGATGTTCGAGAGCAGCCGGGTCACCTCGTGAAGCTCTACCGGGCCCGGGTATTCGACACCCCGGACGACCCGTTTGCCGGCGCTTCCCTGCGCAGCGCGGACGACGCCGGTCTGCTGGTCACCGACGGAGTCATCACGGCGCGGGGCGACTTCGCGGCGGTCCGCGCCGACCACCCGGACGTCGACGTGGTCGACCTACGGGCCGGCGTACTCCTGCCCGGCCTCGTCGACACCCACCTGCACTACCCGCAGGTCCGCGCGATCGGCGCTCTCGGCATGCCCCTGCTCGAGTGGCTCGAGCGATGTGCCCTTCCCGAGGAGGCGCGGCTCGCCTCACCGGCGTATGCCCGCGAGGTCGCCGCGGAGTTCGTCTGCGGCCTGCTCTCGGCGGGGACCACCACCGCCCTGGTCTTCGGCTCGCACTTCTCTGGCGCGATGGACTCCCTCTTCGAGGAAGCCACCCGGGTCGGCCTCCGGGTGACTGCTGGACTCGTGGTCAGCGATCGCCTGCTTCCGGAGCCTCTGCTCACCACCCCCGAGCGTGCGTACGACGAGGCGTGCGCGCTGGCGGCCCGATGGCACGGTGCCGGCCGGACGAGGTACGCCGTCACGCCACGGTTCTCGTACTCGGCGGGCGAGGACATCCTCGATGCCTGCGGCGCCGTGCTGAAGGATGTCCCTGGGACCCTCTTCACCTCCCACGTGAACGAGAACCCTGCCGAGATCGCCGAGGTCGCGCAGTCCTTCGCCGGAGCCGAGCACTACGTCGACACCTACGACCGGCACGGGCTGGTCTCGGATCGGTCCGTGCTGGCCCACAACGTGCACGCGACCGACGAGGAACTCGCGGTCCTGGCCGGTCGACGCGCGTCGGTGGCTCACTGCCCGACCAGCAACGCGGCCCTGGGGAGCGGCCTGTTCCCGCTGCGCCGCCATGTCGAGCACGGCGTCCGGGTCGCGCTGGGCTCCGACGTCGGGGCCGGCACCGGGTTCTCGCTGTTCAAGGAGGGCCTGCAGGCGCACTTCGCGCAGTCCCTGCTGGGTCCGGCCGGGCTCCCGCTCACCTCACCGCATCTGCTCTACCTCGCGACCCGCGCGGGGGCCCTGGCCCTCGGTCTGGGCGACGAGGTCGGCGATCTCGGGGTCGGCAAGCAGTTCGACGCCATCCTGGTCCGCCCGCTCGCCGCCGACCCTCTCGACGTCGGCCTGCGGCACGCCATCTCGCCCGAGGACGCGCTCGCCAAGATCTTCGCCCTCGGCGGCGACGCCGACCTCGGCTCCGTCTGGGTCTCCGGCGACTGCCTCCGCCCTGATCCGTCGGCAACCTTCTGACGGGTCGGCGCTGGGTCAGGAAGGTGCCAGGCCCGCTGCTGTCAGCTCGTCCCCGAGCCCGGTCCGCCAGTAGAGGACCTCTCGTCCGGAACGTCGCCGCAGCACCACCCCCACCCGGAGCAGAACGCGGAGGTGGTTCCCGACCGAGCCGACAGGGAGATCGAGCAGCGCAGCGAGCTGAGTCGTGCTCCGCGGGACGTCGAGTGCCTGCAGCAGTCGTGCGCGGTTCACACCGATCAATCGGGCCAGACCGCCTGCGTCAACGTCGTCGACGGTCGCCAGCATGCCGGTCACCGGATAGATCAGGGCATAGCGCCTCGGCGCCGTCCAGGCGGGCCAGATTCCCCTGGTGTGGGCGGGGACGAGGAAGAGGTCGGTCGCGCCCGCGAGCTCGCGCGGTGGCAGGTCGTATCGGTTGATCCGAAGCTGGGCCCCGCCGAGCCACTCCGTGCCGGGCCCGAGGTCCCCCACCACACCGGCCCAGCCCCGACTGGCCAGGCGCGCGGTCCGGGAGACGATGTCGGCCTCGAGGGTCCTCCGGCGACGGGGCCAGTCGGCACAGATGGTCGCCGTCCACACCCACTCCAGGAGGCCGCGCACCTCGGACCGCATCGCCGTCGTCGAGCATGTAGGCCTCGCGGTTGCGGGTTGCCGAAGCCGATCCACGGCCGCTATCGCGCCTGAAGGTCCCGCCGCCGTCGGCGCTTCCCGAAGTGCTCGAGCGTGTCGTGTAGCGCGATCATGCCGCGCCCCGAGAAAATGCTCGGCCACCAGCTCGCCCATCGCGCCGGCGATCGCCGCGCGGTTGCGCGCCCATCCTCGCGCTCGCCCGTCTCGGGGACGGAAGACGGTCGGCGTGCGTGCAGAGCGCCGGCGGCGACGTCCTCGAGGCTGCGCCAGCCGTAGGCGGACTCGGCGTAGGTCGGTCATGGTGTCGTTTCTCCGTTCTTCGGTTTCATAATGACCGAAAGCATACCATTCCCTGTGTCGGTTTACTGTATTCCTACGAAACATAACATGCCTGTCAGAAGCACTTTTTTCGGCTCTGTAGAGCGAAACGGTGGGCGTGGCCGCAATTGCACATAATTCGTAATAACTCCAACCAGTTCACGGTAAGCGACGGTACGGGTCGACTGATCAGGGGACCGATGATCGTCGTCTACCTGATCGGCTACGTGCCCGCCGCCATGGCGGCAATCGTGCCGCCGGCGCCGCGATCGTCATCGGCGCCTTGGCGATCCTGCTCACGCCGCAGTCCTGCCGGCCCCGCTATGGGCTCGATCGGTTCATGGCCGCAGACCTGGGCGCGCGTCGCCCGCCGGCCGGCGGCCCCGGGTCGCGGCTCTTGAAGACTAGCCAGCTCAGCAGCTCGGTCGACCAGTCGCGACCATGCCCGAGCGTCGCGCGTGCGCTGTCAGCTCGAAGCTCATATTCGCTGCTCCAGCACCGCGGCCGACCTGTCGGCATAGCGCTCCCACCGCGATTGCTCGGCGTCGTCGACCGGACGCGGCGGCAGCTTCGGCGTCGGAGCGACGTCGATCGCCGCCAGGACGTCGCGGGCCAGCGTCGCCAGCTCGGGCGCCGGCATCGCCAGCACCTCGCCGGATGGGATGACCTTGCGCGGGCGCGACTTGCTAACTCGGCGGCCTGCGCGGCCTGCGCGACCTCTACGCGCGCCCGGCGGTCCTCGGCGCCCTCGCCGAACGCGTGCGCGCCGAATCCGCTGCGCCGTGGCCTCAAGATAGGCGTCGAGTTCGGCCTGGGCCGCCGCGTACCGCGTGCTCGACCGCGTCGATGTCGCCGGCCTCGCCCTGCACGACCGCGCTCTCGCTGTAGCTCCGCCAGCTTCGCGCGCGTACATGGGCCTCGAGGGCGTCGGCCAGAATCGCCGCCGGGGTCCTGCGCCCCGCGCCCGGCGCGCCTTGTTGCCGCGTGAGCAGAGATAGACGCGCTGACGAGCGCCCTTGCGACTCCGACCCATCGGACTCGAGCACGTCGACGAGCGCGCCAAGGCACCTCAGTGGGAACGTCTCAGGCTCTCGCCGAGCCGGCCCGGGTTCGCTCTGGGCGAGCTGCCAGTGCCCTCATCAACTAGTGGCTTCGTGCGCGCCCTCGTTCACGATGTCTCCATGCCAGACGGCGCCGCGGTACTTCCGATTGGCGAGTAGGCGGCGCACGTTCCCGATCGGCCAAGCGCCCCCGGTGGCCTCGCGCAGGTGCTCGGCCGCGGCGTGCGGCCTCGGAGCCGGCCAGCTCAAAGGCGCGGACGACGATCGGCGCCGTCGCGGTACCGGTTCGAGGCGCTTGTCGGCGTCGCTGCGCCCTTCGCCGGCGCGCGGGTAGCCGCGGAACCCATGGCGACGACGGTAGCCGCGTGCGATCGCGTTGGCTTCGTCTCCACCCATCGCCGCGAGACGCGCCGGCGCTCCATGCGCGCCAGGGCCAACATGATCGTGAGCGTGATATCGCTGGCGCTCGTCGAGTCGGGTCAATCTCCGGCATGTCGAGCGCACGTCGACTTGCCCGCCGGCCTCGTGGATGTCGGCGATGCCCAGCAGCGCGCTCGCGACGGTTCCGCGGCTCAGCCGGTCGAGCGTCGCGCACACGACTCCCTCGGTCTCGGCGGCGGCGCCGATCCGGCGCCATGATCTTTTTGCCGCGGGCGCTCGACAACGGAACGTGCCGGAGACGTCGCGGTCGAGTTGCCAACCGACTATCTCGACGCCGGCGCCCTTCGCCCATGCTTCGATCTTCCTGCCGTTGAACACGTCGGTCTGGATGCCTCGCTGAGCACCATTGCGCCGGCCAACGGATCGAGATCTTGGCCCCGTCGCATCCGTCGCGGACGATCCTGCCGCTCTGCCATCATCGTCTCTACCTTCGAAGGCTTCGTTGCCGCCGTTCCTTGGAGGCTACTCGCTAGGCGCCGAGAACGCTCAGAGCCCTCGAGCGAGGTTCCCATCGCGTGCATCCGAAAGCGCACCCGATCCTGCGCCTGACAGGCGGCGCTGGATCTCGGCGATGTACTCGCTGGCGCTGGCACCCTCGCGCCCGAGGGCGAGAACGGTCAGGTCCGCGGTCGCCACCCGGCGAGCATAGCTCTGCGCCACAGGAATGGAGCGATGCGATAGCGCTCTTCGCGGCGCTCGCGCCAGAGTCCATCGAGCACCGAGCAGACGTGCTCCACGCCGATCGCCTCGAGCCAGGCGAACGGTCCGCGTGGGTGGTTGAGCCCGAGCGTGAGGCCGGTGTCCGACGTCCTCTTCTGTGCCCACGCCCTCACCCACGGCGAAGCAGGCCTCGTTCACCAGCTGGCAGGCGATCCGGCCCAGCACGAGGCCGGGCGCATCCTCCACCCATACGGTCGCCAGGCCCAGTCGGGCGAAGAATTCCTCGGCCGCTCGGGTCGGCGAACGAGTGTGCGCCGGGGAGCCTCGTCAGCTCGACCAGCCGGGACTGCTCGAGCGGCGCCAACAGGTGGAAGCCGATCGACCCCGGCTCGCCCCGAGCCACGAGGCTGGTTCCCGCGCACAGGGCGAGCACCGGAGCGCCGCCCGGCAGGCCGACGGCCGGCTCGAGGCCCGCGTCCACCACCAGCTCGGCCGGCCCGCCCGGGCGTAGCTCGTATCCCGCTTCGCGGGCTCGCTCGCGCAGGGCGTCGGCCACCGTTCCGGAGCCCAGGATGGCGACCGCCATTGCGTCGCCTCCGCCCACCTCGGGGGGCTCGGAGTCGCGCGACCGGTGAGATGCCTCGCGCGAGTAGTCGTAATAGCCACGCCCGGACTTTCGCCCCAGGCGCCCGGCGGCCACCATGCGCGCCTGGATCGGGCTGGGCTTCCAGCGCGGCTCGCCGAAGGACAGCTCGGTGAACGACTTTGCCACCTCGAATCCGACGTCGATACCCACCAGGTCCATCAGCTCGAAGGGACCCATGCGGAAGCCGCCACCCACGCGACAGATGCGGTCGATCTCCTCGTGGCCGGCGATCCCCTCGCCGAGCAGTCGCAGGGCTTCGGCGAAGAAGGGGCGGCCGCAGCGGTTGACCAGAAAACCGGGCCCGTCGGCAGCGAGGATCACACGCTTGCCCATCGCGCGCCCCGTTTCGCAGGCGAGCGCGAGAGCGGGCTCTCCCGTTTGCTCGGCCCTGATCACCTCGAGCAGCTGCATCAGCGGCGGGGGGTTGAAGAAGTGCATGCCGACCACGTTCTCGGGTCGCCGGGCGGCGCCGGCGAGCGACGTCACCGGGATCGACGAGGTGTTCGTTGCCAGCACCGTTTCCGCCCCGCAGAGTCTCCGACAGCTGGGCGAACAGATCGCGTTTGAGGTCGGCCCGCTCGGGCGCCGCCTCGATCACCAGGTCGCACCCACCGAGCCCGTCCAGCGCCGAGGCGGATTCGAGAAGGCCCAGTGCCGAGGGCTCCACGCGGCCCTTCTCCACCCACTTGGAGAGGCCGGATTCGACGGCCTCGGCTCCCTGGGCCAGTGCGTGGTCCAGCGGATCGTGGAGCAGGGTGCGCATGCCTGCAGCGCAGCCGAGCTGGGCTATCCCCGAACCCATCGTGCCGGCGCCCACCACGCCGAGAACGACCTGACTCACCGGCCGTGGAACTCCGGCTTGCGCTTCTCCAGGAAGGCGTTCATGCCCTCAACGCGGTCCTCGGTGGCCATCGCCAGCTCGTAAAGGCGCCGCTCGTGGTCGAGGCCGGCGCTCAGCGGTGTCTCCTCGGCGGCCAGCACGGCCTGCTTGCCCAGGCGCACGGCCAGCGGTGGCCTGCGCGACACCACGTCGGCGAGCTCCAGCGCCGCCTCCAGCCAGCCGTCGGCGGGCGCCACCCGGTTGACGATTCCCAGCTCCAGGGCCTCGGCGGCCGGGATGCGGCGCCCGGTCAGGACCAGCTCCATAGCGCGCTGCTTGCCCATCACCCGGGCCAGCCGCTGGGTCCCGCCGCCCCCGGGGATGATTCCGAGCAGGATCTCGGGTTGCCCGAACTCGGCCGACTCGGAGGCCACGATCATGTCGCACACGAGCGCCAGCTCGCAGCCGCCGCCCAGCGCATAGCCCGAAACGGCGGCGATCACCGGCGTGCGCAGGCCCGCGAGCCGGGGCCAAAAGCGCGCTGCGGGCGACACGAGCGCCTCCTGGAAGGTCCGAGCGGCCATGGCCTTGATGTCGGCGCCGGCGGCGAACCACTCGTCGCTTCCGGCCACCACCATGCAACCGATCCCGGCGTCCTCGTCCCAGCGCTCCAGCAGCGCGGCCAGCTCCTCCATCAACTCGGCCGACAGCGCGTTGCGCGCCTCGGGACGGTCGAGTCGCGCGAGGCCCACCGCCCCGCGTGTCTCGGCGGCGATCACGATCGCTCCGGTCCGGGCCAAGCCCGGCCCCTCCCGCCAGGCGGGCTCACGGCACCAGCGCGTTCAGGCCGGTGTAGGCGCGCCCGATGATCAGCTTCTGGATCTGCGACGTCCCCTCGTAGAGGGTGGTCACCCGGGCGTCGCGCAGGTAGCGCTCGACCGGATAATCGTCCACGTAGCCCGAGCCGCCGTGCACCTGGATGCCCAGATCCGCGCATTTGACCGCCGCTTCGGTTGCGTAAAGCTTGGCGATCGACGTCTCGGTGGTGCTGGGCTTGCCCTGGTCCTTGAGCCAGCCGGCGCGCCATACCAGGCCCCGGGCCGCCTCGGTCTGCACGACCATGTCCGCGATCATCTCCTGCACGAGCTGGAAGGAGCCGATCGGGCGCTCGAACTGGGTGCGCTCCTTGGAATAGGAGATCGAGGCGTCGAGCGAGCCCTGGCAGATGCCCACGCAGCCGGCGGCCACGCTGTAGCGCCCCGAGTCGAGAGCGCTCATGGCGATCTTGAAGCCGTCGCCGACCTCGCCCATCAGGTCACCCTCGACGTCGTCGAGCGCGAGCTCGGCGGTGTCGGAGCCCTTCAGGCCGAGCTTGTGGTGGATCTCCTGGGTGGTGAAGCCGGGCTGATCGGTCGGCACCAGGAAGCAGGCCAGACCCTTGTGCTTCTTCTCGGGGTCGGTCTGCGCGAACACGAGCGCCAGCTTGGAGTAGTTGCCCAGCGAGATCCACATCTTGCCCCCGCTGATGCGCCACTGGCCGTCCACCTCCTTCGCGCGGGTCTTGAGGTTGGCGGCGTCGGAGCCCGTGTCGGGCTCGGTCAGCCCGAAGCAGCCGATGGCCTCGCCCGAACAGAGCTGAGGTAGCCATTCCTGCTTTTGCTCCTCAGTGCCCCATCGCACGATGGACGAGCAGACCAGTGAGGTGACCACGCTCACCACCGTGCGCATGGCCGAGCAGCCGCGGCCGATCTCCTCCACGATGAGCGCGTAGGTGCGGTAGTCCACGCCACGCCCGCCGTACTCCTCGGGCACGATCGCGCCGAGGAAGCCCATATCGGCGATCTTCTGCACCAGCTCGGTGTCGAAATGCTCGTTGCGGTCGTTCTCTCGCGCGCGCGGGACTATCTCCCCGTCGGCAAAATCTCGCGCGGTTTCGCGAATCAATCGCTGTTCGTCAGTGAGTTCGAAGTCGATCATGTGTTGTTGATTCTGCAAGATGGACGCTGTCGTGGCCGACAAACAGTCATGGGAGTTCGCCGAGGGGCACGAAATAGCCCCTGGCCGGACGGTGCTCAAGCCCCTCGGAGGGGGCAATCGCTACGAGGTTTACCTGGTCTGGGACGAGCGCCTCTTCGCGGTCACGGTGGCCAAGCTCGTTCGCCCCGATCTGATCGACGACGAGGGAGCGCTCCGGGGCCTGAGGCGCGAGGCCGACGCACTCGACGACCTGGCTCATCCGGTCATCCTGCGCGGCTTCGGCGCAGATCTCGAGGGGTCTTATCCGCACGTGCTGGTCGAGCATCTCGAGGGACCGACACTACGGCGCCTGATCAAGCGCGGCGGCCCGGTCCCGGCGGAACAGCTTCTGCCGCTTGCCCTCCACGTGGCCGCGGCGATCCACTACATGGCCGGCGAGGGCTGGGTGCACCTGGATCTCAAGCCCGACAACATCGTCATGGGCATCCCCCCGCGCGTGATCGACCTGTCGCTGGCCCGCACGCTGGAGCGCGCGAAGCGGCTACGCGACTACATCGGCTCGAACGCCTACATGCCGCCCGAGCAATGCGTGCCGGAGGAGAACGTCGGCCCGCCCGCCGACGTGTGGGGCCTGGGGGCCACGCTCTACCACGCCGTGGCGGGGAGGCGGCCGTTCTCCAAGCCGCGTTCGCGCGACGACTCCGATGCGCTCGAGCTGCGCTTTCCCCAGCTGACCGAGGAGCCGCGGCCCTGGCCGGTGCGCGTGCCGGAATCACTGTCCCAGGCGATCCACGCGTGCCTGCAGAAGCATCCGGACGACCGGCCCACCGCCCGCGAGCTCGCGCTGATGCTGGAGCCCGCGGTGGCCGATCTGCCGGCCAAGCTGGTGCTGGGACGCCGGGGCGCGCGCCGAGCGTGAGTATTGCCGGGCGGGTGTGTTCCACCCATATGAGCAACCACCCAGCTTCCATGTACATGCGCCTGGCCGAGGGCCCCGATGACCTGCTCGTCAACCAGCGTTCTCGCACCCGGCGCCTCCTCATCCTGCTCGTGGCGGTCGTGCTGCTCGCCGGAGGCCTGCTCCTCACCGCGGGGGTTGGCTCGCAGGGCCCAGGCCTCGACAAGGCCGTGGCCGCGTCTGGTCCAGGCAAGGACGGCGACGACGGCGAGGACAACTCCGGCCCGGGCGGCGGCGGAGACGACGACGATGACGACACGAAGGGCACCGACGACACGCGCAACACCGCCGGATCGGACCACTCGGATTCCGACGACAGCCGCGACGGTACGTCTGACTCGAGCCGTGGCAAGCAGGCCACCGACTCCGACTCGGACTCGGACGACAACCGCAACGGCAACTCGGACTCGAGCAGGGCCAAGGCCTCCGACGACTCGAACTCCGACGACAACCGCAACGGCAACTCGGACTCGAGCCGTGGCGCGTCGGTGAGCAACCACACGCGCGGGTCGGACGACACGCGCGGGCATCACACCCGCGGGTAAGCGCCGGCAACACGCCGAGCGTCGAGTTGGTCGCGTATACGCGGCGAAACTCGACGCTCGGTGGCCTCTGACTCGGCCGGCTCTACTGAGGTCCGTCCCCCGCCGGTTGGTCGCGGTTTCGACGGCCCCTTATGCGAGGTCGCGTCCTGCCGCCCCCCTCGGCCTTAAGAGCGAGGTATTGCTCCGCGACCGAGGTCAGCAGGGCGACGAGCACGCCGAATCCCGTGAGGATGTAGACGATCGTGAAGATCTGCGTTCCGGCGGTGGTCGGAGACAGGTCTCCGAAGCCGACGGTCGTGAGCGTCACGACGCAGAAGTAGAGCGCCTCGATGATGGTCCAGTCCTCGAAGCGCCAGTAGAAGAGCGTCCCGGTGAGGACCAAGGCGCCCGCCACGACGGGCAGCGCCTTGGTCTCCGGATCGCGCCAGACCGCGCGAGGGCCCGCCCGAGTTCCGGGCCGCAAGGAGGAGCGGGACCATCGGGAGGCCTAACTCGCGTCTTCCTTTGCCGCCGCGTCGATCTCGCGCTCGAGCTCGTCGGCGTCGGCGTCCAGCTGCTTCTCGATCAGCTTGTTCGCACGTGCTCGTCGCCTTCTCGAGCTGCTCCTCGATCTTCGACTCGCCGATCACGATCACCGCGGCGGTGCCCGCCTCGAGCTCATCGCCGAGCTCCTTCAGATCGCCGCGCGAGATGCCCTTCCTGAGGTGCCCGGTCAGGCCACCCGCGCCGGCGCCGACGATCGCCGCGCCGAGGACCGCGGGCGGGAAGATGAGCCCGACCAGCGCCCCGACCCCAGCCCCGGTCCAGGCGCCGTGCTGGGTCGGCTTCTCGGTCTTCGTCACCCGGACCTTGCCGTCGTCTTCCTTTCGGATCACCGCCGAGTCGAAGGTCCCGATCGCCCCCGCGGCGTGCAGGTCGAACACGGCCTCGTAGTCAGCCTCGGCATCATCGATCTCGTCGTAGATGGCGGCGTACAGGAATACCGGTCTGTCTGCCATTTCTAGCTTCCTTTCAGTTGCAGTTGAGCGGCGCGAACGCCTTCTGGTAGGACGCCGCGAGCTGGTCGAGCGCAGTGACGACCTGCGCCTTCGCATCCGCGGCCGACAGCGAGCTGCCGAGGTCGCTAACGATGCCCTCGACCGAGCTCTCGAATGCCTTGTTGGCGGCCTCGACGTCGCTGCGCCGGTCGCTGCTGAGGTCCGACTTCGCGTCGTCCATGTCGTTGAGGTCGTTGTCGATCGCTTCCAGGTTCTGCGTCACCGCATCCGCGGTGACAGTCGCGGGGGTCAGGCTCTTGAGGTCGTCGACCTGCTTGCCGATGTCGTCGCGGGCATCGCAGACGGTGTTCTGGGCCTTCTCCTCATCGGATTCGCCGCACGCGCCCAGCGCGAACACGAGCATCACGACGGCCAGGACGCTGCACGCGGTTCTCATACCAGCACCCAACCGCGTCAGGGCTGGTGGCGCATCATCCCAAGTGGGTGATTTGACTGGCCGCGCCGAAGCGACAGGTGGTGTCGCTCCCGGCCAGTAGAAAGATGCCGGCGATGACCGTGAACGTGCTGAGCGTCTCATGGGCGAGACGACGAAGAACACGCCCATGTTGGGTAGCCAACGATGCCGCTTTGGGCGAGAAGCCCTCCCCTCCGTCACAGGGCCGAGCTCGGCAACACGAGCGGCCTGCGTGCCTATCGGCCAAGGGGTCTAAACGGGCTCGAATCCGTTGATGGTGGCTTACGCTGGCGCGGCCTGCGGATCGTGACCGTTGGTCGCCGGCTCCGCTGTCGCGCGAGCCCGGGCGAGATCGGCCGAGATCCGGACGACCGCCGAGGTCAGAGGCGCAGCGAGGATCAGCCCGACCGTGCCGAACAGGGCGCCGCCCGCGATCTGTCACGACCAGCACCGCGAGCGGGTGGAGGCCGAGGGCGGTCCCCATCGCAAACGGCTGGACGAGCTGCTGGAGGACGCTGTTGGCGATCAATTGGACGACGGCCATCCCTGCCGCTGCGTCGGTCCCGGCGCCGCCGAGTGCCGACTCAGGACCGCAAACGCGCCGGCGCTCCAGGCGCCGATGTATGGGATGTAGGCGCCGATGAAGGTGACCGCGACGATCGTCCCGATCAGCGGCACCCCGAGGATCCAGGCGCCGATCGCCACCACGGCCGCGTTGAACGCGGCGACGATCGTCGTCCCCAGGAAATATCCGCGCAGCGCGCCGAGCACGCGCTGAGTGATCGTCTTTGCGACGGCACGCGGTACGCCGAGGTGCTGCTCGGTCCAGGCCCGGATCGTCGGGCCGTCCTTGAGCAGGAAGAAGAGGCTGAGCGCGGTCATCGCGAGGAAGAAGACGATCGAGGAGAGTGCGCTGAGTCCGCTGGCCACGCCGCCCAGCAGCGCCTTGGCGCTCTTGGTCGTCGCGGAGCTCGCGTGGTCCTGCGCCTCCTCGGCCGTTCCGGGATCCACTCCGAGGTCCTCGACCCAACCGGTGATCTTGTCCTCGGCGCCGGAGAGGTGGGATTCGGCAGACGAGGTCTGGCCGACGATCCCGCCCACGACCGCGAGAGTCATCCCGACGCCGACCATGACGATCGCCAGCATCATCAGCACCGCGCCGAGCGCGCGCGGTACCCGGTGGCGGTGCATCCAGCCCACCACCGGAGAGGCGACGGCGGCGACGATCCCCTGCCGCCAGCAAGGGGAGCACGATCACCTCGGTTAGCGAGAGCAGCCAGATGAGGCCGACGAGCAATACCGTGAGGCCCACCAGCAGCCATGCCGTCTGTCCCGCACCACGCAGCCAGTCCGGGGTCGCGAAGATCCCGCTCAGCTCGCCCGGGTCGATCTCGACCTGATCATCGGGGTCGGGGGTCGGCGAGTCCGGCGTCATCCGAGCGGGCATTCGCCGTCTCGGCGCCCGGTCCTGCACTGGCCAGGGGCCGGTTACCCCCGCCCGGGCCGAAGCCCCCATAACGGGGATTCATCCAACGGGGTGATGCCCAGGGCGTGGGTCCTACACGCGTGGGCGGCTGCCCCGCCTGGGTGAAAGCGAAATCTCAATTGGCAGGCGCGCGAGGGAACTCGAGCATGGCTGCACCCGACGCGGCCCGGCGGGGACCTGAGCGCAACCCTCAGGCGCAGCGCTTAGGATGCCGTGCTGCGGGAGTCCCGCGTGCGGTCCGCCCCTCAGGAAAGGATGCTAGGCACGAATGTTGCGACGCATTACCGACATGCCGGCTGGCACGATCGGCTTCGAGGCGATCGGCGAGGTCGAGGACGACGACTGGGAGCGGGCGGTCGAGCCGGTGCTGCGCGACGAGATGGCCGACGGACGCAAGATCCGGCTCTTGTACCTGCTCGGGCCGGAGGCGCGAGACGTCGAGGGTGACGCGATGAAGGCCGACACCGGCTTTCGCGCGCGCCATGCGTCGTCATTCGAGCGCGTCGCCGTGGTCAGCGATGAGGACTGGATGCGCCCGGCGCTGCGCGGACTGTCGTTCCTGCTTCCAGGAAAGGCCAAGGGCTTCCACGTGCGCGAACTCGCGGCCGCGAAGACGTGGCTCGCAGAGGACGTCGACGCGTAGAACGCCGGTCGATCCTGGGGCGCCCTACAGGTCGCGCCGCACGATCGCGCACATCACCCATAGGGACGGGATCCGGCAGGGAGGGAATCCGCTCCGCCGGCCGTGGCGGAGCCGGCATGTCACCAGGTCAGCTCGATCTCGAGCTCGCGCTTGTCGCTTTCCACTTCGAGCTCGACCTTGAGCTTGACCTCGTCGGGCACGTGCACGTTGAAGTGCATGCCGCCCCGATCGAACTTGATGTCGTCGCTGCCGCCGAGCATGTTGGCCAGCCTCCGGAGACGGGTCGCGACCTCCTTTCGGCTCAGGGTCTCCTTCTGCTCTACCTCGAAGATGTCCATCAGCTCTCCTTCGTCGTGGGTGGTGTGTGTGGCAAGGGTTCGCGCCCGAAGGCGATTCGCACCAATTGGAGCACACCGGCCCAAGTGCCTTCGGGAGCGCTCGCCGAGGGTGAGGAGCCAGGGTGCTGGGGAGCGATGCGCACGCGCAGGACGCCCGGCCGGATGCGAAAAGTCAGCGGCGGGTTGAGCATCAGCGCTTCGCCGTCGATGCCGGCGGCGACCGGCCGGTCGGCGTCGACCTCGAACGTCGGCGCCGACCACTCGCGCAACGGGCGCTGCAGCCCCCGGCGGCTTTCGCCGCGACCCGAGGGCTGCCCGACGACGGTCATCCCCAGGAGGCCGTCGTCGATCCGCGGGCGCGTGCCCGAGCCGATCGCCTTGCCGAGCCGGTAGCGGTTGTTGGAGACCAGCACCATGGCACCCGAATGGTGCGCGTGCCCGCCCGGCCCGGTCCAGCGCAGGTCGAGCTTCTCGCCGCCCTCGTCGCCGAGCACATCAGGCACGGTGTCGAGCAGCGTGCGCAGTTTGGCGTCGCGATATTCGCTGTGCTGGACGGCCTCGGCGTAGAGCCCGAGCGAGACGTTGTTCACGAACACGCGCCCGTTGACCTCGGCCAAGTCGACGACGCGCTCACCGCCGTCGACGAACGCGTCGAGCGCGCCGACGACGTCGTCGCGATCGACGCCGAGGTCGAGTGCGAAGTGGTTGCGCGTGCCGGCGGGCACGCACGCGTAGGGCAGCCCCAGCTCGGCGGCGATCGCCGCGACGATCGCCTGCGAGCCGTCACCGCCGGCCATCGCGAGCCCGTCTGCACCGCGATCCACCGCGCCACGGACGAGGGTCTCGAGGTCCTCGCCCGGCTTGAGCTCGATCGGCTCGATCCCGCGCTGCCGCGCCTCGGCGGCCAGGTTGAATCGCTCCGCCTTGCCGCCGCCGGAGCGCGGATTGAAGAACAGCACCGCCTGGCGCGGCGCCGACGCGCCCGGCAGGTCCACGTGCACGGCCAGCGTGGCACGCGCCGCGGCAAGTGTTACCAGGAGGCCCACGAGCACCAGCAGGTCAGCGAATGGGGTCCCGTCCGCGATGAGCAGACCTACCGCACCGGCGAGCGCCAGCGCGGCGACGGTCAGCCCCGCGATGCGTGAGATGCCTCGCCGCAGCACGCCATACCAGGCGGCCGCGGCGGCGACCACCACGCAGCCCAGCAGCACCAGGCCGCGCGGAAACTCGTTGACCGCCACAGCGACAGCCAGGACGATCGTGGCCGCTCCAACCACCAGTGCGACGAGCGCCGCCAGTCGCCGCCTCATACGGTCGCTTCTTCTTGAGGGTCAGACGCACGCCGACGAAAGCGGGCAGCGCAATCTCGACAGGAGCGCCGCAAGCTCGAAAACAGCCGGCTCCCACCCGCCACGGGCTCGTTCATCGGACTCCTTCCAGCGGCCCGGCCGTCGCGTTGAACCGAGTCCACACTGCCGCCTCTCGGTAGTTGGACCGGTTCATCGTTTCGTCCCCATCGTCCCCTGACGTCATCCCCAATGGGATGAAATCCGTCAGGACACGAATGGGAAGACCCGCGGCCGGGCCGTCGCCGGGCGGGATCTCATCCCAATGGGATGATGACGCGCCGGCTCCGTCCCGGTTCTATGACCGGCATGTTCAGACGCTGCCACCCGCGAGAAGGGAGCGACATCATGGCGGACGTACAGCACGCCCTCGCAGGGGGACGGGTACCGTCGTGACGCCCCTCCGGGGTGACTCGCGCGCGGAGGCGAAGTCGGCGCCGCGTGCGGGGAAGCGGGCGCGGCGGGGCCCCAAGCCGAAGGCAGTTTCGCACCCGACCGTTGCGGAGCGAGCGGCAACCGGCAAGGCGGCTCGAGCGATCGCGCCGCGCTCGGGCCAGGGCGAATGGGAGCCGGCCTCCGATCGACGGGACCCGGTCGAGCTGCTGGAGGAGCAGGCGGCCTCACGGGTGCCCGACCTTCTGCCGATCCGCTACGGGCGGATGCTCGTGTCGCCGTTTACGTTCTTCCGCGGCGCGGCCTACCCGATGGCGGCCGATCTGGCCGGTGCGCCCCGGACCGGGCTACAGGTGCAGCTCTGTGGCGATGCGCATCTGTCTAACTTCGGTGTTTTCGCCGGGCCGGATCGGCGCCTGATGTTCAGCATCAACGATTTCGACGAGACGCTGCCGGGTCCGTTTGAGTGGGACGTGAAGCGGCTGGTGGCCAGCTTCGCCGTGGCGGGCCGGGATCGAGGCTTCGACGCCAAACAGCGGCGGACGATCAATCGGGCTGTGACGCGTTCGTACCGGGAGGCGATCAGGGGCTTCGCCGCGATGTCCAACCTCGACCTCTGGTACTCCCGCATCGACGTGGACGAGATCGCCGCGCTGGCGGCTCGCCAGCAAACCGGAAAGCAGCGCAAGCGGTTCGAGCGCAACCTGGCGAAGGCGCGTTCCAAGGACAGCCTGAGGGCTTTCTCGAAGCTCACGACAGCCGTCGACGGCGAGCCCAGGATCGCGAGCGACCCGCCGCTCATCGTCCCGATCGAGGAGTCGGCGTCCGGCGTCGAACAGGTTGAGCTGGAGGAGTTCGTACGGGGAGTGATCCGCTCCTACCGGCGTACCCTGAGCGCCGACCGCCGGCGCCTGCTCGAGCGGTTTCGCTACGCCCACGCGGCGCACAAGGTCGTCGGAGTGGGCAGCGTCGGCGCGCGCGCCTGGATCGTTCTCATGCTCGGCCGCGACGACAACGATCCCCTGTTCTGCAGCTCAAGGAGGCGCAGGCATCGGTGCTCGAACCCTTCCTGGGCAAGAGCGCGTTCGCCAAGCACGGCCAGCGGGTCGTCGAGGGTCAGCGACTGACGCAGGCCGCCAGCGACATCATGCTCGGCTGGATACAGGGGCCCGGCCTGGACGGGGTTGACCGTGATTTCTATGTGCGCCAGCTCTGGGACGGCAAGGGCTCGGCCCTGGTCGAGTTGATGGACCCACGAGCCCTGAAGTTCTACGCGAAGCTCTGCGGACACACGCTCGCGAAGGCCCACGCCCGCTCCGGGGATGCGATCGCGATCTCCAGCTATCTCGGCAAGGGCGACCCCTTCGATCGCGCGCTGGCTTCGTTCGCAGAGGCCTACGCCGACCAGAACGAGCGCGACTACAACGCCCTGCAAGAGGCCGTCGCGTCCGGGCGCGTCGCGGCCGAGACGGGCCTCTAGAAACCCGACCCTGCGACGGTCGAGGCGGCGCCAGCGCCGTCCGGCGGACCACGACTCAGTCTCGGCGGCGTCCGTGCGGGCGTTCGTGGATCTGCACCCGCAGCGTCTCCCACCGAGAGCGTGCCTCGCCGGTGACCTGATCCCACTGGCGCCGGACCTCGTCGTCGGCGGGTCGTTCGCCCCGGCGGATGCGGTCGAGCTCATCGCGGACCTCGCGGCCGGCCGCTGCCGAGCCGACGACAACGACCATGACGCAGAAGAGCGCCGAGATCATCGCGAAGACCGCGCCGATCACGCCATAGCGGGTGGCGTACGTGTCGAAGAGGTGCGGGACATACACCGTCGCGCCAACCGAGTACACCGCGAGCATGGCCGATCCGACGATGCCGAACGGCAAGAGGTCCTGGCGCCCGATCCGCTGGCGCTGAGCACCCAGCCGGTCCAGACCAGGAAGACCGCCGACAGCGGCGTGGCGAGCAGCGTCGCCGTGAGTTCGAGGCGGCTGTGCCCCAGCGCGGCCTGGAGGACGCCGCTGAGCGCGGTGTACAGCCCGAGCCCGCCGATCCATAGCAGCCCGTTGAACGTGTTGCGGACACTCAGCGGGCTGAGCTCCCAGGTCTGCTCGAACAGCCGCTGGACGGCGCGACTGAAGCTCAGGACCGCGACCATCAGGAAGAGGAACCCGATGATGCCAAGGCTCGTGCTCGTGCCCGAAGCCGGGAGAAGACGTCGTTGACCGCCTCGGCGCCGCCTCCGGTCAGGTCGTAACGGTCGATGATGCGGTCGGCCGTTCCCTCCCTCCGAGTTGCGACGACAAGGCGCTCGGACGATCGTCAGCGGGATGAGGGCCGTTAGCGCTCCGGAGGCCAGTGCGATCGAGCGGTCGAATCCCGCGACCCTCTGAAACCGGTTGACCACGCGGAGCACGAACTCGGGCCGCAGCCAGAACGTCAGCGTCCGCACGGCGCGCTCGCGACTCTCCCGCCGTCGCCGGTCAGGTTCGGGGGAATCGTCGCCCGCCATGGCTAGATGTCCTCAGCGCGGCGGCGGGTCATGCCGGCTGCAAACCGCCGACCGCACCGCCGCGCGTCGCGGGTTCAGCGTGCCGGCGCGCGCTCGTCCTCTCCGAGCTGGGCGATGCCGCTGATGATGTAGACGCACAGGGCGAAGATCGCAAGCGACCACCACGGGTTGGCGCCGCCGATCGACAGCAGCGCTCCGATCGCACCGAGGCTGGCGCCGACGATGCCGATCACCCGCCCGTAGGCGTTGCCGGCTATCAGCGAGAAGCCTCCGGTGAGCTGATGATGCCGAGTACGATCAGGACCCAGCCCATGGTGTTGAGGTTGGTGAAGATGTACCTCGTGTCATTCGCGTAGATGTTCGCGCTGTCCAACGCGCCGATGCCATAGATGATGTTGAGCGTTCCCGCGATCAGCAGCAGGATCGCTGCGAACATCGCTCGGCCAGCACCTCTCATCCCGTACCTCCTGGTTGTCAACACTGGAGTCCAAAGCGATGTCGACCCTAGACGTGCGCACGCCGGCCCTTCCTCATCCCGTTGGGATGAAATAGAGCGGCCAGGGGCGGCCGGCCACGCCGGCTGACCCAGATCGTCGCACTCGTTCACGCGGCGGTGTTCTCGATGATGGCCGCCATGCCCATGCCGACACCGATGCACATCGTCGCCACCCCGTAGCGCCCGCCGCGGCGGCGCAGCTCCCACGCCAGCGTGCCCAGCAGTCGGGCGCCCGAGCAGCCCAGCGGATGGCCGAGGGCGATCGCTCCGCCGTTGACGTTCAGGCGCTCGGTGCTCGAAGCCGACTCGCGCATCGAAGCGAGCACCTGGGCCGCGAAGGCCTCGTTGAGCTCGACCAGGTCGATGTCGGCCACCGACAGGCCGGCGCCATCGAGGGCCTTGCGCACCGCGGGCACGGGCCCGACGCCCATGAGCCCGGGATCGACGCCGGCGGCGCCCGAGGAGACCAGCCGGGCCAGCGGCTCGCGACCGAGCTCGCGGGCGCGGTCCTCGGTGGCCAGCACGAGACACGCCGCTCCGTCGTTGATCTGAGAGGAGTTTCCGGCCGTGACAGAGCCGCCCTCACGGAAGATCGGGCGCAGGTTGGCCAGCTTCTCGAGCGACGTGTCGGGGCGAGGGCCTCATCGGCGTGCACGGTCAAGGGCTCGCCCTTGGCCTGAGGGACGTCGACGGTCACGGCTCGTCGTCGAAACGGCCGGCCTCGGCCGCAGCCACCGCGCGCCGGTGCGACTCGAGCGCGGAAAGCGTCCTGATCCACGCGCGAGACCGAGTAGCGCTCTGCCACGTTCTCGGCCGTCTCGCCCATCGACTCGGTCGAGTGCTGTTCGGCCATCCGCGGATTCACGAAGCGCCAGCCGATCGTGGTGTCCACCAGCTCGAGGTTTCCGCGCGCCAGGCCACGCTCGGGCTGAGGGTCACCAGTGGGCCCGCAACATCGATTCCACCCTCCGCCGGCGCGAGCCCGGCCTCGCCTAGGCGGATCTGGCGCCCACCCTGCACGGCGGCCTCGAGTCCCGAGGCGCAGAGCCGGTTGACCGTCACGCCGGGCACCTCCACGGGCAGCCGGCGAGCAGCCCGGCCATGCGGGCCACGTTGCGATTCTCCTCGCCGGCTCCGTTGGCGTTGCCATATAGACCTCGTCCACGGCCGCGGGATCGAGCTCGTTCGCTCGACAGCGGCGCGCACGACGTGGGCGGCCGGATCGTCGGGCGCACGGTGGAGAGCACGCCGCGTAGCGGCCGATCGGGGTGCGCAGGGCGTCGAGAATCACCGCTGGGGGCATGGCGGGGGAGCGTACACTCGCACCGTGGACGAGTTCGGAGTATTCGTCCTCGGGGGCTTCGTGGTCGCGGTCGCGATCCTGCTCGCCCTCGGGAGGTCGTATCCGGCTCGGGGGCCGGCAGGTCCATCGCGCCCGACCCGTTCACCGGAGGTCGAAGCCGAGCTCGAGCTCGACGACATCGACCAGATGCTCGAGGCGCAGAACGCCCGCCGCCGGGCAAGTCTGCGTCCCCAGCGCACCGAGGAC
>CAVZAZ010000012.1:0-124281 GCA_963773355.1 uncultured Actinomycetota bacterium | reverse complement strand
GTGCACACCCGGGCCCGGATCGCCCACCACCTGGCCAGCCTGTGCGACCTGCCGTGGCCCGACGAACCCGAGAAGAGCGCCGCCGAGGATCTCGTGGCCCACATCGGCGATCCCCTGACTCGGTTCTGGTCCCGCATCCGCGGATCGCGGATCGCCCTGATGCGCGGCGGTCTGTCGGACGCAGAGCAGGTGCTGGAGACAACGATCGAGACCCCCGCCCTGTCCCGACACCTCAAGGTGGTGGCCCTCGTCGAACGGGCATTCCTGGCGAGCCTGTCGGGCGACCCTCGGACCCTGACGAAGCTCGAGGCCGAGCTCGGAGACGTCGACGCACCGGGCGAGGCTGCCCTGGTCGCCGGTCTCCGGGCCGACCTCGTCGGTGACCGCCGTCAGGCGGCGGCCCTCTTCGCGGCCGCAGCCGCGGCCGACACCTTCCCGCAGCCACCCAGCAGGGCCTTGGCGCTGACCTGCGAGGCCCAGATGCTCGACGTCCTCGGCGACGAGGAGGCGGCATTGGCCAGGCTGCAGGAGGCGGCCACCCTGACCGAGGTTCGTCGCAATGCGGTCCCGTTCCTCGGCTGGACCCGCCATGGGACTCCACTGGAGTCGCTGATGGGCCGATTGGCGAAGCGGGTCACCACACCGTGGGTCCAGGACCTGGCCGCGGCCGGTGCCGGCAGGCCGGACTTCGCCACGTTCTTCGGCCCGACGACGGCGACGCCGCGAGAGAACAGCGCGCCCCCGTCCACTCTGGTCCGTCCGACCCTGAGCCCCCGCGAGCGCGACGTGCTCAACGAGCTCGCGCGGGGATCGACGTACGCCGACATCGCGGCCAACCTGTTCGTCTCGGAGAACACCATCAAGACGCACGTGTCCAGCCTGTACGGGAAGCTCTCCGCCGGCCGCCGCAGCGAGGCTTTGGCGGTGGCGCGGAAGATGCACCTCCTCTGACCCCGGCGATCTCCGGCGATCCACCCGAATCAGGCGAGGGCAGCCAGCGCCTCTCCGATCAACATGGGGCGTGCCGATCCGTGCTCCCCAGGAGGCTCCGATGACCGAACCGGCGGACGCCCGACCGATGCCGTACGGCATCTCCCCCGGCTTCAGCCGGCTGGCCGACCACTGGGGCCTGCTCCTCGCCTACGGCCTGATCACGTTCGGCCTGGCGGTCGTGTTCGTCGTCTGGCCGGACGAGACGCTCGTGGTCTTCGCGGTGCTGATGGCGATCCAGCTGCTCGTGGCAGGAGTACTCCGGATCGTCACGGCGGTGGCCGCCAGCTCGTTCGACACCGCAATGCGGGCGCTGATCGGCCTCTCAGGCGCGCTCGCGATCGTCGTGGGCCTCTTGTTCCTCCGCGACCCGCTCCAGACCGTCCAGGTCCTGGGCCTGATCCTCGGCGTGTGGTGGCTGGTCTCGGGCGCGATCGACTTCCTGAGCGGAATGCTCGCCATCCACCACGACCACCGGGCCTGGGACATCGGCACCGGCGCGATCTCGATGGTCGCGGGCGGCTTCCTGGTGGTCTATCCCGAGGCCTCCCTCGACTTCCTGGTGATCGTCGCGTCCATCTGGCTCTTCGCGATCGCAGTGGTCGCCATCGCCACGGCCCTGCGGCTGCGCTCCCTGCGGGCCGCCGGGACACCTCCGCTGGCCGCGACGGCCTGACCATGCACACGACACCCAGGGGCGAGCATGACCAGCCGACCACCTTCTGAACCCGACCCGAGCATCGAGCTCGAGCGGCTGCGCACCGAGATGGCGCGGCTTGAGGAAGAGCTGGGGGAGGCTCCGCCCGACAAGGTCCGGCGTCGGTCCTGATGGTGGCGGCCGCTGGTGGCCGGCATCTTCCTCCTGCTGGTCCTCGTGGTGGCTGCGCTCGTGCTGCTGCTCGTCGAGCTGCTGGCCCGGCCCCCGGCCGAGCCCGCACCCACCACCGATGAGGCCTCAGTCGACAGCCCGGCCTGACGTCCCGAGATGACCTTCTCGACCGGTGCGGTGCCGGAGGCGCTCGCCGACTCGGCGGGCTTTGCGCACCAGGCCGTTCGCCCACGGGTCCTCGGCCAGCACCCGGCCGATGATGGCCGAGACCACCACCACGGCGGCGAAGCCGATCAACCAGGTGGCGATGGCCAGGATCAGGCCGAGACTGCCGAACTGGTCCACGTTGCCCGAGACGTAACGCGGCATGACGGCACTGGATGCGGAGCCGTACGCGGCGGTCAGCATGGCGGTCAGGAAGGCGGCGGCGAACTGGCTCCGCCACGGGACGCGGCCGAACAACAGGACGCGCATGGTCAACAGCCACACGAGTGTTCCCAGGGTCGCGTGCACAGCGACCACAAGGAGCCCTGGCCCCGGCGCCTGATCGATGGCGAACGCCAGCAGGTTCACCGCCTGGATCGCGACGAGCCACCCGATCAGCCAGAGAAAGCACCGGCGGGTGCCCTCCAGCCCACCGATGTGGTCGAGCTGCCACACCCGCTCGTACAACCGCTCGAACGCGCGCGCGAAGCTGGTGGCCGAGAACAAGGTGATCAGGATTCCGACGACTCCCGTGTGGGTCCGGACGTCATCGACGTCCACGGTTTCCTCCATCACGTCCGAGCCCGACTGCCCCATGCCGGTCACATCACTGAAGCGGTCGAGGCTGAACTCGGTGACGACATGCGGCAGGAAGGCCGCCAGCACCACCAGCATGGGGATCAGCGCGAGCAATCCCTGGGCGGCGATGATCATGCACCGGTCGATGACCTCGATCCGCACCAGCTCGTCGACGGTGCGACGCAGTGGCGGCACCGTGTCGAGCAGCCGGTAGACGAAGGCGCGCACGCGGGCGACGTACCGACGGACCGCGTCGCGCACGTCCGCGAGGCTCATCTGGGCTGGCTCCCGGTCCGGCCACCGATGGGTCCGGCGGCGGGCCTCCAGCGTGGGCGCGCCGCCGTCGTCCTCGCTCACCCGTTGCGGGTGAACCGCGGCGCGGCACTCTCCGGGGCCGGGGGACGGGGGCAGAATGGGCAGGGCCGAGGTGGAGGTCGGACAGGGAGGGCACCATGAGCGTCTGGAGGCGGGTGCTGCACCTCGTCGCGCTGGTCGGGTCGATCCTGCTGCTCTACTTCGTGGTGCCCGTCGACGGCGAGCTGGACGGCAACGCCGTGCTCCGCGGCGTCGTGGCCTTCCTGGCGCTCGTGGCCCTGATCTTCGTCATAGTGCGGCAGCTCGGCGTGCATCTGGACGACATGGAGCGCCGGGTGGACAGGCTGGTCGGCACGATCGTGATCGTCGTCGTGGCCTTCGCCCTCGTCTACTACATCCTGAACCTGCGAGAACCCCAACAGATCTACGGGATGGAAACCAGGATCGACTCGCTGTACTTCACGATGACCACTCTCCTGACAGTCGGGTTCGGCGACATCCATGCTGCCGGGCAGTTCGCCCGCGTCATGGTGCTGGTCCAGTACGTCTTCAACGTCGTCTTCGTGGCCACCGCCGCCGGCATCATCTCGTCGCGGGTGCGTGCCGCCGTCACGGCGCGGGCTCAGGCGCGGAGCACGCAGCGGAAGCCGACGTGAGACGTGGTGTCGTTGACGCCGTGGCCCTGGCGGGCCGCCGGCCGGTAGCGCAGGCAGTAGTCCGGCGAGCAGAGGTGCGAGCCGCCCTTCGTCACCATCCGGTCGGTCTCGCGCAACGGTGAGGAGCCGCCGCAGCACTGGGCAGACGGCCGGGACGTGGGGGCCGGAGCTGCGGAGTCCGCATGGTTCGGGGTCCACGGCGAGGCGGTCCACTCCCAGACGTTGCCGATCATGTCGTGCAGCCCGTATCCGTTGGCCGGGTAGTGCCCGACGGGTGAGGTGCGGGAGAAGCCGTCCGGGTCCTCGCTGCGCCACGGGAACGGGCCGCGCCAGGTGTTGGCGAGGACGGCACCGTCGGGTGCGGCCTCGTCACCCCACGCGTAGTCCTTGCCGCGCAGGCCGCCGCGGGCGGCGTACTCCCACTCGCTCTCGGTGGGCAGCGCCTTCCCGGCCCAGCGTGCGTACGCCGTCGCGTCCTGCCAGCCCACGTGCACGACCGGGTGATCGGGGATGTCCTCCCAGGTGCTGCCCGGTCCCTGCGGTGCGCGCCACTGGGCGCCCGGCTGCCAGCGCCACCACTGCGTCCAGTCACCGAGCGACACCGGGCCGGAGGTCTGGGTGAAGACCTGCGACCCGGGCACGAGCAGCTCGGGTCGGCACCCGGGAAGGCGGCCGGGTCGAGCTCCTGCTCCGGCACCGTGCCGTGCCCGGTCGCATCCACGAAGCGCGCGAACTCGGCGTTCGTGACGGGGGTGGGGTCGAACCACACGTCGCGCACCGTCACGTCTCGGACCGGGGCCTCCTCCGGGTAGAAGTGCGCGCTGCCCACGAGCGTCGTCCCGCCCGGGACGCGCACCATGGTCGCGGTGTCGACACCGGGACTCGCTTCGGTCACGCGTCCTTCCTAGCAGGCCCGCGGCTGTCCCGGCGGCCGCCGGCGATGAATTCGGTCGACGCTGTCGGTCCACCCCTGCAGACTCTCGGCAGGAGGAACCAATGAGCGATCCGCTCGCAGAGCAGGTGGCCGAAGGCGCCGCCGGCCAGCAGACGCAGGACCGCGCACTGCCGCGCGCGCTGACGCCGTTCCGCACTCCGGCCTACCGCCGGTTGGCCGTCGCGCTGGTGCTGAGCACATTCGCGTCCGGGGTCTGGGTGGTGGCACTGGTCTGGGAGATCATCCGGATCGGTGGCGGCCCGGCCCAGCTGTCGATCGTCACGACCGCGGCCGCGATCGGCGTCCTGCTTCCCGCCCTGGTGGGCGGCGTGGTGGCCGACCGGGTGCCGCAGAAGTCCATCCTGCTCTGCGTCGCCGGCGTCGAGCTGGCGGGCATGGCGGTGGTGGGGCTCCTGTCGGTCGCCGATCTCACCCAGGTCTGGCAACTGGCGGTCATTTCCTTCGTGACCGGCGCCGGGATGGCGTTCTACTTCCCGGCGTACTCCGCGTGGCTGCCGGCCCTGGTGCCGGAGTCCGATCTCCAGGCCGTCAACGGCTTCGAGGGCATGGTGCGCCCGGCCGTCGGGCAGGCCATCGGCCCCGGCGTCGCCGGCGTGGTGGTCGGGGCCGTCTCGCCCGGCGCAGCCTTCACGGTCGCTGCCCTGGCGTCGCTCGCCGGTCTCCTGGCGCTCTCCGTGGTGCCCAAGACGGCGGTACGCCGTGATCTCGGGGGGACCAGTGGAGAGCACCCCATCCGCTCGGCGTTCGCGGACATGAAGGAGGGGTTCGTCTACATGGTCCGCACGCCGTGGTTGCTGTCGACGCTGCTGTTCGCGTCACTGATGATCCTGGCCGTGATGGGCCCCTTGGAGGTGCTGATCCCGTTCCTGATCAAGGACGAGCTCGGCGGCGGTCCCGGCGACCACGCGGCGGTGCTCGCGGCGTTCGGCATCGGCGGCGCCGTCGGCTCGCTCGCGATGGCCTCGGTGAAGATGCCCAGGCGCTATCTCACCCTGATGAACCTGGGCTGGGGATTGGCCTGCGTGCCCTTCGTCGTGATCGGCATGGCCGAGCAGGTCTGGGTCGTCGTCGTGTCTTCGTTCGCGATCGGCGCGCTCTTCTCGGCGCCGATGGTCATCTGGGGCACCCTCCTCCAGCGCCGGGTTCCCCCGGAGCTGCTCGGTCGGGTGGCCTCCCTCGACTTCTTCGTCTCGGTGTCGCTGATGCCGGTGTCGATGGCGGTCGCCGGCCCCGTCTCCGAGGCGATCGGCCTGACCGCGACGTTCACCATCGCCGGCCTGGTGCCGGTCGTGGCCGCGGTGGTGGCCATCGTGTGGGCGCGGCTGCCCCAGGACGAGCTGGCCCACCCGCTGGACACCGACCGACCCCGGGACGTCATACGTTCCGGTCGCTACAGCCACCGTTTCGTATGACGTCCCGCGGGAGTCGTCAGTCGAGCAGGCCGTCCAGGGCCCTCCCCATCAGGTCACTGCGCTCGGCGTCCGTCGACAGTTGCTCGAGGCCGAAGCCCAGCAGCAACGTGTCGTCGGTGGCGGTTCCGGCCGCGAAGACACCCTCCCCGATCCGCCACTTGGCCGGAGACGGCGGGCTGCCCTCGGGCGCTTCACCCTGCGCCCAGACGCTGTCCGCACCCTCGAAGCCGTCGGCGCTCTCGACCCCGTCGATCACGACCCGGGTGTCGTCGACGAAGGCACCCACACCGGCGGTCGACGGGTCGGTGAGGTAGGTCACCGAGATCTCGACGTCGTCGCCGGCGTAGGGCAAGAGGTCGAAGGCGACCTGCTGCCAGCCCTCGGAGTCTCCGGTGAACGAGTTCCACACGCCACCGTTGGGACCGGGCTCGGTGCAGTCGTCACCGCCCAGGTAGTTGCCGAGGAACGGGTGCAGCGCGAGGAGGAACCCACCTGCTACGCACTCGGCCGGCGGATCCGTCGTCGTCGACACGGTGCTTCCCGGCAGCGACGGCAGGGTCGTCCAGTCGTTCTGACCGGCCGTCCTGGCTTCCACGAGCACATGGTCGTAGGCATCCTC
Source organism: uncultured Actinomycetota bacterium (assembly GCA_963773355.1). Taxonomy (GTDB): domain Bacteria; phylum Actinomycetota; class Actinomycetes; order Propionibacteriales; family Nocardioidaceae; genus Nocardioides. The sequence goes on along the minus strand of CAVZAZ010000012.1, from coordinate 117,722 downwards.
CGTGACGTACGACAGCTGGAAGCTGCAGCTCGGCGGACGTGGCGCCCGCGGGCACCGAGACGACGTCCCGCGTCAGCCGCGCGTAGGAGTCGTCCGCGTGCAGGACGCCGGCGAACCGGGTCCCCTCGACCGGTGCGAACGGACCGCCCTGGATCGGGTAGACCGCCGCCTCATGGCTGTCGAACTGCGGGAACTCATCGGGCGGCAGCACGTTGCTCGTCGCCTGGAACACGCCCGCCTCGTCCAGCGGGTTGTCGACCGTCGCCGGGCCACCGAACGAGCCCTCGAACCCGGTGATCGGGTCCCCCGTGCCGAAGGCGCCGGGTACGTCACCGATGCTCGTCCGCGAGAACCCGCCGAGGTAGTACTGGCGGAAGTCGTCGGCCATGATCAGGCAGTCCTCGAAGAAGCCCGCCGTCGCGGAGTTGGGTTGCGCCACGATCACGCACTCCGCCGTCGGGATCACCGTTGAGGCCGTAGTAGAGGCCGCCGACCGCGTCGCTGAAGCCGGGAGTCCCTCGATACTGCGCGGTCTCGCCGGCGTGCACCAGCTTGCCGCCCTCGTTGAGGTAGTCGCGCACCGCCATGGTGAGGTACTGCTGGCGCTCGGCGACCGAGATGTCCGGCAGGTTCCCCGAGCGGCGTCGTGGTGAGCACGTCCTCGGGATCCTGGGTGATCCGGTTGTCGCCGAGGTACCACACCAGGCCGTCGTAGTGGCGAGAGCACGCCGAGGTCGTGCGGCACGCCCTGGGCGTCGACGTCCCAGACGTCGACGGAGTAGCCGGCGTCCTCGATCGCCGCGACGTGGGCGTCGTCGTACTTCGGCGCGGTGTGCTCGGCGGGGTACGTCGGGTTGACGCCGGTGTAGTCCTCGTTGGCGATCAGCAGGACGTCGTGGCCGGTGTCGGACTCGACGGTGTAGGTGAACGGCTCGCTCACCGGCGGCCGGCCGCGGTCTCCGTGACCGCCGCCGCGCTGGCCGCCGAACCAGACCATGACGTCGTCGCCCTCGTCCGCGCCGCGGACCTGGGCCCGGAACTCGGCGTAGTACTCGTCGTTCTCGTTGCCGTAGCGCTCACCTCCGCGCCACTCGGTGGCGCGCTCGCTCCGCACCCGGCCGTCGTTGATCCGGTAGTACATCGTGATCCGGCCCAGCGCACGCTTGGCCACGACGGCGACCTTCTGCGGGCTGCCGTAGGAGACGTCGAAGCTGTCGACGACGAAGTTCGGGGCCTCGCGCCCGACCACGGACTCGGGGTCGTCCGGGTCGTCGGCCGACTGCGCGACCGACAGTGCGAACGGGATGTTCTTCAGGAACTCCGCCTGGACCAGGCCTTCGTCGTCCGGGAAGTTGAAGCCGCTGTCGCAATCGGTGTCGACCCACTCGTCATCCGGGACCGACTGCGACGCCGCTTCGCAGGTCGACATCTCGGGCGTGAACCCCAGAGCGCCGTACTTCTCGCCGATCGCGGAGTCGGTGTCGCCGTTGGTCGTGTAGAGCTCCGCGGAGATGTCCGGGTCGTAGCCCGGGACCGCCGGCTCGGCGTCGTCGCCGGCCATCGCCTCGGAGATCGTGTCGTCCGGCGTCGGCGTGGCGACCTGCCAACCGGTGCCGTAGAGCAGCAGCTCGGCGGCCGAGTGGTAGTTGACGACGAACTCGAAGCCGATCCTGCGGGCGAACCGGTCCATCGCCTGGGTCTCGGGCTCCGAGTTCGGACCGGGGCCGCGGTAGGTCTCGCTGCCGGGAGCCGGCGACGAACCCTCGTTGTCGTAGCCCCACTTGAAGTCCCAGTTGCGGTTCAGGTCGACACCGTCTCCCGGTGCGATCACGCCGTCGCCGTTGTTGTCGCGCAGGTTCTTGCGCCACAGCCGCTGCCCGGGCTGGAAGGTGAAGTCGTAGCCGTCCGGGTTCGCCACCGGGACGAACCACAGCTCCGTCTTGTCCAGCAGCCTGCGGATCTGCGAGTTGCTGGAGTAGCCGTCCACCACGTAGTGCATCAGGCGACGGTTCATCTCCGGGGTGATCCACTCGCGGGCGTGCTGGGCCGACATGTAGAGCACCGACGGCCGCTTGCCGTCTCGCGTCTGCCGGGCGTTCTTGGTGACCTTGAGCGCGACAATGTCCTGCCCGTTGACGGTCTCCCCGATCGAGACCAGCTTGGTGATCTTCGGGTTGTCCTGGGCGACCTGCTCGTACTCCTCCCTGAGCCCACCCTCCCCGCTGTAGGTGCGGAAGACCTCGTAGCCCTCGGCGGCTGCGGCCGTGGCCCGCTGGGTGACGGTCTGGCCGTCGATCCGTTTGGGCGCCATCCGGATCCCCTGGCTACGCAGCCGCTGTACGTCGGCCGCGGACAGGATCGCCTCGACCTCGACGACAGCGTCCTCTCCTTGCCCGGAGACCGGACGGAGCTCGAGCTCATGCCGGTCGACGCCGAGGTCGACGACCTCGGTCACCTTGGTCACAGGCATCTCACCGACGTAGACCTCTAGTCGGTCGGAGCCGCGTGGAGCGGCCGGTGCGGCATTGGTGGTGGCAGCGGTCAGGACGCCGGCGACGAGAGCGCCGGCGGCAGCGAGGACGACGAATGATTTGCTCGGACGACGCATGGTCAGCTCCCGGGGGCTAAAGCAGGATGTCGCGCTGTGGCGCAGGTCACAATCTGCTGCGAAGGTCGCGTCCTGTCAACAGCGATCAACAGCGCGGAGGCGCCGGGAGAGCACCGGGACGTCATGCGGTTTGGTCGCTATGGCCACCGGGTCGTATGGCGTCCCGATGGCACCACGGTGCGCGAGGGGGGAGTTGAACCCCCACGTCCTTTCGGACACACGGACCTGAACCGTGCGCGTCTGCCTATTCCGCCACTCGCGCGTGAAGCGGGGCTCAGGCTATCCCAGCGCCGAGATCATCCCCAAACCGGCGAGAGGCCCCCGGTGCGGGGGGCCGAGCGCGCGCATCCGGCCCCGATACGATCGGCTGCGACCGCGCCGCACGGGCGGTCGCGCACGTTCACATGGTCTCGACAGGCTCGACCACGGAGGAGCCAGGAAGGAGGCGGGTCGTGGGCGGTTTGCAGAAGTTCGAGCAGCGCCTGGAGCAGATGATCTCCGGCGCCTTCGCGCGCGCCTTCCGGAGCGCCGTGCAGCCCGTGGAGATCGCGGCCGCCCTCCAGCGCGAGTGCGACAACAACGCCCAGATCCTCTCCCGCGAGCGCCGGATGGTGCCCAACGCCTTCCACGTGGAGCTCTCGCAGACCGACCTCGACCGGCTGTCGCCGTACGACACGGCGCTGGCCGAGGAGCTCACCCATCAGGTCCAGGACCACGCCGACCAGCAGAGCTACGTCTTTCCCGGTCCCGTGCAGATCTCGTTCGAGGCGGCCGAGGACCTGACGACCGGCCGGTTCCGGATCCGCAGCAAGGCCCAGGCCAAGGTGACGGGCCGGGCCACGCACACGCAGGTACGACGTGCCCGGGCCCTGCTCGAGGTCAACGGGACCCGTCACCCCCTGCAGCCCCCCGGCCTCGTCGTCGGCCGGGGCACCGATGCGGACGTCCGGATCAACGACCCCGGCGTGAGCCGCCGGCACGTCGAGTTCACCGTCGAGCTGGGTCGGAGCGACGACGACCTGCAGCTCGCGGTCCGCGATCTCGGCTCGACCAACGGGATGCTGGTCGACGGCCACCGGATCACGAACACCGCGCTCCACGACGGCTCCACGGTGAAGATCGGGAACACCACGATGACCGTCAAGGTCATCGAGGAGGACGTGGATGTCTGAGCTGACGCTGTTCCTGATCCGCCTCGCCTACCTCGCGATCCTCTGGATCTTCGTCCTCTCCGCGATCTCCGTGATCCGCTCCGACATGTTCGGTGCCCGGGTCCCTGAGGGCGCCCGCGGGGCGGGATCCCGCAAGGGCAGGGAGAAGCCGGGGAAGGCGGCCAAGGCCGGCAAGACCCCAGCGAAACGACGCGGCAGCCCCACCCATGTGCTTGTGGTCGACGGAGCCAATGCCGGGGAGCGTGCCGACCTCGCCCAGGCGCCGATCCTGATCGGCCGCGGGTCGGACGCCGCGATCCGGCTCGACGACGACTACGTGTCCACCCGGCACGCCAGGATCGCCGCATCCGGTGACCAGTGGTTCGTCGAAGACCTCGGCTCGACCAACGGCACCTACATCGGGACCGCACGGCTCACCCAGCCCACCACGCTCACCCTCGGCACCCAGGTCAGGATCGGCAAGACCATCCTGGAGCTCAGGAAATAGATGAGTCTCCGCCTCCAGTTCGCCGCGATCTCCGACGTGGGCCGGGTCCGCAAGGACAACCAGGACTCCGGGTACGGAGGTCCGTGGCTGCTTGCTGTCTGCGACGGCGTAGGTGGCGCGGCCCGAGGAGATGTCGCCTCGGCCACCGCCATCACCCAGCTCCGGCGGCTCGACGACCGGCCGTCCGACGACCTGCTCGGCCAGGTGGCCGGCGCCCTGCACCGGGCCCACGACCGGATCGGTGAGCTGGTCGAGGAGGATCCGGCGCTCGACGGCACCAGCACCACCGCGACCGTCGCGCTCTTCGATGGGGAGCGGATCGGCGTTGGGCACATCGGCGACAGCCGTGCCTACCTGTTCCGAGACGGGAACATCAGCCAGCTGACCAAGGACCACACCTTCGTACAGACGCTCATCGACGAGGGGCGGATCACCGACGAGGAAGCACGGGTCCACCCGCATCGGAACCTCATCCTGAAGGCCCTCGACGGCGTCCGCGACGACGAGCCGGACCTCTTCATCGTCGACCTGGCCCAAGGCGACCGGCTGCTGCTCTGCAGCGACGGCGCCTGTGGGGTGCTCGACGACGGCCGGATCGCAGACATCCTTTCCTCCGGCAGCGCCGACTACGCCGCCGTCGAGCTGGTCCGCGCCAGCCTCGAGGCAGGCAGCAGCGATAACGTCACCTGCGTGGTCGCCGACCTGGTCGACGCCGAAGCGGCCCCCGAGGACGCGCCGGCGCCGATCCTGGTCGGCGCCGTGGCCGACCTCAAGCGCAGGCGCGGGGCGATGACCGGCCTCTTCCGGGGCCATCGCTCGGGCGACACCGGCGAGCTGGAGCCGGTCACCGCCGAGATCCCCGACGACCTGCCGTTCGCGATCCCGGCCGACCCGATCGACCCCGAGGAGGCCCGCTACGCGCCCCGGCCGCCGCGCCGCTTCACCTGGCTCCGCCGGCTGCTCGCCGTCGCGATCGTGGTCGGACTCGGCTGGATCGCGGTCGCGGCGGCGTGGTCCTGGAGCCAGGAGCAGTACTACGTGGGCGAGAGCGACGGCGTCGTCACCATCTACCGCGGTCTCAACACCGACCTGCCCGGCGTCGACCTGTCCAGTCCTTACGAGACCACCAACGTCGAGCTCAGTCGGCTGTCGGAGTTCGACGCCGACAAGGTGCGCGAGGGCATCGAGGCCGGCAACCTCTCCGACGCCCGCAGCGTGGTCGAGAACCTCGCCGAGCAGCAGACCACCGAGCCGCAGTCAGCCGATACCCAGTCCAGCGGTCAGGTGGGCTGACATGTCGCAGACCTCCAGCCTCCTGGGATTCGTGCATCGGCGCCGCCGCGGCGCGGAGCTGTTCCTGCTCGTGCTCGCACTGGCCGTCGGCATCGGTGCCTACGCAGCCGTCGGCCTGGGCGTCGAGGGCGAGGTCCCGGCTGACATCATCGGGTACGGCGGCTGGTTGGCCGCGCTCGTGATCGCCGCACACGTCGTCGTACGCCTCACCGCGCCGTACGCCGACCCGGTGCTGCTGCCCGTCGTCGCGGCTCTCAACGGCCTCGGCCTCGCGGTCATCCATCGGCTGGACCTGGCCTTTCAGGCCGAGGACAAGAAGCACGACTTCGCCCAGCAGCAGCTGATCTGGATGACCCTGGGTGTGGCGCTGTTCATCCTCACCCTGGTCCTGTTGCGCGACCACCGGGTGCTGCAGCGGATCACCTACACCCTGGGCCTGGCCGCCATCGTGCTGCTCCTGCTGCCGATGGTCCCGGGCCTCGGCACCACGATCAACGGCGCCCGGATCTGGATCAACGTCGGACCCTTCAGCTTCCAGCCCGGCGAGATCGCCAAGGTGCTGCTGGTCGTCGCGTTCGCCGGATACCTCGTGCTCCACCGCGACGCCCTCGCGCTCGCCGGCCGGCGCGTCCTCTTCGTCGACCTCCCCCGCGGCCGCGACCTCGGCCCGATCCTGGCCATGTGGCTGCTGAGCCTGGCGATCCTCGTCTTCCAGCGCGACCTCGGCTCCAGCCTGCTGTTCTTCGGCCTGTTCCTGATCATGCTGTACGTCGCCACCGAGCGACCCGGCTGGCTCGTCGTCGGCGGCGCCCTGTTCTTCGGGGGCGCGCTCATCGCCTACCAGCTCTTCTCCCACGTGCAGACCCGCGTCAACATCTGGCTCGACCCGTTCGCCCACTACGGCGAGGGCACCGACGACCTGGCGTTCCAGCCGGTCGAGTCGATGTTCGGCATGGGCTGGGGCGGATTGATCGGCCGCGGCTTCGGCGAGGGCAGCCCCGAGCGGGTCCCCTACGCGAACTCCGACTTCATCGTCGCTGCCATCGGCGAGGAGCTCGGGCTCACCGCCGTCATCGCCGTGATCCTCATCTACGGGATCATGGTCGAGCGGGCGCTGCGCGCGGCGCTGGTCTGCCGGGACGGCTTCGGCAAGCTGATCGCCACCGGCCTCGCCGGCGTCCTCGCGCTCCAGGTCTTCGTCGTCATCGGCGGTGTGACCCGCCTGATCCCGCTGACCGGTCTGACCACGCCGTTCCTGTCGTACGGCGGTTCCTCCCTCGTCGCCAACTGGGTGATCATCGCGTTGCTGCTCCGCATCTCCGACCAGGCCCGTCGACCTGTGCCCTCGCTCACGCCCGACGACGACTCCGAGGCCGACAGCGAATCCACCCAGGTGGTTCGCCTGTCATGAACAAGCCGATCCGCACCATCTCGATCTTCTGCCTGCTGCTCTTCCTGGCGCTGATGCTGAACGCGACGTACCTGCAGTACTACCGGGCCGGTGCGCTCGACGAGGACCCCCGCAACCGGCGGGTGATCGAGGCCGCCTTCTCCGCGGAACGGGGCGCCATCCTCGTGGGCCGGGACCCGGTGGCCCAGAGCGTGGAGTCCGGCGACGAGTACGAGTTCCAGCGTGAGTACCCGCTGCCCTTCAAGTACGCCCCGGTCACCGGCTGGTTCTCCTACTTCAGCCAGACCGGCATCGAGCAGTCGCAGAACGAGGTGCTCTCCGGCGACGACTCCCTGCTGTTCGTCACCCGGCTCGTCGACCTGCTCAGCAACTCCTCGCCGAAGGGTGGAAGCGTCCAGCTCACGGTCGACCCGGCCGCCCAGGACGCCGCCTTCGCCGGTCTCGACGACCTACCGGGCGCCGCCCAGGGCGCCGTGGTCGCGCTCGAGCCGAGCACCGGCAAGGTCCTGGCGATGACCTCCACTCCCACCTTCGACCCCAACGTGATGGCCTCCCACGACTTCGGAGCGGTCGCGGACGCCGAGGAGCGGCTCCGGGAGGACCCGGCGGAGCCGTTGCTCAACCGCGCGATCCAGACGACGCTGCCGCCGGGCTCGACCTTCAAGATCGTCACCGCCGCGGCGGCCCTGGAGAGCGGCAACTACCCGAACTCCGACGCGCAGGTGCCCGGCGGACCCACCTACCAGCTGCCGCTCACGACCGGTGCGGACAACGTCGTGGACAACGGCGGCCGCTCGTGCGGCTCCGGCCGGATCCCGATGATCCAGGCGATGGAGCAGTCGTGCAACACCTCCTTCGCAGCACTCGCCGACGAGCTCGGCCCCGAGGCGATGCGCGAGCAGGCCGAGGCCTTCGGCTGGAACTCCGAGTACCTCGAGGACCTCAGCCCGCAGGCGATCTCGCGTTACCCCGACGACCTCGACGAGCCGCAGACGGCGCTCAGCGGGTTCGGCCAGGGCAGCGTCACGGCGACCCCGCTCCAGATGGCGATGGTGGTCTCGGCCGTCGCCAACGGCGGGGTCGTGATGCGGCCCTATCTGGTCGACGAGGTCCGCTCCCCCGAGCTCGACGTCCTCGACAAGACCGAGCCGGAGGAGTTCTCCGAGGCGGTCTCGGCCTCCACGGCCGCGGAGCTCAAGGAGATGCTGGTCTCGACCGTCGCCAACGGCACCGCCACACCAGCCGCGATCCCCGGTGTCGACGTCGGCGGCAAGACCGGCACCGCCGAGAGCGGTCGGTCCGACGTGCCGCCGTACGCCTGGTTCGTCTCCTTCGCACCCGCCGACGACCCCCAGGTCGCCGTCGCCGTGATGATCCAGAAGGCAGACATCCCACGCGGCGAGATCGCCGGTGGTGCGGTCGCGGGACCGATCGCCAAGAGCGTGATGGAGGCGGTGATCCAGTGAGTGACGAGCGACAGTTCGTCGACGACGCGCGCCGGTACGCACTGGAGTCCCGGATCGCGACCGGAGGCATGGGTGAGGTCTGGCGCGCCTCCGACACGGTCCTCGGACGCACGGTCGCGGTGAAGCTGCTGAAGCCCGAGTACGCCGACGAGGCGACGTTCCGCGCCCGGTTCGAGACCGAGGCGCAGCACGCCGCCTCCCTGCACCATCCCAACGTCGCGGCCGTCTTCGACTTCGGGGAGGCCACCCCGACCGACGGCGCGCCGAACGGCCGGCCCTTCCTCGTGATGGAGCTCGTCGACGGCCGACCACTCTCTGATCTCCTGCGCCCCGGCCAGCCGCTCGACGCCGCAGCCACCCGCGCCCTGCTCGCCCAGGCGGCCGACGCGCTGGGCGCCGCACACGCTGCGGGGATCGTGCATCGCGACGTCAAGCCCGCGAACCTGCTCGTCACCCCCGACCGCACCATCAAGATCACCGACTTCGGGATCGCCCGCGCGGCCGAGGGGATGGCCCTGACCGAGACCGGTCAGGTGATGGGGACTCCGCAGTACCTCTCCCCCGAGCAGGCCCAGGGCGGCACCGCAAACCCGGCCTCGGACGTCTACTCCCTCGGCGTGGTGGCGTTCGAGTGCCTGGCCGGCCGTCGCCCGTTCGTCGCCGAGTCGGCCGTCGCCACCGCGCTGGCGCACCTTCGCGAGCCGGTCCCCGACCTGCCCGCCGACGTGCCCGCCGACCTCGCCGCCGTCGTCCGCAAGGCGATGTCCAAGTCGCCCGAGGACCGGTTCGCAGACGGGACGGAGCTCGCTGCCGCCCTGCGCGACCCCGCGACCGCCGTGGTCCCCGAGGTCGAGGACAGCACCCGGGTGATGGGCGGGGTCGCGCCGGTGCCGGTGCCGCCACCGACCCCTGCTCCTACTCCGGACGACGACCGGCGGAAACGAGCGGCTCCCTGGCTGTGGATCCTGCTGGCGGTCGTGGTGATCGCGGCCGTGATCGGGATCATCGCGCTGGCCACGAGCGGGGACGACGACCCGGAGCCGCCGACCCCGAGCCGAAGTCAGACCCGCGAGGAGTCCCCGACCCAGGAGACCACCCAGACCGAGGACACCAGCGTCCAGGTCGACGAGGGCGACTACGTCGGCCGCAACGTCGACGAGGTCGCCGCGGAGCTCGAGGGTCTGGGGCTGAACGTGAGCAGGGACGAGCTGGACAACCCCGGAGACGAGGATGAGAACACAGTGGAGGGTGTCAACCCGTCTGGAACGCTGCAGGAGGGTGACACCGTGACCGTCAGCTACTGGGGTCCCCCGCCCCCGGAGCCGCCGCCCAGCACCCCGACCACACCCACGACGCCCCCCACTGACGGCACGACCGACGGCGCGACCGACACCGCCACGACCGACACCGCGACCCCCGAGGGGGGCGCCTGATGACGGGACAGCTGATCGGTGGTCGCTACGAGCTGGGCGAGATGCTCGGCCGCGGAGGGATGGCCGAGGTTCGCAAGGGCACCGACACCCGGCTCGGACGCGTTGTCGCGGTCAAGCGCCTGCGCACCGACCTGGCCAGTGACGCCACCTTCCAGGCCAGGTTCCGCCGCGAGGCCCAGTCGTCGGCGTCCCTCAACCATCCCGCGGTCGTCGCGGTCTACGACACCGGCGAGGAGATCGCGAGCGACGGGTCCGGCGTCTCCCAGCCCTACATCGTCATGGAGTACGTCGCCGGGCGCACGCTCCGGGACATCATCCGCGAGGGCCGCAAGATCCTCCCCGAACGCGCCCTGGAGATCACCAGCGGCGTGCTCTCCGCGCTCGACTACAGCCACCGGGCCGGCATCATCCACCGCGACATCAAGCCCGGCAACGTCATGCTCACGCCGAGCGGCGACGTGAAGGTGATGGACTTCGGCATCGCCCGCGCGATGTCCGACGCGTCGTCGACGATGACCCAGACCGCCGCAGTGGTGGGGACCGCGCAGTACCTCTCCCCCGAGCAGGCCCGGGGCGAAAGCGTCGACTCCCGCTCCGACGTCTACTCGGCGGGCTGCCTGCTCTATGAGCTCCTCACCGGGCGGCCGCCCTTCGTGGGGGACAGCCCCGTGGCGGTCGCCTACCAGCACGTGCGCGAGCCCGCCGTACCCCCCTCCGACCACGACACGGAGCTGCCGGCCGACATCGACACCATCGTCATGAAGGCCCTCGCCAAGCGCCTCGAGGACCGCTACCAGAGCGCGGCGGCGATGCGCAGTGACATCGAGCGCTACCTTGCGGGACGCCCCGTGCACGCCGTTCTGCCCACGCCCGCCGAGGAGACCACCGTCATCGCGGGGGCCGCGGATCCAGCGGCCGGGGACTCCGAGGACGACTCCCGCAGCCGGACCGCGCTCTGGGTGGCGCTCGCCGTCCTGCTCGTAGCCCTGATCGCGGCAGCGGCGTTCCTGTTGCCGCGCATGTTCGAACAGCCACCCGAACAGGTCCAGGTTCCGGACCTGGTGGGCCTGTCCGAGGACGATGCCCGTGCGGAGATCGGGGCCGCAGGGCTGGCCGTCGGCGACGTGACCTACGAAGAGAGCTCCGACGCCGGCGTCCGCAAGGACGAGGTGATCCGGCAGGACCCCAACCAGTCGCAGTTCGTCGACCCCGACACCGCCGTGGACATCGTGGTCTCGAGTGGTCGACCTCTCGTCGAGGTGCCGTTCGTGATCGGGCAGCCACGGGGCGCCGCTCGCGCCACCCTCATCGAGGCGGGCCTCGAGGTCACGTTCGAGGAGCAGGAGTCCGACGAACCGGCCAACCAGGTCCTGCAGACCGACCCTGCACCTGCCGAGAGCGTGCCCGAGGGAAGCACCGTCACGGTCTTCTACTCCGACGGTCCCGAGGAGGTACCGGGTGTGGTCGGCCTGGAGCAGGAGGAGGCCGAGCGGATCATCCGGCGGGCCGGATTCGAGCCCCGGGTCGTGGAGTCCACCGACACCACCGAGCCCGAGGGCACCGTCATCGACCAGAGTCCCGGCGAGGGCGAGGATGCCCGGGCCGGATCCACCGTCACCATCGTGGTGTCGGCCTTCGAGGAGCCGACGGATCCGACCGAGCCGACGGAGACGACCGAGACGCCCGGCTTCCCCACGGAGTCACCGACGCTCGGCGAACGGCTGCAGCCCGGGCGCTGACCGAGGAGTCAGCGGAGAGGCTCGGCGTAGCTGATGTCGAGCAGGCCGTCGTAGGCCGGCGCGGTGATCCGCTCCTCCACCCTCATGTCCCACCCGACGGAGATGTCGGGGTTCTCGGCCTGTTCGCGGTAGAGCTGCAGGTAGTCGTTGTCCTCGAGCGCCTGGGTCAGGGCCACGGGGTCACCGACGGCCGAGATGGAGTACGGCTCGGGGTAGGGCACCCCCTGCAGCTGGACGGCGTTGCCCTCGCACTTGATGCCGGTGGTGCTCACGACCCGCTGGCCCTGGACGGTGACCGCCTCGGCCCCGCCGAGCCACAGGGCGTTGACCACGGCCTGGATGTCCTGCTGGTGCACGACGAGGAGGTTGAGGTCGAGCGACGTCGCGTTGATGACGTCCTCGGGTGCATCGGACAGGGTGACGGTGACGCCCGGACCGCTGCGCGGGGTCAGCCCGGCCGGGTCCTCGAGGTCGTCGATCCGGCGGTGGTAGCGGTTGACGGTGCGGTCGTTGACGGCGGCGGTCAACGTCTCCACCTCAGCTGTCAGGTCGCCGACCCGCTCCTGCAGCGCGTCGTACTCCTCCGCCTCGGTGCGTGCGAGCGAAGCCATGTCGGCGTACCGCCCGGGACGAAGATCGGTCCCCTCGCTGTTGGTCGCGCTGACCACGAGAAGGCCGCCGCAGAGCAGGATGACCGCTGGTGTGCCGACGCGCCAGCGCGTCCACGGCCGGCGTGGCGGCGCGGGGACCTCGTCGGCCCTCGCGTCGGGTTCCTGACTCATGACGACTACGCTAGCCCCCGCGCCAACGCATCCAGCAATTCGAGGAGTCAGGGTGTCCAAGCAGAAGGCCAGGCCGGAGTTCGTCGATCCGACGAGGGGTCCGGTGTTCTCGGCGCGCTTCGTGGTGGCGATCGTGCTCGCAGTCGTGGGGATCGCCTGGATGGCCTACTACTACGTGGCCGTGCGGGTCGACCCCGACGCCGTTCCCGCCCCGGATCCCGGCAACCCGGCGTTCATGGCCGACCTCGGCGACTGGAACTACCTGATCGGGTTCGGCGCGATCATGCTCGCGCTGACCATCGCCGCCCACCCGAGTACGCCGCTGGGCCGCGGCCGCGGCGTCGTGGTCGGGATGCTGGCCTGCTTCCTGATCGGGCTGCTCTGGATCTGCACCTTCTACGTCTTCAGCGACGACCTGAGCAACATCCCGGTCTTTAACGACCTCGGGCAGTGGAACCTGGTCGTCGGCATCGGCTTCATGGCCGTGGGCTTCACCTTCGCCACCCGCTGGGAGTGACTCACAGCTGGGGATGGCCCTGTCGAGGAATGACACCGGTGTAGTTCTCCACAGGTGAGTCCACACCTGGGGACAACCGCGCGTCAGGCGAGCTCGGCGGTCCGGACCAGGATCGCTGCGATCAGGACGAGGGTGAACAGCGACAGGCCGACCACCTGCCAGCGGGTGCGGTGCTGTCGCGGTGAGTAGACCAGCACGGCCGCGATGACCAGGCCGCCGATGAAGCCGCCGAGGTGGCCCTGCCACGAGATGCCGGCCCACACGAACGTGACGACGAAGTTGATGCCGATCCAGACCAGGATCGTGCGCACGTCGCCGCGCACCTTGAGCGCGACGACGAGGAGGGCGCCCATCAGGCCGAAGATCGCACCCGATGCGCCGATCGTCGAGCTGTCGACGTCGGCGGCCCAGTAGACCAGCGTGGCTCCGGCCAGCCCCGACAACAGGTACAGCGCGACGAATCGAGCCCGGCCCACGAACATCTCGAGTTGCGGGCCGAGGATCCACAGCGCCAGCATGTTGAACCCGATGTGCCACACCTCGACGTGGGTGAACGCCGAGGTGAGCAGCTGCCAGTAGGCGCCCTCGCTGACTCCGGGGATCCAGGTGCCGTCGCCCGGGATCCGGGTCTGGGTCGTGCAGGCCTGCTCGGTGAGGAGTCCTTCGTACGACGCCCCGGCCTGCGACTTTGACGCGCACTCCCCCACCGGCAGCAGCGCCAGCCGGTCGACGAGGCGGCTGGAGCGCCAGCCGGTGGCCACGATGGCCAGCCACACCGCCACATTGATGCCGATGATCACCCCAGAGGTGATCGACGAGTTCGTCGGCCGGATCCCGCCGTACGCCGTGCGACCGCTGCGGGTCGTCTTCGCCGCCTCGGCGACGCACGACGGGCAGTGGAATCCGACGGCCGCATCGCGCATGCAGTCGGGGCAGATCGTCCGCTCGCAGCGTTGGCAGCGGATGTAGGACTCGCGACCGGGGTGCCGGTAACACGTCGGCACCCCGGTTTCGGGAGTCTGGCCGCTGGTCATTCGGAGCCGCCGCCGCGGTGGCGGGCTGGAGCGCGCAGCGGGAGAGCCGGAGAACGTCGTGGGGTGATCAGGCGCGCACCACCTCGACGGTCTCGATGGTGATCGGCTCGACGGGCTGATCACCCGGCCCGGTCGGCGCGGCCGCGATGGCGTCCACGACGTCGCGCGAGGACTGGTCCGCGACCTCGCCGAAGATCGTGTGCTTGTGGTTGAGCCACGACGTGGCCCCGACGGTGATGAAGAACTGCGAGCCGTTGGTGCCCGGGCCGGCGTTGGCCATGGCGAGCAGGTAGGGCCTGTCGAAGACCAGTTCCGGATGCGGCTCGTCCTTGAACGTGTAGCCCGGGCCACCGGAGCCGGTGCCGAGAGGGCAGCCGCCCTGGATCATGAAGCCGGGGATTACCCGATGGAAGCCGAGGCCGTCGTAGAACGGCCCGGTCCGGCCATTGCCCGCGTCGTAGGCCTTGGTGCCCTCCGCGAGGCCGGTGAAGTTGGCGACCGTCTCCGGCGCGTGGTCGGGAAGCAGGGTGACCGTGATGTCCCCCTTGTTCGTCTTCAAGATGGCCTGTTGACCAGCCATGACTACCTCTCGCGTAAGTGGGTACGGCGATCGTGACGTCGACCGTGTGTGCGACCCGATCCTCGCACGCGCCACAAGGTGACCCACGTCTGGTCGGGTCCGGCAAAGCATGGTCGAATGGGCAGAACAGACGAGAGGAAGTGCCACGACATGGGTCTTCGCAGGAAGAAGTCGCTCACCGACCAGGCCAGTGGCTATGTCGAGGCCGTGAAGCCGCAGCTCGGATCCGCGGTCACGTCGGTCAAGGACAAGGCCAAGCCGCTCATCGCGGACGCCAGGGAGAAGGCGACCCCGGTCATCAACGACGCCCGGGAGAAGGCCGCTCCTGCGCTCGCCGACGCGCGCGCGAAGGCCGTCCCTGTCCTTGCGGAGGGTGCGGCGCTGGCCGCCGACAAGGTGGCCGTGGGCGCGGCGATCGCCGCCGAGAAGGCCGCCCAGGGGCGTGATCTGGCCTCGGCGAAGGCCGCTGAGGTGAAGAGTGAGAAGAAGCGCGGCGGCAAGCTGAAGAAGTTCCTGTTCATCACCGGTCTTGCGGCTGTCGGCGGGTTGATCTACAGGAAGCTCCGTGGCGACGCGGCAAGCGACAACTGGCAGTCCTCCTACACCCCGACGCCCGCGCCCTCGACGAAGCCGCCGCCTGCCCCGGATTCGTCGGCGCCCGGCAGCGACGAGGCGACCGACGACACGGGTGGTGCCTCACCCGACGAGGCCATCGCCGACGCCGCCGAGTCACCGCACTCGGTCACCACTCCGGACGACCCTGCCGACGTGGTGTCCATCGAGGACGAGCCTAAGAAGGAGTAGCAGCGGGCTCTACGCGGGCCCGTCGGGATCTCGACAGGCTCGATCACCGAACCAGAGCGGACCATCACGAGCGAGACCGGCCCGATCTCCGAACGAGATCCTCTGGCCGGTTGTCCGCGACCCACTCGTCGATCCGCTCCCACCAGCTGAACAACCACTCGATGCGCGCCTCGCGCTCGGTCGGGATCTGGTCGTGCGGCACCTGCCACCAGCGCATGACGATGCGCTTGTCCATCGGCAGCTCGCGCCAGACGTCGCCCACGGTGAGCATGTGGTCGAGACCGGTGTGGGCGACCAGGACGACGTCCGCCTCGGGAGCCGCCTCGAGGGCCGCGATCACCCCACCCGGGCGGGGCGCCAGCACGTTGGTCATGGCCTCGGCCCTGGCGGCCATCCGCTCCAGCCCGAGCTTGCGCAGCCGGTCGATCCCGCGCTGCCGTCGGGCGGGCGTGAAGTTGCCGCCCTCCGGGAAGATCACGAAGGCGTCGTTCTCGTCCAGCCCCGAGGCGAGGGCAGCGATCTGGGACTCGAGGTCCTCGCCGGCAGCGGGATTCGGGGTGATGAAGCGGGCCGGAATCCGGCGCAGGATGACGTCGATCATCGGATCCCACGCCAGCGTGTCCTTGAGGACGACGCGCGGCTCGCGGGCATACCAGTGCATCAGCGCGTGGATCAGGACGAACGAGTCACCAGGCCCGGCGTGCCGGCAGCAGACCAGGATCGGCTTGCCGGGATGGGCGTCGGGCGACGGGCCGTCGGTCTCGATGCGCAGAGCCAACACCCGCCGCGCCTCGCGGAAGAACACCCACATCACGCCCTGCACCAGGTCGTAGTGGATGCCCTCGAAGTACGGCGTGCGCACCCGCGCGCCGAACCCCGAGGCGAGCCACAGCCCGAGGAGCACGACCAGCATCACCGCTTCGCAGGTGAGGTACAGCACGAACACCCACATCAGCCGCAGAGCTCGCCACTTGCCCGGCACGATCGGGGACAGCGCCGCGGCGACGATCAGCCACAGGGGAAACGTCACCCAGAGCAGGATGGTGAGCAGGACGACGGCCGGGGCGATGACCATCCGGCGCAGGACCCAGATCATCACGACTCGCCCGTCGGTGGTCGAGCCTGTGGGGACCACTCCTCGAGGTAGGCCACGCTGGCGTCGTACGAAGCGTCGATCCGCTCCTGGATCCCGGCGAAGTCGCGATGAGCCCGGAGCGAGTCGTCGCGGGCCGACGTGCCCCGCGCGGGCAGCACGTGCGCCTCGACCCCGTCCGGCAGCTCGCTCAGCTCGCGGACGAACCGGTGCCGACGGGCGATCTCGAACGACACCCGGGCCACCTCCCACGGCCGGCGGGGTGGCGTGAGGGGGCGGTCGATCCGGCCGACCTGGAGCACGAAGACCCGGGTCGCGCCTAGCAGGACGGCGCGGCCGAGCGGGATCGAGTTGACGATGCCGCCGTCGAGGTAGTGCTCATCGCCCACGCGGGCCGGGGGCAGCAGGCCGGGTACGGCGGCGCTGGCGACGACCGCATCCACGACCGGCCCCGAGTCGAACCAGTGCTCGGCGGCGCGCTCGATGCTGGCCGCGCACACCTGGAAGCGCACCGGCAGCTCCTCGAAGGTGGTGTCCCCGAGCTCGTCCTGCAGGCGCTCGGTCAGCGGCTGGGCCGAGTAGATGTGGGTGCCGGTCGCCACCGCGCGTCGCACCGTGCGCAGTCGGCGGTCGCCGTACACGTCCCGCGACTGCCGGGCGCGCTGCCACAGGTCGGTGAGCCGGTCGATCACCGCCAGCGACGGATCGCGCGCGACCATCGCGCCGTTGATCGCGCCCACGCTGGTGCCGAGCACCAGGTCGGGGACGACGCCGCGCTCGAACAGCGCCCGCAGCATGCCCACCTCGACCGCGCCGAGCACTCCGCCTCCGCCGAGCACGAACGCCGTGGTCATGTCACGGACTATCCCGTAAGCGCGGGGTGCTCCGCGCGGACTCGGCTCGTGGCCCGGCGCTCGGCCCAGAAACTGACGATCGGAATGGTCCCGCACACCAGGGTCACGATCGTGAACGGCGCGTCCCACCTCGCCTTGCGGGACAGCCAGAACGCCGTCAGCAGAAAGATCATGTACAGCCAGCCGTGCGCCACACCCAGGTACGTCGTGATCGCCTCGCCGACGTCGTGCGGCTGGGAGCCGGCCGCCCACAGGTCGGGGGTGCTCGGGAAGACGCCCCACATCTCGGTGCCGTCGAAGTTGGCGAGAGGCACCCCGATCAGGCAGAGCACGATCAGCAGCACCCCTACCACCGTGGCCATCACGCGATAGCGGGTCAGCGGGCCCTTCAGCTCATCGGTGACGCTCACGCGTCAGAACGTACCGGTTCGGACCCGGGTTCCTTCGCCGCCCTCGCGTCCCGCAGGTAGCGCCACCAGATGAAGGCGGCGAACGCGCCGAAGACCCACCACTCGACGGCGTAGAGCAGGTTGCGAACGGCGGTGAACCTGCCGGCGTCCGGCAGCTGCTCGAGGGTGGCCGGCTCCAACCCGTCCGTGCCGGGATTGGTGGCCCGGGCCCCGACCGGCCACGTGCCCGCGGATGCCCGGTCGGCGACCACGGCGTAGCCGCCGTAGAGGTCCTGGTCGACCCTCTGCACGAGGTCGGCGACGCGCAGCTGCGGGAGCACGTCGTCGGCCGGGTCGGTGTCCGTCGCGCCCGTTCCCTCCGGCGGTTGCAGCCAGCCGACGAGCTCGGCGGCACCGGTCGGTGGTGCGGGCGCGGAGTCCGGCGTCGGTGTCCAGCCACGGACGACCGGTAGTGCCGGCTGGTTCTCCCCGCCCACGGCGAGCGGGGTCACGACCCAGTAGCCCGTCTCGTCAGCCCTCCCGTCGGCCGGGCGCCCCGACACGTAGACCGTCCCCTCGGGGACCCAGGTGCCTTCCAGGACCACCGGCTGGCCCACCCGGTCACCGGGGAACGGATCGTCGGGCCCCATCACCTCCGCCAGCGGGACCGGGTCGATCCGGGTCAGGTCCGCCGCCTGTTCAGTGCGCCTCGTCTGCCACGCGTCGTACTGCCAGGCGCCGAGGGTCGCCGCCGCCCCCACGCAGACCAGCGCGAGCAGGTGCACCGGCCAGAACCGCGGTGCCAGGAACTGCGCCCACGATGGCCGGGGCGTCTGTCTGGGGGGCACCCGTCGATCCTACGAACCACGGACGGCGTCGGAGCCGGCGGTCGACCCGCCGCCCGCTCGAGTCTCGGCACCTCCGTCGACAAGATTGGTCTGACCACTTGACCACAGGACCACTGCTGGCCTACCGTCGCCGCATGCCCCTGCAACCCGTGACCCGGCGCTCGGTGCCGGACGAGGTGTTCGACCAGGTCCTGGCCGAGGTCGTCGACGGCGAGATCGAACCGGGCGGCAGTCTGCCCAGCGAGCGCCGGCTCGCCGAGGTGCTCGGCGTCTCGCGCCCCGCCGTCCGCGAGGCCCTCCAGCGGATGGCGCAGAGTCAGTTGGTCGACGTCCGACAGGGCGGCTCGACCACGGTCCGGGACTTCCGCAAGGTCGCCGGCCTCGACCTCCTGCCGCGGCTTCTGGTACGGCGCGGCGCCCTCGACACGCCGGTGGTCCGCAGCATCCTGGAGGCCCGGCTCGTGGTCGGCCCGGGCGTCGCCGCTCTCGCCGCTGAGCGCGGGGGACCGGCGCTGGCGGCCAGGCTCACCGACACCGTCGACACCCTCGCCGGCACCGACGACGACGTCGAGCGGCAGCGGTGCGCGCTGACGTTCTGGGACCTGGTCGTCGACGCGGCCGAATCCCTCACCTTCCGGCTGATGTTCAACAGCCTGCGCGCGGCCTACGAGCCCGCCCTGGTGGCACTTGCCCCCGTCATGCGCGAGGAGGTCGGCCAGGTCGGGGCCTACCGCGTGCTCACCGCTGCCATCGGCGAGGGCGATGCCGACACCGCCCGCGCGGCCGCGGAGCGGGTGCTCCGCCCAGCGACCACCAGCCTGATGACCGCTCTCGACGCCCTCGAGGTGCACCGATGACCAGATCCGCTCCCGACATCGAGGCCCTGGCCCAGGAGCGCCTGGCCCGCGACGAGCAGCGGATCACCGGTTCGCGTCGTACCCAGGTCTCACTCGGAACTTCGTGGCGTGCCTTCTGGCGGCACCCGTCCCCGTGGATGATCTCGAGCTTCCTCGTCGGATCCGTGGTCGCCCGGGCTCTCGTCGACGGCGGCTCGTGGTGGGAGCTCCTGCTGCCCGCGGGTCTGGTCGCGCTGTTCCCGGTGATCGAGTGGCTGATCCACGTCGGGATCCTGCACTGGCGCCCACGCCGGTTCGGCCCGGTGGCGGTCGACTCGTTGCTGGCCCGCAAGCATCGCGAGCACCACGCCGACCCCCGTGACCTCCCGCTGGTCTTCATCCCGTGGCAGGTCCTCGCCTGGCTGCTGCCGGCGTACGTCGTCGTCGCGGTGCTGGCGATGCCCACGCCGGCCAGCGCGCTGTCCCTGCTGGTGTCGGTCTACGGCCTGAAGCTCGGCTACGAGTGGACGCACTACCTGATCCACAGCGACTACCGGCCGCGGTCCGGCTGGTATCGCGAGGTGTGGCGCAACCATCGCCTGCACCACTACAAGAACGAGCACTACTGGTTCACGGTCACCACCGCGGGGACCGCCGACCGGCTGTTCGGGACCTACCCCGACCCGGCCACCACCAGGACCTCCAAGACCGTCAAGGCGCTGCACTCCTCCGAGGGGATCTGAGGCTCAGAGCCCGGTCGGTTCTGCCATCGGAGTGACCTCGTTGCAGACCGCGAACGGCAGCTCGTCCAGCAACGCGAGTGCGGCCGCCCGCGCGGGCTCCGGTACCGCGTAGCCGATCCGGCCGGTCGCGGGGTCGCCCACGCCGTTGCGGAAGGTCGCCGGGAAGGCAGCGATCGGCCAGTCCCGGCCCAGGTCGATCCGGTCGAAGAGATCGTGCCGGTTGCGGTCCATCCGCACGGTCGCGTTGTGGTCGCCGAACTCGAGCGCAAACCCGGTCAGGTCGTCGAGGTTCGTGACCGGGTGCCTGGCCAGGACGGCCTGCTGCTCGTCGTACCCCGCGCTGGGACCGAGGGCCTCCGAGAGCGGGAGACAGCCGCGGCGCAGGTACGTCGCCTCCGAGGGTTGACCCACGAGACGGGCCCACATCGGATCGCTCGCCCAGACGGGTTCCTCGGCGTCGGCCGTGCCCGAGACCACGATGTGCGACTCCGGCAGCACCTGGGCTCCTGCGAGCCCGCCGACTCCGGCCTCGACCGCGCGAACAACCGGCGCCAGGTCCAGGTCCGTCCGGAACGCCAGTACGAAGCCGTTGCCGTCCGGCCCGGTGAAGTGTGTCTCCCAGTCGACGTCGTCCTGACCGAACCCGTAGTCGAGGAGCAGCTCGCTGCTGTCCGCACGCAGCATGCCCTCGGCCAGCAACGGTGCTTCGCGTGCGGCCCGCTCCCAGAAGTCGAATCGGTCGGTGATCGGATCCTCGCTGGTCAGGTCGGGCACTCCGAGCTGGACCCGTATCTGGTCGAAGTCCGTGACGGTCACCGCGGTCGCCGACGCCGGCACCAGGCTGAGTACGGCGGCCGCCGGCTCGCTCCGCCGGTCGAACGCAGGTGCCTCGATGACGGTGGGAGATTGCGTCAGCCCCTCCGACAGCGCGGCCGGCTCGTCCGACTGGCAGCCCGCGGCTGCGAGGAGGACCAGTGCCGATGACAGGACGCGAGCGAGCATCGTGGCTCACTCTGCCAGAGCCTGCCCGGCCGGCGACGCCATCTGGGACCACCCGAATGAGCGGGCCTTTCGTGGGCACTGGTGCTCGTGAGCGTTCGCAAGGTAGGCGTCGAGGAGGAGCTGCTGCTCGTCGACCCCGAGACCGGTCTCCAGACCGCCGTCGCGGCCAAGGCACTGCGCGCGCACGACGAGGCCGTGAGCGACTCCGACGTGGAGCCGGGGGACCTCGCCGAGCCGGCCGACGACGATCCCGGGATCGAGGCCGAGCTCTTCCTCCAGCAGCTCGAGACCACGAGTACTCCGTGCGAACGGATGGACGAGCTGGCCGACCAGCTGCGTCGCGGGCGTCGTACCGTCGGCGAGCTCGCCAGGGATGCCGGTGCTGCGGCTGTCGCAGTGCCGATCCCGGTGCTGATGGACGAGGACGCCGACGTCACCCCGAAGCCTCGCTATCGGCGGATCCGGGAGGAGTTCGGAGAGCTGGCCCGCACCTCCCTCGCGTGCGCCATGCACATGCACGTCGAGGTCGCCGACGACGAGGAGGGTGCCCGGGTCCTGGACGGCATCGGCCCGTGGCTGCCGGTGCTGCTGGCGATCAGTGCCAACTCGCCGTACTGGTGTGGGAGGGACACCGGCTACGCCAGCTGGCGCTCGCAGATCTGGACCCGATGGCCGAGCCACGGGACCGGAGAGCCGTTCGGCTCCGCGGCGACGTACGACGAGACGACCGCCAAGCTGGTCGAGTGGGGAGCCGCGCTGGACACCGGGATGCTCTACTTCGACGCCCGGCTGTCGCAGAACTTCCCGACCGTCGAGATCCGGGTGGCCGACGTGTGCACCGAGCTGGACGACGCGATCCTGATCGCCGCGCTCGGCCGGGGACTGGTCGAGTCCACGGCCGCCGGCGGTGAGGGACCGGCGTGGCGAAGCGAGCTGCTCCGCGCCGCCTCGTGGCGTGCCTCGCGTTACGGGCTCGCCGGTCAGCTGGTGCACCCGGTCGACCTGAGGCTCGCGCCCGCCCGCGAGGTGGTCGAGGCACTGGTGGCACACGCCAGCGAGGCCCTGAAGGAGGCCGGCGACCTCGAGCTCGTCCAGGACCTGTGCGAGCGGATCCTGGCTCGTGGTGGCGGTGCCACCCGGCAGCGTTCGACGTTCGAGGCGCGCGGTGACCTGCAAGCCGTGGTCAGCGAGCTCGCGCAGCGGACCGAGCAGTCCTGGCAGGAGGGCTGACGCAACGGGGGCGTGCGTTCGCGACCTGGGCGGAGTCAGCCTTGGGCGTGTGCTCGCATGCCGAGGAGCACACCGAAGCCGACCACCGCGATCAACGACAGCACGCCGCCTAGTCCGAACCCGAGGACCCCTACCAGCATCAGGGTCCGGTCACCCTCTTCGACTGGACCGGTCGGTCCGGCTTCGGTCCGAGGGGCTTGCGCCACGGCGGTGATGCAACCCGTGACCTGGAGCGCCAGGCCGACGATGAGCATCAGCCAGATCTTGTCTGTTGTCGTTCCCCGAGGGATTGATGTACGTGTCACGATCCTTCGACGCCCCTGTCCAGACTGTGGTTCCTGTGTCACGCGCGACCAAGTTTCGCAGAGTTCCTCGAGCGTGCTCAGGCCCTCTGCTCACCGAGGACGCTCAGGTCGTCAGCGGCGGAGACCGTGTCTTCGTAGGCTTCCAGCGTCACGGCGTCACGCTCCTCGGCGTACGACCGCTGCCAGTCCGCCCGGCCGGACAGGATCGCGTCCGACAGCGCCCGCGCCTGTCTCGCGGCGGTGTCCATCCCCACGCCACTCCATGGATCCTGGTGGCTTCCGGCGTCGCCGACCAGCGCCCAGCCCGGGCCCGCGGCCTCGCGAAGGTAGTTCAAGGTCGGGCGGCCGGCGACGATCCGGCCGCGCTTCTCGCTGGCGAGGTAACGCGGCCACATCCCTCTGTGCCCTGCCAGGAGGCCATCGAAGAACGCCTCGAGGTCGGCGTGCGCCTCCGTCGAGCGCGCGATCGGCACCGAGACCGCGACGCAGGTGATGCCGTGGTCGCTCGGGAAGGTGTAGGCCAGCTCGTCGCCGCGAAGGGAGAACTCGGCGCCGGCCTCGGGTCCCGGACCCACGTAGCCGACGACATAGCGGTAGAGGAGGAGCCGGGCCGCCGGGTGGTCGCGTTGGTTCCGCGCGCCCACGAGCCGGGCCACGGTCGAACGTCGCCCGTCGGCGCCGATGACGAGTGGTGCCACGTGGCGGGAACCTCCGGAGTCGACGACGGTGGTCAGGCCGTCCTCCCTGATCCGGTCGACGACCCGGCGCCGGTTCAGCCAGGTCACCGCCGGATGTCCGGCCACGTGCGCGGCCAGGAGCGGGTCGAGCGTCTCCCGGCGCACCGACAGGCAGTAGCCGACGTCGCCGGGCTCCTGGGGTGGCTCCACCTCGGGCCGTTCCCCTGCCTCGGCGTACCAGTAGTCGCACATCAGCCGGGGCGCGCCCGTGGCCAGTACGGCATCGAGGGCGCCGACGTCACGCAGCGCCCGCACCAGGCCGTCGCCGCGGAAGAAGTGCGTGGAGATGGTGCCGGAGGAGACCGAGCTCGACTCCAGGACGACAACTCGGAGCCCGGCAGCAGCGAGGTGGGCGGCGGTCAGCGCGCCCGCAAGCCGGCCTCCGACGACGACGGCGTCGGACGAGGTCTCGGCTGCCGGCGTCGCCATGGACTCATTGTTACTCCGACTCCGGCTCCGAAGCCGGTTGAAAGGTGCCCACACACGCCTTGTTGCCGTCCGGATCGGCGATCACGGTGGTCCGAGGCGCCCCGCTGTCATCGACGATCACGGCCCCCGCGGCCACTGCGGCGGCGATCCGCTGCTCGGCAACGTCGTACGGCACCTGCACGTCGACGTGAAACCTCTGACGCGGTGTCTCGTGGGCCTCGGTCTCCTGGAACCACAGGATCGGCACCCGACTCGTGGCGTCGCGCACGTCGTCACCGATGGTGCCGCGACCCTGGGCCTCGGGGCCACCGGTCAACAAAGCCGCCCACACCGGTGCCAGAGTCTCGGCGTTCGCGGTGTCGAGGGCCAGCTCGATGGCAGTGATGGATCGGGGATCTGCGACGAGCGACTGCTCGACGGCGATCTCACTCACACGGCGGGCCAGGTCGACGTCCTGTTGGGTCACCCAGTCGACCTGGTGCTCGGTGCCGGCATCGTCGCGGTAGATCGCGTCGTCGCTGACCAGCTTCAGGTCGACGAAACCACTGCCCATCCGAACCTCCGGATGATGCCCCGCGGCCTCTCCAGCCTCGCCGACTGCGGCGAGGAAGCGAACGCCCGCGCCAAAGTCCCGGATCGCGAATCGGGCGTGCAGCCCCTGGCCGAGCTTCCGCCAATCGGTCAGGCCGGCCGCGGTGATCTCGTCTCCACTGAGCATGTCCATGGCGTGCGCTCTCCTGTCCCTCGTGGTTCGGTGAGGGTACGGCGCATTCCGGACAATTGACTTCCGGGGCACTGTGATCGTGCCCGCGTTGGTCAGGGGCACTCAGGCCTCTGACCTGCGCACTTACGTGGTGGAGCCTAGGGGACTCGAACCCCTAACCCCCTGCTTGCAAAGCAGGTGCGCTACCAGTTGCGCCAAGGCCCCGGTGACCGGAGCCCCGGTCGGGAGGTGCCGCGAACGTGCTCAGGGCTTGGTGCCCGGCCCCGAGCCTGCCGACGGGTCGACGTTGTCGGTCGCCTGTGCCCAGAGCTCCTGCTCGTGGCGGCTCTCGTCGATCTTCTTCTTCGCGAAGGCGGCGCCAGCAGCGGCCAGCAGGATAAACAGGATCTTCTTCATCGTGACTCCCCGGGTGTGCGGATGTTGTCGAAAGTGGGCCTAACAGGACTTGAACCTGTGACCTCTTCCTTATCAGGGAAGCGCTCTAACCGTCTGAGCTATAGGCCCCGGACCGACTCGCGTCAGTGGTCGCCGACTGGTGACCGAGGGGGAACATTACCCCACCGTGAAGGAGCCCCACAAAACGGGAGTTGGGTCGGGAAGACCCGTCACTTCGCAGGCTCAGACGTGCCACTCCGCCGGTGTTTTGCGGGTGGGTCAGCGGTCCTCGGAGAGCGTGACCTCGATGCCGCCCAGGAGGGCTGCGGCCATGTTGTAGAGGAACGCGCCGAGGGTGGCCACGGCCGTGATGAGGACGACGTCGATGACCGCCACCAGCATGGTGAAGCCCATGACCCTCGAGATCCCGATGTAGTTCTGGACGTCGAAGTCGCCGGCCTCTTCGCCGCCGAGGATGTTCTGCACGGTCTGGTTGATCGACTCCCAGACGCCGGCGGCGCCGAGCACGGACCACACCATGAACACCGACACCACCGTGACGATGCCGAACGCAATGGCCAGCACGAACGCGGTCTTCATCACCGACCACGGGTCGATCCGGGTCAGCCGGAGCCGCGCGCGACGCGGGCCACGTCCGCCTTTCTTGGGCCCGGCGACCGGCTTGGTCTCGGCCTCGGCGTTGGCCCGGTGCTCGTTGGTGGCGCTCGCGATCTTGTTCTGGATCCGCTCGCTCAAGGGGGGACGGGTAGCGGTGTCGCCACGGTCAAAAGCGGGGCGGGATGCGGTTCGCTCGGCCTGGCGATCCGTCATCAGTCCTCACTCTCCCTCGGTCACGTCGGCTTCATCGGTCCCGTCGATTGTTGCATCCGGAGCCACATCAGGCGATTCCTCGTCCACGTCGGCTGTGGCCTCGGTCACATCTCCGTTTGCGTCGGGACCGTCCTCGACGGGGGCCTCGTCGTCCTCCTTGACCTCGACCGAACGAGCAACGACGGCCACCGCATCGCCTTCCTTCGGGGTCACGAACTTCACGCCCATCGTGGAGCGACCCATGGCCCGGAACTCGTGGTTGATCGGGCTGCGGACGACCTGGCCGGCCTGCGTGATCGCGAGGATCTCGTCGCCCTCCACCACGATGAAAGCCCCGACCAGTCCCCCGCGATCCTCGTTGGTCAGCGACATCGTCTTGATGCCGATGCCGCCGCGGGACTGCGTGCGGTAGTCGGAGATTCGCGACCGTTTCGCAAAGCCGCCGTCGGTGATCGTGAAGACGTACTGCTCCTTGACGTCGGGGAGGTCACCCGCGGCGGTGGACTCGCCAGCCGACGCGGCCATCGCCTCGGCCGCCGCCTCGGCCGCGACCTGCTCGGCCCGGATGACCGACATGGAGAGCATGGAGTCGCCGTCACGGAACTTCATGCCGGAGACACCGGACGTGGCGCGACCCATCGGGCGCAGCTGGGTGTCGTCGGCGCGGAACCGGATCGCCTGTCCCTTGCGGGAGACCAGCAGGATGTCGTCATCGGCGTTGACGAGCTCCGCGCCGATGAGCTCGTCGTCGTCCTCGCGGAAGTTGATCGCGATGACCCCGGCCTGGCGTGGACTGTTGTAGTCGCCGAGCCGGGTCTTCTTGACCAGGCCGTTGCGGGTCGCGAGCACGAGATAGGGGGCCTGCTCGTAGTCGCGGATCGCCAGCACCTGCGCGATGCCCTCGTCGGGCTGGAAGCTCAGCAGTCCCGCGACGTGACCACCCTTGGCGTCTCGGGAGGCCTCGGGGAGGTTGTAGGCCTTGGTGCGGTAGACCCGCCCGGCCGTGGTGAAGAACAACAGCCAGTGATGGTTGGAGGTCGCGATGAAGTGCTCGACGACGTCGTCGCCTCGCAGCGTGGCCCCACGGACGCCCTTGCCACCGCGCTTCTGGGTGCGGTACTGGTCGGCGCGGGTCCGCTTGGCGTAGCCGCCGCGCGTGATCGAGACGACGAGCTCCTCGTCGGGGATGAGGTCCTCCATCGAGAGGTCGCCGTCGGCCGCGATGATCTGGGTACGCCGCTCGTTGCCGTGCTTGTCGACGATCTCGGTGAGCTCGTCCCCGACGATCTGCCGCTGCCGCGGCTCGGAGGCCAGGATGTCCTTGAGGTCGGCGATGATCAGCTCGAGCTCGGCCAGCTTGTCGATGATCTTCTGTCGTTCCAGGGCCGCGAGTCGGCGCAGCTGCATGAGCAGGATGGCCTCGGCCTGGATCTCGTCGATGTCGAGCAGATCGATCAGCCCGGCGCGGGCCTCGTCGACGTCGGGCGAGCGCCGGATCAGGGCGATCACCTCGTCGAGCATGTCGAGCGCCTTCACGAGTCCGCGCTGGATGTGCGCGTCCTCCTCGGCCTTGCGCAGCCGATAGCGGGTACGGCGCTGGATGACCTCGATCTGGTGCGCGATCCAGTGGCTGATGAACTGGTCGATCGACAGCGTGCGCGGGACGCCGTCGACGAGCGCGAGCATGTTGGCGGAGAAGTTGGTCTGCAGCTCGGTGTGCTTGAAGAGGTTGTTGAGCACGACCCGGGCGACCGCGTCCCGCTTGAGCACGACGACCAGCTGCTGGCCGGTGCGCGAGGACGTGTTGTCCTTGACGTCGGCGATGCCCTGCACCCGGCCGGAGTCGGCGAGCTCGGCGATCTTCAGGGCCAGGTTGTCCGGGTTCACCATGTAGGGGAGCTGGGTGATGACCAGCGAGGTGCGACCCTTGCGATCCTCGTCGACCTCGACCACCGCGCGTTGCATGATCGAACCGCGACCGGTGCGGTAGGCCTGCTCGATGCCCTCGCGACCGACGATGAGTGCGCCCAGCGGGAAGTCCGGGCCCTTGATCCGCTCCAGCAGCGCGTCGAGCAGCTCCTCCCGGGTTGCGTCGGGGTGCTCCAGGGCCCAGTGGGCCCCCGAGGCGACCTCGCGCAGGTTGTGCGGCGGGATGCTGGTGGCCATGCCGACCGCGATGCCGGCCGACCCGTTGACCAGCAGGTTGGGGAACCGGGCCGGCAGGATCGTCGGCTCCTGGCTGCGGCCGTCGTAGTTGGGCTGGAAGTCGACGGTGTCCTCGTCGATGTCGCGGACCATCTCGATCGCCAGCGGCGCCATCCGGCACTCGGTGTACCGCATCGCCGCGGCAGGGTCGTTGCCCGGCGACCCGAAGTTGCCCTGGCCGTTGATCAGTGGTGCCCGCATCACCCACGGCTGCGCGAGCCGGACCAGGGTGTCGTAGATGGCGGTGTCGCCATGCGGGTGGTACTGGCCCATGACGTCGCCAACGACGCGTGAGCACTTGGAGAAGCCGCGGTCCGGCCGGTAGCCCCCGTCGTACATCGCGTAGAGCACCCGGCGGTGCACCGGCTTGAGGCCGTCGCGGACCTCGGGCAGCGCCCGTCCGACGATGACCGCCATCGCGTAGTCGATGTAGGAACGCTGCATCGACTGCTGCAGGTCGATGGGCTCGATCCGGCCTCCCCCGCCGCCCTCGCCGATCAGGTTCTCGGTGGTCTCAGTCACGATTCGTCTTTCTCATCGTTTCTACGTGTCTCTAGATCAGTTCTTAGATTCCGGGATAGTGGTCTCGACAAGCTCCACCACCGGCGGTCAGATGTCGAGGAACCGCACGTCCTTGGCGTTGCGCTGGATGAAGGACCGTCGCTGCTCGACGTCCTCGCCCATCAGGATCGAGAAGATCTCGTCGGCCTGCGCGGCGTCCTCGAGCGTCACCTGGAGCAGGATCCGGCCGTTGGGGTCCATCGTGGTCTCCCACAGCTCGTCGGCATTCATCTCACCGAGGCCCTTGTAGCGCTGGACGGGGTTCTCCTTCGGGAGCTTCCTGCCCTGCTCGAGGCCGTCGCGCATCATGGCGTCGCGCTCGGAGTCGGAGTAGACGAACTCGTGCTCGTGCGGCTTGTTCCAGCGCAGCCGGTAGAGCGGCGGCTGGGCCATGTAGACGTAGCCGTGCTCGATCAGCGGCTTCATGAAGCGGAACAGCAGGGTCAGCAGCAGGGTGTTGATGTGGTGGCCGTCGACGTCGGCGTCGGCCATCAGCACGACCTTGTGGTAGCGCAGCTTGTCGAGGTCGAACTCCTCGTGGATGCCGGTGCCGAGCGCCGAGATGATCGCCTGCACCTCCTGGTTGCCCAGGACCTTGTCGATCCGCGCCTTCTCGACGTTGAGGATCTTCCCCCGGATCGGCAAGATCGCCTGGACCCGCGGGTCGCGCCCCTGCTTGGCCGAGCCACCTGCGGAATCGCCCTCGACGACGAACACCTCGCACTCCTCGGGGTTCGTCGACTGGCAGTCCGCCAGCTTGCCCGGCAGGCCGCCGCCCCCCAGCAGGCCCTTGCGCGACCGCGCCAGGTCGCGGGCCTTCCGTGCGGCGATCCGGGCAGACGCGGCCGCCTGCGACTTGCGTACGATGTCGCGTCCCTCGGCGGGGTTCTGCTCGAGCCACGCCCCGAGCTGGTCGTTGACGATGCGCTGGACGAAGCCCTTCGCCTCGGTGTTGCCGAGCTTGGTCTTGGTCTGTCCCTCGAACTGGGGCTCGCCCAGCTTCACAGAGACGATGGCGGTGAGTCCCTCGCGGATGTCGTCTCCCGACACCCGGTCCTCGCGCTTCTTGATCAGGCCCCACTCCTCGCCCCAGTGGTTGACCAGGCCGGTGAGAGACGCCCGGAAACCCTCTTCGTGGGTGCCGCCCTCGTGGGTGTTGATGGTGTTGGCGAAGGTGTGCACGGACTCGGTGAACGAGGTGTTCCACTGCATCGCGACCTCGAGGCTCATGTGATCCCCGCCGACATCGGCGGACTCGGCCTCGAAGGAGATGACCGTCGGGTTGGCCTTGTCCTTGCGCCGGTTGAGGTGCTCGACGTAGTCGACGAGCCCGCGGTCGTACTTGAACGTCTGCTCCAGGCCGCCGCCCTGGCCGCGGTGGATCGCGTCGGATCCCGCCTGGTCGACCTCGGCGGCGACGGTCTCGTCCTGCACCGCGTCGGCGATCTCGTCGGCGGCCGGCCGCTCGTCGCGGACCACGATCTCCAGCCCCTTGTTGAGGAACGCCATCTCCCGGATCCGGGTCGTGATCGTCTCCAGGGAGTAGGCCGTGGTCTCGAAGATGTCGTCGGACGCCCAGTAGGTGACGGTGGTCCCGGTGTCCTCGTCCGGCTCGAGGGGGCGCACCTGCTCCAGCTCGCCATCGGGTTCGCCCAGGTTGAAGGACTGGCGCCAGAGGTGGTCGCGGTTGCGCACCTCGACGACCAGCCTGCTCGACAGCGCGTTGACCACCGAGACGCCGACGCCGTGCAGACCACCCGAGACCTTGTAGCCACCGCCGCCGAACTTGCCGCCGGCGTGCAGGAGGGTCAGCGCCATGGTGACCGCGGGAAGGTCCTGGCCGGGCGCCGTGTCCGTGGGGATGCCGCGGCCGTTGTCGTCGACGCGGATGGCACCGTCGGCCTGCAGGGTCAGCACGATCCGGTCGCAATGCCCGGCGAGCGCCTCGTCGACGGCGTTGTCGACGACCTCCCAGATCAGGTGGTGCAGGCCCCGCTCACCGGTCGAGCCGATGTACATGCCGGGCCGTTTGCGGACCGCCTCGAGGCCCTCGAGGACCTGGATGGCGGAAGCGTCGTACTCGAATCCCTCCTGAGATGCGGTGCCGGTCAACGGGCCGCTCACGGCCTCTGCCTGCTGGTCCTCGACGGCGATCTCGTCGGTCACACACACCTCTTCGCGACGGGCGGCCCGGGCCTGGGCCCAGAACGGCTCTGACATACAGAAGGTCGCGGCGGTGGTGGCCGTGACCTGATGTCCATGATACCGCCCAGGGGCCCGCATTCCACGCCCCCGTCCCGCGAAACGGGGGGATCTGTGGACATTCGTGGGCCTGAGCGGCGCGGGAAGGCCGTTGCGCCGCCCGCGCAGGGGGCCCGATGGGTCCCTGTATGTCCGCCGACCCGCCAGATCGGCAGATTCAGACCCTCGGGGAAGCCGCGGTGAGCTGCCCAGTTCGGACGTGCCGGCCGTCGGTGCTCAGCCGTAGGTGTCGCGCGGACCACGCCCGTCGCGGACCGACCGCAGGCCCTTCTTCCAGGTCGGGCCACTCGGTCCCCGGATGTCGATCACGGTGACGGTGCCGTGGCCCAGCTCCTCGTTGAGGCGGCGTACGACGGTGGGCGCGAGCAGCTTCAGCTGAGTGGCCCAGGCCGTCGAGTCGGTGCGGACGACGAGCTTGCCGTCGGCGAAGCTCTCCGGTGTGCAGTGGGCGGCGACCTCGGCCCCGACCAGCTCCACCCAGCGGGCGAACACTCCCTGCACCCTGAGGTCGAGCTCCCAACCGTGGTCGTCCACGATCCGGCCGACGGTGACCTCCAGCGGCTGGGGGTCCCGCTCGTCGGGATGGGCCCCGGAGACCCGACCGGTGCGAGTCGGTGGCTGTGCTCCCCGCTTCTTCGCCCGCTTGGCCGGGCTGACGCGGGCGGAGGCGCGGGTCAGCGCGCGGGCGAGGTCGAGTCCGTCGTCGCGGTGTGGGTGCGGTGGCTCCTCCGGTGCGGTCTCACCCGCTTCAGGTGCCTCGTCGCTCGGCCGCTCGGGACGAGCCGGGACGTCGCCTTTCTCAACCATCGTCGTTCCTTCGTACCTCACCGTCGCCGACGACGTACCTGGTCCCGGCAAGTGCCTCCGGAACGTCGGCCGCAACGGCGGCGGTGACCAGCACCTGCTCCGCGCCGGCCACCAGGTCGGCAAGCTGGCTGCGGCGCTCGGTATCGAGCTCGGCGAACACGTCGTCGAGGATCAGGATGGGGTCGTCACCGTCGGCGCGCAACAGGTCGTACGACGCCAGCCGCAGCGCCAGCGCGAACGACCACGACTCACCGTGGGAGGCGTACCCCTTCAACGGCAGCCGGACTCCGTCGGTGGCCGGCCCGCTGCCTCCTGATCCGTGCCTGCTCCCCTGACACGTTGCCCCCGGAGCCGTTGCCCAGCGTGAGGAGCAGCTCGTCGCGGTGCGGGCCGACCAGGGAGATGCCCCGGTCGAGCTCGTCACTCCGGCGGTGCTCGAGGGCGTCGAGAAGCGCGGCCTCGAGCGCATCCGTCTCCGCCGGCAGCTCGAACGACGGCCGGTACTCGATCTCGGCGTCCTCACGCGTTGCCCCGCGGGCCACCGTCTCGTAGGCCTTGCCGAGGTAGGGCCGGAGCGCCTCGACCAGGGCGAGCCGCTCGGCCAGCAGCTCCGCGCCGGTTCGGGCCAGGTGCGCGTCCCAGGCCTCCAGCGTCGCCAGGGCCGACGTCTCGGAGGAGGAGCCGCGGCGAGCGGCGCCGGCCGTCTTCAGCAACGAGTTCCGCTGGCGCAGCACCCGGTCGTAGTCCGCGCGCACGCCGGCCAGGCGGGGCGTGCGGAGGACCAGCAGGTCGTCGAGGAACCGGCGTCGGTCGGAGGGGTCGCCCTTGACCAGCGCGAGGTCCTCGGGGGAGAACAGCACGGTCCGGACGAGGCCGAGCAGCTCACGGGCACGGGGGAGCGGCGACCTGTTCACCCGGGCCCGGTTCGACCGCCCGGGGTTGACCTCGACCTCGAGCGTCGCCTCCCGACCGTCGCGGACGACCACCGCACGGACCAGCGCGTGGTCGGCGCCGGCCCGCACCAGGGGCGCATCGGTCGCAACCCGGTGCGACGACAGCCGGGAGAGGTAGTCGATCGCCTCGACCAGGTTCGTCTTGCCCTGCCCGTTGCGGCCCAGGAAGGCGCTGGCTCCGGGGGAGAGCGGTACGTCGATGTCGGCGTACGAACGGAAGTCCTGCAGTTGGAGGCGGGCGACGTGCACGAGCGGGCTAGCTTCCCGTCGGGTCGGACGGGTCCCCGGATCCGCTGCCGGCCTGCTGCGCAGCCGCAGCCTGGTCCGGGCTGGTGTCGCCCTCCGCATCGCCGCCGCGCGGAGGCGCGGTCTGCACGGCGTGGCCGCCGAACTGGTTGCGCATCGCAGCGACCGCCTTCATGGCGGGGGAGTCGTCTTGCCGAGACACGAAGCGTGCGTAGAGCGCGGCGGTGATCGCGGGGGTGGCGACCGCGTTGTCGATGCCGGCCTCGACCGTCCAGCGCCCCTCGCCGGAGTCGTCTGCATACCCGCGGATGTCGGCCAGGTGAGGATCCTCGTCGAGGGCCGCCACGAGCAGGTCGAGGAGCCAGGACCGGATCACCGTCCCCTCGCGCCAGGACCGGAACACCTCGGTCACGTTGTCGACAAGGTGGACCTTGTCGAGCAGCTCCCAGCCCTCGGCGTAGGCCTGCATGACGGCGTACTCGATGCCGTTGTGCACCATCTTGGAGAAGTGCCCGGCCCCGGCGGAGCCCGCGTGCACCGAGCCGAAGTCGCCCTCCGGCTTCAGCGCGTCGAACGCCGGCTGGACCTTGGCGACGTCTTCGGCAGAACCGCCGTACATCAGTGCATAGCCGTTCTCCAGGCCCCAGACGCCACCCGAGACGCCGCAGTCGACGAAGCCGATTCCGCGCTCGGCGAGATGGTCGGCGTGGACCTGGTCATCGGTCCAGCGCGAGTTCCCGCCGTCGACGACCACGTCGCCCTCGCCGAGCAGGTCGGCCAGGCTCCGGATCGTGTCTCGGGTGGGGTCGCCGGAGGGGACCATCACCCAGACGACCTTGGGCGAGGGGAGCTTGTCGACCATCTCCTCGAGACCGGACGCGTCCGAGACTTCGGGGTTGCGGTCGTACCCGATGACCGTGTGCCCGGCGTTGCGCAGGCGGGTCCGCATGTTCCCGCCCATCTTGCCGAGCCCGACGAGACCGATGTCCATGCGTCGACACTAGCCGGGTGCTACGGAGGAGCGCACGGCGTGTGCCGATGGGTTGAGCAAGCCCGCGACCGAGCCGGCGAGGTCGCGACGGCGCGTCGAAACCGCCGCAGCCGGGTGCGGCGCTCTAGGACAAGAGTCGCCTCGGCATCAGCAGGTAGCGGAACCCCGAGTCCTCGCCGCCCTCGCCGACGGAACCCGAGATCACGACCGGTTTGGATGCCTGGGTGAATGCGAGCTCGACGACCTCTTCGTCGATGGCGGTGAGGCCGTCGAGCAGGAACTGGGGGTTGAACCCCGTGGTGATGTCCTCGCCGTCGATCCGGGCCTCGACCGACTCCGACGCCTGCGCCTCGTCGCCGGATCCCGCGTCCAGGGTGAGCACACCGTCGCTGAACGCCAGCTGCACCGCGGTGTTGCGCTCCGCCACGAGAGCGACCCGCTTGACCGACTCGATCAGGGCGGCCTTGTCGATCCGCGCCACCGTCTGGTGCTCGTTGGGGAACAGGCTGCGCACCTTGGGGAACTCGCCGTCGAGCAACCGGGTCGTGGTGCGTCGTACGCCGCCCGGGCCGGCGCCCTCGAAGCCGATGATCCCCTCACCGGAGCCACTCGCGGCCAGTGCGATGGTCACCTCGCCACCACCCGTGAGTGACTTGGCGGTGTCGCCGAGCACCCGCGCGGGGACGAGCGCCGCCACGGACTCGTCGGGCGTGCCCGGATCCCACCCCACCTCGCGGTGGGACAGCCGGAACCGGTCTGTCGCGAGCAGCGAGATCGTGGACCCGTTGATCTCGATCCGCACGCCGGTGAGCACCGGGAGCATGTCGTCGCGTCCGGCGGCGGTCACCGCCTGGGCGACGGCGTGCGCGAACACCTCGCTCTGGACCTTGCCGGTCGCCGCCGGCATGTCCGGCAGGGTCGGGTAGTCCTCCACCGGCATGGTCTGCAGGCTGAACCTCGCCGAACCACACGTCAGCGAGACCCGGGGTCCGTCGAGCATCATGTCGACGGGCTTGTCCGGGAG
The DNA here is from genome assembly GCA_963773355.1 of uncultured Actinomycetota bacterium. Taxonomy (GTDB): domain Bacteria; phylum Actinomycetota; class Actinomycetes; order Propionibacteriales; family Nocardioidaceae; genus Nocardioides. The sequence goes on along the minus strand of CAVZAZ010000012.1, from coordinate 82,951 downwards.
GCTGCGGCAGATGTCGGCGAGCAGCCGGCCGCTGACCAGCGCGCGACCGTCATCGGAGACCTCTGCCGACAGCGTGGCCCGGGCCGAGGTCTCGTAGTCGAAGGTGGAGAGCACCAGGCCCTCGTCACTCGCATCGATGAGCAGGCCGGAGAGGACCGGGACGCTCGGGCGGACCGGGAGGCTGCGGGCAGCCCAGGCGACGGCATCGGCGAGCACGTCGCGTTCGACGCGGAACTTCACGGTGGGTGGTCCTTCGTGGTTGGTCGAGTGCTGGGTGTGCGCTCGGCTCGTTGAGTTCTGGACTGAGCATCCTGCCATGCGGTCCGCGGTCGCGGGAGGTGCGGCGGTGGGTGGGTTTGGTTGTCCCCAGGAAGGACGCCGAGTAGATGTTTACCGAGGATCGATCCAGTTGTAGGTCAGTGGGAGTCATAGCGTCGGTGGAATCTGTGGAGGACGAGCGTTTGTGCAGGTCAGCCCGGCGTTTCGACTGCACAAGGGGTGTGGAGGGGACCCGGACGGCCCGCGGTGCCCTGTGAATGGAAGATGTCCGGGACGGAAACACTCACCGGTTGTGCACAGGTTGTGCAGAGACTCGAAGGAGCGGCCCACAGGTCCTCCACAGCGAGCCGGGGTCGCCCCCGACAGCGGTCAGGACTGGCGAGCCTGCATCTTGATCCGGTTCGTGAGCTCGCTGACCTGGTTGAAGACCGCCCGCCGCTCGGCCAGGAGCTGGTTGATCTTGCGGTCGGCATACATGACCGTCGTGTGGTCGCGGTTTCCGAACTGGGCACCGATCTTCGGCAGCGACAGATCAGTGAGTTCCCGGCACAGGTACATCGCGATCTGGCGGGCCATGACGAGGTGCCGGCCGCGGCTGGGACCGGTCAGCTCCTCGATCGCGAGCCCGAAGTACGCCGCAGTCTGGGCGATGATGAGCCCCGCGGTGATCTCCGGCTCCCCACCCTCGGGGATCAGGTCCTTCAGCACGATCTCGGCCAGGGTCATGTCGACCTCCTGGCGGTTGAGGTTGGCGAAGGCGGTGACCCGGATCAGGGCACCCTCGAGCTCGCGGATGTTGGTCTGGATCTTCGAGGCGATGAACTCCAGCACGTCCGGCGGCGCCGTCAGCCGGTCCATGGCGGCCTTCTTGCGGAGGATCGCGATCCTGGTTTCGAGGTCGGGCGGCTGGACGTCGGTGATCAGGCCCCACTCGAAGCGGTTGCGCAGCCGGTCCTCGAGTGCCTCGAGCCGCTTGGGTGCGCGGTCGGAGGTGAGCACGATCTGCTTGTTCGCGTTGTGCAGCGTGTTGAAGGTGTGGAAGAACTCCTCCTGGGTCTGGGTCTTGCCCTCCAGGAACTGGATGTCGTCGATGAGGAGGACATCGACGTCCCGGTAGCGCCGCTTGAACCGGTCCTGCCGGTCGTCGCGGATCGCGTTGATGAACTCGTTGGTGAACTCCTCGCTGGAGACGTACCGGACCTTGGCGCCGCTGTAGAGGCTGCGCACGTAGTGGCCGATGGCGTGCAGCAGGTGCGTCTTCCCCAGCCCGGAGTCGCCGTAGACGAGGAGAGGGTTGTAGGCCTTCCCGGGTGCCTCGGCGACGGCCACTGCTGCCGCGTGCGGGAACCGGTTGGAGGAGCCGATGACGAAGGTCTCGAACGTGTACTTGGGGTTGAGCCTGGTCTCCAGGGCACTCGGGCGGGACAGGTCGGGGAACTCGACCGGCTCGGCGGGCGCCGGGGCCGGAAGGTCCGCGACCGGGCCCGAGGGATTCGGCGACATGTCGACTTCTCGACTTGACGACTCATCGATGTTCTCGTACGCCGGAGGCGGTGCGTGCTCGAGCGCCGGGTTGACGGTGACCGCGATCCGGATCTCCCGGCCGAAGGTCTCGGTCAGGGCGTCCTCGAGTTGTCCTCGCAGGCGGCCCTCGAGCTGGCTGCGGGTGAACTCGTCGGGGACGGCGACGATCGCGGTGCTCTCGTGCAGCGTGACCGGCTCGCTGGCGCGAAGCCAGGCCCGTTGGTTGGGCTGTAGGTCCTCCACGACATTGCGCCACGCCACGCCGAGGTCGGCCGCACTGTGTTCCACGGTTCCCGCTTTCCAGGTCAAATCGTTCGGTGGCCGGGCCATCGACCCGAATTTGGTCCACAACTTTGTCCACAGGTTGTGTACCTGCCCTCCATCCTGTGGAGGGGGTCTTCCCGAGACGCACCGCGGGTCCGTATCCAACAACGTTTCCGCAGGTCAGGGCCGGTTTTCTGGCCACTATGGCGGGGGTCACACAGACCTGTTGAGGGAGCCGATCCCGAGGTGGCGGGGAACCTCGGTGGGGGCGACCGTAACAAGCGGGACGGCGGCCCGGCAAGGGTTCATCCACAGGCTGGCGGAACCCGGACCGGCGTGGGTTTGACCGGTCCGGAAGCCAGGCCGTACCGTTGGCCGGTCACCTGGTGTCGACCGGTGCCGCATGTCCACGAAGGGTTGCCGTCGTGGGTGGGCGGTGCCTGCCGAAAAGGGCATCGCTGATCCACCGGGTGGTCGCCCCACACACCACCGAAAGAGAAGCCGTGAGCAAGCGTACGTACCAGCCGAACAACCGTCGTCGCCACAAGGTGCACGGGTTCCGCCTGCGCATGCGCACCCGCGCCGGCCGCGCCGTGTTGTCCTCGCGTCGCCGCAAGGGCCGCAAGAGCCTGTCCGTCTGAGCCGCGCCCCGTGCTGCCCGCGGCCCAGCGTCTCACCGACCGCGGTGGGTATCGGCGGGCGATCCGGACCGGCCGTCGCTCCGGTGCGCGGACCGTCGTGGTCCACCTGGGCGAGGACCTGCCGGGGACGCCGGCCCGGATCGGGTTCGTGGTCAACAAGGCAGTGGGCAATGCAGTCAGCCGCAACCGTGTGAAGCGTCGACTCCGCCACCTCAGCCGGGAGCACCTCGCGTCGCTCCCCGGCTCCACCGTGCTCGTGGTCCGGGCCCTCCCGCCGGCCGCCGAGGCGTCGTACCAGGAACTCGGCGCGGACCTCGCCCGTTGCTTGCAGCGGGTGACCTCATGAAATTCGTCCTGATCGGCCTGCTCAAGGGCTACCGTGCTGGTCATCAGCCCGCTCTACGGGCAGGTCTGTCGCTACCACCCGTCGTGCTCGGCGTACGCTCTCGACGCCGTGCGCACCCATGGCAGTTTCCGTGGGACCTGGCTGGCCGTCCGGCGGCTGGGGCGCTGCCACCCGTGGTCCGCCGGCGGCTACGACCCCGTCCCACCCCGCGCCACCCGCGTCTCTGCGGGCACCACACCCGGCCAAGGAGCCTGAGTGATCGACTTCTTCAGCGACATCGGCAGCTACATCATGACGCCGCTGTACTACGCGATCTCGTTCGTGCTGGATCTCTTCCACCAGCTGTTCAGCACGTTCCTGGACCCCGCCGGGGGCGCGGCCTGGGCGCTGTCGATCATCGGTCTGACCGTGGTGATCCGAGCGGCACTGATTCCGCTCTTCGTGAAGCAGATCAAGTCGAGCCGGAACATGCAGCTGATCCAGCCGAAGGTCAAGGAGCTGCAGAAGAAGTACGGCCACGACCGGGAGCGTCTCGCCCAGGAGACGATGAAGCTCTACCGCGAGAGCGGGACGAACCCGTTCTCCTCCTGCATGCCGATCCTGCTGCAGATGCCGATCTTCTTCGCGCTGTTCCGACTGCTCGACAACGCGGCTCACGAGCGCCCGAAGGGCGTGCTGACCGAAACCCAGGCCGAGCAGTTCGGGGCGGCTGAGCTCTTCGGCGTACCTCTGTCCGAGACCTTCCTCGGGGCGGACGGCGACGTCGGCGTGATGGTGATGGCGGCGTTCCTGGTCCTCGCCATGACGGCCACCACGTTCCTCACCCAGCGTCAGCTGATGAGCAAGAACATGCCGGCCGACGCGCTGTCCGGCCCCTACGCCCAGCAACAGAAGCTGCTGCTCTACGTGCTGCCGGTGGTGTTCGCCGTCGGCGGCATCGCCTTCCCGATCGGCGTCCTCCTCTACTGGACCACCTCCAACCTGTGGACCATGGGCCAGCAGTTCTACGTGATCCGGAACAACCCGGCGCCGGGGACGCCCGCCGCCAAGGCCAAGGAGGAGCGGGATCGGACGAAGGCCGCCAAGCACGGGGTCGCTCCGGAGGCGGAGGCCGAACAGCCCGAGACCCCCGAGGCGGACCGACGCCCCACTCAACGGCAGCAGCCGAAGAAGCAGACCCGGCAGCAGCGCAAGAAGGCCGGCGGTGCCCGGCCCGCGAACCAGAAGAACAAGAGGAAGAACTGATGAGCGAGAACGTGACCGAGGCGGAGCAGCCCGAGCAGCCCGAGCAGCCCGAGCAGCCCGAGGAGGCCGAGCACGCCGACCGGGTCGAGGAGCCGGACGACTCCGACGACGACTCCGACGACGACTCCGACGACGACGCTGAGGGCGGGCACACTGCCCCGTCCCCGACCGGGCGGGTGGAGCAGCTCGAGAACGAGGGCGACATCGCTGCGGACTACCTGGAGGAGCTCCTCGACATCGCCGACCTGGACGGTGACCTGGACATGGACGTCGAGGCGGACCGCGCCGCGGTGTCGATCGTCGGCGCCGAGCTGTCCCAGCTCGTTGGCGCCGAGGGGGAGGTCCTGGACGCACTGCAGGAGCTGACCCGGCTCGCGGTGTACCGGGAGACGGGTGAGCGGTCGCGGCTGATGCTGGACGTGTCGGGCTTCCGCGCCAAGCGTCGCGAAGAGCTGGTGGCCCTGGCCGAGCAGACGATCGCGGGCGTGAAGGAGTCGGGGGAGCAGGCCTCCCTGGACCCGATGACGCCCTTCGAGCGCAAGGTCGTACACGATGCGGTGGCGGCGGCCGGGCTGACCTCGGAGTCCGAAGGCGTGGAGCCGCGCCGGTTCGTGGTGATCCTGCCCGGCTGAGCGTCGTGACCGATGACGACGTTTCACGTGAAACACAACTCGACACGGGCCCGCCGGCCGCACCCGGAACGGCGCGTCAGGTGTTCGGCCCCGAGCGGCTCCCGCTAGCCGAACGGTATGCGGCCCTGTTGGCGACCGACGGGGTGGTGCGCGGGCTGATCGGTCCGCGGGAGGCACCACGACTGTGGGATCGGCACCTGCTGAACTGCGCGGTGCTCTCCGAGGTCGTGCCGCCCGGCGCCTCGGTCTGCGACATCGGCTCCGGCGCCGGATTGCCGGGGCTGGTGCTCGCGATCGCCCGGCCGGACCTGCGGGTGACCCTCGTGGAGCCGCTGCTGCGACGCACCACCTTCCTCGACGAGGCGGTGGCACAGCTCGCCCTGACCGGAGTCGAGGTGGTTCGCGGGCGAGCAGACGCGCTGCACGGCGCCCACACGTTCGACGTCGTCACCTCCCGGGCGGTCGCGCCCCTGTCCCGACTGCTCACCTGGTCGATGCCCCTGGTCGCACCGGAGGGTGCCTTGGTGGCCATGAAGGGAGCGAGCGCGCAGGACGAGATCGAGGCGGCGGCAGCGGTACTGCGTCAGTACGCGTGCGCTGCGCCCGAGGTGCTCTCCCTGGGGCAGGGATCCCTGACGTCCCCAACCACGGCGATCCGGGTGGCCTGGGACGATCCGGCAAGGGTAGGTTGGCCCCTTCCGGCGCCGTCGTCGAGGAGCTCTCGGCAACGCCGGTCTCGGTGACCTGGCATCGGTGCCATGGGCTGATCGCGGAGGTTGTGGCAAGTGAATGAGACCCGCACCGGGACCCGGTTGGGGTGGCCCGGCGAGACCGCGGCCGAAGGGTTATCCACCGGTCTGGGTTGGCCCGGTGAGCGCAGTTATCCACAGGATGTCCCCACTCATCCACAAGACGATCCGGTAGGTGACGACCTCGTGGTTTCACGTGAAACACCCGATTCGGGGTCGCGCGACGACGATCAGGGCGACGGTTTCGACCCGACCGTGGAGCGGCGGGCGGAAGTCCGCACGGCCGGAGATCTCGCCGACGCCGACCCGGCGTACGACGACGCGACGACTCCACTTGCCCGGGAAGCCGAGCACATCGTGCTCGCCCGACAAGGAGCGCGGATGCGGCCGGCCCTGCCTCGCCCGGACGCCACCCGGGTGATCGTGGTCGCGAACCAGAAGGGCGGAGTCGGCAAGACCACCTCGGCGGTCAACATCGCCGCCGCCCTCGCCCAGTTGGGACAACGCGTTCTCGTCGTGGACCTGGACCCGCAAGGCAATGCCTCGACGGCACTGGGGATCGAGCACCACCGCGGCGTGCCGTCGACCTATGACGCCGTGGTCGAGGGCACACCGCTCGCGGATGTCGTCGTGCCGTGTCCCGACGTCGACGGACTGGTCGCCGTGCCGGCGACCATCGACCTGGCAGGAGCCGAGATCGAGCTGGTGAGTGTCGTGGCCCGCGAAGGCCGGATGCTGAAGGCGATTGCCGGCCACCCCCAGGTCGGCAGCGCCGCCGACGTCGGCAAGGAGCGCCTCGACTACGTCTTCATCGACTGCCCGCCCTCGCTCGGACTGCTCACGCTCAACGCGCTCGTGGCGGGCGCGGAGATGATGATCCCGATCCAGGCCGAGTACTACGCCCTCGAGGGACTCGGCCAGCTGCTCGAGACCGTGGAGATGGTTCGCCAGCACCTGAACCCGCGCCTGGTGGTCTCGACCATCCTGATCACGATGTACGACGGACGTACCCGACTGGCTTCCGGGGTCGCCGACGAGGTCCGCGAACACTTCGGCGACCAGGTCCTCAAGACCGCCATCCCGCGCTCGGTGCGGGTGTCGGAGGCGCCGTCCTACGGGCAGACCGTGATGACCTACGATCCGGGATCGCCGGGGGCGCTGTGCTACCTGGACGCCGCGCGCGAGATCGCCACCAAGGGAGCACCGACATGATCACTGCACGACACTGCTCGCCGCGCACGCACGTCCACGGGGGTCCCGAATGAACAGCCCGGGCAAGACCCAGCGCAGGGGGCTCGGGCGCGGGCTCGGGTCCCTGATCCCCACGTCTCCGGCCGCGCAGCCGGACGACGCCTCCGACGCCGAGGTCCCCGGAGACGACGGCGGGTCGGACTATCGCGACCGCGGCAAGCGGCCCGCTCCGGCGTCCGGCGACGGCGCGCCCGACATGGTCGCCGGGGCCTACTTCGCCGAGCTCCCGCCCGACCGGATCCGCCCCAACCACGCCCAGCCGCGACAGGACTTCGACGCCGAGGCCATGGCCGAGCTCGTGCATTCGATCGGCGAGATCGGGTTGCTCCAGCCGATCGTGGTCCGCCCCGTGGGCGAAGGCGACTACGAGATCGTCATGGGGGAGCGCCGCTGGCGGGCGGCCCGGGAGGCCGGGCTGGAGGCGATCCCCGCCATCGTCCGGGAGACCGGCGACGACACCATGCTGCGAGATGCGCTCCTGGAGAACCTGCACCGGTCGGACCTGAATCCGCTGGAGGAGGCGTCCGCCTATGCGCAACTGCTGGAGGACTTCGGCTGCACGCACGAGGAGCTCGCATCGAGAATCGGTCGCTCCCGCCCGCAGATCAGCAACACGCTCCGGCTGCTCCGGCTGAGTCCAGCCGTCCAGCGCCGGGTTGCCGCCGGCGTGCTGTCGGCCGGGCACGCCCGCGCGCTCCTCGCCGTCGAGGACTCCGATCTGCAGGACCGGCTCGCGCAGCGCGTGGTGGCCGAGGGAATCAGCGTCCGCGGACTGGAGGAGATCGTGGCGGTCGGGGGCACCAATGCCGGAGCCGCGCGCCAGGTGCGCCGCAAGCCGGTCGCCCCCGGACTGGCCGACCTGGCCGAACGGCTGTCGGACCGGTTGGAGACCCGGGTCAAGGTCGACCTGGGGCAACGCAAGGGCAAGATCACCGTCGAGTTCGCCTCGCTCGATGATCTCCAGCGGATCGTCGACGTCATGGACCCGCGCAACCGGAACGATCGGCCGATCTAGCAATCAGTCGGTTTGTCGACAAAGCGAGAAATAGATAAGGCGCTTAATCAAGCAAGAGATCTATCCGCGGGCGTCATCCCGGGCCAGCCGCCGCGCTGCTCTTTCGGCCTTCTCCTCGGCGTCCAGCCGGGCCGCCTCCTGCAGGGTCGGTGCGGATCCGCCATGTGAGGCGGGGACCCACCAGGCACCCGGCGGCTGCTCGGCGGACGGGTAGGCCGCGATCGCGTCGTCGAGGAGCGCCGACATCACGGAGTGCAGCTCATCGGTCTCGGCCACCGGGTCCGCCCCGGTGGGATGCAGGGGTTCACCCACCCGGATCAGGATCGTCTTCCCGCGCGAGAAGTCCCGCGGATGGTCCTTGGTCATCATCCGCTGGGTTCCCCACAACACGACGGGCACGAGCGGCACGTCGGCCGCGGCGGCGATCCGCACCGCCCCGGTCTTGAACTCCTTCAGGCGCATCGCGCGCGAGATGGTCGCCTCGGGGAAGATCCCGACCGCCTCGCCGGCCCGGAGGTACTCCACCGCCGTGGTGTACGACGCCTCGCCCGCGTCTCGGTCGACCTCGATGTGGTGCATCGAACGCATGAGCGGACCGGTGATCCGATGATCGAAGAGGTCGCGTTTGGACATGAACCGCACCTTGCGTCCAGACGGGTTGGCGGCCAGGCCGCCGTACACGAAGTCCACGTACCCGATGTGGTTGACCGCGAGCAGCACCCCGCCGGTGCGTGGCACGTGCTCGGTGCCGGTGATGCTGATCCGCTGGCCGAGCAGCCGGAACCCGGTCTTCGCGGCGAGGATGATCGACGGGTAGGTCAGGTCGCGCACATGAGTCTCCACATTGTCATCGCCGGGTGGCCAGGAAGTCGGCGATCCGCCCGATGGCCTCGTCCAGCACCTCGAGGTCGGGCAGCGTCACCAACCGGAAGTGGTCGGGGTGCGGCCAGTTGAAGCCGGTCCCATGGGTGACCAGGATCTTCTTCGCGCGCAGCAGGTCGATGACGAAGGTCTCGTCGTCGTCGATGGCGTAGACCTCGGGGTCCAGTCGCGGGAAGCAGTACAGGGCACCCCTCGGCCGGACCGAGCTGACGCCGGGGATCTCGTTGAGCAGCCGGTGCGCCAGCATGCTCTGTTCGTAGAACCGGCCCCCGGGGACGATCAGCTCGTCGATCGACTGGTAGCCACCGAGCGCGGTCTGGATCGCGTGCTGCGCGGGGACGTTGGCGCACATCCGCATGTTCGCGATCAGGGTGAGGCCCTCGAGGAAGTCCTCGGCGATCTCCTTGGGCCCCGAGATCATCACCCACCCCGCCCGGTACCCGCATACCCGGTATGCCTTGGACAACCCGCTGAACGTCAGGCACAGCACGTCATGGGCCGCCCGCAGTCGCCGCGTGGTGGTGGACGGCGTCGTCGAACAGCACCTTCTCGTAGATCTCGTCGGCGAACACCACGAGCTGGTAGCGGCGGGCGATGTCGACGAGGCCGTCGATGGTCTCCTTGCTGTAGACGGCGCCGGTGGGGTTGTTGGGGTTGATGATCACCAGGGCGTGGGTGTTCTCAGTGATCTTGGACTCGATGTCCGCGAGGTCGGGGTTCCAGTCGTTGGCCTCGTCGCACAGGTAGTGCACGGGCGTCCCGCCCGACAGCGTGACCGCGCCGGTCCAGAGCGGATAGTCCGGCGCGGGCACCAGGATCTCGTTGCCGTCGTCCACGAACGCCTGCAACACCATCGAGATCAGCTCCGAGACGCCGTTGCCGATGAAGACGTCGTCAACTGTCACCTCGCGCAGCCCGTGCTCCTGGTAGTAGTGCGCCACCGCGGTCCGGGCCGGGTAGATGCCCTGGGAGTCGCTGTACCCCTGGGCCTCCGGCAGGTGATGGACCACGTCGGCCACGATCGCCTCGGGCGCGTCGAACCCGAAGGGCGCAGGGTTCCCGATGTTGAGCTTGAGGATCCGGTGGCCCTCGGCCTCGAGCCGGTGGGCCTCGGCCAGGATCGGTCCACGGACGTCGTACCGAACGTCGTGCAGCTTGCGGCTCTGACGGATGGGGCGCACGCGCGTCATCCTCTCAGGCACCGGGTGCACCCTGCGCGACGCCCGGATTCCGGCGGGCGCCCGAAGCGACCGAGGCACGCCTACGATGGTCCGTGGGAGGACGGTCATGTCGCGCAAGATCGTCCGGCTGACGCTGGACAACCTCGAGGCGCTCCCTGCGCCGTGCCGCTCCTGCCTGTTCTGGGAGCGCGACCCGGTCCGGCGCAGTCGCGCGGAGGATCCCGCAACCGAGAAGGATGCGTGGGTGTCCCACGTCCTGCGGGAGTGGGGCTCGTGCGGACGGGTTGCCCTGGTCGACGACGAACCCGTCGGCTACCTGATCTATGCGCCAGAGGCGTTCGTTCCCGGCGCTGCCGGCTTCCCGACCGCGCCGATCTCACCTGACGCGGTGCTGCTCACGACGGCGTACGTCGCGCCGCAACTCGCGGGTGGCGGGCTGGGCCGAATGTTGATCCAGGGGATGGCCCGCGATCTGGTGAAGCGGGACATCCGGGCCGTCGAGGCGTTCGGCGACACCCGCGGCAGGGCGCCGTGCGTGCTGCCGGTCGACTTCCTCAGCAGCGTGGGCTTCAAGACCCATCGGGCGCACAAAACGACCCCGCGGATGCGGATGGAGCTCCGCACCGCCATCACCTGGAAGACCGAGGTGGAGGCGGCACTGGAGCGTCTCGTTGGGGCGGTGCGGCCTTCGCCGAAGGCCACCAGGTCCCCGGAGCCGACCCCGCGGGGGCGTCTCTAGTCCGGGTCAGGCGATGTAGTCGGACAGCTCGTTGAGCAGGGCCGCCTTGGGCCGCGCGCCCACGATGGACTTCACGACTTCGCCACCCTGGTAGAGGTTGATGGTCGGAATGCCGGTGACGCGGTAGGACGACGGGGTGACCGGGTTCTCGTCGACGTTCATCTTCAGGAACGTGATCTTGTCTCCGTGCACACCGGCGATCTCGTCGAGGATCGGGGAGACCTGACGACAGGGGCCGCACCACTCGGCCCAGAAGTCGACCAGGACGGGCTTGTCGGACTTGAGGACCTGGGCCTCGAAGTCGGCATCGGTCACGGCTGCGATGTTCGCCACGGCAAACTACCTTTCGTTGTGTCTGTGTCCAGTCAACACCAGGCCACCTACGGTTGTTCCTGCCACGCCGGAGGCGATCCCGGAGCCGATTCGCTCAGGCGCCGGCGATCTGCACGGCTTCCGTGAGCACCTCGGTCTGGAGTGCGTCTCCGGCCGTGGATGCCTCGTGGTCGAGCGCGGCGATGTAGCGCTCGGCGTCGAGAGCGGCCGCGCACCCGGTGCCCGCCGCCGTGACTGCCTGCCGGTAGTGGTGATCCACCAGGTCGCCGGCGGCGAACACGCCGCGGAGGTTCGTGCGGGTGGAGGGCTGGTCGACCAGGACGTAGCCATTCTCGTCGAGCTCCACCTGACCCGTGAGCAGCTCCGAGCGTGGGTCGTGGCCGATCGCGATGAACAGGCCGGTGACGTCGAGCGGCCGGGTGTCGCCGGTCACGGTGTCCCGCAGGGTCACCGACTCGAGTGCATCGGCGCCGTTGATCGACTCGATCTCGGCGTTCCAGATGATCTCCAGCTTGGGGTCGGCGAAGGCCCGCTCCTGCATGATCTTGGAGGCTCGCAACCGGTCTCGGCGGTGGATGAGGGAGACCTTCGACCCGAACCGGGTGAGGAACGTCGCCTCCTCGATCGCGGAGTCGCCGCCGCCCACGACCGCGATGTGCTGGTCGCGGAAGAAGAAGCCGTCGCAGGTGGCGCACCAGGACACACCGCGGCCGGAGAGCTCCTCTTCCTTCGGCAGTCCCAGCTTCCGATAGCCGGATCCTGTGGCCAGGATCACCGAGCGCGCCGTGAAGGTGTCCGTGGCGGTCTTGACGACCTTCGTCTCTCCGGTGAGGTCGACCTCGATCACGTCGTCGGGGACCAGCTCGGCACCGAACCGCTCGGCCTGGGCGCGCATCTCGTCCATCAGTGCGGGGCCCATGATGCCGTCGCGGAAGCCGGGGTAGTTCTCCACCTCGGTCGTGGTCATCAGGGCGCCACCAGCGGTCACGGAGCCCTCGAAGACCAGCGGGGCGAGCGCTGCGCGAGCGGCGTACACGGCCGCGGCGTAGCCAGCGGGGCCGGAGCCGATGATGATGACGTTGCGCGGTGCGGACATGGACGCGGTGCTCCTTGATCGGGGTACGTGATCAGAACCGATCGTAGGCGAGTTGCATTCCCTCGCGGGGACGCGGGCGGGTCAGGGCGCGGGCAGGGTCACGGACCGCACGGGTTGCTCGCTGCCACACAGGAAGAGGTCAGCGATCTGGGTGTTGCCGCGGGCACGACGGAACACCAGGACCGCGGGGCTGGAGCCGTAGCGGACCGGCACGAACGAGCCGCGGCCCCAGGCCCCGGAGTGGCAGGCGGCGCCGGCCGCCTCGTCCGCGCGCGCCGTAGCAGACCTGCGGTCGAGGAGGTCCGCGTCACCATTGGCGACGCGTGCCGACAGCTGGCTCCTGGTCGCGCGGACGTCGTCGCCGAAGTCCCGCGGGTCGAGGGTCGCCAGGTCGCCAGCGGCCAACTCCTGGGGAGACGTGGGGGCTGCCTCCTCGTCGCCGGCCAGGCTGTCGGAGTTGGCCTCCGGAGCGGCGCCGGCATCGGCGTCGCCCTGCAACCCGCCGGAGGTCGCACTGTCTCCGGAGTCGTCGGTGTCGCCCGACTTGACGACCTGGCCGACGCCGACGCCGACGGCCACGACCGCGGCGGCAGCCACCAGCAGGGAGGTCGTCCGGCGTCGGCGCGTGGCGAGGCGGACGACGGCGGCCTCCCGGACCGGCTCGTCAGCGAGATCGGCGAGCACCCGGTCGAGCCGGGCGACCACGTCCGGCGGCGTCGGTCCAGTGTGCCGGGCGTCGGCGAGCAGGCGGCGCACCTCCTCTTCCTGAGGGGTCAACGGCTCGGGAGTCGACGGAGAGTCCGGTCCTGTCATGTGCGCGCCTCCTCTCGGGTGTTGGTCATCGGGATCCTCATGTGGGCCGGGGTGGACCCCGCGGGTTCCTGGATCGGACGGGGTGCGGACCGGCGGGGTTCCGCGGCTCCGCGTGGTCCGGGTCACCTCCCGGAGCGAGTACGCCGAGCAGGTCCGCCAGCTGGGCGCGGCCCCGGAAGCAGCGGGACTTGACCGTCCCCTCGGCACAGCCGAGCATCCGGGCGACCTCGGCGACCGGGTAACCCTCCATGTCGACCAGCACCAGCGCGGCTCGTTGGTCGGGCGGGAGCGTCGCCAGCGCGTCGAGCACCTGTTGCCGCCGCTCGTCTGCGACCGCCTGGTCGGCCGGGTCCACCGGGACGCTGGTCACCATCGAGCCGCGGCCGTGGTCATCCAGATCGTCGGGCAGCGGCTCGGCCCGGCGCACCTTCGCGGCCCGGTGCCGGTCGAGGCAGGCGTTGACCACCACCCGGTGCAGCCAGGTGGTGACGGCCGCTTCGCCGCGGTAGGAGCCCGCTCGGCGGTACGCCGCGATCAGCCCGTCCTGGAGTCCGTCGGCCGCGTCCTCGGGATTGCCCATGGTGCGCAGCGCCACCGCCCACAGCCGGTCCCGGTGCCGGGCGAAGAGCACCCCGAACGCATCGGTGTCGCCATGGACGTGCGCGGAGATCAGGTCGGCGTCGGAGCGCTCGTCCACCTCCGGGTTCATGACCGGCTCTCCATCATGGAGCGGTCATCCGCGGGCCACGATCTCGGACACCTCGCCACGGAAGCCGCCCTCGACACTGGGGAGCGAGGTGAACCAGACCACGAGGAAGCGGCCCGGTGGCAGGTTCGTCCAGGGTGATCCGCTCCTTGGTCTCTTCCACCGTCTCCTCGGCCACCGGGGTGAGCCCCTCGACGTCCGTCGGCTCCTCATCGGTGACGTAGATCGCGACGTCGCTCGGGGCGCCGACCAGGCTCAGCTCGACGTCCGTGACCTCTTCCGGGCTGCCGAGGTCGAGCACCAGCCCCACCCCGGTCTTGAGCCCGGTGGGGCCGAGGTCCTGCTCGTAGGTGAGGGTGGGCCAGGCCGTCGCGGGGTCGCCGTCGACGGCCAGCGGAGCGAGGTCGCCGTTCTCCTCCGGGGGGTCACCCTGAGGATCCAGGTCGGTGGCCGTGACGCCGGTGATCGGAGCGGGAGCGCCCGTCGCGCTGGGGCTCGAGGGGCTGGGATCCGGCGCCGACTCCTCCGACCCGAGCGGTGAGCGTCCGCGCCCCAGGTTGAAGGCGAAGATGATGGCGAGCAGGAGCAGGCAACTGGCAGCAAGGGCACCGGCGAGCCGCAGCCAACTGCGGCCGGGGACCTCGTCGTCCTCGTCCTCGTCATCGGTCACCGCGATGACACCGCTGCCGCTCCCCGCCCCGGCCGCGGTGTCCCAGGGCCAGTAGTCGGGCGTGGTGGCCGCGGCCCCGGGACGCGGCTTTCGCACGGGCTCGCCGGCCGGTGGCTCGGGAGCAAAGAGCGGGCGCTCCGGGGGCTCTTCGAACGGTGGCGGTGGCGGCGGCTTGCCCGGGCGAGCGGCGAACCAGGACACCTCGTCCCGCTCGTCGTCGAAGATCGGCAGGCCGGCCTCGGTGGGCTGATCCGTGGTCTCGGGTGTCGTTGGCCCCGCTTCGCGGACTGGGCCCGGACTGGGCGCCGGACTGGGCGCGGGACTGGGCGCGGGACTGGGCGCGGGACTGGGCGCGGGATCGGGTGCCGGGCCGGCGGAGGGTGCCGGCGCGGCGAGGCCCCATGCCGGGTTCGGGGGCTTGACCCGATGCCGGCCGGAGGCTGCCTCGGCTTCGGCCATACCCGCGGGGTCGCCCACGAAGTCGCGCAGGCTGTCGCAGATCCCGGTGGCGGTCAGGGGTACCGGGGCCGTGGGACCCGCCGGTGGCGGCGTACGGGTTGAGCACCTGGTCGCACAGGGAGTCCAGCGGCCGCTGCACCCCCGCCTTCACCCGGCGCGGTCGGAGCACCCGGCCGTTCTCGTGCGGGGCAGCGGGTACGCCGGACCGTGAGACACCGGGCCACTTGGCCGTGAGCAGGAAGTAGAGGAGGCCCGCGAGGTCGGTCACGTCGGACGTCACCCGGCCGGCGGGGAGGCCGAGGAGGGCGGCGTCCACGCAGAGCCCGATGAGCCGAACGGAGCCGGTCTGGTCGATCAGGACGTTCTCGGGGACCAGCCGACCGTGGGCCACCCCCGCGTCGTGGGCGGCCGCGATGGACTCGGCGACCTCGGAGACGATCCACGCCGCGCGGCGACCGTCGAGCACGCCGTCGGCGGCGACCAGGATGTCGAGGGAGGTACCGGACCCCCACTCGTTGACCACGTAGCAGAGGCCGCCGTGCCGGTCGACGTCCAGGACCCTCAGGATGCGCCGGTCCGGAACGGTCGCCGACCGCCGGGCCGCTTCCATCAGCCCGTCGGCCCTGGCGTCGTCGGCCGCGATGACGTGGATGGAGACGTGCCGGTCGAGGATCCGGTCGTGGGCCCGCCAGAACCGGCCGGTCCCACTCTCGCTGAGCAGGTCGACCAGCAGGTAGCGGTCGGCGAGGACGTCGCCAGGACGGATCGAGGTGGGCAACTCGGACGTCTCTCCTCCCTGCGGCTGGCTTGGGGCCATCGTAGGTCTCCCTAAGCGGAACTCCTGGACCGTAGCCGCCGGGTGATCGTGTCCAGCACGTCGGTGACCTCGCGCAAGCGCAGGAGTCGGGCGGCGACGAGGAAGACGACAACGTCCACGAGGGTCACAGCAGCGGCACGCAGCGCGGCCACGGCCAGGTGGGGATCGTCGCCCAGCGTGTCCAGCAGCACGTGGACGCCGTACGCCGCAGCGGTGGAGACCGCGGCGGCGACCAGCAGCCGGCCCACGAAGCGCAGCAGCCGACCGGTGTCCAGGCCGCCCACCGCGTGCCGCAGCACGAGGTAGGACGCCGCCGCGCCGACGACGTACGACGCGGTGTAGGCGAGCACGAGGGAGGGTGCGGTCGCCTCCGCGTCGGTCAGGCGGACCAGGACGACGGCGGCGACGATGTTGGTGCCGGCCACGAGGCACTGGATCCAGAAGACGGTGCGATTGCGCTCCAGTGCGTAGAAGCCGCGAAGCACCAGGTAGTGGACGGTGAAGAACACCAGGCCCGCGCCGAAGAGGCTGAGCGTCGGCGCGAACAGTTCGTAGTTGTCCCGGCCGGCACCCCACCCCCAGATCACGTGGGAGAGATCCGTGGCGATGAGCGGCAGCAGCAGCGCGAACGGGACGACCACCGCCAGCGCACTGCGGAGTGCCATCCCGACGGTCTGGCGGAGCCCGTCGACGTCCGACTCGGCGGCGAGCTCGCTGAGCCGGGTCAGGATCGCGGTCGCCAGGGACACCGTGATGATCGAGTGCGGCACCATCACGATCAGGAAGCTGTAGGTGTAGATCGTGTATCCGGTGCCTTCGCCGCCGTCCACCGCGTCCGCGGTGCCGCTCGAGGCGAGCCGGACCACGACGGTGTAGGCGACCTGGTTGACCACGACGAAGAGCACCGTCCACACGCCGAGGCGAAGCGTGTGCCCGAGTCCGGTGTCCCGGAAGTCGAAGCGGGGACGGAAGCGGAATCCCGCGGATCTGAGGAACGGCACCAGGATCAGGAACTGGGCGACGATCCCCAACGTCGAGCCGAGTCCGAGCAACAGCTCCTGGGCGCTCGTGAAGGCTCCGGTCTGCTCCGCCTCGGTGGCCGGCCCGAAGGAGACCAGGTAGATCACCAGAACTGCGACCGCGATGACGTTGTTGGCGATCGGCGCCCACATCATCGGCCCGAACCGCTCGCGGGCGTTGAGGATCTGGCCCACGAGGACGAACATCCCGTAGAAGAAGACCTGCGGGAGGCAGTACCTCGCGAAGTCGATTGCCGACTGCCGCTGCGCGGCCAGCTCCGGGCTGTCGAACCTGGAATCCAGATAGATCGACATCACCCACGGCGCCGCCGCGACCAGCAGGATCGTCACGAGTCCGAGGAACAGGACCGCGGCGGTCACCACCCGGTTGGTGTAGGCCTCGCCCCCGTCGGGGTCGTTGCGCATCGCCCGGACCAGCTGGGGGACGAGCACGGCGTTGAAGATGCCGCCCGCCACCAGGATGTAGATCATGTTCGGGACCGTGTTGCCGATGTTGAACAGGTCGGCGTGCAGCGCGTTGCCCAGTGCCGCCACCAGCAGGGTCGATCGGACGAACCCGCTCATCCGGGACACCACCGTCCCGGACGCCATCACCGCGGTGGAGGTGAGGATCCGGGAGTGATGCGGCGTCCCGTCGGGCGTGCTGGTCGGGCCGGTGTTCGATGGGCCGGAGTTCGTCGAGCCGGACGTCATGCGGGCACCCCGCGCTGCGGGCGGGTTCCTGTCGTGTTCATGCCCGAGCCCTCCGCGCCTGACGGATCCGCCGGACGAGGCGGACCAGGATCGCGCCGAACAACAGGGCCACCCCGGTGCCGAGAATCAGCCAGATCACGTCGCTCACCTGGGCCGAGCGGATCGGCAACGAGTCGCTGGAGCCGAGCGGCGTGCCGTCCTCGGAGGTGACGATCAGCTGCACGTTGTGGACTCCGAGCCGGTCCGTCGCCGCCTCGAGGAGGACCGAGCTGCGGCCACCGGCCGCGACCTCGATGACGTCGGTGTCCTCGATGGAGAGGGGAGCGTCGGCGTCGGACGCGACCCGCACCCGGACCGGGTGGTCCAGTTGGTTCGTGATCGTTGCGGAGAAGCGACCCGTCGAGCTGGACAAGGTGACAGCGGGCGGCGCCTCGACCCGGATCGACGCCAGCTGAGCGGATATCCAGCGCCGCGACCGGTCGGTCTCGGCGCGCGAGGACTGCGGGTGCTCCCGGCTGGAGAAGGAGAGGCTGTTCAGGCTCTGGTCAAGGACCTCGCTGGCGACCGCGTCGTTGCGGGCCAGGACGTTCTCGAGGATCCCGCCGAGCCCGATCAGCCCCTGGGCCGAGACGAAGTTCGCGGCGTCGAGCTCGCGGATGATCTGGCTGGTGGGGTAGTCGAGGCCGCCGTTCTCGATCTCGGTGGCGCGCGGCGGGTCGAGGTCGTCCACCTCGGCGAGGTTCAGCCAGTCGACGTCGAGGCCGTCGAAGAAGCCGGTGGTGCTGTCGGGGTTCCACTGCGGCGGCATCACCACCACCAGCGGCTGAGTGCCTCCGTCGAGCACCCGCAGCGCCGCCTCGCTGAGGATCCGCTGCCGCACGGCGAGCGGCGCCAGTGGGTCGTCCGGTCCCGGGCCACCCTCGGCCGCGGCCGCGGAGGTGATGGTCAGGGTGCGACTGGCGAAGCGCGCCGCGGCGGGCGGGTTCTCTCCGAACATGCGGTCGGACACCAGGAAGGTCGAGTTCTTCCGGGCGATGCGGATCGCGTCCGGGCTGAGGTACCCGCCGGGCGCGGCGATGGCCGGCGTGGTCGGCAGATCCCAGGGCTGCAGGTCGGTGCCGGCGGCGCGCCGGGCACGGCGGTACATCTCCGGATCCCGTCGCGCGGCTGCAGACATGTCGAGGTCGCCGTAGGGGAGGGCGAGGATCTGGTCGCCCTCCAGCGCCTCCCCGAAGCGGTCCAGCCAGGCGAGACCCGGCTCGGTGGCGAGGTTCGCCGGCGGCGGTTCGGCACCGCTCTCCTCGTCATCGGTCTCGTCGGCGGGTGTCTCCTCGGTCGGCTCCGGGGTCGGCGACTCTTCGTCGCCCGGACCCTCCGGTTCCACGGTGTCCTCGAGCGAGCGTGGCCGGTTCCCAGCGACGAGGTGACGGACGGCGTCCGGGACGGCCGGGTCGACCAGCCACGTGACGGGGGTGGAGCCGGCTGCTGCGCCGAAGTCCACCAGTGAGCGCAGCGATCCCCCGATGTCGAGGGCGCGTGCCCAGCCCTCGACATCCGACAGGCTGCCGTCCCGCGTGTACCGGACCTCCCGCCGGATCGGGATCACCAGCGCCGTGTCCACGCTGTCCCGGGTGCGCGGTGGCACCAGCGGCACGAACGTCCGCGCCCGGCCGTCGGCCACCTCGTCGCGTGGCTCGTCGGCCTCGCCCAGGGCGTGCACGCCGAACCAGTAGACGCCCGGAGCCTCGACGCCGAGCCGGGACCGGGAGATCTCGATCGAGAACTGAGACGACTCCCCGGGCTCGAGGGAGTCGATGGTGGCGAAGGTGCCCGGCACGGTGATCCGTTCCCCGACCGGCTCCTCCGGATCGAGGGCGGCCTGCTCCTCGAGCTCCTCTGAGCTGGTGATCGGGGTGTCGGAGATGAACACGTGGGTGTTGATGGCCACCCAGCGGTCGCCGGTGTTGTTGGTGACCGATCCCGTCAGTCGCACGGGCCCACGGGCCGGCAGGTACGACGGGGTCAGCGTGTCGATGGTGACGGCCAGCGGCCTCTCGACCGCGGCAGGTGCCGGCTGCTCGCCCTGCGCTGGAAGCGGAGCCATGGTCGCTGCCACCGCCATCAGGGCAGGCAGCAGTGACCACGGGCGAAGCACGGCGTCGACTCTATCCGGCGCGATTCTTCGGGACCCGGGCCGGCCGATAGAGTTGCTGGCCGTGTCCGACGCGCCCGTGCCCCCTCTGCAGATGTCGGACGCGCAACGCTCGGTGGCCGCCGAGCTCGACCGGATCTCGCCGGTCATCGACGAGCTCGGTCGGAGGTTCCGGGACGCCGGTCACGAGCTGGCTCTCGTGGGTGGCCCGGTGCGGGACGCGATGCTCGGCAGGCACCACAACGACCTCGACTTCGCCACCTCGGCGCGACCCGAAGTGACCGAGGACCTCCTGCGCCCCTGGGCGGACGCGGTCTGGGACATCGGCCGGACGTTCGGGACCATCGGCTGCCGCAAGGGCGACTGGCACGTCGAGATCACGACGTACCGCTCCGATGCCTACGAGGCCGGCTCGCGCAAGCCGGCCGTGGACTTCGGCGACAGCCTCGCCGGTGACCTCGGCCGGCGCGACTTCACGGTGAACGCGATGGCGGTGCGGGTGCCGGAGCGCACCTTCGAGGACCCGTACGGCGGCGTGGTCGACCTGGCGCACCGGCTGCTGACCACGCCGGGGCGACCGGAGGACTCGTTCTCCGACGACCCGCTGCGGATGATGCGCGCCGCGCGGTTCGCCGCCCAGCTCGGGTTCACGGTGGACCCGGCGGTCATCGCCGCCATGACCGCGATGGCCGGGAGGATCGAGATCGTGTCCGCCGAGCGGGTCCGCGACGAGCTGGTCAAGCTCGTCTGCGCGCCGCACCCGCGGCTGGGGCTGACCCTTCTGGTGGAGACCGGGCTCGCGAACCAGGTCCTGCCCGAGCTGCCCGCCCTGGCCCTGGAGCGCGACGAGCACCACCGGCACAAGGACGTCTACCAGCACACCCTGACCGTCCTGGAGCAGTCGATGGACCTCGAGGACCGGCTGCCGGATGGAGGGCCGGACTTCGTCTCGCGGTTCGCGGCGCTGATGCACGACGTGGGCAAGCCGCGGACGCGGCGGTTCCTCGAGGACGGCAGCGTGACCTTCCACCACCACGACGTGGTCGGCGCCAAGATGACGCGCAAGCGGATGGAGGCGCTCCGGTTCTCCAACGACCAGATCGACGCGGTGTCGAAGCTGGTCGAGCTGCACCTGCGCTTCCACGGCTACGGCGCCGGCGAATGGACCGACTCGGCCGTGCGACGTTACGTGCGCGACGCCGGAGACCAGGTCGAGCGGCTGCACGTCCTCACCCGAGCGGACTGCACGACCCGCAACCGCCGCAAGGCCGAGCGGTTGCGCCGAACCTACGACGACCTGGAGGCCCGGATCGCCCGTCTGTCGGAGCAGGAAGAGCTCGCGGCCATCCGGCCCGACCTCGACGGCAACGAGATCATGGAGATCCTGGGAATCGGCTCCGGACCGGACGTAGGCGCGGCGTACCGGTTCCTGCTCGAGCAGCGTCTCGAGAACGGTCCGCAGTCACCCGAGACGGCGCGCGAGGCGCTCCTCGCCTGGTGGGCCTCGAGATCCGCTGGTTGAGCCGGAGGACTACTCCTCGCCGCGAATGAAGGCCTCGACGCGGCGCCGTCCCTCGTCGTCGGGCAGCTGCACCGGCGGCGACTTCATGAGGTAGGAGGACGCCGAGATGATCGGGCCACCGAGGCCGCGGTCCTTGGCGATCTTCGCCGCCCGGATCGCGTCGATGATGATGCCGGCGGAGTTGGGGGAGTCCCAGACCTCGAGCTTGTACTCCATGTTGAGCGGCACGTCGCCGAACGCGCGACCCTCGAGGCGGACGTAGGCCCACTTGCGGTCGTCGAGCCAGGCGACGTAGTCGGACGGCCCGATGTGCACGTTGCGGTCGCCGAGCTGGTGCTCGATGTTGGAGGTGACGGCCTGCGTCTTGGAGATCTTCTTCGACTCCAGACGCTCGCGCTCGAGCATGTTCTTGAAGTCCATGTTGCCGCCGACGTTGAGCTGGAAGGTGCGGTCGAGCACGACGCCGCGGTCCTCGAACAGCTTGGCCAGCACCCGGTGGGTGATCGTCGCGCCGACCTGGCTCTTGATGTCGTCGCCGATGATCGGGACGCCGGCGTCCTCGAACTTCTTGGCCCACTCGGGGTCCGAGGCGATGAACACCGGGAGCGCGTTGACGAACGCGACACCGGCGTCGATCGCGCACTGCGCGTAGAACTTGTCCGCCGCCTCCGAGCCCACCGGCAGGTAGGACACGAGGACGTCGGCGCGGGTCGCGCGGAGCACCTCGACGACGTCGACCGGGTCGGCGTCGGACTCGTCGATCGTCTGCTTGTAGTACATGCCGAGGCCGTCCAGCGTGTGCCCCCGCTGCACCGTGATCCCCGTGGGCGGGATGTCACAGATCTTGATCGTGTTGTTCTCCGACGCCGCGGTCGCCTCCGCGAGGTCGAAGCCGACCTTCTTGGCATCGACGTCGAACGCTGCGACGAACTCCACGTCGGCGACGTGGTAGTCACCGAACGTGACGTGCATCAGGCCGGGCACGGTGCCGCTGGGGTCGGCGCCCTTGTAGTACTCGACGCCCTGGATCAGGGAGGTGGCGCAGTTGCCGACTCCCACGATTGCTACTCGAACCGAACCCATCGGGTTTCCTTCCTTGTCACTCTTCCGCTGCTGCGTTCATGACGTTCATTGCGTGGCGCATGGCGTTGTGCGGGTTGCGCCTCAGGTGGTCGCGTCGGCCGAGGGGCTGGGCCGCCGCTTGTCCGGGCGCTTCTTCGTGACGGCGGGCGGCGTCTCCCCGGCCTCGGGTGGGTCGCCACCGGTGCGTTCGGCGTTGATGAGGTCCGAGAGCCAGCGCACCTCGCGCTCGACGGACTCCACGCCGTGGCGCTGGAGCTCCTCGGCGTACCGATTCACTTCCTTCTGCGTCATCGACAGCTGGTTCTGCACCCGCTCCAGCCGCTCCTGGAGCCGGGTACGCCGGCCCTCGAGGACGCGTAGCCGGATCTCCATGTCGGTGCGGCCGAAGAAGGCGAACCGGATGTCGAAGTTGTCGTCCTCCCACGCGGTGGGGCCGACCTCGGACATCAGCCTCTGGAACTCACTGTTGCCGAGGTCGGTGAGCTGGTAGACGATGCGCGGTCGCCGGGTGACCGGCGTGCTGGTCGCGGCGGTCTCTTCGATCAGGCCGGCCCGCAGCATCTTCTTCAGCGCCGGGTAGAGCGAGCCGTAGGACAGCACCCGGCTCCAACCCAGCATCAGGTTGAGGCGCTTGCGGAGCACGTAGCCGTGCATGGGTCCCTCGTGCAGCAGTCCGAGGACTGCCAGCTCGATGGTTTCGCCACGGCGTGCCACGCGACCTATCGTAGCGATATATCCGGCGATCCGTGAACCCGGCCCCTGAGCGTGTGCCCCATGTCTCGTCGTCGCGGCTTGGGCGCTGGCCGCCACGTTTGCGTACCCTGTAGGGAGGTGCGCCCACGCGCACCGTTTGTCTGTACCCCAAGCCCTTCGGAGCCCTGACGTTGAGTGGAAAGAGACGAGCCGCCGGTCCTGCCGTGACCAAGAAGAAGTCGAAGCGACCCGTCGGCCGGCGCGACCGCCTGAGGAAGGTCGGCAAGTGGCTGCTCATCGTAGGCCTGGTGGGGACGCTGGTGATGGCGGGGGCCTTCGTGTTCCTCTACCAGACGACCGACATCCCGAACCCGAACGAGGACTTCCAGACCCAGACGTCGTTCGTCTACTTCGCCGACGGTGAGACCGAGCTCGGGCGCTTCGCCACGCAGAACCGCGAGTCGATCCCGCTCGACGAGATGCCGCAGACCGTCAAGGACGCGGTCGTGGCGGCCGAGAACCAGAGCTTCTGGACCGACAGCGGCATCGACCCCAAGGGCATCGTCCGGGCGGCCTTCAACAACGCGCAGGGCAACGCGACCCAGGGTGCCTCGACGATCACCCAGCAGTACGTGAAGATCCTCTACCTGACCCAGGAGCAGACCCTCAAGCGCAAGGTCAAGGAAGCGTTCCTCTCGTTGAAGATCCAGCGCGAGCAGTCCAAGGAGCAGATCCTCGAGGGCTACCTCAACACGATCTACTTCGGCCGCGGCGCGTACGGCGTCCAGGCGGCGAGCAAGGCGTACTTCGATGTCGAGGCCAAGGACCTCAGCCTCCGTGAGAGCGCGTTCCTGGCCACGGTGCTCAACAACCCGACCCGCTACGACCCCGCCAACGGCAAGGAGGCGAAGCAGGACGCGAAGGAGCGCTACGCCTACGTCCTCTCCCAGATGGCCGAGACCGGTGCGGTCACGGCGGGTGAGGCCGACACGGCCGTCAAGAAGCTCCCGGCCTTCCCGGAGATCGAGGAGCAGAGCCAGTACGGCGGCCAGCGCGGGCATGTGCTGACGATGGTCCGCAAGGAGCTGCTCCGCCTTGGGTTCGACGAGCAGGAGATCGACGGCGGCGGCCTCAGGGTCACCACGACGTTCACGAAGAAGGCGATGAACGCCGCCGAGGAGGGCGTGAAGGCCCAGAAGCCGGACGGCTTCAAGGGCGAGCTGCACGTGGCCACGGCGAGTGTCGAGCCGGGCACGGGTGCCGTGAAGGGCTTCTACGGCGGCCACGACTACCTCGACTCGCAGATCAACTGGGCGGTCGCCGGGGGGATGGCGGGCTCGACGCTGAAGCCGTTCGCGGTCGCGGCCGGCATCAAGGACGGCTTCTCGCTCAAGGACACCTTCGACGGCAACTCCCCGCTCGTCCTCCCGGACGGCACCGACTTCGAGAACCAGGGCGACTCGTCGTACGGGTCTGTCAGCCTGCTGAAGGCGACCGAGGACAGCATCAACACCGCCTTCATCGACCTGACCAACTCGATGGTCGACGGCCCGGAGAAGATCATCGAGACGGCCACCGACATGGGCATTCCCGGTCCCAAGGGTGGCGCCAAGTCCGCCGGCTTCCCGTCGTCCTCCGCCGGTCTGGAGCCCAACATCGCCGTGGCCCTGGGCCAGGGGACGGTCAGCCCCATCAACATGGCCAACGGATACGCGACGCTGGCCAACGAAGGCGTGGCAGCGAAGCCCTTCATCATCGAGCGGGTCGTCGACCGGAACGGCGAGGAGCAGTACCAGCACAAGGTCAGCAACGAGAAGGCCCTCGACCCCGACATCGCCGCGGACGTGTCCTACGCCCTCCAGCAGGTCGTCAAGAGCGGCAGCGGTACGGCGGCCCTCGAGCTGGGCCGGCCGGCGGCCGGGAAGACCGGGACCGCCACGGTCGCGAACGGTGACGTCTCCTCCGCCTGGTTCTCGGGGTACACCCCGCAGCTCGCGACGTCGGTGGTGTACCTGCGCGGCAAGGGGATCGGGAAGCTCGACGGCTGGCTACCCGAGTACTTCGGCGGCTCCTTTCCCGCCCGGACCTGGACCGACGTGATGCGTCGCGCCCTCGAGGGCGAGCCGGTGGAGGAGTTCCCACCGCCGGCGTTCGTCGACCCCGAGGCGCCGGAGGACGGTCACGAGCCGTACACGCCTCCGCCTCCGCCGCCGACGACCAAGAAGCCGTCCCCGAGCGAGGAACCGACCACCAAGAAGCCGACCCCGACCGAGGAGCCGACCACCGAGGAGCCCCCGGAGGAGGAGGAGCCCCCGGAGGAGGAGCCGGACCCGTGCCTACCCGGCGACCCCGGCTATCCCGTCTGTGACCCGGAAGATGACGAGCCCGGCGGCGGTGGAGGTGGCGCCGGCGGTGGCGGCGGGGGCCCGGGCGGCCCCAACGCACGGCAGGAGGCCATCCGGGAGCGGCACGGGTGACCGACGACGGCCGGGTCCATCCCACCCGGGACGACCCGGTCGTCACCACGCTCAGTGAGTCGGTCGGGGGCCCGGTCGGCGACCGCGCCGGTCGGCACCCGTGGTGGACCCCGGTCCGCGTCGTCCTCGCGCTCACGGCCATCTGCTTCGCGCTCGGCATGCTGCAGAAGGCGCCCTGCGTCGCGGACTCCTGGCAGGACGGCGACGAGCGGTACTCGCGGATGTGCTACTCCGACCTTCCCTACCTCTACACCGGCCGCGGACTGGCGGAGCTGAACTGGCCCTACTCCGACGACCAGGAGGTCCGGGACCGGTACCCGGTCATGGAGTACCCGGTCCTCATCTCCTACTACGCGTGGGGCACGGCCTGGGTCACGCACTGGCTGACCGGGTCCCCGGACCTCAGTCGGCGCTACTCCATGCCGACCGACACGCTCTTCTCCGACGAGGAGGTCTCTGGCGAGATCCGGTGGTTCGTCGTGGTGAACACGATCGGCTTCGCGGCTGCCGCCCTGCTGGCGGCGTGGTTCCTCGCCCGGGTCAACCCGAACCGGCCCTGGGATGCTGCGCTCTTCGCCCTCTCGCCGGCCCTGGCGCTGACCGCGCTGGTCAACTGGGACCTTCTCGTGGTGGTCCTCGTCGCCGGGGCGTTGTGGGCCTGGGCCCGGGACCGGCCGGCCCTGACCGGCGTACTCATCGGGCTCGGGGCGGCCACCAAGCTGTTCCCGCTTCTGCTGCTGGGCGCCCTGCTCGTGATCTGCGTGCGCGACCGGCGGTTGCGGGACTTCGGCACCGCCATCGCGACGGCGGCGATCTCCTGGTTGCTGGTCAACCTTCCCGCGTTCCTGACCGGCGGTGACCAGTGGCGGGTCTTCTGGGAGTTCAACTCCGGGCGGGGCGCGGACCTGGGGTCGATCTGGCTCGTCCTGTCGCAGGCCATGGACGCGTCGTTCGCCGCCGGAACCATCAACAACGTCTCGTGGCTGTTCCTGGCCTTGTGGTGCGGAGGCGTGCTGCTGGTCGGGTTGCGCGCGCCCGTGACCCCGCGATTCGCGCAGCTCGGGTTCCTGATCCTGGTCGGCTTCCTCGTGGTGAACAAGGTCTACTCGCCGCAGTACGTGCTCTGGCTCCTGCCCCTCGCCGTGATCGCGCGTCCTCGCTGGCGGGACGTTCTCATCTGGCAGGCCGGCGAGGTCTTCTACTTCGCCAGCGTGTGGTGGTACCTCGGCGGCGACCTGGACTCACCGGGCGGCGGCGATGCCGGCTTCTACTGGCTGGCGATCCTGCTGCGGGTGGCGGCCGAGCTCTACCTCGCCGGCATGGTCGTCCGCGACGTGTTGCGGCCACACAACGATCCGGTGGTGGACGCCCGGGACCCCTACGCCTTCTTGTCCGTGCGTCGCTGAGGGCCGGAGACCGATCAGGGGCGGTCAGCCTGGCTCGTGGTGGCGGACCCGCTCCCGGTCGGCGCCGAACCGCACCAGCTCGTAGGCCACGAGAGCGACCAGGACCGCGGAGACCAGGCCGAGCGCCGCGATCGCCGGCACCCGCCAGGCCAACGGGAGCAGCGCCACCAGGAGGACGGCCACCGCCGTGCGATGCGGGTTCCAGGAGCCGACGTTGCGGCGCCGGAACGCGACGTGGCCGAGGAGGTAGACCGCCACGCCGCCGTACAGCGCCACCAGCGGGGTCCCGGTGAGCGGGTCGGACAGGTCGTGGTGGTCGGTGTCGGCGACGTACTCGAGCACCTTCTTCAGGCCCAGCGCGATGTAGATGATCGAGATCACGATCGGGAAGTGGAGGTAGGTGTAGGAGTCGCGGGCCAGACGGGTGCGCTCCTCGCCGTGGCTCCGCGCCAGCACCCGCTCGGCGACGTGGGCGACCACGTCGAAGTACAGCCACCACAGCGCGACCGCCAGGGCGACCCCGCACAGCGGCGGCGGCGATGACCGGCACGGAGACCGGCTGCTCGGAGACGCCCACGCCGATCGCCACCAGCGACTCTCCGAGCGCGACGATCAGGATCAGCTGGTGCCGCTCGGCGAAGTGGGCGGCGCTGTGCACCCGCCAGCCCGACGTGCCGGTGACCCAGATGCCGGCGTAGTCCACGAGCAGGGCCAGCGCCCAGAGCGCGGTCTGGTACGGCGGACCCAACGCACCGCCGAGCACGAGCAGCCCGGCCGCGGGCACCACGGGAACCGCGGTGATCGAGGAGCTGACGCCGGAGCGCGGCATCGTCCCCGGCCGCGACGTAGTAGCAGGCCAGGTGCGCCACCCGGACGACCGCGTAGCAGGCGGCCAGCACGAACGGCGCGAACAACCCGCCGCCCAGGTCGTCGAAGGCCTCGGGGATCGTCAGCGCCACGACGAACATCGCGGCCATGGCCACGATGAGCGTCGCCCGGACCACACCCTCGTCGGCGTTGGCCTGGTTGCCGAGCCAGGCGTAGGAGCACCAGGCCCACCAGAGCAGCGCCAGGAGCACCAGTCCGCGCAGGGCCCCGGTCGGCGTCGGGTCGCTCGGCCATCAGCGCGGTCACCTGGGTGAACGCGAACACGAAGACCAGGTCGAAGAAGAGCTCCAGCGTCGTGACCCGGTGCTGCTCGTCGGTCGGCCGGAAGCGGAGGCGGCCGTTGGTTCTCGCCACGGCGTCAGCGTAGGCCGTGGGGTCAGAAGGGGTCAGGCGATGACGACGCGGTCGAACGTCGTCGCGGTGTAGCGCACCCGTACCCCGATCTCGTCGCCGACCGACGGCACCCGGGGACCGCGCGGCAGGAACAGCATGGACGCCTGCATGTGCGGCGGCTCCGCGAACAGCCGCTGCTTGCCGTCGACGGTGAACGGCGAGCGCACGAAACCGACGGCGTCCAGGCCGCCCCGCGCCAACGTGGCCGCGCGCGAGCGGATCGTCGACTCGCCCATGGGGGACTCCAGCCCGATCCCGTGCGCGGTGCCGCCGCTGACGACCAGCAGGTGACCGGCCTTGGGAAGGCTGCGGCCGCGGTACCCGAACACGTCACCCCGCTCGACCGGATGCACGTCCAGGACGGTCGCGGTGACCTGGAGCGCGGCGCGGTCACCGAGCCAGAGGTCGGTGCCGATCCGCGGCCGGATGGGGAAGTCGCCGTACGACGCCGCGAGCTTGGTCTGCTCGTCCCGGGTCAGGTGGCTGACCCAGATCGTCGTCGGGTCGAGTCCGGCGGCGACGACGTCGTTGACCAGGCGGTGCACCTCGGAGAGGTGAGCGCCGTGTGCGAGCGGGAGATGCAGGGCGACGCCGATGATCCCGCCACGTCCGCCGATGGCCTCCGCGGCGCCTCTCAGCTCGCGGGCGGTCAGGCCGTGCCGGTTCATGCTGGTGATGAGCTCGAGGACGAATCGGGCGTCCGGCTGCCGATCGAGCAGGTCGGTCACGTCGGTTGGGCGGCCGAGCGTGTGGACGACCCGCCTGGCGTACGCCGGGTCGACCTCCAGGGCAGCACCGAACGGCCGCCACGGCGTGAGCACCATGAGGTCGCCGTCAAAGCGGGAGGCGATCTCCGGGAGCTCGTCGTAGGTGCCGACGGCCAGGGTGTCCACTCCCAGCCACTGGGCCTTGCGGGCCAGGCGGGCGAGGCCGAAGCCGTAGCCGTTGCCCTTCGCCACGGGGACCAGGCCGGGCGTCGATTCGGCCACCGAGCGCAGGTGGCTGCGCCACCGGTCCCCGTCGACCGTGAGGGTGAGGCTCATGTCAACGCCGCTTCAGGTAGAGGTCGAAGGCCTTGTAGAGCACCGGGCTCAACGGCAGGTCCCACTCTCCGGCGTACTCGACGGCCTCGCCGCCGGTTCCCACCTTGAACTGGATCAAGCCGATCTGGGGATCGTCGGCGTCGAGGGTCTCGGTGATGCCCCGCAGGTCGTAGACGTCGGCACCGGCGGCGAGCGCGTCCCGGATCATCGCCCACTGGATCGCGTTGGAGCCGCGCACCTCACGCTTCTCGGTCGAGGAGGCGCCATAGGAGTACCACGCGTGGCCGCCGACCCGGATCGCGATCGTTGCAGCGACCAGATCCTGGTCGTGGTGTGCGAACCAGAGCCGGATCCGGGAGGGGTCCTCGGCGCCGAGCGCGTCGTACATCGTCTGGAAGTAGGGGAGGCCGCGTGGCGTGAACCCGTCGCGCTCCGCGGTGTGCACGTAGAGGTCGTGGAAGGCCTTGAGGTCGGCGCCGTCCCCGGTCGAGACCTCGACCCCTTCCTTCGTGGCCTTCTTGATGTTGCGTCGCCACTGCTGGTTCATCCCCTTGAGGACGTCATCCTCCGTGCGCGGTTGGCCGGCGGTCCCCTCGTCGCCGGTCGAGCTTGTCGAGACCAACGGGATCTGGAAGTTGAACTGCGGTTGCCCCGCGGCGAACCCGCCTTCCACCGACTGCGGCCGCCAGCCGAGCTCGTGCAGCTGGGACACCACCCGAGCGCCGGTGTGGCCGCGCTCGAGCGGGGCCACGTCGCCCAGTCGGCGTACGGCCGGATCCGCGATCCCCTCCTTGACCTGGGCCGCACTCCAGCGACGGGTCACCACCGGCGGTCCCATCCGGACGCCGAACGCTCCCTGCTTCCGCAGGTGGCGGGCCATCGGGTCGAGCCAGGCGCCGAGGTCGTCGGTCTCCCAGTCGATGACCGGGCCCTCGGGGAGGTAGGCGAGGTAGCGCTTCAGCTTCGGCAGCTGGCGGTAGAGGACGAGGGCGGCGCCGACAAGCACTCCCTCCCCGGACGACGAGGCGCCTCGAAACCAGCCGAGCGACTCGCGTCGCCACTCCGACTTGACCCGGCCCCAGGCCGGCGTCTGCAGGAAGCTCGCGGACCGCTGTCGCTCGATGAAGTCGAGGTGTTCGGACTCCGTGATCACGCGCACGGTCAGGTCGGTCGGGAGGGCGGGGCGAGTCACGCTGCGAGGCTACCGGTAGCGGTCGGAGGCACGGATGGGCATAGTTGACCGTGAGGGAGTGTCTCGCAGCACGTCTCGGGAACGGGGAGACACCGGCAGGTATCAGCAGCGGCCGACCATGCTCTTGAGCTTTGTGGACCGCAGCGCGACGACCTCTGCGAAGGTGGCTTGGGTGGACCGGACGACGGCAGCAGACGAGCCGGGCCGTGCCGGCGCCGACCAGACGACGGCGGCGGCCGACGTCTGGGCCGACGCCGCGACCCATTTCGGCCGCTGGCTGGATGGCGATCCCACGGGTCTCGACGACCTCGTGGCGGTGATGACGCCGGTGCTCTGGCACGTCGTCCGTGCCTACCGGCTGCCGTCGGACTCCGCCGAAGACGTCGTGCAGGCCACCTGGCTCGCTCTTGTCCGGCGCCGCGACGCCATCAAGGACGGCCAGGCGGTCGGTGGATGGCTCACGATCACCGCCCGGCGAGAGGCCTGGCGCACCAGCAAGCGCGCGACCCGCGACGTCTCGGTCGAGACCGACACCATCGACGCGTGGACGGCAACCGCGCCGTCGGCGGAGTCCGCGGTCGTCGCCACCGACGAACGCTCGCGCCTGTGGCAGGCCGTGCGCTCGCTCGACGAACGCTGTCAGCGCCTGCTGCGGGTGGTGGCGTTCGAGCACCGTCCCGACTACGCAGGCCTGTCCACCGAACTGGGCATGCCGGTCGGCAGCATCGGCCCCACCCGCGGCCGGTGCCTCACCAAGCTGCGCGCTGCACTCGGCGGCGCCGACGACCTCTTCAAGGGGAAGTGATGAACGACAACAGGACCTTCGAAGAGCTGGCCGGGATGTGGCGCACGATGGACCCGGTTCCCGACGGGATGGTGACGCGCATGCAGGCGGTTGCCGCCGCCGAGGCCGCCACCGTAGGCGCCGACCTCGACTACGAGCTGATGCTGCTGGTCGAGCGGTCCAGCGAGCTGGCAGGCACCCGCGGCGGTTCGTCGTACACGCTGCGCTTCGCGACGGAGGACCTGGAGCTCCTGGTCCGCGCGCCGGGGGCCAACGGCGAGACACTGAGCCGCCTGGACGGCTGGGTGCTCCCCGCGAAGCAGCTGACCGTCCGGGTGGCCGAGGTCCAGGGCGACGAGCGGACCTACGAGGCCACCGTCGACGACATGGGCCGTTTCGAGTTCACGCAGCTTCCTCGGGGGATGTACCGGTTGTGGCTGGTCCCGCCCGAGGAGGAGACGCCGTCCTTCGGCACCCCCGCCTTCGAGATCTGACCGCACCCGAGGAGACTGATGAATCCCGACGACAGGAACGAGCCCACCGAGCCCACCGAGCCCCCGCCGCCACGCGAGATGGATCGCGACCCGGTGCTGCCGCCGCAGGATGTCATCGACCAGGTGCAGGGGCGGGTGCTGGATCCGTCCACGGCCTTGGTGGTCAAGGGGGTTCGCCCCCGCTCCACGGTGTACGTCGGGCATCGCCTGACGATCTCCAAGGCGGTGGACGTCGCCCAGGCGCTCGACATCCTCAGGCAGGTGGGTGAGGGGCTGGGCTGGGAGGTCGAGCTCGAGCCGGAGGACGACGTCACGCGCAAGCTGCGCTTCGGCCTGCGTCGGGTCACCATCTCACCGAGGTCGCGCGAGGTGGCGATGGCGCCCGACGGCTGGACTCTCCTTCAGCAGGCCCGAGCCAAGTACCCGCTGAAACAGCTGAACGGCGTGGGCCTCGACCATGTCATCTTTCCGACGCCGATCGAGTCGAATCCCTACCACTCGAGCCACCCCTACCATTCGAGCCATCCCTACCACTCGAGCCATCCGTTCTCCGCTCCCGTGGCCACCTATGGGATCCCCGGCTCGGGCGGTCGGCAGCCGGTCTTCTACCCCGGGCCTCCGCCGAAGCGCGAGGACGACGACGCGAAGCTCACGGGCCGCCGGCCCGTCGTGGCCATCATGGACACCGGCTGCGGCAAGCACCACTGGCTGCGCAAGGACAAGGTCGTGTTCAAGGATCTGAAGCTGGACAACGACCCGATCGGCTACACCGTGCCGATCACCAACCCGGAGGAGTACCCCGACCAGATCGGCCAGCTCGACGGGGTCATCGACCCCCTGGCCGGCCACGGCACCTTCATCGCTGGTCTCGTGCACCAGGGTTGCCCGGACGCGAAGATCCTGTCCTGGCGGGTGGTGCCGAGCACCGGTCCGATCATCGAGTCGGACTGGATCACTGCCCTGGCCCAGGTCGCCGAGCTGGTGGATCGGTACCGCAATGATCCAAAGACCGGGCAGCCGATCGACGTGCTGAGCCTGTCGATGGGCTACTACCACGAGACGCCGTACGACGAGCTCTTCGACCCCACGCTCTACGCGATCCTCGAGGACCTCTCGAAGAACGGCACCCTGGTGGTCTGCTCGGCGGGCAACGACGCCACGGCCCGACCGAGCTTCCCGGCGGCCTTCGCGCCATGGCTCCCGGGGAAGCCGGGGGAGAAGGAGGGCCCGGTCAAGGCGAGCACGACATGCCTGCCGATCGTGTCCGTCGGTGCGCGCAACCCGGCCAACAGGTCCGATGCCCTGTTCAGCAACGCCGGCCGCTGGGTCCGCGCCTACGCCCACGGCGCGGCGCTCGTGAGCACCATTCCGCCGTTCCAGGGCGGCCTGCAGCCGCCGGCCCGTACCAAGGCCTTCGGCCGGCGGCGCGAGGCGATCGACCCCGACGACTTCCGCGGCGGCTTCGCGGTGTGGAGCGGAACGTCGTTCGCCGCTCCACTGCTGGCCGGGCGTCTGGCCAGCATCGCCCTGGGATCGATCCCCAAGGACGAGACGGCCAAGGCAGCCGTCGACCGGTGGTGGACCGCGCTGGGCACGCATCTGAAGATCAAGCCATGATGGACGGGTGCTCTCGGCCGAGGAACTCCACCATCGTGGCGTCGAGGCCATCAACGCCGGGCGGGTGCGGCGAGCGCGTCACCTGCTGAACCAGGCCCGGGACCGCGCTTCCGACGACGAGCTCTTGGCCCGGATCGAGGCCAGCCTGGCCTATGTCGAGGCCGAGACAGGGGATCGCCCGGCGGCGCTCGCTCTGTGTGACCACGCGCTGAGTCGGCGCAACCTGGCACCGGGCACCAGGGGCGCAATCCAGAGCCAGCTGGCCCTCCTGCTGATGCTCGCGGGGGAGACCGCTCGCGCGCTCTCGACATTCGCGGCCGCGATCGACTCGTTGGCCGGTCAAGACGCAGACCTCGGGCGGGCACACCTGAACCGCGGTGGTGTCTACCTCCAGCAGGACCTGGTCCCTCAGGCCGAAGTGGACTTCCGGGCAGCCGCGGACGCACTGTCCGCGGGGGGACTGCCCGTGGAGGCGGCCAAGGCGGAGCACAACCTCGGCTACGCCCGCCTGCTTGCCGGTGATCTCGTTCAGGCACTCAGGCACATGGACCGCGCTCGCTCGGTCCTCGCGCCGCTCAGCGACGTGAGCCGCGCCGTCGGCGAGCAGGACCGGGCCGAGGTCCTCGTTGCCGCAGGGCAGACCACGGCCGGACAAGCGGCGCTGCAGGAGGCGGCGCTCGCGTACCGGGCGCAGGGCTTGCGCAGAGCCGGGGCCGAGGCTGAGCTGACCCTCGCTCGGACGCTCGTCCTTCCCCATCCCGAAGAGGCCGTGGTCTGGGCCCGCAAGGCGCGGACGACCTTCGCCCGGAGCGACACAGCAGCCCTGAGCGCACGCGCCGAGGCGGTGGCGCTCGCTGCGGAGGTGGAGCTTGGTCGCGAAGGGGCCATCGCTGCTCGTTCGCGGCGACCGCCTGTCTGCACAGCTGGGCGAGCAGGGTCTGAGGTGGGGCGCGATCGCGGTGCGACTGCACACCGTGCGGGTGCTGATGCGACGTGGCGACCTCGGGGCTGCAGGCGATCGGCTGGCGCGGGTGCGGGTCGCAGACACTGCGCCGCTGGGCGTCCGCCTGCTGGCTCGGGACGTCCGGGCCGAGCTGGCGCAGAGCAAGGGGCGTCGGTCGGACGCGCTGCACCACCTGCGCGTCGGCCTGAACGACCTGCATGCCTGGCAGAGCTCCTTCGGGAGCCTCGACCTGCGGACCAACGTGACCGGCCACGGCCGGCGGTTGGCTCGGCGCGGACTGCGGCTGGCGGTCGACTCCGGCTCGCCGGAGGTGCTGTTCGAGTGGTCGGAGCGGGCGCGGATGTTCTCCAGCCGGGTGCCGCCGGTGCTGGCGCCGCAGGACGAGGAGATGGTGAGCGACCTGACCGAGCTCCGTTCGCTGGTCGCCGCGGCCGACCACTCGGGTGCAGCCAACCGACGTCGCGAGGCCGAGCTGCGACAACGGATCCGGGAACGGGCCTGGCGGCTCAAGGGCTCGGGCGAGGTCATCGACCCGGTGACGCTGGACGAGCTGCAGTCCGCCCTGGACGCAGACACGGCGCTGGTCGCCTACGTCGTTGCGGGCGAACGGGTCGTGGCGTTGACCGTCACCGACGACTCCGCGGAGTGCCATGACCTGGACGCGCGCCCGGCCCTCGAGGCCCTGCTCGGCGGGATGATCCCCGATCTCGACATCGCAGCAGCCGACCTGCCACCGGCGTTCGCCGCGAACGTGCGCGGCCGTCTCGACGCCCGTCTGGCCGACCTGGCCGGGATCCTGGTCGAACCGATCCTCGACGCGATCGGAGACAGGCGCCCGGTGCTGACGCCGTCCGGTCTCCTGAGTGCCACCCCGTGGTCGCTCCTGCCGGGCTTCGCGGGTCGCCCGGTGGCGGTGGCCCGGTCGGCGACCTCGTGGCTGACGACTCGTGGCAACGGCGCGCGGCTGGCGACGGCCGGGTTCGTGGCCGGCCCGCGGGTGGCTCGCGCGGACGCGGAGACCAAGTCAGCCGCGACGGCGTGGCCCGCGGCCGAGCGGCTGTCGGGACCCGCCGCCACCGTGGAGGACGTGGCCAGGCTCGCCGCCCGGGTCGATGTCCTGCACGTCGCGGCGCACGGGCGGCACTCGGCGGAGAACCCGCTGTTCTCGGGCGTCGAGCTCGCGGACGGGTCCTGGTACGGCTATGACATCGACCAGCTTCCAGAGGTCCCGCAGGTGGTGCTGCTCTCCGCGTGCGAGCTCGGTCGGTCCTCGGTGCGGTACGGCGAGGAGCTGATCGGGATGACGACGGCCTGGCTGCACGCAGGAGTCCGATGTGTCATCGCCTCCCCGGCCGCTGTCAACGACCGCGCTGCCCACGACGCGCTCGGCGCCGCGCACACCGCGCTGCGCGACGGGCAGGATCCGGCTGCGGCCCTGGCCGGAGCGCTCTCGCGACTACCCGAAGACGCCGCGCCTGCGCCGTTCGTCTGCTTCGTCTAGGCGGCCCCTGGGTCCAGCGAGGGCCGCGTCCCCCGTTGTCCGCCGCCGATCCTCCCGATGACCATCGAAAGGCCCGAGGTATCAGATGCCGCCCGCCCTTCTCTTGTGGTGTCGAGGGAGCCGCGGTCAGCGCGTCAGCTCGACCGCCGCAGTTCAGGTAGGGGAGCAGCATGCGCAAGGCCGTCGTCGTACCTCTTCACACGCCACCGGTGCTCGACAGTGAGCCGTCGCCGCCGATCGACCGCGAAGCCGAACTGATGCACGAGCTGCGCACCGGCGTCGCCGGCGTAGCGGCAGCGGCGCGCCTCCTGCGGGGTCCCGACGGGGGTCTGACCCGGCAGCAGGAGCGCCGCCTCGAGGAGCTGATGGAGTCAGAGCTCGCCCGGCTGGAGCGGATGCTCGCCGGCGCCAGGGACGAGGCTCGACCCGTGGACCTCGACCAGGTCGTCGAGAACGCGGTGCTCAGCCACGCCGCCCAGGGTCTTGACGTGCGGTGGCGCCGGACCGGCAGCCAGGCGCTGGCGTCGGCCGACGACGTGGCCCAGGTGCTCCACGTGCTGCTCGCGAACGCCTCGCGGCATGCCCCGGACTCGCCGGTCACCATCACCGTCGACCAGTTCATCGACGTGGTCGAGGTGCGGGTCTCCGACGAGGGACCCGGCGTACCGCCACCGCTGCACGACCGCATCTTCACGCGCGGTGCGCGCCGTGGGGAGTCGCCGGGCCACGGGCTGGGTCTGTTCGTGGCCCGGCGGCTGGCGACCCAGCTGGGCGGTGACCTGCGGCTCGAGCGGTCGGCCAACGGGGCCACCTTCGTCGTGTCGCTGCCCTCGGCAACGAGGCGCGCATCGTGAAGAGGGCTCGGGTGGCCCTGGTCGAGGATCACCAGCTGTTCGCG
Source organism: uncultured Actinomycetota bacterium (assembly GCA_963773355.1). GTDB lineage: Bacteria > Actinomycetota > Actinomycetes > Propionibacteriales > Nocardioidaceae > Nocardioides. The sequence continues at coordinate 46,469 of CAVZAZ010000012.1, read as the reverse complement.
GAAGTGCTCGACCTCTCGCTGACCATGCAGGGGTACGACGTGGTCCGGGTCCCGCTCGGCGATCACCTGCGCTCTGCCGAGAGCCTCTTCACCCCGCTCGTCCGGGCCAACCCGGGCATCGCCCTGCTCGACCTCGACCTCGGACCCGTCGGCAGCGCCACCAGGCTGATCGAGCCGCTGGCCCGCGCCGGCATCCACGTCGTGGTCGTGACCGGTGAGACGGACCGGGTTCGCTGGGGAGAGTGCCTGAGGTACGGCGCCCGGCGGGTGATCCCGAAGGCCGCTCCGCTCCAGGAGGTGCTGGGCACCGTGCGGCGACTCAACGACGGCCTGCCCGTGATGCGGCGTGAGGAGCGGGAGGAGCTGATCACCGAGTGGCAGCAGCACCGGGCCACGATGCATGCCCTCCGCGAGCGCATCGAGCAGCTCACCAACCGGGAGAAGGAGATCCTCGGGCACCTGATGCTGGGCCACCACGTCCGGGACATCGCCCAGCTCAACGTCGTCTCGCAGGCCACGGTCCGGACCCAGGTCAAGTCGATCCTCGACAAGCTCGAGGTGTGTTCGCAGCTCTCGGCGGTCGGGGTGGCCTACCGCGCGCAGTGGCGACCCGCCGAGCCGGTCGCCGCCGCCCGCTGAGTGTCAGACCCGCTCGCGCAGCCACGCGAAGTCGCCGCGGTGCTCGTCGGCACCGCCCGGCGTCTCGCACACCACTGGGGCTCCGGCGTCCCGGACGACGGTGGCGAGCAGGTCGGGATCGATCCTCCCCGCACCCAGGCTGGCGTGTCGGTCGGCGCCGGAGTCGAACTCGTCGCGGCTGTCGTTGCAGTGGACCAGGTCGATCCGGCCGGTGATCCGGCGTACGTCGTCCACGACGGTCTCCAGTGCGTTGCCCCCAGCGTGGGCGTGGCAGGTGTCGAGACAGAACCCGACCATCTCCGACCCGGAGGCCGCTCCGATCGCGTCCCACACGCCGGCGATCCGGTCGAGGTAGCGGGTCATCGCGTTGTCGCCGCCCGCGGTGTTCTCGATGAGCAGCGGCAGCTTGAGGTCGGTCGCCTCGATCGCCTTGCGCCAGTTGTCGAAGCCGGTTGCCGGGTCGTCGTCATTGTTGACGTGGCCACCGTGCACGATCAGGCCCTTGGCGCCGATCTCGGCGGCCGCGTCGACGTGCTGCTGCAGCAGCTTCCGGGAGGGGATCCGGATCCGGTTGTTCGTGGTGGCGACGTTGACGATGTAGGGAGAGTGCACGTAGAGGTCGATGCCGGCGGCCTCGGCGTCGGCCTTCAGGCCCGCGGCACCACCGGCGTACCGGAACTCGGGACCCTTGTATCCCTGCGGGTCGCCGAGGAAGAACTGCACCAGGTCGGCATCGCGCGCCTTCGCCTCGGCAATCGGGTCGGTCTGGTCGATGTGGGCACCGATGGAGAGGGTCACGGGTCCTCCTTCATGACGGGTTCGCGGCCATGACGCGATCGAGGATGGCGAAGTCGCAGTTGCCGCCGGTGTGCACCACCGCCACGCGACGGCCGGCGGCTCGGTCGCCGTCGGCGAGCAGCCCGGCCAGCGCGAACGATCCGGACGGTTCGGCCAGATTGTGGGTGGCGGCATACATCAGGGTCATGGCTGCGGCTGCCTGATCCTCGTCGACCCGGACCATCCGGGCCGCGCCGGCACAGATGGCCTCGACCGCTTCCGGATCCGGGGTCCGGCAGGCGACGCCGTCGACGAAGGTGTCGGCGGTCTCCGTGCTCACCGGCAAGCCGGCGTCGAACGACAGGGCGTAGGCCGGCGCGCGATCGGCGACCACTCCCACGATCTCGGTGCCCGCTCCCCGCAGGTCGCGGACGGCGATGTTGGCGCAGATCCCGCTGCCCATCCCCACCGGGACGTAGATCGTGTCGAGGTCGGGCACGGCGTCGTGCAGCTCCGCGGCGTACGTCGCCACTCCCTCGACCAGCCACTGGTGGAACGGGGGCACCATCGCCAGGCCGCGCTCTCCGGCGAGCTCCTCGGCATGTTCGCGAGCCTCCTGGTAGTCCCGGCCGTGGACGACGAGCTCGGCACCGAAGCCAGCCATCGCGGCGTTCTTGTCGGGGGAGTTGCCCGTGGGAACGACGATCACGACCGGCAGTCCCGAGGCGCGGCCGGCGTACGCGACGCTCTGGCCATGGTTGCCACGGGTCGCTGCGATCAGACCGGCGGTGTCGGGCTGCTCGGCGCGAAGGTGGGCCACGAAGTTCACGCCGCCGCGGACCTTGAAGGCGCCCGTGGGGTTGTGGTTCTCGTGCTTCACCCAGGTCTCGGTGCCGGTGGCCTCCTCCAGCAGCGGCCAGCGCCGGGTGGGCGTCGGCGGCACGTGCGGGCTCACCCGCGTCCGGGCCTCTGCCAGGGTCTCCTCCGTGAGCACGTCGGCGACCTTACCCGCGCCCGCCGACCTCGGCCGCGGCCGATCACGTCCCCTGGCCCGTGACTGCCTCGTCGATTCCCCGTCGATTACTGGGCGGCTCGGCCGCGCTGTTAGCCTTGGGCGTTCTTTGAGTACGACGCCCACCGACGGGCAGGCGTACCAAGGCCGCCGCCAGTTGGTGGTGAACGCATCGCCCTCCTGCTACGGAGAGACCGTGGCCGCCGAGTCCAGAGGAGGTGGAGACCGCTGTGCGTACCTATGAAGTGATGGTCATCCTCGAGCCCAGCCTCGAAGAGCGCACCATCGAGCCGTCGCTCGACAAGTACCTCAACGTCATCCGCAAGGATGGTGGATCCGTCGAGTCCGTGGACGTCTGGGGACGTCGCCGGCTCGCTTACGAGATCCAGAAGAACCCCGAGGGCATCTACGCCGTCATCTCGCTCGCGGCCGAGCCGGCCACGGTCAAGGAGTTCGACCGGCAGCTGAACCTCAACGAGTCCGTGCTGCGCACGAAGGTGATCCGCCCGGACGCTCACTGAGCCGTCTGTGGAATCACCCTTCCCACCGTCGATGGCACCGGCTTTGATGAGCCTCGACGCACAAGATGGATCAACCTAGGGAGACCTGAACATGGCAGGCGAGACCGTCATCACCCTGGTCGGCAACCTGGTCGACGACCCGGAGCTGCGCTTCACCCCGTCGGGTGCGGCCGTGGCGAACTTCCGGATCGCCTCGACCCCGCGCACCTTCGACCGGCAGACCAACGAGTGGAAGGACGGCGAGGCGCTCTTCCTCTCCTGCGCGGTCTGGCGACAGGCCGCGGAGAACGTCGCGGAGTCCCTGCAGAAGGGCATGCGTGTCGTGGTGCAGGGCCGCCTGAAGTCGCGCCAGTACGAAACCCGTGAGGGCGAGAAGCGCACCGTCTTCGAGATCGACGTCGACGAGGTCGGTCCCTCGTTGAAGTACGCCACCGCCAAGGTCACCCGCACCCAGCGCTCCGGCGGTGGCGGCGGGTACGGCGGCCAGCAAGGCGGCGGTCAGCCGGCCGGCAACGACCCCTGGGCCACCCCGGCTCCGCAGGGCGGCCAGCAGGGCGCACCGCAGGGCGCACCCCAAGGTGCACCGCAAGGCGCACCGCAGGGGACCGGTGGCCAGGCCGGCGGCCAGGACCCGTGGGGCGCTCCCGGGGTCGGCTCCTCGGACGAGCCGCCCTTCTGATCCACATACCGGTGTTGAGGTGCGAGGCCGTTGACGGCCGAGCCTCGAAACCCCGTGACCAGACAACCAACCTGAACCCATTCCGGCGTGAGCCGGGCTTCGAGAAAGGAAGCACCACAATGGCCAAGGCAGTGATCCGCAAGCCGAAGAAGAAGGTTTGCCAGTTCTGCAAGGAGAAGGCGACCGGTGTCGACTACAAGGACACCACGCTGCTCCGCAAGTTCATCTCGGACCGCGGCAAGATCCGCGCCCGTCGGGTGACCGGCAACTGCGTCCAGCACCAGCGCGACGTGGCCATCGCCGTCAAGAACGCCCGTGAGGTCGCGCTGCTGCCCTACACCTCGACCGGTCGATAAGGAGGCCAGGACATGAAGCTCATCCTGACCCAGGAGGTCACCGGTCTCGGTGCGCCCGGCGACGTGGTCGAGGTCAAGGACGGCTACGGCCGCAACTACCTCGTCCCGCGCGGCGTCGCCATCCGCTGGACCCGCGGCGCGGAGAAGACCGTCGAGTCGATCAAGGCCGCGCGCAACGCACGGTCGGTGCGCGACTTCGACCACGCCGAGGAGATCAAGACCAAGCTGGAGTCCGCTCCGGTCAGCGTCCAGGTCCGCGCCGGTGAGGGCGGCCGCCTGTTCGGCGCCGTCACCGTCACCGAGATCGCCGAGGCCCTGGCCGCAACCTCCGGCACGGAGGTCGACAAGCGCACGATCGCGGTCGAGCACCCGATCAAGTCGCTCGGCGCCCACGAGGTCTCGGTCAAGCTGCACGACGAGGTGTCGGCCACGGTCGCCCTCAACGTGATCCCGGCCTGACCGCAGTCATCTGGCCACGAGGGCCGCTTCCCGACAGGGGAGCGGCCCTCGTTGCCTGTCGGGTGACAGCCCAGCCTGTGTTGGCGGGGCTGGCTGCCCGGTGCTTCATCAAGGTATGCAGCGAACCCTCACTTCCCATGGCGAAAAGACCGTGGGAAGCGACCGTTCACCGTGGGGAGTCCCGGTCCGGGGCGTGCCCACGGCCGACCGGAGTAGCGGAACAGCAGGGCGATCAGGAAGATCAGCGTCAACGCGGCCGTGACCACCGAGGCGATGTCGGCTCCCGAAACCCCGCCGCCGACGTCCAGCACCGGCAGGATCGCGGCGGCCACGAATCCGGCGGCGGCCAGTCGAAGCCAGTGGGCTGCCGGTGCCTCGCCGGCCTGCGCTGCCCGCCGGCCCAGCGTGAGGGACAGGAGCGTGGCGAACCCCAGCTGCGGCAGGTTCGCCGCCCAGGTGAGTGAGCTGTGCGTGTCGGCCAACGCGTCGGGGACGACCGGGAACCACAGCCCCACCGAGACGGCCGCGGCGAGCCAGGCCAGCTCCGAGTAGCTCGCGCCGGCGCGACCAGTCGGCGGGGAAGGCACTGATCCGACCAGGACCAGCACCCAACCGATCGGGTCCGGCAGGGCGTCGTACCCGTCGCCGACGGGTGCCCGGATCAGGATGATGACCAGTCCCATGCCGACGGACTGCAGCGGACGCATGGGCCCACGGTAGGGGCGGAGCCCGCACTAGGTCGCGACGGTGGCGCCGGTCACCAACCAGGCGGTTCCCCTCGCGCGGCGCACCAGGACCACCAGCCGGGCGCCCATGAACACCGCGGTGAAGCTGACCCAGATCGCGAGCAGGCCGCCGCCCAGCGCCACCGCGCCCAGGACGATCGGGGCATAGGCCACGAGGGTCACCAGGCCTCCCCAGGCCAGGTAGGTGCCGTCGCCCGCACCGATGAGGACGCCGTCCAGGACGAAGACCACGCCAGCCACCGGCTGCCCGAGCGCCGCGATGAGGAGCACCGGGACGAGCCGGTCCCGGACGTCGACATCTCCGGTGAACAACACCCCGAGCACCGGGCTGGCGGCCGCAAGCGCCGCTCCGGTCACGACACCGCTCACCAACCCCCACCTGACCATCCGCTCGGTCACCTCGCGCGTGCCGGTGACGTCTCCGGCGCCGAGATACCGCCCGGTGATGGCCTGGGCCGCGATGGCGATCGCGTCCAGTGCGAACGCGAGGAACACCCAGATGGTCAAGGCCAGCTGGTGGGTGGCCACGTCCACCGCCTGGGCGCCGCCGTCGGCTGTCGACACCACGACGGCGTACGTCGTCAGCAACAGCGCGGCTCGCAGGGTCAGGGTCCTGATGACCAGGGCGATCCCCGCGTGGGCGGCGGCCCGGATGCCGGCCAGGTCGGGCGCCAGCGACGCACCCTCCCGCCGGGCTGCCCGGACCACGACCCACACCAACGCACCGGCACTGGCCACCTGGGCCAGGACCGAACCCCAGGCCGACCCGACCAGGCCCAGCCCGGCCACCGGTCCGGCGCCGTACACGAGGAGCAGGTTGAGGGCGACGTTCAGCGCGTTTCCGGCGACGGCCACGACAAGCGGGGTGCGGGTGTCCTGGAGGCCGCGCAGCACCCCCGTGGTGGCCAGCATGACGAGCAGCGGGGTCGTACCGAGGAACGCGATCCGTAGGTACGTCGCCGCGGGATCCGCCACGGAGCCGTCGGCCCCGAACAGCCCGACCAGCTCCTCGGTGAAGACGACGCCGAGCACGGTGGCGACGGCACCGATCACGACCGCAAGCCAGACCCCGTCGATGCCCTGGGTGAGCGCCCCGCGCAGGTCACCGGCACCCAGTCGTCGGGCGACTCCGGCCGTGGTGCCGTAGGCCAGGAAGACGCACAGTCCGATCACGGTCTGCAGCACGGCCGCGGCGATCCCCAGCCCGGCCAGGGGCTCGGTGCCGAGGTGACCGACGATGGCGGCGTCGGCGAGCAGGAAGAGCGGTTCGGCGACCAGCGCCAGGAAGGCCGGGACCGCCAGCCGCACGATCTCGCGGTCGTGCCGGCGGTTGCGTCGGCTGCGGTCCTGGTCCGGCATCCGACCAGACTAGTCCACGTAAGGACTACTGTGCACTACTGACTATGACGTGACTAGTCATTCTTGCCTGTGTATGACCTGTGGGGTACTAGCCTTCAATTCGGCAGTGTCGACAAACCAACAGGCGAATCCCAGATGTCGAAAGCGGTTCTTGGAACTTCGTCGGGAGTTTTCGCTCCACACCCCTGGTAGAAGCGTTTCCGCAGGTCAGAGGCATAGTGGACGGGCGGGCTGGGTCTGATTCCACAGTTGGATCCCCATGCTGTGCACACTTGGCAGAGGTTCCTCCACGGCATTCGGTGGGTTATCCCCAAGGGCTGTGGATGAGCCGCTTCCCGGCGCGCCGGTGGCGGCGTATGTTCCCGCAGGGCGTGGGACTGAGGGAACGGGACGCCGACGATGCCGAACTGGCCGTGTCGGTGCCGTCTCCTACGTTCGAAGCACGCCACAATCGACCTGACCGAGACCTGAGGAGGGCCCTTGAGCGTCACCGATCACGACGCACCGGGGTCCCTCCCTCTCGAGCAGTGGGGGGACGGCCCGGCGGCCTGGTCGCCTGGTGAGGCGCCGAGTCGGCCCGGTGACCGGACCCCGCCCCAGGACAACGCGGCGGAGCAGAGCGTGCTCGGGTCGATGCTGCTCTCCAAGGACGCGATCGCCGACGTCGCCGAGACGGTGCGTGGCGTCGACTTCTATCGCCCGGCCCACGAGGTCATCCACGACGCGATCATCGACCTCTACGGTCGCGGCGAGCCGGCCGACCCGGTCACGGTGGCGGCCGAGCTGCAGCGCCGGGGAGAGCTGCAGCGCATCGGCGGTGCGCCGTACCTCCACACCCTGTCGGCCAACGTCCCGATCGCCGCCAACGCCGGCTACTACGCCGAGATCGTCCGCGAGAAGGCCATCCTGCGCCGGCTCGTCGACGCCGGGACCAAGATCGTCCAGATCGGCTACCAGGGCGAGGGCCAGGTCGACGACGTGGTCGACCAGGCGCAGGCGGAGGTCTACAAGATCACCGACCGACGCACGTCGGAGGACTACGCACCGCTGTCGGACATCATGGACGGCGTCCTCGACGAGATCGAGGCCATCGGCAACCGCGAGGCCGGCCTCTACGGCGTCCCGACCGGCTTCGCCGACCTCGACGACCTGACCAATGGTCTGCACGCCGGGCAGATGGTGATCGTCGCGGCGCGACCCGCCATGGGGAAGTCGACGCTGGCCCTCGACCTGTGCCGGGCAGCCTCGATCCACAACAACCTGACGAGCTGCTTCTTCAGCCTGGAGATGACCCGGTCGGAGATCACGATGCGGCTGCTGTCCGCGGAGTCGAAGGTTCCGCTCAACCACATCCGCAACGGCTCCATGAACGACGACGACTGGGCGAAGCTGGCTCGCAAGATGGCCGAGATCTCCTCCGCGCCGATGTTCCTCGACGACTCGCCCGAACATGACGATGATGGAGATCCGGGCCAAGGCGCGTCGGCTCAAACAGCGCCATGACCTGCGGCTGATCATCATCGACTACATGCAGCTGATGACCTCGGGCAAGAAGGTCGAGTCCCGCCAGCTCGAGGTCTCGGAGTTCTCCCGTCAGATCAAGCTGCTGGCCAAGGAGCTCGAGGTCCCGATCATCGCGCTCTCCCAGCTCAACCGAGGTGCCGAGCAGCGCGGCGACAAGCGCCCGATGATGAGCGACCTTCGCGAGTCCGGCTGCCTGAGCGCCGACACCCGGCTGATGCGCGCCGACACCAACACCGAGGTCACGCTCGGTGACCTGATGGAGACCGGCGCTACGGACGTCCCGGTCTGGTCGCTCGACGACCGGCTCAAGCTGGTGCCGAGGACCCTCACCCACGCGTTCCCCTCCGGCACCCAGCCGGTCTACGAGCTGACCCTGGCATCGGGGCGCCGGATCAAGGCGACCGGCAACCACAAGTTCCTGACCCACGACGGGTGGATGCCGCTCTCCGAGCTGACCCCGGGCTCCCGAATCGGCGCCTTGCGGCACGTCCCTCCTCCGCTGGAGATCACGGCGCGCGACGCCGACGAGATCGTGCTGCTGGCGCACCTGCTGGGTGCCGGCTCACTGACCGACAGCAGGTCGGTCCAGTACGCCGCCGTCGAGCGAGGCAATCTCGACGCTGTCTCCCATGCTGCGGGTCGGCGCTTCGCTGTCACACCGGTGCCCGACCGGGACGCGCCCGACGGGGTCGCCACCGTCCGAATGGCAGCACCGAGCCGGTTCATCCGGCGCGCGGGGTCGCTCCGGGCCTGGCTGGACGATGCCGGCCTGTCCGGCTGCGGCGGTGCCGACAAGCACGTCCCCGAGTGGGTCTTCGCCCTGCCCAAGGCCCAGGTCGGCACCTTCCTGCGGCACATCTGGTCGACGACCGGATCGGTGACGTTTGACGCCAGGCGTCGCGTTGCGCGGATCGACTACACCGCCGCGAGCCGGCGGCTGGTCGACGACCTTGCTCGGTTGCTGCTCCGGTTCAACGTGTTCACGACCATCCAGCGCGTTCACAGCCGCGACCGCGGCGACCGGTGGTGCCTGCGTGTGCGCGGCAGTGAGGACCAGCTCCGCTTCCTCGACGAGATCGGGCTGCACGGGGGCCGGGCCGACGCGGCTCGCCAGGTCGCCGGATGCCTCCGCGGTGCGCGCCTCGGCGCCGAGCTCGACACCGTGCCGGCCGGGGTGTGGGCCCAGGTCCGCAAGGTGCTTGCGGACACCGCCGACGATCGCGGACTCCCCGCCGCCGGCGCCGCGCTCGAAGTGGTCGAGGCCCCCCGCGCACCGATGGCCGAGGTCGCCGGAGTCCTCGAAGACGCCGACCTCGAGGTGGTCGCGACGAACGACGTCCTGTGGGACGCCATCGCCTCGATCGAGCCGATCGGCGAGCAAGCTGTCTACGACGCCACGGTCCTGGGCACCCACAACTTCGTCGTCGACGGCATCGCTGCTCACAACAGCCTCGAGCAGGACGCCGACATGGTGATCCTGTTGCACCGCGACGACGTCTACGAGAAGGAGTCGACCCGCCCCGGCGAGGCCGACCTGATCGTCGCCAAGCACCGCAACGGGCCCACCCGCGACATCACCGTCGCCTTCCAGGGCCACTACAGCCGGTTCGTCGACATGGCGCACTGAGCGCCGCTGTCGACGCTCAGTGAATCTGCAGACGCTCGATGGGACGGGCCGGATGTGCAGACTTGCCGGGCGCGACGGAGGGAGCCCTTCCGGGTGACTGTGCGGCAGGAGGTCCCCCTGGTGTGTGGCGCATCCGCAGCCGCTCACCCGGTGGCGTCGGGCCGCGCCAGGTGCGCCGCGAGCTCGCGGGGGGTCGGGTGGCCGAACAAGGCGGAGGTCTCGACGGGTCGTCCGACGTGCTGCTCCGCCCACACCACGAGCTCGACCGCGGCCAGCGAGTCGCCACCGAGCTCGAAGAAGTCATCGTCCAGCCCCACTGAGTCCAGACCGAGGAGCTGGGCCACCTTGGTGGCCACCCGTTGCGCCAGCGACGAGCCGGACACGTCACTGGTGGCCGGGATCGCTGCGGCGACAGCGGCGCGGTCCACCTTTCCGGACGCGCTCACCGGTAGCCGCGGCAGGAGGCCGATCCGGCGCGGCACCATGGCCGGGGGCAGAGCGGCACGCAGATGGGTGCGCCAGCTCGAGCGGTCGACGGGGAGCCCCAGTACCCTGGTCAGTCTCCCGCAGAACCGCAGTGCAAGAGCCGATCACCCCATCGAGGAGCGCATCGATGTCACTCACCCGGATCCACAACTTGTCCATCTCCCTCGACGGCTTCGCCACCGGTGAGCCGCAGTCCGCCGATGCACCGTTCGGCCATGCAGGCGAGCGTCTGCACGAGTGGCTGTTCGGTACCCGGTTCTGGGGCGCGGGCGGAACCGTCGGAGTCGATGACGCCTTCGCTGAGCGCCACAGTCACGGGATCGGCGCCGAGCTCATGGGCGCCAACAGTTCGGCCCGCCGGGCTGGCAGGACGACCGGGACTGGAAGGCTGGTGGGGTCCGAACCCGCCGTTCCACACACCGACCTTCGTGCTCACTCACCGCCCGCGGCCCTCGATCGAGATGGAGGGCGGGAACACGTTCCACTTCCTCGACGACGCCCCGGCGAGGCGCTCGAGACCGCGAGTGAAGCTGCCGATGGCCGGGACGTCCGGATCGGCGGCGGCGCCACCGTCGTACGCGACTTCGTCGCCGCCCGGCTCGTCGACCACATGCACCTGGTCCAGGTCCCGATCGTGCTCGGCCGTGGCGTCCGCGTCGGGGACGGCCTGGAAGCCCTCGAGGATGCCTACGACGTCGAGGCGGTCTCCTCCCCCAGCGGCGTCACCCACCTCACGTTCAGCCGGAAGGTCGTCTCGTGAAGGCCGGCACCCGCTCACCCGGTCGCGTCGGCACGTCCTACGTGCGCCGCGAGCTCGCGGGGGGTCGGGTGGCCGAACAGGGCGGAGGTCTCGACAGATCGTCCGGCGTTCTGCTCCGCCCACACGCACGAGCTCGACCGCGGCCGCGAGTCTCCACCGAGCTCGAAGAAGTCGTCGTCCAGCCCCACTGAGCCCAGACCGAGGAGCTGGGCCACCTTGGTGGCCTCCCGTTCCGCCAGCGATGAGCCGGACACGTCTGTGGCCGGGAGCGCTTCCCGGACAGCGGTGCGGTCCACCTTCCGGACGCGCTTACCGGCAGCTGGGTCAGTAGGCCGATTCGCGGCGGCACCGAGGGCCGGTGGTAGGGCGGCGCGCAGGTGGGTGCGCAACTCGAGACTCCGTCGATGCGGGCCGGCGCGTCGTCGAAACGCTGGGCCAGACCTCCGTCTCCGCGCACCAGGCGCATGCGCAGCGACGGGTGGGCGGCTACGACATGGCGCACCGCGGCCAGCAGGTCGGCAGACCGAACGCCGCCGCGGAGCCGGTAGACGCGCTGGACCGGGCGCGCCATGGCCGCGTCATGATCCGCGAAGGCCGCCAGCCAGCGCTGGCCGCAGCCGAGGGGGAACACCCGGTCCGGAACGCGGGGCCTCACTCGGACGGAGCAAGCCTTCGGGTCACCGCTCGGGCGATCGCGCCGCCGACTTGATGGTCGACCGGAGGGCGGACTTCAGGACCGACCTCATCAGCGAGCGCATGGCGGAGGCACCCTTCTCGCTCGCCAGCACCTTGTCGGTGATCTCGTCGAGCTTCGACTCCTCGAGCTTGTCCAGCATGACGACGTGGAACTCGATGTCTGACTTCTCCTCCATGCCCGCGCTCCCTTCAGCGTGCCGTCAGCCTAGACCTCGCCGACGAGGTCGGGAAGGTCTCCCGGAGGCGCCAGTGGATCCGCTGACAGCGGCGCGTACATCTGGGCCAGATGGCGGGTCGCGGCCGCCGTGTCGATCGTCCATCTCGGCGTCGTCCGCCGGGCGAGGTTGTTCACTTGGGCCAGCGACATCCGGTACGCCCACAGGGTCCGCTGGTGGCGGGCCCTGCGGTACGCCGCTACTCCCTCTTCTGGGCTCGGCCCACGGAGGCTTCGCGCGAGGACCACCCCGTCCTCCGCCGCGAGCGAGCCGCCCTGCGAGAGCGTCGGCGACACCGCGTGGGCCGCGTCACCGACCAGCACGCACGAACCGTCTCCCCACGTGACCGGTCGGACGAGGTGGGCGAAGCCGTGATGGGGATCCTCGGCGCGGGTGAAGGCGTCGGCGAGCACCGGATCCCACTTTCGTAACGAGGCCTCTTCCAGCGTTGGCGGCTCGTTGGTGTCCACGACCGTGTCGGACAGCCTCAGCTGGACGAAGCAGTGTGCGCGACCCCCACCGAGGGGGATGAAGCCGTGAGCGGCGCCGTCCCTCTCCGTCGTGCGCCACGTGCCGTCGTCCAGTCCGACGATCGATTCGGCGACGAACCGCGTGTAGTACAGCGGGGTCCGGACCGCGCGCGCGGCTGGGTCGAGAAGTCGGCGGACGGTGGAGTGCACGCCGTCGGCCCCCACCACCAGGTCGTACCGCCGCCGGGCGCCATCCGCGAAGGATGCGATCGGTCGTCGGGAACGCGGTTCATCGAGGTCCTCGAGCCGGGTGTCGGTGCGGATCCGCACCGACCCGGGCTGTCGGACTGCCGCACGGGCCAGGATGTCGTGCAGGTCCGACCGGCGGACGGCCGTGGTCGGGTGGCGTGCGCCCGGCCAGGCGTCGGAGAGCGCGATCGACCGGCATTGGTCGCCGCGGAGGATCTCCAGCCGACGCAGACGGTTGCCGCGTCGCGCCACCTCATCGGCCAGGCCGAGCGCGTCCAGTGCGCGCATCCCGTTGGGGTGCAGCACGATGCCGACACCGAGCCCCTCGACGCGCTCCGCCCGCTCGACGACGTCGACCTCCCAGTCGCTGTCGCGCAGCGCGCAGGCCAGGGTCAAACCCCCGATGCCGGCGCCGACCACGAGGAGCCGCCTCACGGCGCGGAGGCTCCGACGCTGACCGGATCGCCGCTGCGGACCACGCCGCCACGCACAACTTCGCAATTGACGCCGCCCCGGTGCGTCAGCGGAACGATCAGGGAGTGGCCGGTGAGCTCCTCGAGGTGCCGGCACGGCTCACTGAGGCGGGCCACCCGCAGCAGGACGCCGCCGACCCACAGATCGCGACCGACGAGCTCCAGCAGATCGATCCCGCGGGTCACCAGGTTGCGCCGGCTCTGGTGCGGGGTGAGCTCGAGCCCGCCGTCGCGGCTGAGCGCTTCCAGAGTCTCGACCTGGAGCATCGTCACCTGACGGTCGCGGCGCGGCCGGTCGCTGTAGTACCCGGTGCCGAGGGCGTACCGGTCGCCCTCGAGGCCGACGCCTGCCAGGCATCGCGCGGACCCGGCGTCCACCATCGGGGCTCCGGCGGCGGGCGCTACGAAGACGTGCAGCAGAGTGCCCGCCTCGCCCATACCGGCAACGTAGCGGACGTCGTCCGGACTCGTAGGTGACGCGGAAGCCGCACGTGCGTTCCGACTCTTCGGCAAGGGTCTTCCAGACTGTGCTGACGAGCGCTTCGGCACTTGTAAACCAGGTTCCGCATCTGGGTTACGAACAACAGGTCGGAGACACCGAACACCGTCGATCTCCCATTCAGGTTGGCGGATCCGCCTCCTAGCGTTGCGGAGGTCAGCCCACCGACAGTCCACTGGGAGAAGCCATGAGCTACCTACCGATCGCCGCAGACCTCGCGGTTCGGGCGACCCGAAACCAGATGAACGGCACCCGCCCGGGCACAGCAGCGACAGTGCCTCGTCGGGTCCGACCGCGCCATCGCGTCCGTGCCCACGTGGCGTCGGGCCTGCATCGGATTGCCGGTGCCCTCGAGCCGAACCAGCGGCCAATGACCCAGGGGCACGCCGTCGGATGAGATGCACGGCGTCGGCCTGCGTCCTTAGAGGAACCCTAGGAAGGTCACGAGAATGAGCAAGGTACTCAGTCGCGTTGTCCGTCTCGGTCGACGGGTACATCACCGGTCGTGACCCTGGCCCGGGCCGTGGGCTCGGCGACGGCGACGACGCTCTTCGACTGGTACTCCGACGGCGACACCCCGAGCCAGGTGTTCGACGGGTTCAGGCTGAGTGAGCCCAGCGCCCGGTTCTTCGATGCCCTGGCCGGACGCGTCGGTGCCAGCCTGGCCGGCCGCAACACCTACGAGCGACTCCGAGCCGACTTCGGCGGCGGCGGCCCGCACCCGACCGCGCCGCTGTTCGTCCTCAGCCACCGGCCGGTGCCGCAGATGACCGACCGGCAGACGCTGGTCACGACCGGGATCGACGACGCCGATCGCGGCCGCGCGGGACGCCGCCGGCGACAAGGACGTCGCCCTCATGGGCGGCGGCGTGCGTGACCGCGGCCCTGGAGGCGGGGCTCGTCGACGAGGTGATCCTGCACCAGGTGCCCGTCCTGCTCGGCGGCGGTCGGCCCTTCTTCCATGCGCTCCCCGAGCACGTCCGGCTCCGCCTGCTGGAGGCCGTCCCGGCACCCGGCGTGACCCACCTCCACTACGAGGTGGTCCGATGATCCTCGTCACCGGCGGGCTGGGCATGATCGGCGCCCACACCGCCCGCGCGCTCGTCGACCTCGGACACGAGGTCGTCGTCACCGCGCACCGCCGGACCGAGGTCCCGTCGTTCCTCGCCGGCCGGGTCACCGTGGAACCCCTCGACGTCACCGACCGGGACGCCTTCCTCGCCCTCGGCGATCGCCACGACATCAGCGACATCGTCCACCTCGCCGGCAGCATCCCCGACGAGGACCCGGTCCGCTTCTTCCGCACGGACACGACCGGCCTGCTCAACGCGCTGGACGCCGCCCGCACCTGGGGCGTCCGCAGGTTCGCCGTCGCCAGCAGCCTCGGCGTGTACGTCGGCCGGACCGAGATCCCCTGGCACGAGGAGCTCGCGCTGCCCGCCGCGGAGCTGCCGCACGTGATCGTCGCCTTCAAGAAGGCCGTCGAGCCACTCACCACGCACAGCCTCCAGGGCAGCGGCGTCCAGCCGGTCGTGCTCCGGATCGGGACCATCTGGGGACCGCTGGTCGACCCGGAATCACCGTTCTTCCACATCCCTCCCTACATCAGCGCCGTGCTCCGCGGTGAGGAGCCGCGGCCGCTGCACGCCGACGACGGCGGTGACTGCTGCTACGCACCCGACGCCGGGCGCGCGATCGCCCTCCTGACGACTGCGAAGACGCTTGCGGCACGACACCTACAACGTCTCCAGCGGCCGGCCGTTCACCAACCGCGAGTTCGCGGACGCCCTGCAGGCGATCACCCCCGGCCTGCGGCTCGACCTCCTGCCCGGACGCCAGGACGGCCCCGGCGACGACCCGTACCTCGACATCACCCGGCTCACCCAGCGACACCGGCTTCGCGCCGGCCTTCGACGTCGCCACGGCGGTCGCCGACTACGTCGCGTGGCGCGCCGACAACCCCCGATAGGGAGCGGATCGACGGACGATGGCGCCCCCGTTCCGCCTCCCCCGAGCGATGAGTTCTACCGGCTCACCGAGTCAATCTGGATGTCCTAGCCCTCTGGGACCATCAGCGGCATATCCATGCCCCGACCAACCAAGGAGACGCAGTGACCGACCGCACCACGGACGCGCCGACATCCCCGCGCACTGGCTACGCCCCGGTCAACGGCCTTCAGATGTACTACGAGATCCATGGTTCCGGAGGTACGCCGTTGCTCCTGCTGCACGGTGGCCTGTTCAACATCGACCTGCAGTTCGCGGCGCTGCTGCCGAGCCTGTCCGCGGCGCGCCAGGTCATCGCCGTGGACTTCCAGGGCCACGGCCGCACCAACGACATCGACCGGCCACTGACCTGTGCCGACCTGGCCTCCGACATCGTCGGTCTGCTCCAGCACCTGGAGGTGCCGCAGGTTGATGTGTTCGGCTTCAGCGTCGGTGGTGGCGTGGCCCTGCACCTCGCCATCCGGCACCCCGAGCTGGTCCGCAAGGCGATCATCTCCTCGGCGTCCTTCCACCGCGACGGGGATCGCTCGGAGAACACCGAGGCAGTGGGGGAGATGACCGTCGACATGATCGCCGGCACCCCGATGGAGGCGGAGTACCGCGCCAAGTCGCCGCACCCCGACCGGCTGCAGCAACTGCTCGACAAGCTCGGCACCTTCGACCAGGGCTTCCAGGGATGGTCCGACGACGAGATCCGCGGCATCGCGGCGCCGACGTTGATCACAGTTGGCGACTGCGACGCCGTCGAGCTGCAGCACATGGTCCGGTTCCTGCAACTGCGTGGCGGCGACGTCAACGGCGACTTCGTCGGGGTGCCCTCCTCGCAGCTTGCGGTGTTCCCGGGGACGACCCACTTCTTCGGGCTCGCGCGCACCGATCTGGTCCGCGACGTCGTGCTCACCTTCATCGATGCCGAGACGGAGGCCTGACCGATGCTGACATTCGCTCCTGATCGAACAGTTCCGAGGCACGCCAGCCTTGTGCGAGCGTGCAACAGTTCAGTCATCCGACGTGTCACAGGGGAGGCGTGATGCCGACACTTGCGATAGAGGCTTCCGGCCTGACGAAGGCGTTCGGCGACACCCGAGCCGTCGACGGCGTGGACCTGTCCGTGCGCAGGGGTTCGGTGTACGGCGTCCTGGGACCGAACGGCGCGGGCAAGACGACCACGATCCGGATGCTCGCCACGCTGCTCGCACCCGACGGCGGCTCGGCTCGCGTGCTCGGGCACGACGTCGTGCGCGAGGCCGACAAGGTGCGCGGCCTGATCAGCCTGACCGGCCAGCTGGCCTCGGTCGACGAGGACCTGACCGGCCGCGAGAACCTCGTGCTCATCGGTCGCCTTCTGGGTCTGCGGCGCGCCGATGCCAAGGTGCGCGCGGACGAGCTGCTCGACGCGTTCGGCCTCTCCGACGCCTCCGGCCGCCTGGTCAAGCACTTCTCGGGCGGCATGCGACGTCGGCTGGACATCGCGGCGAGCATCGTGGTGACTCCCGAGCTGATGTTCCTCGACGAGCCGACGACCGGGCTGGACCCGCGATCGCGGAACCAGGTGTGGGACATCATCCGGGCCATGGTCACCGCCGGTACGACGATCCTGCTGTGCACCCAGTACCTCGACGAGGCCGACCAGCTCGCCGACGGGATCGCGGTGATCGACCACGGGAGAGTGATCGCGGAGGGCACCCCGGCCCAGCTCAAGGCGTCGGTCGGCTCCGGGGCTCTGCACGTGCGCCTGCTCGATCCAGAGCAGCGCCCGGACGCGGAGCGGGTCCTGGTCGACCTCCTGGACACGGTGCACCTCGAGCCCGATCCCGCGGCGCTCACCGCTCAGTGCGCCGACGGCGACCGCGCCGCCGAGGCGGTCGCCCAACTGGCCCGCTCGGGGGTTCGGGTCGCCGGCTTCTCCCTCGACCAGCCGAGCCTGGACGAGGTCTTCCTCGCCCTGACCGGCCACCCGGCCACCGACGAGCTCGGCGATGACACCGAGGCACCGAGGGAGGAGATCGCATGAGCACCGAGTCCACGCAACGCGGCACGGCGGACACGGTCGCCGATCAAGCCGCCGTACGTGCGGCCCTGTCCTCGGCCCCGCGACCGCCACGGGCCGGCCCGCTGTCGGCCTCCCTGACCTTCGGCTGGAGGGGAATGCTGAAGATCAAGCACGTGCCCGAGCAACTGCTCGACGTGACGGTCACGCCGGTGATGTTCCTGCTGATGTTCACCTACCTGTACGGCGGGGCGATTGCAGGCTCGACCGACGTGTACCTGCAATACATCATGCCCGGCATCCTGTGCATGACCGTGGTGTTCACGACCGTCTACTCGGGGGTCTCGCTGAACACCGACCTGACCAGGGGCGTGGTGGACCGCTTCCGCTCCCTGCCGATCTGGCGGCCCGCACCGCTGCTCGGCGCACTGCTGGGCGACTGCGTCCGGTACGTCATCGCGGGGACCGTCCTGATCGTCCTGGGGCTGATCCTGGGCTACGACCCCCCAGCCGGGATCGGGGGCCTGGTGGCAGGGCTGGCTCTGGTCGTGGTCTTCTCGTTCGGACTGTCGTGGGTCTTCACCACACTCGGCCTGCTGATGCGCTCGCCCAACGCGGTGATGAATGCGGGCTTCATGGCGATCTTCCCGCTCACGTTCCTCAGCAACGCGTTCGTCGAGCCGTCCACGTTGCCGGGATGGCTCGAAGCCTTCGTCAACGTCAACCCGATCTCCCATCTGGTGACCGCGACGCGGGATCTCCTCGAGGGCACGCCCCTGGGCCACGAGGCCATCGTCGCGTTGGGGACCGCTGCCGGGCTGACCGCGATCTTCCTTCCGGTGACCTCCCACCTCTACCGCACCCGCGGCTGACGTCTGGCCGCATGACGAGCTGGGTGCTCCACGTCGACATGGACCAGTTCCTGGCGGCAGTGGAGATCCTGCGGCACCCCGAACTGGCGGGGCTTCCGGTGGTGGTGGGTGGCCGCGGCGACCCGACGGAGCGAGCGGTGGTGTCGACGGCGTCGTACGAGGCACGGGAGTTCGGCATCCGCTCGGGGATGCCGTTGAAGACAGCGATACGCCGGTGTCCGGACGCGGTGTTCCTGCCCGTCGACTTCCCGGAGTACGAAGCGGCGTCGGCGCGGGTGATGGAGACGCTTCGCACCTTTCCCGGGACCGTCGTGGAGGTGCTGGGCTGGGACGAGGCGTTCGTCGGCATCGACTCCGAGGACCCGGAGGCCACGGCCAACGCGATCCAGGCCGCGGTGCTGGAGGCGACCCGCCTGCACTGCTCGATCGGCATCGGCGACACCTTGGTACGCGCCAAGATCGCGACCGAGTTCGGCAAGCCGCGCGGCACCTTCCGACTGACTCGCGACAACTGGATGGAGGTGATGGGCGACCGCCCGACCCGAGCACTCTGGGGGGTCGGGAAGCGGATCGCGGAACGCCTCGCCG
Organism: uncultured Actinomycetota bacterium; assembly: GCA_963773355.1. Classification (GTDB taxonomy): domain Bacteria; phylum Actinomycetota; class Actinomycetes; order Propionibacteriales; family Nocardioidaceae; genus Nocardioides. The sequence goes on along the minus strand of CAVZAZ010000012.1, from coordinate 27,465 downwards.
ATCTCGGGATCAAGACCGTGCGCGACCTCGCAGAGTCCCCGGTCGAGCCGCTCGCCGCGGAGTTCGGCCCGAACACCGGCCCGCACATCGGGCGACTCGGACGCGGCGGTGGCCGCGCGGTCGTCGACGACACCCCGTGGATCGCCCGCGCACACGGCCGCGAGACCACGTACCAGCGCAACCTCGTCGGCGCCGACGAAGTCGCAGCCGCGCTCCGCGTGCTGGCGGAGCAGGTCGTCGTTGACATCCGTGCCGAGGGCCGCCCGTGTGAGCGGGTCCATCTCAAGGTCCGGTTCGCACCGTTCTTCACCGTCACCCGGATCCGCAAGCTGCAGGAGCCGACGTACGACGCCGCCACGATCTGCGAGACCGCGCTCGAGCTGTTCCACCGCCTCGAGGACGACCGGCCGGTCCGGCTCCTCGGGGTGCGCGCCGAGATGGTCCCGCCCGAGGGCGGCTACGAGGCACCGAGGACCCATGGCCGGCGCGGTGGGCCGTGATCCGACCGAGAGGAGCAACGCGGTCTCACGGACCACTCCGTCACTGGCCCGGTGGTCGCCTGATCGCGGCCAGAGGTACTGAATGCCCGTTTACCGTTCGGCGCGACACGTACCGCGTCTTTGCAACGTTGGGAGCCCCATGAGTCGAACCCAGACGCCCTCAGCCGGCGCGGCCGCAGCCCAGGACCTGGGCTCGCGCATGGCTGGACAGGTCCTGCTGCCGGGTGACCAGGCCTACGACGAGGCCCGTCGCGTCTGGAACGCGATGGTGGATCGGCGGCCCGCCCTGATCGCACGGTGCGTCAGCGCCGCTGACGTCAGCGCCGCAATCAGCGCGGCACGTGACCACGAACTCGAGGTCGGCGTGCTCTGCGGTGGCCACAGCGTGCTCGGCCTGTCGGTGCCGCAGGACGGTCTGATGGTCGACCTGCGCCCGATGGGTGCCGTGCACGTCGACCCCGATCGACGGCTGGCTCGGGTCCAGGGCGGCGCGCTGCTCGGCGCCCTGGACGCGGCCACGCAGCCCCATGGGCTCGCGACCACCGCCGGCAACGTGTCTCACACCGGCGTCGGCGGCCTCACCCTGGGTGGAGGGATGGGGTGGCTGGCTCGCGAGCACGGCCTCAGCTGCGACAACGTCGTCTCGTTCGAGATGGTCACCGCCGAGGGCGAGGTGGTGCGCGCCACCGAGACAGAGAACCCCGAACTGTTCTGGGGTTTGCGAGGTGGTGGCGGGAACTTCGGGATCGTCACCGAGTTCGAGTTCCGGCTGCACGACGTCGGCACCCAGGCGCTGACCGTGGAGCTGGACTTCCCTGCCTCCGAGGCGGAGGGCGTGCTGGCCGGCTGGCGCGACCTCGCCATGGCCGCGCCCCGGCAGGCCACGTTCGCCGCCAGCCTCTTCGGAGGCGTGGCGACGATCGGCTACGTCTGGGTCGGCGACCCCGACGCCGGGCGGGCGTTGCTGCCTCAGGTGCGTGGGCTCGGCCGGCCGGCACAGGAGCGCGTGGTCGACTGGACCTACCTCGAGCTTCAGCGGCGCGAGGACAGCATCGAGGGGCACTACCAACGCCGCTACTGGAAGGGCCACTACCTGCGCGACCTTCCCGACGGGGCGATCGAGGCGCTGCTCGCGCACCCACCGGAGTTCGCCGCCAGCCTCCAGACCTACGGCGGTGCCATCGCCGACGTCCCTGATGAGGCCACGGCGTTCGGCCAGCGCGGCACTGCCTTCGAGTACGTCGGCGCCGCCCGCTGGATGGATCCGGCCGAGGACGACGCCCGGATCGAGCAGGCCCGCGAGGCTGCGGGTCCGCTCGCGGAGTTCGCCAGCGGAGCGTATGTCAACGTCCTGACCGACGAGGGTGCAGCCGGGGTCCGCCGCGCGTACCCGCCGGCGAAGCTGGCCAGACTCACTGCGCTCAAGGACACCTATGACCCGCACAACGTCTTCCATCTGAACCAGAACATCCCGCCCACCCCAACGGCGTGAGGGCCGGGCATACAGCGAAGATCGAACCGTCCGCGGACCGCGCTAGGTTGGGACGACCCGCGCCGATGAGGCGACCGCCGACGGCTGCGGTGCCGTTGAACCATTGGCCAACCGACGATGACAGACGACAGAAGGGCAAGACCATGGGCGCGATCCAGGTGCACGAGTTCATCGCTCTGGACGGGGTGTTCGAGAATCCCTCCTGGACCTTCGAATACGGTTTCGACCCCCAGATGGGCGAGACCATCGGTGCGGTCACCAACGCGTCGAAGGCGATCCTGCTGGGACGCCGGACCTATGAGATGTTCGCGCCGGCATGGTCGACGCGCACGGTCGAGGACGACCCGGGAGCGCCCTTCTTCAACGACACCCACAAGTACGTCGTCGGCTCCCAGGAGCCGAACGTGGACTGGGGCCCCTCGACTCGGCTCGGCGCCTACGACCCGGACGCGATCCGCACCCTCAAGGACGAGACGGACGGCGACATCTACATCTCGGGCAGCGGCACCCTCGTCCGCGCGCTCCTCGAGGACGGCCTGGTCGACCACCTGCACCTCTTCGTCTACCCGCTCGCACTCGGCAAGGGCGACCGGCTGTGGGGTGACGGCGTCGACCCGACCAAGCTCGCGTTGACGGAGCACGAGGTCTACGACAACGGCGTCGTGCACCTCGACTACGGCCCCGCCTGACTCGCGGCGCCGGTCCGGGCACTGGTCGCCCGGCACAAGGAGCAGGCATGGCCCAAGTCGCCCTCAGCACGACCCGTCTCGACCTGGTCCCGCTGTCCGAGGACCATCTCGAGCACGAGGTCGAGCTGGACTCCGACCCGGAGGTGTTGCGCTACCTCTGGGGTGGGAGGCCGAGCGGGGTCAGCGGCCGCCGCATCCGTCCTGACTTGTGCGAATATATGCCTTAGGCATAGATTCTGACGACAGCATTCGGGTCAGGGAGGAGCAGTCGTGATGCGGCACCGGCCCCGGGGAACCACGGTGTGGTTGCGCACCACCGCCGCGTTGGTCGCGACCTTGGTGCTGGCCGCCTGCGGTGGTGACGGGGGAGACGACGGGGACGACGAGCAGGTGAGTGCGACGGAGGCGCGGTCCGCGCTGCAGAAGGCGCAGGCCCCCGAGGACGGCACGTTCGACGCCGGGAGCTTCCGCTTCAGCCGGGCCTTCGACGCCGGATCCGCACCAGAGGACGGTCGGCTCGCGTCGTCCTCCTGGGACATCGCCTACCACCTCGACTCCGGCGGCCTCGGGTCCTGGAGTGCCGGGCTCGATGTCTTCGACGCTCCCGACGCGGCGCTGGAATCGGCGCGGAAGGTGAGCGGACGCTGGCCGTGCAAGGGCGAACCGGTGCCGATCGACGACCTCGCCGACCACGTCGACTACCTCGAGGCGTCGTACTGCAAGAAGCTGATCGGCGAGGGCTTCGTGGCTCAGCTGAGCACCGCGGACGGCCCGGTCACGGTCAACCTCACCGTCGGCGGGACCAGTCCGGAGAGCACGTCCGCGGCGTTGGCCGCGGTCTGGGGGTCACTCTCGGACGTCACCCGGGCCGCCAGCTCGAGCCTGGACTGACTGCCCTGGACTGACTGCCCTGGACTGACTGCCCTGGACTGACTGCCCTGGACTGACTGCCCTGGACTGACTTCAACGTCAGGGCACGTCCTCCCGGGCGTCGGCGCCGGCCGTCGACGGACACCGTCCGTCGAGATGACCGCAGCCGACCGCGTCGCACAGGCGGCAGATCCGGCGCGCCGTCGCCCGGTCGAGGGACTCGGCGAAGAGGAGCTCCTCGGCGACACGTGCCAGGGCTTTGACGTGCTCGGCCGACAGCTGGCCCAGCACTGCGTCCAGGGCGTCGGCGCGTGCGGCCAGCACTCGACGAGCCGCGCGACGTCCGGACCCGGTCAGGGTGACCAGGATCCGACGCGCGTCCAGCGGGTCCGGGCGACGACGCACAAGCCGGTCGCGTTCCATCTGGTCCACGACCCGAACCGCTCGCGAGTGGCTCAGCCCCAGCCCCTCCGCAAGACTGTGGATCGGTGCCCCGTCAGCCCACGCCAGGAGAGCAGTGAGTGCTGGCGCCGACGTCCCGCGGGCAGCCGTGACCTGCTCGACTGCCTCCCGCAGGCGGTCGGCCACCAGAACGGCCGCCGCGCCGATCACGTTCCGGTCATGGTCGACAGTGCTGGGGTCCACCACCGCAGCATAGGCCCGGTCTGTGCGTGGGGCATTGAATTCGAGGGTTCGATGACGCCGCCAGCCGGCCAGGGGATGCCGGCCGCGGGCGCGCGTCCGGCGCGAGCTTGATGCGCTCGCGCGGGTCCTGTGAGATGACCGTGTGCCTCGTCTCGACGGACTCGACTTCGAGCAGTTGGTCGATCCCCTCCGCGCGGAGATCACGGCGCACTGCTACCGCATGCTGGGCTCGCTCGCCGACGCCGAGGACGTGGCGCAGGAGTCCTTCCTGCGCGCGTGGAAGGGGTGGGGCGGGTTCGAGCCGCGCGCCGAGGATCCGAAGCGGTCGGTGCGGTCCTGGCTCTACAAGATCGCCACCAACAGGTGCCTGACCTTCCTGGGGCGGTCGCGACGACGCGAGCTGCCGACGGAGATGACCCCGGGAGACGCCTCCCACGAGGTGCTGTGGCTCGAGCCCTTGCCCGACGCCCGCATGTCGTTCACCGAGCACCTCGATCCCGCCGAGCGGTTGGTCGCCTGGGAGAGCGTCGAGCTGGCATTCCTCGTGGCCCTGCAGGGCATGCCCGCCTTGCAGCGCGCCGTCCTCCTGCTACGGGAGGTGCTCGGCTACTCAGCCGCCGAGACGGCAAGCCTGCTCGACACCTCCGTCGCCGCGGTCAACAGCGCGCTCCAGCGGGCCCGCGCCGCCCGCGGGAGCCTGGCGTCCCCATCGAGCTCCGCGGATGCGGAGACCGGCCTGGTCGCGCGCCGTTACGCCGCCGCCTGGGAGGCGGGCGACGTCGACGCGATCGTCGCCATGCTGGCCGAGGACGCGAGGTACTCGATGCCCCCGCTGCCCGAGTGGTACGCCGGCCGCGAGTCCATCCGCGGCTTCCTCGTCGACGGTCCACTGCGGCGGCGCTGGCGGTTCCTGCCGACGCGCGCCAACGGTCGCCCGGCGTTCGCCACCTACATGTGGGACGACGACTCGGCGGCGTACGTCCCGAAGGGTCTCGACCTGCTCGTCCTGCGCGGCAACCAGGTGGCCGAGGTGGTGTCGTTCCTCGATGCCGACTTCACCTGACTTCGGCCTGCCGACCCGGATCACCGAGGACCTTGCCGGCGACCGATGAGTTCGACTCCCGATCGGGGTTGTACCCACACAACCATCCGAAGGAGAAGCCATGACCGACGAGCAACTGATCCGCGACCTCATCCGCCGCTGGGCGGCCGCAGCGCACGAGGGGGACCTCGACACCGTGCTGGCCGACCACACCGACGACATCGTGATGTTCGACGTCCCGCCGCCGCAGCAGGGCGCGCGTGGGCTCGCCGCCTACCGCGACACCTGGCCGAGCTTCTTCAAGTGGCAGGCCCAGGGTGCGACGTACGACATCCTCGAGCTCGAGGTGACCGCCGGCGCGGAGCTTGCGTTCGCCTGGGCGCTGCTTCGCTGCGGCACCGCGGAGGAGAACGCCGCGCACCCCGACCGTCGGCTTCGAATCACCTTCGGCCTGCGCAAGGAGCGTGACCGGTGGGTGGTCGCGCACGAGCACCACTCGTACCCCTACGAGGGCGCCGACCAGTCCTGATCGCGACCCCTGATCGCGACGCCTCAGGGGCTCGCCACCACCCGGCCGGACTTCACGACGGTCCGTCCGGTCGGCGCGGCCACCACCGCCTCGGCCTCCGAGCCGGCCGGCACGATCACGAGGTCGGCGGCCGCCCCGGGTACGACGCCCGCCGCGGGGTCGCCGAGCAGGCGGCTGCCGCCGTCGGTGGCGGCGGTCAGCACCAGCTCGATGTCCTCGTCGCGGCGGAACATGCTCCGGTAGGCGATGTGCCTGGCCCGCTCGAGCAGGTCGCCGGTGCCGTAGGGCCCCCACAGGTCCCGGATCCCGTCGTGCCCGCAGCCGACGACGACGCCGGCGTCGTGGAGGACGCGCAGCGGCGGCACCGGGAAGTCGTAGGGCGCCGCGGTCACGACACCGACTCCCGTCTCCGCGAGACGGTCGGCGAGGCGCCGCGCCGCCGCGTCGTCGAGGTCGCCGAAGACGTAGACGTGGCTTACCACCACGCGGCCGGCCATCCCCAGTGCCGCCGTGCGCTCGATGACCAGATCCAGGTCGGTCAGCCCGGGCGACCCGTGCGTGTGCAGGTGCAGGTCCACCATGGCGTCATGGCGTTCGGCGATGCCGAACACGACGTCGAGGTAGCGGGCCGGCTCACCCTCCGCGCCGGGGTCCAGCCCGCCAACGACCGTGGCTCCGTTCTCCATCGACGCGGCGAGCAGGTCGTCGGTCCCCGGCAGGGACAGCAGGCCGTGCTGGGGAAACGCGACCTGCTGGATGCTCATCGTGTCCGCAACAGTCTCCGCCAGCTCACGGACCCGGTGCACTCCGGTCAGCCCGACGTCGGGGTCCACGTCGGTGTGGGTCCGCAGGACGGTCGTGCCGAACCCTGACATCGCTTCGACCAGTGCCGTCATGGCGGCCGGGTCGGGCAGGCCGAGCTCGCCCCTTCGCTTGCGGTCGTTGGCGATCCGGTCTACCAGAGCGTCGCTCGCCGAGTGCGGCACCCAGGATCGTCCGAAGAGCGTCTTGTCGAGGTGGCAGTGTGCCTCGACCAGGCCGGGGACGACGACGCACCCGGTGGCGTCGATCACCTGGCTCGGGTCCGGTGCGGCGTGGTCGTGCGGGGCCACCTCGAGGACCAGACCGTCGTCGACCACGACATCGACCGGTCCGGAGGCGCCGCGCACCCGTCCATCGCGGATCACCAGGTCAACCAACGCGGCATCTCCTTCGCGGTCGCCTCTGCCCGGCACCTCGTCTGCACCGAGACTCCGGCTCAGGGCCGAGCTCTGGAGGTGCAGTAGGTCACGTTACCGACGATCGACTGAGCTCGCGGACCGGTCGTCCGCCGTACTCCTCGCGCCGGCGCCACATCACCAGCAGCATCGCCGGCAGCATGAGCACGTGACCGGCCATCATCACGGCGTCCTCACCGATCATCCCGCTCCACATCGGCACGAACAGGATGACGAAGGGCGCGAACATGGCCAGGCACATCTCCACGATCGGCGCCCACGCATGACCGCGGAACCGCATCCAGGCGGCCATGCCGAGCGACATCTCCGTGGCCATCGCCAGAGCGGACGCTTCGGTCCGCTCGAAGAACGCGGACCCGCCGAGGGCTGCCACCACCAGCATCCGGACCGGCTCGAGGACCAACATCCCGGCGAACATCGCGGCCAGCATCTCCAGGTAGTGACGCAGGAACGGGCGAGTCATGACTACTGCACCTCCGGTGTCGAGATCGGCCGACTGACGTGCGCGAGGTCGGCCGAAGGGGTCATGGCTGCGACAATTCCCGCCGTGCCCCGGCCCCGGAACCTTCCCGGTCAGTCATGGCCGGAATCTTGGGAAACGTGGCAGAAATGACACATCACCTTGGCCCCGAACCGACGTACGCTCGCTGCCATGGCAGGACCACGAGCCTTGAAACCGGCACGCCGACGGGTTCTGGTGGTGGGGTACGACGGCGCGGAGCTGCTCGACATCGCCTGCGTCACGTCGACCCTGCTGGCCGCGAACCGAATGTCGGGACACACCCTGTACGACTGGGAGTTGCTCACCCCGGGTGCCCGGCCGGTGACTTGCGACAGCGGCATGGTCCTGCGCGCCGATGGCTCGCTCCAGCGGGCCACCGGACCGGCAGACACGCTGGTGGTGTCCGGCGGCTTCGGGCACGAGCAGGCGGCGGCGAACCCCCGGATCGTCGCCCACGTCCGCCGGCTCGCCGGCACCAGCCGGAGGGTCGCTTCGGTCTGCACGGGGGCGAGCGTGCTGGCCGCAGCCGGACTGCTCGAGGGCCGGCGCGCCACGACCCACTGGGTGTTCGCGCGGGACCTCGCCCGTCGTCACCCAGAGATCCACGTCGACCCGGACCCGATCTACGTGCGGGACGGGGACGTCAGCACCTCGGCGGGCGTCACCAGCGCGCTCGACCTGACGTTGGCCTTCGTCCAGGAAGACCACGGTGACGAGCTGGCTCGCGCGGTCGCGCGGGCCCTGGTCACCTTCCTGCACCGGCCCGGCAACCAGGCCCAGGTGAGCATGTACGTAGCCACGGACGCACCAGACCACCAACTGGTGCGCGCCGCCGTCGACCACATCACATCCGACCTCTCGGGCCGGCTCGAGGCGCGCACCCTGGCAGAGCACATCGGCGTCAGCGAGCGGCAGCTCAACCGCTTGTTCGTCGCCCACCTCGGTGTCACGCCCGGTCGCTACGTGCGCAACGCGCGCACCGAAGCCGCAGCGCGTCTGCTCGCCACAACAGCACTCTCCGTAGCAGCGGTGGCCAGCGAGTGCGGGTTCGGCACCCCGGAGACCCTGCGGCAGGCCTTCGTCCAGCACTACCAGATCTCCCCGACCCGCTACCGCCTCGCGCACGCCGGCCCGGCCGCGGGCTGACCCGAACTCTCTACGTCGTGGTGCTGCGGGTGACCCGACGCAGGTACTTGTCGCGCTCATACGGGTGGTGGTCGTGGCGCTTGCGCCGCGGCGGCCGACCTGTCACCGGGCGGTAGTGGTCGAGCGCGGTCGTCAGCACCCCCTCGCCGCGCGTGATCCCCGGCAGCAGTCCGGTCAGGGTGTGCACATTTCCTGCCGGCACGTCCCCGGAGAGTACGACGACCGGTGGGCGCGGCTCGGTGGCGAGCGGCACGGCGCCCACCTTGGCGAGCAGGTTCAGCACGGCGGAGAGGGAACGCTCGGGCACCTCCAGCTCGAAGTGGTGCATCGGCTCACACACCACCGTGCCCGCCTCGTTCAGCGCGGTCGCGAGGACCAGTCGGGTCAGGTTCCGGAAGTCGCCCGGCGGTGCTCGACATCGACTTGTCGAACGTCCCGTGGGAGTGGCTCTGCCGTGCCAGGTAGCCGGAGTGCGTCATCACCACCCGGCAGTCGGGGATCTCCCACCCGCACGGCCCTTGCTCCAGGGTCGAACGGAGCGGCCGTCTCGACCGCCGTGAAGAACGCCGGCGGCATCGAGCCCAGCTCGACCTCGAGGTCGAAGCTCACCCCGGCGCCGACCTCCGCGGGCTCCACCCGCAGCCCGACGGTCGCAAGGAACGGGTTCGAGTCGGTGTTGACCATCTCTACCGCCCGACCCGTGCCCAGGACCCGCTCCACGCAGATGACAGTGCTCTCCCGGAACGTCACCGGGACGCCGTACTCCTCGACCAGGAGTGCGCCGATCACTTCCTTCTGCACCTCGCCGTAGAGCGAGAGCTGCAGCTCGCGGCGGACGTCGTCCTGGCGGAGGTCGATCAGCGGGTCCTGCTCGGCAAGCTGGGTGAGTGCGGTGTGCAGGCGACCCCGGTCGCTCTCGTCCTGCGGTTCGACCACCGTCGCGAGGCTGGGCCGCGCGAACTGTGGCCGCCGGGTCGCCGCCCGGCCCAGACGCCCGAAGGTGTCGCCGATGCGGGCGGCCTCGATGCCACGGAGCACGACCACCTGCCCGGCGGCCGCCTCCTGGACCGCGGTCAGCTCACCGCCGGAGAACACCCGCATGCCGTCACCTTCTCTGCCGCGCGCCCGTCCCGAGGTCCAGCGCGGTCCCGCACCGCGAGCGTCCCCGAGCGCAGGTAGGCGTAGACCGACTTCGAGCCCGACGGGTCGCGCTCGACCTTGAACACACCGCCCACGGCAGACCCCGAGGCGGCGGCTCGCGAACCGGCAGCACGTCGACGAGTGCCCGCATGAGGTCCGGCACCCCGGCGCCGGTGGTCGCAGAGCCGCTGAGCACGGGCGCCTCCGCGCTGAGCCGTTCCCGCACCTCCAGGGTCGACGAAGTCGACGTCGGCGCCGGTCCGGTCGGTCTTGTTGACGAACACCATCGTGGGGATGCCGAGCCGTTGCAGGGCCCGCATCAGCACCAGGGTCTGGGCCTGCACCCCCTCGACGGCCGAGACGACGAGGACGGCGCCGTCGAGCACGGACAACGACCGCTCCACCTCGGCGATGAAGTCGGAGTGTCCAGGGGTGTCGAAGAGGTTGACCCGCACCCCGTCGATCTCGAAGGACACCACCGCGGCGCGGATGGTGATGCCCCGTCGGCGTTCGATCGCCATGGTGTCGGTGTGGGTGCTCCCGGCATCCACACTGCCCGGCTCGTCGAGGATCCCGGCCTCGAAGAGCAGGCGTTCGGTCAGGGTCGTCTTGCCGGCGTCAACATGCGCCAGGATCCCCAAGTTCAGCGTGCGCAACCTTCACGTCCTTCTCACAGATGGTGGGCTGGAGGGCGGTGAAGGTTGCTCGCATCGACTTGCTCCTGGGGTGAGGTGTACGCCGCTATGGCAACACCGGAGCGACGGCCAGGGCAATCGATTTTAGACATCGGCCTGCAGCCGCGCGGCGCGTGCGGTGAGGTAGCGCTGCTCGGGGAGGTTGGTCGACCGCCGCGCCGCCGCGCGGTAGTACTCGACGCGCTACGTGGGTGTCCCCGTTCATCTCGTGCAGATGCGCCCGGATCGCGTCCAGCCGGTGGTGGTCGCCCAGCCGGGGCTCGACCTGGTCCAGCAGCTCCAGTCCGGCCGAGGGACCGTGGGTCATCGCCGTCGCCACCGCCCGGTTGAGGGTGACGACCGGATTGTCCGTCATCTGCTCCAGCAGGTCGTAGAGGGCGAGGATCTGGGGCCAGTCCGTGTCGTCGGCCCGCGCGGCCTGGTCGTGCACGGCGGTGATCGCCGCCTGCAGCTGGTAGGGGCCGGCCGCACCCTGCGCGAGCGCGTGCTTGAGCAGGTCCACACCCTCGCCGATGAGCTCCCTGTCCCAGAGCGTCCGGTCCTGCTCCGCGAGCGGGATCAGCTCCCCCTCCGCGTCGGTCCGGGCCGGGCGCCGGGCATCGGTCAGCAGCATCAGCGCCAGGAGACCGGTGACCTCGGCGTCGTCGGGGAGCCCGCGCCGCAGCATCCGGACCAGCCGGATCGCTTCCCCGGACAGCTCTGTGCGGCTCAGCCGAAGGCCGTCGCTACTCGCATAGCCCTCGTTGAAGATCAGGTACAGCACGTGCAGCACTGCTGGCAGCCTGGCCTCCTGCTCCTGCCGCGTCGGCATCCGGAACCGGTCACCGGACTCCTTGATCCGTTGCTTCGCCCGGCTGATCCGCTGGCCCATGGTGGCCTCGGGCACGAGGAACGCCTGCGCGATCTCGGCCGTGGTCAGTCCCCCGACGGCCCGCAGCGTCAGCGCGACCGCTGACGGCGGGGTCAGAGCGGGGTGGCAGCACATGAACAGCAGGGCCAGGGAGTCGTCCCGGTCGGGGACGTCCGGGGCGGCTGGCTCGCGGAGCGCCGTGACGTGCTCGCGCCCCTTGCGGGACTGCTCGCTACGGCGGTGGTCGATCAGTCGGCGGGTCGCCGTCTGGATCAGCCAGCCACGCGGGCCGGCCGGGACGCCGTCGCGGGGCCAGTGCTCGGCCGCCGCGATCAACGCCTCCTGGACTGCGTCCTCGGCGGCGGCGAAGTCCCCCGACCGGCGGGCGAGTACGCCGAGCACCTGCGGCGCGAGGTCGCGCAACAGGTCCTCGATGTGGGAGGGAACCTTCAGTGGTCACCACCCGCTCGGTCGAGGAACTGCTGCATCTCGAGCACGTCGGAGGGGGCCCGGTCCATCAGCTGTCGCACCTGGATCGGCTGCTGCGTTGCCCGGCCGCCGGGACCGGGCACGGCGGAGATCTTCGCGGCAATCTCGATCGCCCGTGACTCCGACTCCACGTCCACGATCTGGTAGCCCGCTACCCACTCCTTGAACTCCGGGAACGGCCCGACCGTCACGACGGGCGCGGACCCGCCGTCCGCCCTGACGATCCTCGCCAGATCCGGCCCGGTCAGTAGCTCCGACTCGACCAGCTCGCCGCTGTCGACCAGCTCGCGGTGGAGGGCCCGGTAGTGGTCGAGATGGGCCGCGACCTCGTCCGGCTGCCACTCCTCCATGGGCGACTCCTCGACGCCGCTCTCGACGGTGACCAGCAACAGGTACCTGGACATCGCACTCCTCGTCTCGACGTACGGGCCTCGACACCATCACTCAGGGAACGGAGCGAACCACTCGTCTTCGACCTGTTTGACACGAGATGTCGAAACTCGCCGGTCGGCAACGTCCTGAGAGTATGAACCCACGAAGCCCTGTCACCAGGTCCCGCCGCCGACGCCCGGGTCGACCGTTGGCCCCGGGGACCAACCCGGATCACCAGTCGAGCGCCGACGCACGATCCAGCCGGGGGACCGACCTGGCCCGCCTGCAGATGGACGCGTGGCTGCGCTCACGATGACCCACCGATGACCCGCCCAGCGACATTCAAGCCCGAAGGAGACGCGCGATGAAGTTCCTGATGCTGGTCGCCACCGATCCCGAACCGGAGCCCGACCTCTCGGTCGTCCCTGAGCTCGAGGACTGGTTCGCCCATGTCAGCGGCCAGGGCGCCTGGGTGATGGGCGAGCGGTTGCGTCCGCCGGAAGACGCCGCAACGGTGCGGGTACGCGCCGGTCAGCGCCTGGTGACCGACGGTCCGTTCACCGAGTCCAAGGAGTGGCTCGCCGGCTTCGACGTCCTGGAGTGTGACGATCTCGACGCGGCCATCGACATCGCCGCACGCCACCCCATGGCGCACCGTGGCCGGATCGAGGTGCGGCAGTTCTGGCCGATCGACGAAGGCGACGGTCAGGACTGACGCCGGGAAACCACCCGCTCGACATCAGCCGCGAATGAAGAAGCCGGTCGCCGGCTTCGGCTCGAAGTACGTCGTCTTGGCCGGAACCACCTCCCCGGCGTCGGCGAGCTCGATGAGGGCGTCGACGCGGGGAGCGGTCAGGGCGAACAGGACGCCACCGTCGTGGTGGCAGGCGTCGATCAGTGGCTCGAGTGACGTCCGGGCCGGCGCGATCTCCAATGCCCGGCCGTCCCCTCCTTCCGTGAGGGGAGCCAGGACCCGTTCGTGCAGGAGTGAGACGTCGAGCCCGGCAGCCCCCGGAGGGCGGCGCCCGGTGAACGACACGGCGTACCAGGTCCGGCCGAGGTACACGCCGACGCCGGCCGCACTCGCCTCGGATGCGTCCCGCACCTCCCTGAGGTCGAAGTCCTCGGCCAGGAGGTCGCGCACCCGTTCCGGGTCGACCGGCCCGGCGACCCGACGGTCGAAGGCAGACAGGGTGAGACCGTTCACGGGGTAGGCCACGCAGAGCAGTCCAGCCCCTGCCGGCTGGCCGTCGCGTCGCCAGACCTCCAGGTTGGCGGCCACGCGATGATGGCCGTCGGCGATGTAGTGGGTGGCCGCACCGAGCTCCTCGCAGAGCCGGGCGGTGTCGGGCCCTGCGGGGAGGTGCCACAGCGCCTGCTCCAGCCCGTCGGCGCCGATGAACTCCAGCACCGGCGGCGTGTTGGGCACGTCCACGAGCGCCTGCCGCAGCAGTGGCCCACTCCGGTGCAGGGTGCTGACCAGGTCGACCCGGCGGGCCCCGGAGACGATGTGCTGGGCGAGGCCTTCGACCCGGTCCGGCTGTACGGACTCGTGTCCGCGCACGATCCCGTCGACGAACGCGTCTGCCCGGATGTCGCAGACCACCCCGACGTGGTCGCCCGTCCGGGCGCGCTGGCGGTACACGAACAGACCCGGTCCGACCCGTTCGTAGGCGTCGACGTCGACGGGGGGCGGCCCGCTCGCCAGCACGGTCGCCGTCTCCGCCAGCGGCGTGACCGCCGAGGGGGCAGCAGCGGGGCGAACCAGCAGTGGGGCGAACGGGCGTACGACGCCGCTCGCCGCAGCCGCACCCGCAGCGGCCGCCCCGGGAGTCTCCGTCACGTGGCCTCGCCGTCGAGGGTCGCCTGGGAGGCGCCGAGCACCTCCGGGAGCCCGCTGATGTCGTCCAGCAGCCCGCCGGGCACCCGGCCCGCGACGTCGATCACGGCCACAGCCGCCTCGCCGCCCCTGAAGACCCGGTTCTGCATGTGTTCGACATTGAGCCGAGCCGCGCTGATCAGCTCCAGCACCCGGGCCAGGACACCCACCCGGTCGAGGTGGCGGATCGTCAGGGTGGCCGACCCCAGGCCACGGGGCGCGAGGTTGACGCAGTTGCGGGCCTCGCCGGCCGCGAAGGCGTCGACGATCTCGACGACCCCGGCGGCGATGGCCCGCTGCGCCTGTGATGTGGAGGCGCCGATGTGGTGGGTGGCCACGACGTTCGGGTGCTGGGCGACCTTCGAGCTCCACTCGGCCGAACCGGACCCGGGCTCGTCGGCGAAGACGTCGAGGCCCACCCGCAGTTCCGTCTCGTCCAGAGCGTCGAGAAGCGCAGTCTCGTCCACGAGGTCACCTCGGGCGGTGTTCACCAGGATCGCGCCGGGCTTCATCAGCCGGAGGAAGTCCGCATCGACGAGGTGACGGGTGTCCTCGTTCGACGGCAGGTGAAGGGACACGATGTCGGAGCTCGAGACCAGGTCGTCCATCGAGTCGCAGGTGGTCACGCCGAGCTCCTCCAGGCGGGCCAGGGTGGCGGCCGACCGACCCGGTCTGCTGAGGCACTGGACGTCGATCCCGAACGCGGCAGCTCGTTCGGCAACACTCAGACCGATCGAGCCCATGCCCAGGATGCCGAGGGTCGAGCCGAGCAGCCCGTTCGCCTTGCCGTAGCGGCTCTTGTTCCACCGACCGTCTCTCAGGTCGACCACGTTGTCGGCGATCCGCCGGTCGATGGCCAGGATCAGACCCAACGTCAGCTCGGCGACGGCCGCGGCGTTGCGGCCCGGCACGTTGGCGACCAGGACCCCACGGGAGGCCGCCGCGTCAGTGTCGATGGTGTTGGTGCCGGCACCGGCCCGGATCACCAGCGCGAGCCGGTCGGCTGCGTCGAAGACGCTCGCGTCGACCTTGGTGCTGCGCACCACCAGGACATCGAATCCGGGAATCCGTTCCGCGACGTCGCCCGTGGCGAGGCTGGGCTCCACCGCGCAGACATGGCCGCGGGCCTCGAGGTCGGCGACGGTCTGGTCAAGGACCGTGTCGGCGAACAACAAGTTCATGCGCAACCTCCGGAGCAACCCTCACGGTCGACGTGGGCCGGCCGCGTCGACCACGTTATCGCTGGGTCCCGCTCGCACACCATGCCTGCACGGGACGCGCGGTCCGTCCCGGTCAGCTGCTGAGGCGCTCCAGGCGGCCGCGGTCGCGGTGTTGTTGGGGACTGATCCCGCGCTCGCGCTTGAAGGCCGCGCTCAACGCGAACGGCGAGCCGTAGCCCACCTGACGGGCGACCGCCGCGATGGTCGCGTCGGACTCACAGAGGAGATCCGCCGCGAGCGCCAGCCGCCAGTTGGTCAGGTAGGACATCGGAGGCTCACCGAGCAGCTCGGTGAAGCGACGTGCGAGGGCGGCCCGGGAAACCCCAGCCTGCGCGGCCAGGGTCGCGACCGTCCACGGGTGCTCCGGGGCCCCGTGGATGAGCGCCAGCGCCGTACCGACGGTCGCGTCGCGCTGGGCGACGTACCAGGCCGGCGCCTGCTCGCGCTGTGCGGCGAACCAGGTGCGTAGCGCCGAGATGAGCAGCACGTCCAGCAGCCGATCCAGCACGGCACGCTGGCCGGGTGCCTCGACCTGCATCTCCGTGGCGAGGAGCGGCACCAGTGGTGACTGCCAGTCGTCGGAGGTGAGGTGTACGACGTCTGGCAGCGCGGAGAGCAGGGGCTTGCTGGCCTCGCCCGCACGCTCGTAGGTCCCGGTGAGCAGTACCGCCTCGCCGTCGGGGTTCTCGCCCCAGGTGCGGACGCCGAGGTCCCACTCGTCGACCAGACCACGACCGTCGTCGGCACTCGTGCACTTCCCGCCGGGATGCACCACGACCGTCGGCGCGGTCGCCGGGTCGTCCGCGATCGTGTAGTGGCCGGGGCCTCGAACGATCGCGACGTCTCCCGGGTGCAGCAGGCGGCGCTCGCCCTCGTCCGGCTGCACCCAGGCGATCCCCCGGATCGGCATGACCAGGGTCAGCGGAGCCCCGTCGACGATGCGAAGGGCCCAGGGTGGGTCGAGGAGGGAACGCAGTAGGAACGCCCCCCGGGCCCGGGGCCCGTCGAGAAGTGCCTCCAGCACGTCCACGCCGATCAGCCTAGCCACCGAGCTCGCAGTATCGGGTGCGGTCCTTGCGTCAGCACGGCCGTCACGTGCGTCAGTACGACAGCGGGACGGCGCGGCGGACGTACGTGTCGTCGACAAGCTGGCCGAGGAGGAAGTGGGCGACATCGGCGCGCGCGATCTTCAGCTGCGTCGTCCGGTCCTGACCATCGAAGCCGTGCCGATACAGGCCGGTCGCGGGCCCATCGGTGAAGGCACCCGGCCGCACGATCGTCCAGTCGAGAGCACTCGCGCGGACCAGCGCCTCCTGTCGCACGTGGTCCTGGTAGGCGGCGCGCAGGAGTGCCCCGAAGATGACGTACTTCCACCAGAGGGTCAGGTTGCCGCGGCTGTCACCGACCCCGAGCGTGGACTGGCAGATCAGTCGGTGCACACCGGAGCTCTCCATGGCCGCGATGACGGCTCGCGTTCCGGCTTCCCGAACCCGGCCCTTGCGGCCGTCACCGAGCGCGACGATCGCGGCGTCGCTGCCCTTCACCGCAGGCAGCACGGCCTCCGGGTCGGTGGCGTCGCCCTCGACGATCTCGAGCCGGGGATCGCGCACGTTGATCCGCGTGTGATCCCGGGTGAGGGCCGTGACGTCGTGTCCGTCTCGCAGGGCCTGCTCGACGACGTGCCGGCCGACGCTGCCGCTGGCACCAAAGACTGTGATTCGCATGATTTCCTCCTCGTTGGGTGGTCACCACCGAGTGAACCGACGCGCTGAGGGCATCACCATGGCCGGGACGCTCGGCCACATGTCCGAGCGTCCACGCGTGGCGCGGAGTCGGTCAGCCGCCACGAGGCCGGTTCGTGCACGCAGCTGACCCCTACGCGGTCCGGCCGAGGCGGGTGGGCGCGAAAGCGCTGGTGCCGAGCCACCGCCAGAGTGCCTCCGCGTCGCGACGGGCGCCGGTGACCAGCACCTCGCGGCGACGCAGGGCGACGTCGGGAGTGGTGTCGCCGGTCCAGATCTCGGTGAGCGCCCGGACGCTGGACCGCACGACCAGCGTGAGGTCATGGCCGGGATCGTCGCGGCAGAGGTCGGCGACGCCGTCCTCCACGACCAGCCACCAGTTCTGCTCCCGGGGGCCAGCGTCGGGGAACTCGAAGTGCAGCACCGTCCGACGGTCGGCCGGGAACTCCTCGAGCCGGACGAACCGGCGCACGTCCCACATCAAGAACCCGACGTCGAGCTGCCCCGCAGTCAGTCGACTGCCCACCCAACGCGCGCCCCAGTGACCGAGCGCCAGCACGATCGGCCGGAGCTCTTCCCCGGCCGCTGTCAGCTGGTACGTGGTCGAGCGCCCGGTCGTCGTACGGCGGACGACGCCGACCTCCTCGAGCTTTCGCAGCCGCTTGGCGAGCAACGTGGGGGACATCCGGGGCACGCCGCGCCGGATCTCGTTGAACTGCGTGCTGCCGCAGAGCAGCTCCCGGACCACCAGCGGGGTCCAGCGCTCGCAGAGGATCTCGGCGCCACGGGCCACGGTGCAGAACTGCGCGTAGTCGTCCATGTACCGACTCTGGGCCGCGGAGAGGCGTTGGGCAAGTACAGGATCTGGACCGGGAGCTGCGGTCAGGCTCCAGACTGTGAGGGCGCGAACTGGCTGGCGGTGAAGATCGCGCCCTGCGGATCGCGGACAAGAGCGTCGCGGGTCCAGTCGGTGTCGGTCTGACCCAGCACGGAGCCCCCGAGCCGCTCCAGCTTCTCGACCGTGGCGTCCCGGTCGGCCACGGTGAAGGACACGTGCCAATGCGGCTCCTCGTCCGGATCCGCCGGTGTGAGCCACGCGATGGCATCGGCGAAACCCGGCGGCGCCTGGACGGCGGCCTGACGGGCGTGGATCTCGGGGTCGCTGGTGGCGGCCAGGTGGTCGCCGTACCCCGGTCTGCGGATCATCTCCGCGAACCCGATGTCGTCGACGGACCAGCCGAACACCTCGGTGTAGAAGGCCGCCGAGGCCGCGGGGTCGGCGGCGTGCAGGTCGCTGAAGTTCCAGGCACCGGGGGTGTTGACGACCTGAGCCCCGGGTTTCGCGCCGGCCTGCCAGAGCCGGAACGGAACGCCGTCGGGATCCGCGCAGCTCGCGAACCGACCCCGGTCGCCGGCGTCAGCGGGGCCGGCGACCACTCGCCCGCCGGCGGCCTCGACCCGCGTAGCGATGGCTGACGCATCGTCCACCGCAATGTAGGTGTTCCAGGCAGACGACACCGTCGCCGAATCACCGGCGTCGACGGGACCACCGAGTGCCGCGACGTCCCGACCGTCGAGGTGGGCGACGACGTAGCGGAACGGCATCTCGGCGGGCGACGCGTCGCTGAACGTCCATCCGAACAACTCGCCGTAGAACGTCATGGCGTCATCGAGGTCTGGTTGCTCGAGGTCGATCCACGACGGAACGCCCTCGGGATAGGTCCGTACGTCGGTCATGCCGGCTCCTCGCCCGTGCTGCTCAGGTGTACGGGTTCTCACCGCTGCCGCCGGCGCTGGCCGACCAGTCGGGGAGCTCCTGCAGCGCCCACTTGTTGCCGTCAGGGTCGGCGAAGTAGACGAACCGGCCCCAGGGCTGCTCGTCGACCTCGCTGGCATCGACGCCGCGCTCGACCAGCTCGGCTCGGGTCGCGTCGGCATTCGCGACCACCATCTGCAGGTTGTCGAGGGATCCGGGCGCCATCTCGGTCAGGCCCTTGCCGAAGGCGATGGAGCACGCCGATCCCGGCGGCGTCATCTGCACGAACCTGACGTCGTCACTGACCTCGTGGTCGTGGTCAGCGTTGAATCCAGCCGCGAGGTAGAAGTCCTTGGCCCGGTCGATGTCGCTCACGGGCACGGCCACCAGTTCCAGTTTCATGTCCATGACCGCCACCCTAGGACGCGCTCAGGTCAGTTCCTGTCCGCAGTCATGGCGAAATCGACGGACCCTCCTGCGCGCGATACTGGGCCCATGCCGCTGCGGATGCACCACGTCGTCTTCGACGCCCACGATCTCCTCGCACTCGGTCGCTTCTGGGCGGAGGTCATGGGCTGGCAGGTTCTCTCCGTCCGCGAGCGCGAGGTGGTGGTCGGCGCGTCCGTGGACGCGCCCGTCGGCCTGTGTTTCATGCCGGTCGACGAGGCCAAGCGGGTCAAGAACCGGGTGCACCTCGACCTGACCACCGACGGTCGGGACCGGGACCTCGAGATCGAGCGGATCCTCTCGCTGGGGGCCAGTCGCATCGACATCGGACAACGCGGCGACGAGTCCTGGGACGTGTTCGCTGACCCCGAGGGGAACGAGTTCTGCGTGGTCCGCCCGAAGGAGACCCTGGTCGGCTAGGCCGGCCCGGACCGGATGGCCCGGACCGGATGGCCCGGACCGGGCGCCCGGCCTAGGTGTCCAGGGGGAGGGGTACGGCGTACCTGCTGTCGAGACCCCGCCCGAGGTGGGGGTCGCTGCCCCGGATGTGCACGTCGACTCCCTCGATCGTGGCGGCGTACAACCGCAGGTCCCCTGCGCCGCTCAGCTCCTCAGGCGAGAACGACCGTGCGCCTTTGCGCACGCTGTCGCGAAACGCCGCAGCCGTCGTACCGGCGAGGTCGGCCTCGGGCACCTCGTGGGCGTGTGCCTCGACGTACACCGCTTCGTTGTTGTGGCTCGGCGGGTTGCTCGAGTCGAAGACCACGATCGCGACCTCGGCGGCGTCGGCCAGGTTCCTGGAGTGCTGCGCCTCCGGTGACGAGACCCAGTACAACGTGCGGTACCGGTCATGGGTGAAGAACACCGGGGAGACCCGGGGTCGATGGTCGGCTTCGCTGGTCCCCAACACCATGTATCGGTTCTGGTCGAGGACGCGGCGGGCCATCTCCCGCAGCCGGGTGTCCTGGTTCTCGGGCATGGGCCATCTCCTCATGTGTGCGCACCGTGTGCTCACCGTCCATGTTGTCCGCATTGTCGTGAGGCCTGTCGTGAGGACAGACCGCTTCACCCACGGCGATTCATCGCAGCGATGAGTTCCACCATCGAGTCGGGTCTGTCTTGGCGTCCCGATTCGCAGGCAGGGACAGGAACCGCAAGGGAGCAGGAGAAGGAGGAGCCATGGGTTCGTGGACGAGAGAGGCCGGCACCGTCACGCTGTTCGTCGACGACCTGGCGGAGGCCAGCCAGTTCTACGAGGACGTCTTCGGCCTGCCGGTGCGGTCCGAGGACGACGACTCGACCGTCTTCGATCTCGGGCACACGCTCATCGAGCTGCGCGACGGGTCGGATCGGCCGCAGCCGCGTCCCCCGGCCTCCGTCGTACCTTCGGGGCTGGAGCTGGAGTTGGGCGGGCCGATCTCGATCGAGGTCGTCGACCTGGAGGCCGCGTGCGAGCGACTCGCCGCACGGGGCGTGACTCTGCTCGCCGGACCGTCCGTCCGGCGGTCCGGAGCCCGGATCGCGAGCTTCCGTGACCCCGGTGGCCACCTCTGGGAGATCGCGGCTTGATCGGATGGCAACCAACGCAAGGACTCGCAGATGCGCAAGGTAGTGCTGTACCAACTGCTCTCGCTGGACGGTGTCGCCGAGGAGCCGAGTGACTGGATGTTCGACGGCGACCGGGCGATCTTCGACAACCTCGGCCGGGTGATCGGCGAGCAGGACACGATCCTGCTCGGCCACCGCACGTACGAGTACTGGGTCGGCTTCTGGCCGGACGACGGCCCGGAGCCGTTCCACAGCTTCATCAACGAGACGCCGAAGCACGTGTTCTCGTCCAGTCCCCTCGAGCAGGAGTGGGCGAACACGGTCGTGGTCGACGGCCCTGCGGTCGAGCACGTCCGCGAGCTCAAGCAGCAGGCGGGCGGGGACATCGGGATACACGGCAGCATCGACCTGGCCCGGTCGCTGCTTCAGGCCGGTGTGGTGGACGAGCTCCGACTCGTCGTGGCGTCCACCCTCGCGGGTGCGGGCCGGCGGCTGTTCGACGGCGATGACGATCTGCGACGACTCGAGCTCGTCGACGTCGAGCGGACACCGGGTGGCTCCCTGCTCCTCGGCTATCGCGCAGGACAGCCCGGCAGCACGGTCGCCGGGTGAGACGTTCGGAACGACCATCGACCGTGCCGCGATCCTGAGCCCGTGAGTCAGGCCAGGCCGGACTCGTAGGCGAACACCACGAGCTGGGCGCGGTCGCGCGCTTCGAGCTTGGTCATCGCCCGGCTCACGTGCGTGCGGGCGGTCGCCGGGCTGAGCACGAGGTGCTCGGCGATCTCGTGGTTGCTCATTCCGCGCGCCACCAGGCCGACGATCTCGCGCTCGCGCTCCGTGAGCTGGTCGAGCAGCGGGTGCGGTGCCACGCGTCGCGGGGCGTTCTCGGTGAACTCGCGGATCAGGGTCCTGGTCACCGACGGTGCGAGCAGGGCGCCGCCGTCGACGACGGTGCGGATCGCCTCCAGGAGGGTCGGCGGAGGCGTGTCCTTGAGCAGGAAGCCACTCGCGCCATGGCGCAACGCATCGAAGACGTACTCGTCGCGCTCGAACGTGGTGAGAACGATGACCCGGGTCTTGCCGAGCTCCGGGTGCGCGACGATCCGCCCGGTCGCGGCGAGCCCGTCGATGCCCGGCATCCTGATGTCCATCAGCACGACGTCCGGTGTGGTGCGCAGTGCCTCCTCCACCGCCGCCAGGCCGTCGGTGGCCTCGCCGGCCACGGTGAAGTCGTCCTCGTTCTCCAGCAGAGCCCGAAGCCCGAGCCGCACCAGCTCCTGGTCGTCGACGATGAGCACCGAGATCGGCGATCCGGTCATGTCACACCTCCGTCGGGATCGTGGCCCGGACCTCGAAGACGCCGGCGTCGGCGCCCGACCCCGCGGTCAGTTGCCCACCCAGTCGCTCGACCCGTCGTCGCATCCCGGTGATCCCGAACCCTTCGACGGGTGAGTCGGCCGCCAGTTCCTGGTTCGAGACCGACACCCGCACCTCGCGCGGCCGGTAGGCGATCTCGATGACCGCCCTGGGGTGCGCGGAGTGCTTGACCACATTGGTGAGGGCCTCCTGGAGCACGCGGTACGCCGCCAGGTCGGCGGCCGGGGGCAGCTCGCGTGGCTGACCGGTCACGGTTGCCTCGACCGCCAGGCCGGCGACCTCCACCCGTCGCCGCAGGTCGTCGAAGCGAGCCAGCCCCGGCGTCGCCGCCCTGCTGTCCGCGTCGTCCCGGGTGTGATCTCGGCCAGCGTGGCGCGGAGCTCGGCCAGCGCCTCGGCGCTGGCCCGACTGATCGCGTCGAGGGCCAGGCCGGCCTGGTCGGGTCGGCGGTCCTTGACGTGGAGGGCGATGTCGGCCTGCATCTGGATCGCGGCGAGGCCATGGCCCACCACGTCGTGGACCTCGTGCGCGATCCGGAGCCGCTCGGCGTCCACCAACCGACGGTCTGCCTCCGCCCGCTCCCGCGCGTTGGCCTCGGCCACGAGTCGGCGGGCGACCCCGATCGTGAACGGGATCGCCACCCAGGCGAACGCCGGCAGCAACCCGACGGCCCCGTCCAGGGCCGCCGGATTGGTCAACAGGTGCAGCAGCAGAAGCCCGAACGCGGCGGCGCACCACAGCGCGGCCTCGGCGGAGGGTCTGCGGCGAGCCACGCCGTAGACGGCGACCGCCAGCGCGAAGAAGATCGGCCCGTAGGGATAGCCGATCAGCAGGTACAGCGACGTCGAGGTCGCGACGATCACCAGCGTCGGCACCGGCCACCGGTCCCGCAGTGCGGTCGTGGCGCCGGCGACGACGATCAAGGCGATCCCCAGCACGTCCATCGGCTGGTCGACGTCGGTCAGGCGGTTGATGAACGGCGCCGTGACCAGCCCGAGGGCGACCAGGATCACCGCCACCACGCGCGTCTGCCGAGAGCTCACTTGTTCCCTCCTGATGACTGGATCGGCGGGTCCCAGCATGCCCCGTGAGCCGGCGCCACGCCTCAGCGCTACGTCGTACTCGCGCCTGCGACGACGGACGTACGCCGCCCTCCCGTGGTCGGCGGAGGACGCAACGCGACAGCCGCTCTCCGGCGGATTCCGTGGCCGCCGGATCCCGGAATCGTCGTGGTCACCAGGGCTCGACCAGAAGCCCACAACCGGAGGAGATCGACATGTCAGTCATCACCAACCCCGTCGGGACGCCTCACCCGCAGGCTCCGGGCAAGAGCATCCTGGAGCGAGTCCTCGCCACCGCTGCCGGGTACCTCACGGCGCACAGCATCACCGCGCTTCGAGTCAGCCTGGGCCTGGTGTTCCTGGGCTTCGGCGTCCTCAAGTTCATACCCGGCGCCTCGCCCGCCGAGGAGCTCGTGATGCGCACCATCGACACGCTCACCCTGGGCATGGTGTCGGGGACCGCGGCCGTGGTCATGACCGCAGTCCTGGAGTCGTTCATCGGGCTCACGCTCGTGACCGGGATCGCGCTGCGGGCTGGGCTGGTCGTCCTCGCGGGCTCGCTGGTCGGCATCATGTCGCCGATCGTGCTGTTCGCGGGTGACCTGTTCCCGGGTGGCGTGCCCACGCTCGAGGCGCAGTACGTCCTGAAGGACATCATCCTGGCCGCGGCCGGGGCTGTCGTCGCCGCGCGCGCCCTCGGCGCCCGCTACGTGCTCGACGAGCACACCGACAACCCGAGCGCTTCGTGACCACCACTCGGCGTACGCCACGGGACCCCTGCGCTCCCGGGCGTACGCCGAGTGTCGCCCGTCGGCGGATGCCCCGAACCGAACCTCGAAGGACTCTGAGCGCATGAGCACCGCAGTCAGCCTGGGTCGAAGGACCCGGAGAACGACTCTCGTCCTCCACATCCTCTCGGCGGGCGCGTGGATCGGCATCGACGTCATCGTCGCCGTGCTGGTCCTGACCGGCTGGTTCGCCGACGACCCGGAAACCCGCGGCATCGCCTACCAGGCGCTCGGCACGCTTCGTCGTGTGGCCGATGCTCGTCTCGGGACTGGTCTGCCTGGTCACCGGTCTGCTGCTTGGCCTCGCCACCAAGTGGGGTCTGGTCCGCTACTGGTGGGTGCTGGTGAAGCTGGTCCTCAACCTCCTGCTGTGCACGCTGATCGTCGTCGCGCTCACTCCGGGAATGCCCGAGGTGCGGGAGTACGGCGCCTCGCTCATGGCGACCGGGACCCCCGAGGGGGACGTGTCGCAGCTGTTCTTCCCCCCAGCGGTGTCCCTGACGCTGCTTTCGTTCGCGACCGTCCTCGCCGTGTTCAAGCCCTGGGGCCGGGTCCGGCGACGCACCACCGACCGGACCTGACGAACCCGCTGGTCGGCATCGCTTGCCTAACCCGATTGCTGGCCCGATTGTCTGGGCCGCTTGCCTGGGGCGCTTGTCTGGGCCGCCGAGGAGGTTCATGCTGGTCTCGAGGTGATCTCCATGAGTGATCGTGCACCCGACCTGCTTCCCGTGCTCTCCCGCGGCAAGCACCGATCGCAGCGCAAGGGCGCCTGCTTCATGGAGATGGCATCGGTACTGAGCGGCGAACGGTGGAGCGACCATCCCGGCTGCACGCATCCGCTGCTCGGCCAGCTCGCGCGCATGGTCAACGACCACACCAGCGACGGCGAACGCGGACGCCTCGCCGTGCTGATCCCCTCGGTGGTCGGCCTGCAGGGCGGGGACACCAGGTGGGTCGTGGGCTTCACCAGCTCGGTCGCGATCCATGCCCTGCATGACGCCCCGGAACCGACCCAGCGGGCGCTGGCAGCGGGGCTGATCCGGGCCCGGCAGCTCGCGGACAGCCTCGACCCGCAGCCGGTCGCCGGCGCGGAGGGCATCACCGACGCCCTCGAACGAGTGCCGTGGGCGGTGTCCTGGGCCCGCCGGTTCGGATCTGACCGCCCGATCAGCCCGAAGGTGTTCCTGACCCGCTCGGCACCCACGATCATCACCAGCGCTGTGACCGGTACCGCCCACGCCGCCGCCCCAGACCCCGACGGCCGGCTCCGTCGCCTGCTCCAGTACGGCATCGACGTCGCCACGCGGCTGCAGCCGGTCCCCGCCGACGAGGCGCACCCCAGCCGGACGTCCGATCGCACGGACCGCTCAGCCCTGACCACTTGACCCGGGCTCCCACTCGTCGACGAGTTGGGCATAGCGCATCCCGTCCAGCCACTCCCCGGAACGGTGCAGCGACTCGCGTACGGCGTACTCCTCGCGGCGCATGCCCAGCTTCTCCATGATCCGCCATGAGGCCTCGTTGGCGGCGAAGCACTGGGCGTACACCCGGCGCAGCCCCAGGTCCTCGAAACAGATCCGGATCAGGGCGCGCGCCGCCTCGGTCGCGTAGCCGCGCCCGGCATGGTCGGGCGCGACCACCCAGCCGAGCTCGGCCTGGGTGTCCTTGGCCTGCTCGGTGACCTCGGCCTGCGACCACGGGCTGTCGATCATGATCATCAGGTCACCGATCAGCTCTCCGTCCCGCTCGAGCGCGAGAGTCCGGTCCATCCGCGCAGGCTTGGCGAACTCGGTCCGGAACTCCTCGAGGTCGCCGGACGCCGCCGTCATCCATTCGGCCACCGACGGAATCCGGCGGATCTGCCAGATGGCCTCGATGTCCTCCACGATCGCGGGGCGGAGGACGAGTCGCTCGGTGTGCACCGGCCAGTCGACGGCGCTCAGGTCCTGGGTCATGGAGCCATCCTGCGACATCGGTCCGGGCGAGCTCGAGCGACTTCCAGCGGCGGGCCTGGGGACCAGACGGCACCCCACGGCGTAAAGGGCGGCGTGGCGCCGATGCGGCCGCGACCCCGCTCACGAGTCCGGCGGCCGGCGGCCCAGCGAGTCGGGTGCCATGCCGGCCCTGGCCCGCTCGCGGCGCGGACCGACTGGTCCCCAGGCCCGCCACCGAGGCGACGACCCGAGCGCCGACGCGACGTGCCCGCTCGTAGGGCAGGCTGCACCCATGCACTTCGTCGGAGTCGACCTTGCCTGGGCTGACCGGAACCCCACCGGGTTGGCGGTGCTCGACGCCGAGGGTCGGTTGGTGCACGTCGCGGCCGCGCGCACCGACGACGACATCGTGGCCACCCTGACGCCGTACGTCGCCACCGCATGCCTGGTCGCGATCGACGCGCCGCTGATCGTCACCAACCCCACCGGCAACCGCCCGGCGGAGGCCGACCTCAACCGGGACTTCTCGCGTTTCGATGCCGGTGCGCACCCGTCGAACACCGCGAAGCCGGAGTTCCGCGATCAACCCCGCGGGGCCCGGATCAGCTCGCGGCTGGGGCTCGACCTGAATCCCCGCTCGGGCAGGTCCCGACGGGCGATCGAGGTCTACCCGCACCCGGCCACGATCGCCCTCTTCCGGCTCGGCCGCACCCTGAAGTACAAGAACAAGTCCGGCCGGGACGTCGAGGGACTGCGCAGCGAGCTGCTGGTGCTGATGGGCCTGCTCGAGGGGTTGACGACCGCCGAGCCGCCGCTCCTGCTGGGCAACGCCCGCTCGGCCTGGGCGGGCCTGCGGCAGGCCGTCGAGACCGCGACCCGCAAGAGCGAGCTGCGGGTGGTCGAGGACCAGGTCGACGCGGTGCTCTGCGCGTACGTCGCGATGTTCTCCGACCACCAGCCAGACCGGACCACGACGTACGGCGACTTCGAGTCCGGCTACATCGTCACTCCGAGCCTGCCCGAGGGCCTCGCGCCCAGCCCACGCGGACGCCGGATCGCGCCGGAGGCAGAGGACCCGACGCGATCGGCCGTCCGTGAGTACGCCGCGCAGCAGCCCGTGCTCCGGCAGGCCGCCGACCAGTTCGTCGCGCTGGTGACGGCGATCCTGGACGACGCGGGCATCAACTACCTGAGCATCACCGGGCGCGCGAAGGGCGTGACCTCCTTCGCGGCCAAGGCCGCCAGGACGGTCGACGGGGTCCCGGTCTACCCGGACCCGTTGCGCGACATCACCGACCAGATCGGGGTGCGGGTGATCACCTACGTGCACAGCGACGTGGCGGCCGTGGCCGACCTGCTCGCTGACCAGACCCGGGTCATCGACGACCGCGACATGGGCCAGGAGACCGCGAGCGAGGGGCGATTCGGCTATGCCAGCCGGCACCTGCTGGTGGGCGTGGACGATCGCGAGCTGGAGCCGCCTGACGACCTGCTTCGCGGCCGCCGGG
>CAVZAZ010000011.1:0-159015 GCA_963773355.1 uncultured Actinomycetota bacterium | reverse complement strand
AGGGTTGCCGACGATGCGAAACGCCCGCATCGGCTCCGTGAGTTGGCGCACCGGCATTACGCGGCAACACCGGCGTCGGCTCGCGCCAGAATCTTCAGAACGAGATCCGCTCCCGCCGTGGAACCCTTGGCAACGGCCAGCGGCGTTCGTCCGCCCAGCATCGGGTGCTTCCGCCCCAGGAAGAGCGCGGTCAGGGTTGTGTCCTCGTGATACTGGCGCAGGACTTCTACGAACACCCTGGCGAGGGCCAGGATCTTTTCGCTCTCATCCTCGGTGAGGGCCTGCTTGGCCTTGACCCTCCGGTGGTAGGTGGATTTTGGGATGATATCTGCGACTTGAAGGTATCGAACCCTTCGGGTCCAGGCGCCGCACGATCGTACTGGCCGTCCTGGCAGGAAAACCCTGCTCGACACGCTCGACCAGCTGAATGTCGCTCAGCCGCTCGGGCAGCCCCAAGAACCGCGCAATGCGGCTGGCCTCGGACCGCCGATCTTCGAGAGAGATGCTCATGGCGCCGCCTCGTTCCACCTAGGACAAATCTAGTCCCAGTTGGCCCCGGCGACAAGCGTGACATGGCCGGCATTGCCGGCCTCATGGCGCCACGGGTCGAGCATCTCTTGCTGTCCCTCACCGAACGCCTTGAATCGTACCGCGTTTGTTCCCATATTCCACGGATGACCCGAAGGACAAGCGAGCACAACCTCAGGCAGGCGATCTCCGAGAAATCCTCGAGGAGGTCCACGCCATCGAGTACGCCATGGGCCTCTACTATCGCAAAGGCGGCGAGCGCGATCTTGCGCGCGCGCAGGAAGATTTCGAGATCTTGGCGCCGCCGCCGTCGATCGGCTCGGCGCCATGGTGGGCGGCGACCGCGAGGAGGAAGACCGGGAACCCGCCGTCGCCAAGCCCGCCGGCATGACGGCGAGCCCCGCGCCGGCGCCGTGACGGCAGCAAGGCTCAAGGCATCAGCTGCTGCCGGATAGCCTCCGCGACCGCGTGGGCGCGGTTTGATACGCCGAGCTTGGCCTGCGCCTTCTTCAGATGCGTGCGCACGGTCTCCTCGCCGATGCCGAGCAGCTTGGCGACCTCGCCGGTATCCTTGCCCAGCGACACCAGGCGCAGGACGGCAAGCTCGCGCGGCGTTATCGGCGGACGGTTGCCGACGCGACGCGGGTCCTCGCCCAGCACCTGCTCCAGCCGCAGCGCGCCGAACCCGGCGGCCGCGACAAGCAGCATGCGCAGCGGCGTAGTCAGAGACGCGCTCAGAACCTGGCGCGACCAGTAGGCCACCAGCCAGCGCTGGCCGACGCAGCAGGTCAGCGCATCGCGGATGCCGTGCTTGAGCGCCAGCTCGTAGGGCCAGCGGTCGATGCCGATCGGCTCCAGCATCTGCATGGTCTCGGTCCAGGTGTAGGCCATGAGGCTGGACTTGGCCATCATGATGCCGGGGTCGTAGCCCTGCGCCGCCTTGGCCGCATACTCGTTCCACCATGCGACGGGCGCCGACGGATGCAGAAACACGTCGCGCCCCACCTCGATCTTGCGCCAATCCGAGGTCCGCTGCGGCATGCGGCCGACGCCGAGCATGTTGACGGGAAGCAGCTGGGAGGCGAAATCGTCGAGGCCGTCGAGGACCTCGCCCGGCGTCTTCGCGCTGCTCACGTGCTCGGTGAACTTGTTGAGAAGCGGAGTCGAGGGCGTGACCTCGGCACCACTCTCAACGTTGCCGCCGCCCCGCTTCGATGCATGGAGGTCATTCGGCCGCTCCACGTCTGCAAAGCCCCGAGATCGAGCCTGCTACGAACTTGGCCGCCGCGATATCGGGGCAAACGCTGACGCCGGACCACGCCGGCTCTTGGACCCTGCCACCGCGGATCGCCATCGACATCGCTCCAAACCAGTCGAAATCCGCAGAATTCTCGTTTCGTCCCAAACGGTTCCATATTTCTGGCTGAAAGCCGCCGCCCCTACGAATAACCGCCTCTTTCCGCTTGCCTGGTGCGGGGCGGCTCAATCATCATGCGCCGCCTCGGGGCCGGCGGGCCCCGCAACAAGGGGGCGCTGCCCTTCGCAAGCGCCCGGAGAAGGAAGCACATCTCGCAATGATCGGCGTCGTCATTGTCGCCCACGGAGGCCTGGCGAAGGAGTTCCGCGCCGCCCTCGAGCACGTGGTGGGGCCGCAGGAGCAGGTGGAGTCCCTGCCCATCGGCCCCGACGACGACGTGGAGGCGCGGCGCATGGAGCTCATCGACGCGGTGCGCCGCGTCGATGCCGGCGACGGCGTCATCGTCCTCACCGACATGTTCGGCGGCACGCCCTCCAATCTCGCCATATCCGTGATGGCGGAGACGGGTGCCGAAGTCCTGGCCGGCATCAACCTGCCGATGCTGATCAAGCTCGCCAGCGTCAGGGCCGACGTGCCGCTCCCCGAGGCGGTCAATGCCGCCAGGAGGCGGGCCGGAAATACATCAGCGTCGCCAGCCAGGTGCTGTCCGGCGAGGCGTGAGCGGCGAGCCCGAGCGTAGCCCGTGTTGAACAAGAACAAGCCCTGCGCGGAGGTCACGATACGCAACCGCAAGGGGCTGCACGCGCGCGCCTCCGCCAAGTTCGTGAAATGCGCCGAGCGCTTCGATGCCACCGTGCGCGTCGTGCGCGACGGCCAGACCGTGCGGCACGTCGATCATGGGGCTGATGATGCTGGCGGCCAGCCCCGGCTCGGTGATCACCATCGAGGCCGAAGGCCCCGAGGCGCCCGAAGCCATCGAGGCGCTCGTGGCTCTCGTCGAGTCGGGCTTCGGCGAGGAAAGCTGAGCCCGGCGCGAGCATGGGTGACGGCTCGATTGTTGCCCACGCGCAACGGCTGGTGGCGGATCGCGCTTCGGGCAGCCGCCTGTGGTGCACCGCCAAGGCGATATCGTGAAAGTATCAAGCCAATGATTCGAAAGCTCAGCGCAAGCGTCTCCTGGACCGTTCTGGAAGCAGCGCTCGCACTCGACAGAGGGAGCATGGCGGCTCGCGCACGCAATTCGGCGACCGTGAGCCGCCTGGCGCTGCTGGCGCTCGGATCTACGGCGACGGTGGCCACGGCGCAGGGCACGGCGCCTCCGGACGCCAATGGCATCACGCCGCCGTCGATCGCCACCAGCCTGCCCAACAACGGCGATCCCGGCGGCGCTCGCAAGGACCTCGCCGCGCGGGGCGTCACTTACACCGTCTATTACACCAACGACGTGCTCGCGAATGTGCACGGCGGCAATCGGCGCGGCGCCATCGACCAGGGCAAGCTCGAGGGGGCGCTGACGATCGATCTGGGATCCGCTGGGCGTTGCTGCCGAGGATGAGCTTGCCCACCGGCGATCGCCGGCGCAGTCCGATCACGATGAGCTCGGCGTCCACCGCCTCCGCGATCGAGATCAGGTCCTCGGACGGCTCGAAGCCCCGGACCAGCTGGCGCAGGTCGAACTCCACTCCCGCTGACTCGAGCTTGCCCTTCACCTCGTCCATGGTCTCCTCGGCCTTGTGGGAGGCGGCGCGGTCGAAGTCCTGCCCGCCCCGATGGGAGTTGACGACGACCACCTTGGCTCCGCGGAGCTTCGCCTCGGTGATCCCGCTGCTCAGGGCCGCTTCGCCTTCAGGCTTGGGCACATAGCCCACCACGACGGTCCCCATTGACACCCTCCTCGTGCTCGCGGACGCGGACCGGTCGGCCCACTCGGCACGCTATCGAATCCCGCACGCGATGGGCAGCCTGTGGAGAGCCGCGTGGCCGGCGGCGAGGTGGGAAGGCTCCCGGTGTGTCCGCGCTCCAGGAACCGGTCCCGCCCCGGACCCAGGCGATGCTTCGGCGCGCCGTGATGGCCTTCAAGGCGTCGGAACGACGCAAGGTGTTCGGACCGGTCGTCCATGTCGGAGAGCCGGACGGCGGCGACGTCTCCTACGACGTGGCCCGTGACCAGCACATGGAGCACGGACTCCGCGCAGACGTGCTGGCGGCCCTCCTGCGTGGCGTGGGCCTGGCCGACGGACCTCCGTTGGTGTGGCTCACCCGTCCCGGCGAGCTCAGCCTCCACGACGTGGACGTCGACTGGCTCGCCGCAGCCCAGAGCGCCTACGCCGAGGCCGGCGTGCCGCTGACTATGGTGGTCGTCACCCGCCAGGGTTGGTGGGACCCCCGCAGCGACGTCAGCCGGACATGGAAGCGGCTGCGCCAGCGCTGACCCCGAGTCACTCCCAGGTGTGCACCGGCTCGTTGGTGTGCATGTTCTCGCGGTACTCCAGGAGGGTGGCCCGCAAGGCGTCGTACCGGTCGACGTCGGAGCGCGCGTGCATCCGCTCGACGAACCACTCCGAGCCGTTGCGGCCGGTCAGACAACGCTGCTCGATGATGCCCAGCAGCCGGTCCCGCTCCTCCGCGGACGCCCCCCACTCCTCGAGCCCGGCGTGGGCCATCGGGAGCAGGCGGCGAAGCACCAACTCGGTCACCCGGACCTGGCCGATGCCGGGCCAGTAGACCTGGGCATCCATGCCGTACTGGGACGCGACGTGGAAGTTCTCCTCGGCCGCGCTGAAGGACATCTGCGACCACAGCGGGCGCTCGCTCTCGGCGAAGGCGCGGACCAGTCCGAAGTACAGCGCCGCGTTGGCCATCATGTCGACGACGGTCGGGCCGGCGGCGAGGACGCGGTTCTCCACCCGCAGGTGAGGGCACGTCGGACTTGATGTCGTAGACCGGCCGGTTCCAGCGGTAGATCGTGCCGTTGTGCAGCCTCAGCTCCGACAGCGCCGGGGTGCCACCCTCCTCCAGCACCTTGAGCGGGTCCTCCTCGTCGGTGATCGGCAGCAGGGCCGGGAAGTAGCGGACGTTCTCCTCGAACAGGTCGAACACCGAGTTGATCCAGCGCTCCCCGAACCAGACCCGCGGACGCACGCCCTGGGCCTTCAGCTCCTCGCTGCGGGTGTCGGTGGCCTGCTCGAAGAGCGGAATCCTGGTCTCCCGCCACAGCTCCTTGCCGAGGAGGTACGGCGAGTTGGCGCCGACCGCGAGCTGGATCGCGGCGATCGCCTGGGAGGCGTTCCAGTACGCCGCGAACTGGTCCGGTGAGGTCTGCACGTGGAGCTGCATGCTGGTGCAGGCCGCCTCCGGCACGATCGAGTCGGTGGTCGTCGCCAGCCGCTCCTCACCCGCGATCGAGATCGCGATGTCCTCTCCCCGGGCGTTCATGATCTGCTCGCTGAGCAGCATGTAGCGCGGGTTGGCGCTGAGCGTGCTCGGGCTGAGGTGGCCCTCGGCGAGGGTGGGCAGGATTCCGATCATCACCATGTGCGCGTCGACGCCCGACGACTTGCGCTCGGCGTCGTTGAGGCTGCGTCGGAGGGTCTCCTCGAAGGTGGACAGACCGCCCTCGCGCAGCTTCGCCGGAGGCACGTTGATCTCGATGTTGAACTGGCCGAGCTCGGTCACGAAGTCCGGGTCGGCGATCGCCTCGAGGGCCTCGGCGTTCTTCAGTGCGGGGTCGCCCTTCTCGTCGACGAGGTTCAGCTCGACCTCGAGCCCGGTCATCGGGTCGTCGGTGTCGAACGCGGCGTCGCGGAGCATCCGGGCGAACACGTCGAGGCAGCGGCGCACCTTCTCCCGGTAGCGGGTGCGGTCGGCCCGGGAGAACTCCTGTGCTTCCACCTCTTCGCCCATGGCCCGACCTTAGGGCCGCAACGTCGTCCCCGGCGAGGGTTCAGCCCGCGGGACCCAGGCCAACCGACCATTCGAAGTCGGACATCCATTCCGTCGGCGGCACGGCGTGCTCGAGGAGATCGGCGAGGTAGGTCATCAGCGTGTAGTCGGCATCGACGTCGGCACAGAGGTCGACCGCACACCAGGCCAGGGCACCGTGCCCGGCCTGCCAGGCCGCCCAGCCGAGCAGCGTTGCCGCTGGCGCGAGCAGCCGGTCGGGTGTGCGCCGCACGATCCCCGTCCAGAATGCGGCGTGCGCGGGCGCCACCTCGCGGTCGAGCAACGCCCACGCGGCGTCGCGGATCCGCTCCACCTGAATGCTCCGGAGCAGCCGCGCCGCGTCGCCGTCGGTGGGTAAGGAACCCGCGGCCGCGTGCCGCGCGACCAGCGCGCGCACCCACGTGCCCTCGGCCAGGATCTCGCCGGTGGTCGGCAGTGGCGTCTGGTCCCATGGCGCGAGCTCGGCCACGAGGCCGGCGGTGGTGTCGGACGTCGCCGGACTCGCGGTCGAGGGAGGCGGCCAGCGCCTCCCGCGAGGAGTGCGTGACCTTCCCGTCGACCACGGCCTCGGCCGCGAAGCGGTGCGCAGAGACGTCGTAGGGGACGCCCCACTCGGGCACGCCCGGGCGTCGGCCCAGCAGCGGGAACCACCGACTCCCATCTGCACGCAGCATCTCCAGGACCTGGATCCGCTCCCTGGCGAAGGCTCGCTCGAGGGCTCGACCACACCGTCGGGCGAGAGCGACGTCGTCGCCGTAGACCACGAACACCACCCGGCGGACGCCGTTGCGGCACGCCGGCTCGAGCAGCGCCTGGACGAGATCGTCGACCTCACCTGGACCTGCAGGAAGGCCGATCCGCGCATGGAAGGTGCGCTCTGCACCGAAGGTGAGCATGACGACGGAGTCGGCCGGGACGAAGCCGAGGACGACCGGAACCACGGCCAGGAGGTCCTCGGGGCTGCGGGCGGTGAGGGTGGAGGTCATGTCGAGGACGCTCCCCGTCCGCACCGACGACCGTGCCCGGCACGCCGCCACCCTGTGGACGAGACGTACCCGGCGCGTGCCTGTGGACGAAAGGCGGGCTGAACCCGCGATACCTTGCCGCACATGCGTCCGGCCGCCTCGGTGCTCCACCTCGACCTAGACGCCTTCTTCGCCGCGGTCGAGCAGCGCGACAAGCCGTCCCTGCGCGGCAAGCCGGTCGTGGTCGGTGGGGTCGGGGGCCGCGGCGTGGTGGCGACCGCGTCGTACGAAGCCCGCAAGTACGGCGTCCGGTCGGCCATGTCGACCCGGGAGGCGCGCTCGCGCTGTCCGCACGCGGCCTTCCTCACGGGCCGGTTCCACGCCTACCGGGCGGCCAGTGACGCCGTGATGTCCCTCCTCCGCGCCGTCTCGCCGCTCGTCGAACCCCTCTCGCTGGACGAGGCGTTCGTCGATCTCGACCGGGCCGACCTCGCCCGACCTCGAGGTCGAGACCGTCCGTGGCTTCGCCGAGGATCTGCGGCACCGGGTGACCGATGTGACCGGCGGGCTCACTGCGTCCGTGGGCATCGGTACCTCGAAGTTCATCGCCAAGGTCGCCAGCGACCTCGACAAGCCCGACGGACTCGTCGTCGTCCCGCCGGGCACGGAACGGGACCTCCTGCGCCCGATGCACGTGACAGTCATCCCGGGCGTGGGGCCGGCCACGGCCGAGCGGCTGCGGCGGGCCGGCATCCACACCGTCGCCGAGCTCGAGACCGTGAGCATCGACGAGCTCGTGCGGCTCCTCGGCAAGGCGCACGGGAGCGGGCTGCATGCCCTGGCCCGGGCAGACGATGACCGCGCGGTCGTGCCCGAGCGCGAGACCAAGTCGATCAGCGTCGAGGGCACCTATGACACCGACCTGACCGACCGCAAGCTGATGGAGGGCCTGCTCACCCGCCAGGCCGGGAACGTCGCCGAGAGGCTGCGCAAGAACGGCATGTCGGGTCGCACCGTCACCATCAAGGTCCGGTTGCACGACTTCACGACGCTGAACCGGTCCACGACGCTCCCCTCCCCCGTCGACAACGCGACCACCATCGCCCGTCTCGCGCGTGGCCTGCTCGCGGAGCTGGACACGTCCGGTGGGGTCCGGCTGCTCGGTGTCGGCGTCTCCGGGCTCGCCGACTGGATCCAGGAGGACCTGTTCGGCGACGACGAGCCCGAGCCGGCCGACGATGAGGCCGACAATGAGGCAGCGCCGGACGACCAGGCAGCGTCGGTCAGACAGCGCTCGACCTGGGTGCCCGGGATGGACGTCGAGCACGCCGAGATGGGCCGCGGTTGGGTGTGGGGCTCGGGTCGCGGGGTGGTCACGGTGCGTTTCGAGACCGCCGAGACGCCTGCTGGGCCAGTCAGGTCGTTCGCCGTCGACGACCCGGCGCTCAGACCCTGGCGTCCGGATCCGGAGTGAACCCCACCCGGTCACCGGGTCGCAGCTGCCCGCACTGCCACAGGTCCTCGCGCCCGACGACCGCGATCACCGGGTAGCCGCCGGTCGGCGGGTGATCGGCCAGGAAGACCACGGGCTGTCCGTTCGGCGGTACCTGCACGGCCCCGAGCACCATGCCCTCGCTGGGGAGTTCCCTCGATCTCCTCCAAACGAGCTCGGGTCCGCTCAGCCGCAGCCCGACCCGGTTGGAGTCGGCCTCCACGACGTACGACGCGGCGCAGAGCCGGAGGAGGGCGTCCTCGGCGAACCAGTCCGCACGGGGACCCGGGGTCAGCCGGAGCGGACCGGGCTCCCCTGGGCGCGGGGTGTCGTGGGCCTGCGGTGCTCCGGATGGTCGTCCCACCGGCAGCTCGGTGCCGTCCTCCACCGGGGGCGGGCCGACCCAGGCGAGGGTGTCGGTGGCGCGCGAGCCGAGGACGGGCGCCACGTCGAAGCCGCCGGCGACCGCGAGGTAGGAGCGCACTCCCGACGTCGGTGTGGCGAGCCGGAGCTCGGCCCCCGACGGGAGCCAGACGGCCTCGCCGTGGGCGGCAGGGGTGCCGTCGACCTGGACCGGGCAGGCTGCTCCGGTCACCGC
Organism: uncultured Actinomycetota bacterium; assembly: GCA_963773355.1. GTDB lineage: Bacteria > Actinomycetota > Actinomycetes > Propionibacteriales > Nocardioidaceae > Nocardioides. Next base: position 150,232 of record CAVZAZ010000011.1, on the reverse strand, counting down.
CACCCAGTGACCGTCCTCGAAGCGCGCCTCGAAGCCGCCCAGTGTCACCTCGAGCACGGCCGCCTCGAGCCGGTTTCCGACCAGCCGGTTCGCCAACCCGGCGGCGCGGTCGTCGAGCGGGCCCGCTCGGGGCACACCGAGGTGGGCGAGCCCGATCCTGCCCTGGTCCTGGAGCGTGGTCAGGGAACCTGCCGAGAGCACGGTGAGGGTCATGCCGGGACGAACTTCACTCGGGTGCCGGGCTCGAGCAGCGCGGGATGCTCGCGATCCTGGTCCCACAGCACGGCGTCGGTGGTGCCCAGGATCCGCCAACCACCCGGGGACTCGGTCGGGTAGACCCCGCACCACGACCCGGCGAGTCCCACGGAGCCGGCCGGCACGCGCGACCGCGGGGAGTCGAGCCGGGGGACGGCGCGCTTCTCGGGCAGGCCCGACAGGTAGGAGAAGCCGGGCGCGAACCCGCAGAACGAGGCGACGTACTCGATCCCGCAGTGCGCCTCGATCGTCTCGTCCGCGGTCATCCGCCACTGGTCTGCGACGAACTCGCAGGTCGGGGCCGTCGTAGGTCACCCGAACCTCGACCAGGTCGCCGGGCTCGGGCTCCTCGGACGGCTCCCAGCCAGCCAGCGCTCCGGCCAGTCGGTCGGGTGTCCGGAACGCCGTCGAACAGGACGCTGGCCGCGGCGGGCACGATCTCGTCGGCCGTCACGTCATGCTCCCTGGCCCAGGCAGCGAGCGACCGTGCTGCCGCCGCGTCATCGACCTCGACCAGCACGGCCTCACGGCCGACGCGGCGGCTGGAGGGCGGTCCGGTCACGGGGTCCAGTCTGGACCCCGAGGTTGCGAGCCGACCACCGGACGGGTCAGCATGGTTGGGGAAATAGGGTGAGGGGCTCTTGATGGTATGAGCATCAGGAGCCCCTCGGTTTGACCGGTGTTGTGACGCCCGATCCACCGAATGGATCCTCCGACCCCGCCGCCCCCGTCACCGGGCCGACGCGGCGAGTTGCCTCGCCGTACGGATCTTCGCTTCCATCCGATCCCCAGTGCCTCCTCGAAAGGCTGCGCTGGTAGGGAGAGTTCTACGGGGCCGAGATCACCTGGCGCAAGGGCTCGGACCATCTTTTTCCGACATTCCTCCGGTCCCACAGGCTCCTCCACAGGCACCGGCCCCGGCGTCCACAGTTCGCGCCTGTTCGTCCACAGAAATCCGGTGCCCCTGTGGAGTCTCAGAGACCGCGCAGGACGTATCCGGCGGCCTCGAGGGAGCCGCGTACGGCGGTGCGCGCTGGTCACCGCTCCGGGGCTGTCGCCGTGCACGCAGACAGAGTCGACGGCGGCCGCGAGCTCCACCGCCTTGGCGGCGATCGTGTCGGTGTCGGTGAGGACCGCCCCGGGCTGGTCGCGGGGCAGCAACCGGCCCGTCGGCGCGCGTAAGCGCGGTCCGGGAAGCCCTCCCGGAACACGACGCGGCCGGCGTCCCGGGCCAGTTCGAGCAGCAGGCCGCCGGGCATCCCCAGCACCGGCAGCGAACCGGACCCCGCGAGCACCGCCCGCGCCTGCGGCTCGTCGTCGATCACCCGGTGGTAGAGCGCGCCGTGCGGCTTCAGGTACCGCACACTGGTCCCCTCCGCCTCGGCGATGTCACTGAGGATCCCGACCTGGTCGGCCACCTGTTCCCGCAGCACGTCGCGCGGCGACGTCGCGAGCCACCCGCCCGAAGTTCTCACGGTCGTCGTAGGAGACCTGGGCACCCACCGAGACGCCTCTTGTCGCCGCCTCGGCGCAGACCGCCCGCATGATGTCGGCGTTGCCCGCGTGGTACCCGCAGGCCACGTTGGCGCTGGTCACCACCCGGAGCAGGGCGGCGTCGTCGGTGATCTCCTCTCCGAGATCGGCGTTGAGGTCGATCCGACGATCACCGGGGTCCGCGGACGGGTTCACGTTCCGACGTTATCGCCGGGCTAGGGTCGCCGCATGGAGCCCCCCGTCGCAGCCCGGCACCCGGTGACCACCACTCACCACGGTCGCACCCGGGTGGACGACTACGAGTGGCTGCGGGACAAGGACTCGCCGGAGGTGACCGCCCACCTCGAGGCCGAGAACGCCTACACCCGGAGCGCACCGCACATCTGGCCGACCTGCGGCAGCGGATCTTCGACGAGATCAAGGCCCGCACCCTCGAGACCGACCTGTCGGTGCCGACGCGGAAACGCGGCTACTGGTACTACGGGCGTTCCTACGAGGGGCGGGAGTACGGCGCCAGCTGCCGGGTCGCGGTCGAGACGAGGCCGACTGGACTCCCCCACGCCCCGCGGAGAGGGCCGCGCCCGACAAGCCGGCGCTGCCCGGCGAGGAGGTCGTCCTCGACATGAACGAGCTGGCCGAGGGGCACGAGTTCTTCTCGCTCGGTGGCTCCTCGGTGAGCCCCGACAGCACGCTCCTGGCCTACTCGACCGACACGACCGGCGACGAGCGCTACACCGTGCGGGTCAAGGACCTGACCACGGGTGAGCCTCGCGCGGACGTGATCACCGGCGTGCTGGGCGGCGCGACCTGGTCCCGTGACGGCCGCGACCTCTACTACACGACCGTCGACGAGTCGTGGCGACCCGACAAGGTCTGGCGACACCGCCTCGGCACCGTCCAGGACGAGGACGAGCTGGTCTACCACGAGCAGGACGGCCGGTTCTGGGTCGGCGTGGGCCGCAGCCGCACCGACCGGTTCCTGGTGATCGCCGCCGGCTCGAAGACCACCTCGGAGTACCGCTTCCTCGATGCCGACGGCGCCGACGCCGGATTCCGGGTCTTCTCGCCGCGCCGTGAGGGCCTCGAGTACGCCCTCGAGCACGCCGTCATCGGCGGCGACGACGTCTTCCTCGTGCTGCACAACAACACCGGGCCGGACTTCGAGATCGGGATCGCCCCCATGGCGCCCACCCCGCCCGAGGAGTGGCGGCCGCTGATCCCGTACGACGCCCGGGTCCGCCTCGAGGACGTGTCCGCCTACGCCGGGCACCTCGTCGTACACCAGCGCAGCGAAGGGCTCACCCAGCTGCGGATCCTCGAGCTCGACGAGAGCGGCGTGCACGACGACTACCTGGTGGAGTTCGACGAGGAGATCTACACGGTCGGCTCGGGCGGCAATCCGTCCTTCGACGCACCCGTCGTCCGGCTCGGGTACACGTCGATGACGATCCCGGCCTCGGTGTACGACTACGACGTCCTCAGCCGGGAGCTGACCCTCCTGCGGCGCACGCCGGTGCTCGGTGGCTACGAGCCCGCCGACTACGAGGAGCATCGTCTCTGGGCCAAGTCGGATGACGGCGAGCAGGTGCCGATCTCGATCGTCGCCCGCCGAGGCGCCCGGGACCACGGCCCGGTGCCCGTCCTGCTGTACGGATACGGCGCCTACGAGACGAGCATCGATCCCTACTTCTCGATCGCCCGCCTGTCCCTGCTCGACCGCGGCGCGGCCTTCGCGATCGCGCACGTGAGGGGTGGCGGCGAGATGGGCCGCCGGTGGTACGACGACGGCAAGCTCGCGCGCAAGCCCAACTCGTTCGCCGACTTCGTCGCCTGTGCCCGGCACCTGGCCGACGCCGGCTGGACCACCCCGGCGCTGACGATCGCCGAGGGCGCCAGCGCCGGCGGGCTGGTGATGGGCGCGGTGGCGAACCTGGCGCCGTCCGAGTTCGGCGGGATCGTCGCCGGGGTGGCGTTCGTGGACACCTTGACGACGATGCTGAACTCGACACTCCCGCTGACGGTGGTGGAGTACGACGAGTGGGGGAACCCGGAGGCCGATCCCGAGGTCTTCGACCAGATCGCCCGCTACGCGCCGTACGACAACGTGGCCGCTCTCGACTACCCGCCGATCCTGGCCGAGACGTCGCTGCACGACACGCGGGTGGCATATGTCGAGCCGGCGAAGTGGATCGCCCGGCTGAGGGCGACCGCCACCGGTCGACGCGACTTCCTTCTGAAGACAGAGATGGCGGCGGGCCACGGCGGCGTCTCCGGGCGCTACAAGTCATGGCACGACCGCGCCTTCTCGCTCGCCTGGATCCTCGACCGGATGGGTCTGGCCGACGTCCAGCCGCAGGCCTGAGGGACCGGGCGCGACCGGCCCCGCCCATCGGCCACGGGTCCTCGTCCGCCTGAGCAGCCTGACCCGGTCCCCGACCCACCCCTGAGAAGTCCCTGAGAGTTGCCTCCGAAGGCAACTCCAGGCGCCCCCCACCCGTCTTTTCCGGTGAAGGCTCCGAATGACTGGCGGGAATCTCCAGGGGTACGGAGACGTTGGAACAGATGTGTGGCGGCGCCCAGGGGCGTCGCCTCACGAGACGAAGGAGGGGTGGCGATGGCAACCAGCACCGCAACCATGAGAACCCGCGAGATCGAGGGCCGCGACAGCGTCGGTCTGTACCTCGACGAGATCGCCCGCAACCCCCTGCTCGACGCAGCAGCCGAGGTCGAGCTGTCCAAGACCATCGAGGCCGGCCTGATGGCCGAGCACCTGCTGGCCACCGGCCGGGTCGCTCGCCGCAAGGGCGGCGCCCCCATGCGCGCCTCGGAGGAGGAGCTCGAGTGGCTGGCCGAGCAGGGCCGGGCCGCCGTCGACACGTTCATCACCGCCAACCTGCGGCTGGTCGTCTCGATCGCGCGCAAGTACGGCCGCGCCCAGATGCCGATGCTCGACCTGATCCAGGAGGGCAACACCGGCCTGATCCGGGCCGTCGAGAAGTTCGACTACACCAAGGGCTACAAGTTCTCCACGTACGCCACCTGGTGGGTCCGCCAGGCGATCACCCGGGGAATCGCACAGCAGGCGCGGGTCGTCCGGCTCCCGGTCCATGTCGTCGAGGAGCTGAACCAGGTCGGAGGCGCGCGTCGTACCCTCGAGCGCCAGCTGGGCCGCGAGCCCGAGCCGCGCGAGATCGCCAAGGAGCTCGGCATGGACGTCGACCGGGTGCTCGACCTGATGGCGTGGGGCCGCGAGCACGTCAGCCTCGACACCCCCGTCGACGAGGACGGCGACACGTCGCTGGGTGACCTGATGGCCCAGGAGACGTCTCCCGGCCCGGACCTCACGGTGCTCGACGTCGAGTCGCGAGACCGGCTCAACGGGCTGGTCGGGCTGCTCGACGACCGGTCCGCCGACATCATCCGGGCCCGCTACGGCCTGGTCGACGGACGGCAGCACAAGCTCGCCGACATCGGCGCCCGGCACGGCATCTCCGCCGAGCGGGTCCGCCAGCTCGAACGCGAGGCGCTGCAGAAGCTGCGCCGCATCGGGGACCCCGACCTGGCCGCCTGATCCGACCGCTCCCGGGAGCCCCTGCCGCGCGCCGGCGGGGGCTCTTGGGTGTCTGGCCTACAGGTTCCCGGACAGCCAGGTGAGCATGTCGATGGTGTGGTCGTTCCAGTAGACGCGGGTGTGTCCACCGTCTCCCTGCACCCAGGGGTCGGGTGGCGTCGGCGCGCCGTCCGCGAGGGCCACGGCGCCGTCGTGGAACGGGTCGTTCTCCCCGCACCAGAGCCCCCACGGGAGCGACGTGAGCGCGTCCAGGTCGCCCAGCGCGGGATCGTCGGGACTCAGGGCGGGGCTGAAGAGCGCAAGTGCCGAGGACCAGGCTGGTTCCTGCTGCACGTAGCGGAGCGCGCCGTACCCGCCGCGTGACCAGCCCCAGAGCGCCCGCCGGTCAGCGGCGAAGCCCCGCTCCTCCAGCCACCGGGGCATCTCCTCGCGCAGCATCGCCTGCGGGTCGACTCCGCCGGCCGGCAGCCACCCGTTGGGGCCGTCGTCGGTGCCGGCGAGCACGAACGGCGGCGCGCCCGACTCGACAGCCGCGGTCACGAAGCGGGCCAGCCCGAAGCCCTGGAAGTCCGAGGCGGAGGCGCTGGAACCGTGCATCACGACGACCACCGGCAGCCCGGCACCGTCCCCGTGGCCGTCAGGCACCGCGGTGAACAGGTCGATGTCGCCCATGTGCTCGGAGGTGACCCGCTCGAGCCTGACCTCGCCTTCACTGGCATCGGGCACGAACGGCTCGGGGTTGAGGCCGAGCTCGCCCTTGATCCGGAACCTGGCGCTCGAGGGCAGGACCTGCCATCCGGCGACCCCGGCCGCACCAGCACCCGCCACCACGGCACCGCCGATCAGCAGCCCGCGCCTCGAGACGGTCATGAACGCAGCCGCTCGTAGACCTCGGCGACCCGCGCGCGCAGGTCGTCGAGCGTCCCGGTGTTGTCGACGACGTAGGTCGCGATCGCCAATCGGTCCTCCCGGGTCGCCTGGGCCGCCACCCGCGACTCGGCTTCGTCCCGGGACATCCCTCGCTGCTCGACCATCCGCTCGATCTGGAGCGACGTCGGCGCATCGACCACGATCACGGCGTCGAAGGCGTCGCCCTGTCCGGTCTCGGCCAGCAGCGGGATGTCGTGTACGACGACCGCACCGGGTGGTGCCTCGGCCTCGATCTCGGCACCTCGGGCGCGGACCCTCGGGTGGATGATCGACTCGAGGACTCGCCGCCGGTCGGGGTCGGCGAAGACGATCGCACCCATGGCCGGCCGGTCGAGATCGCCCTCGGGCGTGAGCACTTCGGGTCCGAAGGCGGCCACCACCTCGGTGAGCCCCTCGGTCCCGCGCGCCACCACCTCCCGGGCCAGCACGTCGGCGTCGATCACCCGAGCCCGCGCACTGCCAGGCCGCCTGTTCCTCCGGAGGCAGCACAGCCGGCGGTCAGACCCCTGACGGGCTCTCCCGGGTCAGTCGACCGATGCTGCGCCCCGTCGGGTGCCCCCGACGATGTTTCGCACGGGCCGAGAGCGTCGCGCCTGGCTCGCGGCGCGCTCAGCAGCCGATGGTTCACCTGGGCGCAGTCGTCCCCCGCTCCCACTCCAGGGTGTAGCGTAATGCTCGCCCCACCCTGGCTCGCCGGGAGAGTCGAGACCGTGAGCCTCGCACCGGGTCGAAGTCTCGACGCGACCTGGTTGCGCCGCGGACGCGCCCCGAGCGGGCCGTCGTCCGCGAACGCTCCAGGACCATCGGACCACCAGCTCCGGCCCAGAGATCGTCCGGACTTCACGACGGGCACGCTGCGGTGTCGTCTCGTCGGGGAAGGCGTAGTCGATGGTTCCCGACGACGACGTGCACCTCGTCAGAGCCCACTCCACCGCTCCGCTCCCGCTCCGGCTTCCTCGTGCCTGTGGTCAGTACTCGGTGCCAGGTACGCCGCGCGGGGTCACGGTTCTTCGAGCAGCGACCGCAGCCGAGCACCGCACGTCCTGGTTGCGTGCCCGCCCACCTGAAGAACGCCCCGCGCACGGTCCCCTCGAGCACGAACCCGCACTTCTCCGCGACCCGGCGTGACCCGGCGTTCCCGGGCACGATGACGAGGTGGATGCGGTGCTGCTTCTTCGCCCCGAACAGGTAGTCGACGAGCAGCTGGACCGCCTCGCTGACGTAACCGCGCCCCGCCAGGTCGGCGTCGTACAGCTGGTAGGAGAGCTCGAACGCGTCCCAGTAGGCGACCGGCTTGAAGAACTCGATGTGACCCGCCATCTCACCGCCGGACCCGATGATGAGGAGCATGCCCCTCCTCCCGCTCCCAGTAGCCGGTCTCCGCGAAGTCGCGGCGGAACGCCGGCTCGGAGCGCACCCCGAGCGGGAAGTACGCGCCCCGGTTGGCGATGTCGACGTGGGCGGCGTAGGCCGCGTCGACGTCCGCCTCGCGCATCGGACGCAGGACTACCTTCTTGCCCGTCAGCACGACCGTCGGGCCTAGCTCGCGCGGTCGCCGGTGAACGTACGCCGGTACTGCTGCGGGCTGACGCTGCGGGCCCGGGAGAAGTGGTGCCGCAGGGCGGCCGCGTTGCCGAACCCGACCTCGGCGGCGATCCAGTCGACGGGGTGCTCGGTGAGCTCGAGGTACTCCTCGGCCGCCTGGACGCGCTGCGCGGTGACCCAGGTGTGCGGCGTGGTGCCGGTCTCCGCCCGGAATCGGCGGGCGAAGGTTCGCGGCGACATGTGGGAGCGGCGCGCGAGCTCCTCGACGCTGAGGTCCTCCGCGAGGTTCTCGATGATCCAGCTCAGCAACGGGCCGAGGGTCTCGGCGTCACAGTCGGGGACCGCCCGGGCGATGAACTGGGCCTGGCCGCCGTCGCGGTGCGGTGGCACGACCATCCGGCGGGCGGCTGCGGCGGCCACTCGCGACCCGAACTGCTGTCGCATGAGATGCAGCGAGGCGTCCAGGCCGGCGGCTGAGCCGGCGCCGGTGACGATCGTGCCGTCCTGTACGTAGAGGACGTTGGCGTCCACGAGGGCCCTCGGGTAGCGCTGCGCGAGCTCGTCGACGTGCCGCCAGTGCGTCGTGCACCGGCGTCCGTCGAGCAAGCCGGCCTCGCCGAGGACGTAGGCGGCCGTGCAGTGCGCAAAGACGAACGCCCCGCGGGCGTGCGCGGCGGCGACGGCCTCGGCCACCTCGGGGGACGGCTCGAGATGCCCGCGCTTGGGGGAGACGATGACCAGGTCGGCGTCGTTCGCGTCCTCGATCGGGTGGTCGACGTGGATGTCGAAGCCGGACGGCCCGCGGACCCGACCCGGGCGGGGTGTGGCGATCATGAAGTCGAAGACCGGGTTGTCGTCCTCCCGGTGGTAGGGCTCGGACCACACTTCACACATCGCGCCGAGGCCGAAGGGCTCGACGCCGTCCTGGACGAGTACGGCGACTTTGTGCATGACGCAGATCCTGCCTCAAGAGTGGCAGAAAATCAACGTCATGTGTCATTACTGCCACTGGTGGCAGGATCACGCGTGTAGCATGATTACTGCCATGACTTACCTATTCGTTCTACTCGTGGTCGCGGCTCTGATGAGCGCCGGGACCGTCCGCGCGCTGATCCATGACGGAAGCGGGCCCCAGAGGCCTCCTCGTTCGCACTACGAGGACCCGCGCTTCCGCTCCCCCCTCGCCCGTTCCTGAACTCCTCGACTCGGAAATACAGCTGACCCGTCCGAAAGTCTCGGACGGGTCAGCTGTATTTGCGTTGGTCGACCGGGTCAGTTGTCCCCGCCGGTCAGCTTCTCGCGGAGCGCCTGCAGGGCCTCGTCGGAGGCCAGCGAGCCGCTGGTCGTCTCGTCACCTGGCTTGGCCTCCTCGACGGTGGCGGCGCCGGAGGAGTACGACGTGCTCTCGCCGGCGTCGACCTCGGCCTGGGCGGCCTCGGCCTGCTGCTTGACGTGGGCCTCCCAGCGCGCGTGCGCCTTGGCGTACTGCTCCTCCCAGACGGCGCGCTGCTCGTCGTAGCCCTCGAGCCACTCGCCGGTCTCCGGGTCGAAGCCCTCGGGGTAGACGTAGTTGCCCTGCTCGTCGTAGGTCGCCGCCATGCCGTACATGGTCGGGTCGAACTCCTCGACGTCGGCCGCGGCCTGGGTCTCGTTGGCCTGCTTCAGCGACAGCGAGATCCGGCGACGCTCGAGGTCGATGTCGATGATCTTGACCATGACGTCGTCGTTGACCTGGACGACCTGCTCCGGGATCTCGACGTGACGCTCGGCGAGCTCGGAGATGTGGACCAGGCCCTCGATGCCCTCCTCGACCCGGACGAACGAGCCGAAGGGCACCAGCTTGGTGACCTTGCCGGGCACGATCTGGCCGATCTGGTGGGTGCGGGCGAAGTGCTGCCAGGGGTCCTCCTGGGTCGCCTTCAGCGACAGGGAGACCCGCTCGCGGTCCATGTCGACGTCGAGCACCTCGACGGTGACCTCGTCACCGACGGAAACCACCTCGGACGGGTGGTCGATGTGCTTCCACGACAGCTCGGACACGTGGACCAGGCCGTCGACGCCGCCGAGGTCGACGAAGGCGCCGAAGTTGACGATCGAGGAGACGACGCCCTTGCGGATCTGGCCCTTCTGGAGCTGGGTCAGGAAGCCGTGGCGGACCTCGGACTGGGTCTGCTCGAGCCAGGCGCGACGGGACAGCACGACGTTGTTGCGGTTCTTGTCGAGCTCGATGATCTTCGCCTCGAGCGTCTGGCCGACGTACGGCTGCAGGTCGCGGACCCGGCGCATCTCGACGAGGGAGGCGGGCAGGAAGCCGCGCAGGCCGATGTCGAGGATCAGGCCGCCCTTGACGACCTCGATGACGGTGCCCTCGACGACGCCGTCCTCTTCCTTGACCTGCTCGATGGTGCCCCAGGCGCGCTCGTACTGGGCGCGCTTCTTGGAGAGGATCAGGCGGCCTTCCTTGTCCTCCTTCTGGAGGACCAGGGCCTCGACCTTGTCGCCGACCTCGACGACCTCGTTGGGGTCGACGTCGTGCTTGATCGACAGCTCGCGCGAGGGAATGACACCCTCGGTCTTGTAGCCGATGTCGAGCAGGACCTCGTCCCGGTCGACCTTGACGATGGTGCCGTCCACGATGTCACCGTCGTTGAAGTACTTGATGGTCTCGTCGATCGCGGCGAGGAAGTCCTCTTCCGAGCCGATGTCGTTGACCGCCACCTGGGGCGCGTCGGTCTCCGGAAGAGTGAAGGTGCTGCTCGTCATAAGGGAAGTGATTCCTTGGGTGGTCAGATGTCGTGCGGGCGCGCCGGAGGTCCGGTTTCACTACCGATGAAGATGCTCCGCCGAAGTGTCGCTTCTGGGCAGGAACTGATAGCGAGCCAGAATCCGCTCCGTCCGGGACGCAGGCAGACTTCAGGCGCAGTCAGCAAGGGTACGCCGCGGCGTGTTGCGGAGTCCAACCGGGGCGACCCCTGCTCAGGCGTGATCGGTGGCCAACGGCAGGTTCGGGTGGTGGACTGATCGGGTGAGATTCGGCGTGCACCTGCCCCTCATGGACTTCGGGGGCCAGCGGTACGACGTCGAGCACCTCGTCGAGTACGTCGAGACGGCGACCTCACTCGGCTTCGACGCGATCGCCGCGAACGACCACATGGTGTTCACGGCCCCGTGGCTGGACGGCCCGACCGCCCTGGCCTCGATCGTGTCCTGCTCCGGCGACGCAGACCTGTTCACCACGGTCGCGAACCCGGTCGTCCGGGGACCCGTGGCGCTGGCGAAGGTGCTGGCCGGGCTGGACCTGCTGTCCGGCGGGCGGCTGGTGGCCGCTCTCGGGCCCGGCTCGTCGCAGCGTGACTACGCGAGCGTCGGCGTTCCGTTCCAGGAGCGGTGGCCGCGTTTCGACGAGACGGTGCGGGCGATGCGGGCCCTGCTGTCGGGTCTGCCGTTCGAGGGACGCTTCTACTCCGTGGAGGACCGGTTGGAGCCGCTACCCGCCCGACCCGACGGGCCCCCGTTGTGGGTGGGGAGCTGGGGCTCCGCCGTCGGCCTCCGGCGGGCGGTGCGGCTGGGCGACGGGTGGCTGGCGTCGGCGTACAACACGACGCCCGAGCAGTTCGCGGACGCCTGGCGCAGCGTGGAGCTCCTCCTCGAGGAGTGGGGACGCGACCCGGCCGGCTTCGCGAACGGGCTGGCCACGATGTGGTTCCACGTCGACGACCGCGTCGCCGACGAGGTCCTCGACGAGCGGCTGGCGCCGGTCATGCATCGGCCTCCCGAGCAGCTGCGCGAACGCCTCCCCTTCGGGTCCGCCCAGGCGGTGGCGGAGAAGCTGGCGGCCTTCCGCGACGCCGGCGTGCAGCGTGTCTTCCTCTGGCCGGTGGTCGACGAGGTCGAGCAGCTCCGTCGCTTCGGCGAAGAGGTCATGCCGCTGCTGGAGGCCTGACCCGGACGGGTATTCGATCAGTCGGGCACCGCGTGCGGGTCCCGCGCCCGCGCGATCGCAAGGAGGTGATCGTGTGCCTGGTCGGCGACCGGATTCCGGCCGCGCCTGGAGGCCAGCTCCACGAGCGCCCAGAGGTCGGCTGCTCGGCCGAGCTCGAGCGCGTCGGCCGGGGCACCCCCGCGGCGAGCGCCGTAGGCGGCGAGCACCGCTTCCTCGAAGGCCGGATACCGGTCGAAGCGGAGCAGGTTGCCGAGGTCGGAGTACGGGTGTCCGGCGTGGGCGAACTCCCAGTCGAGCAGGCCGGTGACGGTGAGCGTCTCGGGGTCGAGGAGCAGGTTCTTGGGGTTGAAGTCGCTGTGCACGAGGCAGTAGCGCCCGACCGTATCCAGGAGGGCCTGCGCAGTCTCGGCCACCTCCCGGAGGCCGGTCAGGTCGTCCGCGGACCAGTGCGCGAGCTGCGGCGCGTGCTGCTCGACGTACGACGGCAGCCCGTCGCCGAGGTCCCACTCGCCGATCCGCAGGTCACCGTCGACGAACGGGCCCGTCCGGAGCATGGGGATTCCGCCGAGGTCGGCCAGCAGTTCGCCCAGCCGCGTGCCGACGGTTGCCAGCCGTGTCGTCGTCCAGGGTCGGCATGCAGTTCGTCTGCGCGCACGCCCGGAAGGAAGGACGTGATCAACAGGGCCGGAAGGCCGGCGCTGGGGTCGGCACGGCGTACCTCGAGCACCTCCGGCACCGGCACCAGCCCGCGCATCAGGCGCAGCATCGCCGCGTCGACCTCGATGGCCGTCTCGCCGCGCCGGGCGGGGTCGGCGTAGATCCGCACCACGGTGCGCTCCCCCGCCGTTTCCGCCAGGAAGGTCTCACCCGACCAGCCGCCGGCGAGCGGCGTCATCGAAGCGAGGTCCATGGGAGCGATGCTGCCATCCCGGGATCGACCCCTGGTCGTCGGAGGTCGGGCTTGTCGAGACCACCGCAGGAAGTACCCTCCGCACGTGGAGAGCCACCAGCCATCCGGTCACCCGCCGGTCCGGGTGGAGCGACGACCGGTCAGTGAGGCCGAGTCGAGGCGCGCCAACGGACCCGACTGGGACCGGTACGCCGACGAGTACCAGGCCACGCACGGCGACTTCCTGGGCGATGCCGGCTTCGTGTGGGGGCCCGAGGGCTTCACCGAAGCGGAGGCCGGCGTCCTCGGCGACGTCGCGGACAAGGACGTCCTGGAGGTCGGCTCAGGTGCCGGTCAGTGCTCCCGGTGGGCTCGGGCACAGGGTGGTCGCGCAGTCGGCCTGGACCTCTCGTTCCGGCAGCTCCAGCACTCGCGGCGCCTCGACGAGGAGACCGGCATCGTCGTCCCGTCCGTGCTGGGCACCGCCACACACCTCCCGTTCGCCGACAACTCCTTCGACGTGGCCTTCTCATCCTTCGGGGCGCTGCAGTTCATCAGCGACCTCGACCAGGCGCGTCGCCGAGACCGCTCGCGTCCTCCGCTCCGGGGGCCGGTTCGCGTTCTCCATCACCCACCCGACCCGATGGATGTTCCCCGACGATCCGGGCGAGGGTGGGCTCGTCGCGAGCCAGTCCTACTGGGACCGGACGCCGTACGTCGAGATCGACGACGCGACGGGGAAGGTGTCGTACGTCGAGCACCACCGCACGCTGGGTGACTGGGTGGCTCTCCTGGCCGGCACTGGGTTCGTGATCACCGACCTGCTCGAGCCGGAGTGGCCCGAGGGGCACGACCGGATCTGGGGTGGCTGGTCGGAGATCCGTGGGCGGCTCACCCCGGGACCGCCATCTTCGGCGCCCGCCTCGCGCGCTGACGCCCCGCCGCTGGTTGAGGTGTGAGCGAAGCGAGCCTCGAAACCAAGGCCATCAAGTGAGGCCGTTCGAGCCACTTGTCGTACACAGGCAGTTTCGCGGAACGTGTCGTGCACAGGTCCCGAACGCGCGGAGAATATGTCGGCGAGGTTGCCTAGCGTGAGGGCATGTCGGTCCAACAACTGGTCCCCGAGCACCCGGTGCTGGCGTGCGCCGGCGTGATCGGGGCGGCCCTGGACGAGGTCGCCGACGTGGACCCGGCATACACGAGGACCGCCGACAAGGCGGCGGCGCTGGGGGCGCTGACCAGGCTGACCTCGCGGTTGCAGGCGTTGACGCTGCGGGTGTTGGCGAACGCCGAGGACGTGGCACTGGACGAGGGTTCCAGGTCGGTCGAGACCTGGCTGGCGCACCAGACCCGCAGCGACATCGGTCCGGCGCTGGCCGATGGCCGGCTCGCCGCCGCGTTGGAGGGTCGCTGGCGCCAACTGCGCGAGGCGTTCGGCGCCGGTGCAGTGAACGCGGCACAGGCCAGGGTCATCACCCGTGCGTTGGAGGAGCTCCCGGCCGACCTCGAAACCGACCTGCTCGAGCAGGCCGAGGCGCTACCTGGTCGGCGAGGCAGCGCACTTCGACCCCACGCGGCTGCGCCGGCTGGGTCGGAAGGTGCTCGAGGTGGTCGCCCCGGACATCGCCGAGGCGGAGGAGCGCAGACTGCTCGAGGCCGAGGAGGCCCGAGCCCGCCGCACCGCCAGCCTGACCATGCGCCGCCGCGGCGACGGCACCACCGACATCCACATCCGGGTCGCCGACGCCCTCGCCGGTCGGCTCAAGACCTACCTCGACGCCTACACCGCACCCCGCCGCAGCCACCGCGACGACGGCAGGGGGTCCGGGTGACCGGGTCGACCCGGACACCGGCAAACGACTGTCCCAGTCGCGGCTGTGGGCTCACGCGTTCGGCTCGATGCTGGAGACCATCCCCTCCGAGAGGCTTCCCCGGCACGGCGGTGTGGCCACCAGCGTGGTCGTCACCATCGACCACGACACCCTGCGCACCCAGCTCGGGGCCGCCGGAGTGCTCCACACCGGCGAAGCGGTCTCGATCTCCGAGGCGATGCGGCTGGCCTGCACCGCCTCGATCCTGCCAGTCGTCCTCGACGGAGCCGGCCAGCCGCTCCACCTGGGCCGCGCCCGACGCCTGTTCACCAGCGCCCAGCGGACCGCGATGACGGTGCGCGACCGCCGATGTCGGACTCACGGATGCACGGTCCCGGCGACCTGGTGCGAAGCCCACCACCGGACTCCCTGGTCCCGGGGCGGGCGCACGGACATCGAGGCCGGTGTTCTGCTGTGTTCCTGGCACCACCACCGAGCCCACGACCCGGCCTACCGCACCGACACCATGCCCAACGGCGACGTCAGGTTCCAACGGCGGACGTGAGGGGCTGGCCCGTTCGGTGGTCGAGGCTTCGGTCCGGACAGCAAGGAGGGGCACCGATTGCTCGATGCCCCTCCTGGTGCCGCTGTTACAGGCGAGCCACTCAGACGAGCCGGCGACGCAGCACGAGCGCTCCGCCGGCGGCGCCGAGGAGGGCCAGGCCAGCGAGGCCGCGTGCCCAGTTGCGGCCGCTCTCGCCGGTCTCGCCCTCGACCACGAAGCTGTACGCCGTCAGACCGGTCGCACCCTCGGGGGCGCCGTAGGCCATCTTCTCGGCGTCGGCGCGCTCGGCGCCGGCCGCGATGGTCGCGTACAGCTGGCCGTAGTCCTGCGCGGTGTCCTCGCCGGCCTCGACCAGCTTGCTTGGTGCCCTTGTCGGACAGCTTCTGTGCGCCGTCGACGAGCTTCGGCGCACCTCCGGCCGCCTGCTCCAGACCCTCGTTCGAGGCGGCACTGACCCATCCGCGGCATCCTGGAGGCCGTCGGCGAGCTCGTTGGCACCGTCGTCGAGCTCGCCGAGACCGGCACGACAGCTCACGAGCTACCCGCGACCGCCGAGTCAGAACCGTCGGCGAGCTTCGAGCACGCCGTCAACTGCGGCGGTGATACCCGCTGACAGTTGGTCCAGCCCGTCACGAACCTGCTGGGTCCCACCCTTGAGCTTCGTCGCGCCGCCCTTGGCCTTGCGCGGCACCGGCTGCTAGAGTCGTTCGCGCCCGGGATCAACAGATCGTTGAGGCCAGCGATGGCGTCTGCCCAAGCCTGAAGCGACTTGACCGAGGACTCCGCTGGCTTGTCGTCAGGTTGGTCCTGCTGGTTCCGACACCCATCAGCGCTGCGCCAAGCACCTGTGCGCAGGTCGGAACTCGCCGGAGGTGCCGTGGTCTGCGGGCAGTAGACATTGCTCACCAACTGCAGGCCCTGTTCGAGTTCAGCCAGATCGACCGCCGGGCGTGCCAGCGCCATTGGGGGGCGCGAGCGCCGAGTCCAACCCTGCCTTCACTCCCGCTGCGCCCGCCTGGGCGGCCACGAGGCCCGAGGGCGGGGATCCAGCGCTCCCCTGAGTTGCTGAAGGCCACCGGACAACTTCTTGGCGCCGCCTTCGAGCTGGGCAAGCCCATTGATCAGAGTGCCTGGCTTCGATGGGTCGCCGAAGCCGGCGAGAATCAGGTCGACACCGTTCTTCAGACGCTTGATGCCATCCTTCGCGGCCGGCAGACCCTCGGTCGCCGGACAGCTTGTCCAGTCCGCCGCTGATCTCGGGTCAGACCATCGGTCAGCTTCTGGCTCCGCCGCGCAGCCGCCTGACCGGTGCCCTCGGCAAGCCGCGGCCGAGCCGGAGCAGCTTCGCCCGAGAGACCGTCGGCGAGCTCGCCCGAGCCGTCGCGGAGCTGGATCAGGCCGGCGAGCAGGTCACCGGCGCCGTCGCGGAGCTTGAGCAGGTTGGCGTCGATCTCGGTCGCACCGGCGGCCAGTTCCTCGCCGGTGTCGGAGCCGCCCTGGTAGGAGTCGGCGGCGGTCTTGAACGTCGGGCTCTCCAGCGGGTTGACCGGGAGCGCCGAGATGTCCGCGCGGGGGACGACGCCGTCCTCGATGGTGGCCGTGTAGCCGAACTCGGCCGTGTCCGACCCGAGCGGCGGGAACAGCGTCATGGTGAAGGACATCTTCGTCCCGCCCTTGCCGTCGCCGGCCAGGTTGGCCTGCTTCGACGCCACGTCGGTGAAGTTGGGCGGTGCCACCGTGCTGAGGGAGCCGACCATGGGGATCGGCACGTCGACGGTCTCGGTGACCTCGCCACCGGAGCCGTCGGTGTAGGTGACCTCCTGCGGCTGCGAGGTGACGTTGCGCACCGTGTAGAGGACCTCGAGCTCTCCGGACTCGCCGACGACGTCGCCCGGCTCGACCTCCTCGCCGTCGAGGAGGTACTTCACCTGCACCTCGAGCGGGAGGTCGCCCGTGAAGTCGCTGACGGAGCGCAGGCGCTCCTCGCCGTCGACGGTCATGTTGGTGATCTGCTGGCCGTCTTCGATGTCGTAGCCACCGAACTCGTCCAGGTTGCGGAGCCCGTCGGTCTCGATCGGGTTCGACAGCTCGACATCACCCTCACCGCTCAGGGCCAGCTGCTCGTAGACCCGCCGGGTCTGGACCTCGCCGGTGGCGTCGGTGTAGACCTGCACGGTCTCGGTGTTGGTCACCTCGACGTCGCCCTCGTCGGCGGCGGAGGCGGCGGGGCGAAGGAGACCGCGGCAACAGTCGCCGCGGCCGTCACTGCAGCGATCCGCAGGGGTACGGTGAATCGGTTGCTCACTTGGTCTTCTCCATCATCTCGTCGTCGGCACGGCTGGCCGTGTCTGCGTTGCTCTCCGCGTCTGCGTGGCCGTCCGCGCGCTTGCGGGAAGCAGTCGGCGGCGTCAGAAGTGACACCGTCAGGAAGCCCACCGCGGCGGTCATCAGCAGCTCGGTGGCGGCGCTGACGGAGGTCGTCTTCACCTCCGGGATGGCGGCGGCAAACGTGTACTCGTAGGCGCCGACCATGGCGGCCGCGCCGAGCAGGGTCGACCAGAGCGGCACGCGACCGCTGGTCACGCCGGAGATCACGACGCACAGCGCGACCACCAGGGCGACGCTCACCGCCTTGCCGGTCAAGCTGTCGGGGATGAACCTGGCCTCCACCAGGTAGCCCACCCACGCGACGGCGAAACCACCGAGGAATCCGGCCAACCGCATCAGCGGAGACCGGTCTGGAACCAGCGCAACGATCGCGCCCACGGCCACCCCGAGTAGGGCGGCGGATTCGAGTTCGAGGTCGAACAGATCGCTCACCACGACGACGGCCACGGCCGCCAGGGTGAGTGCTCCGCCGACCAGCCATGTGTTGCGCATGCTGGCGCGCTCCTCCCGGAAGATCTACCGGACCCTCCCTCGAGTTCCGGCGGCGCGCAGCCCTCCCGGCGCGCGCGGCGTCACTATACCGACGAAGGTGACTGGCCAGTAATTTCGAGTCGACGTGTTGTGGAACACGTAGCTCGGGCGACTCCTTGCAAGCGTTCCGAGACCCCACCATCTAGGCTCGCCGGGTGGCGAGTCCCAGGAATTCCGTCTCGCGGATGCTGAGGAGCGGGAGCACGATCGCGGTCGCCATGGCCGTCATGAACCTCGCGACCTACGGGTTCACGATGATCTCGGCGCGGCTGCTCGGTCCAGGCTCGTACGGCGCGCTCGCCGGCCTGATGGCGACCCTCCTGGTCGATCAGCGTCCTGGCCCTCGGACTCCAGGCCACCGCAGCCCGCCGGGTGTCCGCGGACCCCGAGCACGTCGGCCAGATCGAGACCACCATCCTCCGGGTCGCGGTGCGCGGCGCACTGGTCCTCGGCCTGCTGCTGTTGCTGCTCAGCCCGGTGATCAACCTCATGCTGCGACTGGACGACCTGAAGACCGCGGCGCTGGTCGGCCTGACCGCCGTGCCCCTGACGTTCATGGGAGGTCAGGCCGGCATCCTCCAGGGCGAGCGCCGATGGTGGCCGTTGGCCGTGTTGTACGTCGCCAGCGGCGTGCCGAGGCTGGTGATCGGGACCGCGTTGATCGTGTGGCGCCCCACTGAGTTCATGGCGATGCTGGGTGTCGCCCTGGGCGCGCTGCTGCCCGTCGTCGTGGGCTGGATCGCCCTCCGCGGGGAGCGTCAACCCGGCCTGTCGAGCGAGTCGCACGCCGCCCGGTCGGTCATCCGGGAAACGGTGCGCAACTCACAGGCCCTGCTGGCCTTCTTCGCCCTCTGCAACGTGGACGTGATCGTGGCGCGAAACGTCCTCGACGACCATGAAGCCGGGCTCTACGCCGGCGGGCTGATCCTCACGAAGGCCGTGCTCTTCCTGCCGCAGTTCGTCGTGGTCGTGGCGTTCCCCGCCATGTCCACCGCGGCCGAGCGCAGGCGCGCATTGACGCGAAGCCTGTCTGTCGTCGCGGTTCTGGGCGCGCTGGCCACCGCGGGCGCGCTCGTGCTCCCGGACCTGGCGATGGTCTTCGTCGGCGGGGCCGAGTACGCCGAGATCGAGTCGCGCCTGGGCCTGTTCGCGGTCCTCGGCACCGTGCTGGCCATGCTGCAGTTGCTCGTGTACTCCGTGCTGGCGCGCCAGGGCCAACGCTCCATCTACCTCGTCTGGGGTGCCCTGGTCGTGGTGGCTGGGGCCGGGCTGCTCACGTCATCGCTCGACGCCTTGTTGACAGTGGTCGTGGTGGTCGACTCGCTGCTCCTCGTCTCCCTGCTGATCCTGAGCTTCCACGTCATGCGCCAGCCATCGCCGTCGGAGCAGCATGAGTGGGTGGAGCAGGGAACCCGCCCGGCCTGACTGAGTGCCTGACTGCCGGCCCAGTCGACGGCCCAGTGGGCGGCACAGTGGCGGGCTAGTGGGCTGCCTCGTGCCAGCTGCGGCCGGTGCCGACGGAGACGTCGAGGGGTACGGCGAGGTCGGCGGCGCCGGCCATCTGCTCGCGGACCAGCCGTTCGAGGTCGTCGCGCTCCCCCGGGGCCACCTCGAAGACCAGCTCGTCGTGGACCTGGAGAAGCATCCGTGACGCGAGGCCGGACTCGGCGAGGGCGCGGTTGACGTTGAGCATGGCGACCTTGATCAGGTCGGCGGCCGACCCCTGGATGGGAGCGTTGAGGGCCATCCGCTCGGCCATCTCGCGACGCTGACGGTTGTCGCTGGTCAGGTCGGGGAGGTAGCGGCGACGGCCCCAGATGGTCTCGGTGAAGCCGGCCTTGCGGGCCTCGTCGACGATCCCGTCGCAGATAGTCACGCACCCCGCCGAAGGTCTCGAAGTACTCGTCCATCAGCCCGCGCGCCTCGGCCGGGTCGATCCGCAGCTGCTGGCCGAGCCCGAATGCCGACAGGCCGTAGGCGAGGCCGTAGTTCATCGCCTTGATCTTCGCCCGCATCTCGGTGTTGACGGCGTCCGCCTCCACGTCGAAGACCCGCGCAGCCGTGATCGAGTGGAAGTCCCGCCCGGACTTGAACGCCTCGATCAGGAGCACGTCCTCCGAGAGGTGAGCCATGATCCGCATCTCGATCTGGCTGTAGTCGGCGGTCAGGAGGGACTCGAAGCCCTTGCCGACGACGAAGCCCTCCCGGATCCGACGTCCCTCCTCGGTGCGGATCGGAATGTTCTGCAGGTTCGGGTCGGTGCTGGAGAGACGGCCCGTGGCGGCGATGGTCTGGTTGAACGTCGTGTGGATGCGGCCGTCGGACGCGACCGTCTTGAGCAGGCCCTCGATCGTCTGCCGCAGCCGCGAGACGTCGCGATGCCGCAGCAGCGCAACCAGGAACGGGTGCTCGGTCTTCTCGTAGAGCTGCTGAAGGGCGTCGGCATCGGTCGTGTAGCCGGTCTTGGTGCGCTTGGTCTTCGGCATGTCGAGCTCGTCGAAGAGCACCACCTGGAGCTGCTTGGGCGAGCCGAGGTTGATCTCCTTGCCGATCACGGCGAAGGCCTCGTCCGCGGCCGTTCTTCAGCCTCCGACGCGAAGTGGCGCTCGAGCGACTCGAGGTGGTCGATGTCGACGGCGATGCCGTTCGCCTCCATCCCGGCCAGCACGTGCACCAGCGGCAGCTCGATCTCGGCCAGCAGCTGCCCCCCTCCGGCACGATCGACCTCACCGTCGAGTGCCTCGGCCAGGTCGATCACTGCGCGCGCATGCAGCATCGCCGTCGAGGCGACGTCCTCGACGTGTCGTCGAAGAGCATGTCCTGGTCGCCCTGTGCCTCGTTCCTCAGCTCGCGACGCAGATAGCGCAGGGTCAGGTCGGCCAGGTTGTAGGAACGCTGGTCGGGCTGGGCGAGGTACGCCGCCAGCGCGGTGTCGCTCACCACGCCCGCCAGCTGCCACCCGTGCGCCGCGATGGCCAGCTCAGGTCCCTTCGTGTCGTGGAACACCTTCGGCTTGTCCGGATCCGCGACCCACTCCGCCAGCGCGGAGTCGTCTTCGGGGGTCAGCCTCGCAACGTCGACCATAGGCCGGCCAGCCCGGTGACGTCGGCGAAGGCGATCCCGTCCACCCGGCCCGTCCCCGAGCCCCAGCCGCCGCGCACGTGTACGCCCACGTGTTGACCGCCGAGCTGGTCGAGGAAGGCCGCGACCTCGCCCGGACCGAGGGTCCGGCCGGTCATCTCGAAGCCGCCCTCGTCGATCAGTTCCTCGGCGGCGAGCGTCTCCATGGTGCGGGTGCGCAGCTCACCCGGAACTCCAGCTCGTCGAACAGCTCCAGCGCGCGCTGGCGGTCCCATTCCCGGAGCAGCAGCTGCTCGGGACCGACCTCGAGGTCGAGGTCGCAGACCAGGGCGTTGAGTCGACGGTTCCTGATGACGTCTCCGAGATGCGCCCGCAGGTTGTCGCCACGCTTGCCGGTGAGTTCGTCGGCGTGGGTGATCAGGTTGTCGAGGCCGTCGTACTGGTTGAGCCACTTCGCCGCCACGCCCGGCCCGACGAGCGGCACCCCGGGCAGGTTGTCGGAGGTCTCGCCCACGAGGGCGGCCAGCTCTGGGTAGCGCGCCGGCGGGAGGCCGTAACGCTCTTCGACCGCCGCAGGCGTCATCCGGGCCACCTCGGAGACCCCGCGGGTCGGGTAGAGCACCGTCGTCCGCTCCGAGACGAGCTGGAAGGCGTCACGGTCGCCGCTCACGATGAGCACGTCCATGTCGTCCTCGACCGCCCGCGTGGCGAGGGTCCCGATGATGTCGTCGGCTTCGTACCCCTCCTTCTGCAGGTAGGGGATGCTCAGCGCGTCCAGCATCTGCTGGATCAGCGGGAGCTGGCTGCTGAACTCCGAGGGCGTCTTGTTGCGCTTGGCCTTGTATTCGGCGTACTCCTGCACGCGGAACGTCTTGCGGGACACGTCGAAGGCGACCGCGATGTGGGTCGGCTGCTCGTCGCGGAGCATGTTGACCAGCATCGAGGTGAAGCCGTAGACCGCGTTGGTGTGCTGCCCGGTCGTGGTCGAGAAGTTCTCGACCGGGAGCGCGAAGAACGCGCGATAGGCCAGAGAGTGGCCGTCGAGGAGCAGCAGCCGCGGGCGCTGGACCTGATCGGCCTGGGAAGGTTCGGTGCGGGTCTCGGTCTCGGGCACTCACCGAGCCTAGCCGCCGCCACGGACAGCCAACCGGCCGGCAACCGGGGTCAGGAACAATGCCGGTCATGACCGACCACCAGTCCGCCGCGTCCGCCCAGGCCCACAAGGTTTCCATCGAGGAGTTCATCGCCCAGATGCCGGAGGGCATGGGTGCCCTGAACGAGAAGATGGGGGTCGAGCTGGTCGAGATCTCACCAGAACGGGTCGTCGCGACGATGCCGGTCGAGGGCAACACCCAGCCTTACGGACTGCTGCACGGGGGTGGATCCGTGGTGCTGGCCGAGACCCTGGGCTCGGTCGGGTCGGCGATGCACGGCTACCCCGACCGGCTCTCGGTCGGCGTCGACATCAACGCCACGCACCATCGCACCGCGACGTCGGGCACGGTGACGGGAGTAGCGACCGCGGTGCACCTCGGTCGCTCGATGGCCTGCTATGAGGTGGTCATCACCGACGACCGCGGCAAGAGGGTGTGCACGTCACGGATCACCTGCGCACTGATCCCCGCTGACCGGGCGAAGCCGTAGACGAGCCTGTCAGGCGGCGGGTCAGCCGGCCGTGGGCGTCCGTTCCCGGCGCATCGAGCGACGCGCGGCGACGACCTTCGTGAGGTGGCGGGCGCTGCCGTGCGCGCGCCCGGTCACCGGGCCCGCCGCTGTCAGCTTGGCCTTCACGACCTGGGTGGGGGCCAGCCGCAGGTTCGCGAACGGTGTGAGCGCGAGGCGGGCCATGAACCGGTTCGCGTCGCGGGAGCCGGCCACGGCGGCCGCGCCCAGGTGAGCGATCCCGTGCTCCTCGGCGAAGGCCACGGCGGCCTCCATCAGCGCCCGACCCACGCCATGCCGGCGGAACTGCGGGCAGGACGTGCGGCGAGATGGCCTGCACGACCGGTTCCAGGTTGAGCGGGCTGATCGTGGTGGCCCGCAGGTGGACCGCGCCAGCGACCTGGCCGTCGTACTCCGCGACGACGATGCGTTCGTCGGAGAGCGACTGGACCCTCTGGATGATCGAATTCAGATCCGCGGCCTGCTCGGCGCGGTCGGTCCGGCGCATCACGTCGCCCCACACCTCGGTGAGTACGTCGGAGTCGCGGAGCTCCGCGGATCTCAGGGACAGTTGTGTCCGCTTCATCGGTGTCTCAGACCCTCTCCACTGTGCCGGCCACATCTCCCGGGTCCCCCGGACACGGCTCACCGGGCCGAGACTACGCTCAGGACCTTCGTCCCGACAGAGGAGACCCGCCATCCCCGGACTCGGCACGCTGGTCAACGTCGCCACGGTGCTCATAGGAGCCACCCTCGGCGTGCTGCTGGGCAACCGGTTGCGCGGCGCGTACCCGGGACGTCGTCACCGACGCGCTCGGTCTGGTGACCCTGCTGATCGCCGGGACCAGCGCGGTCGCCGTGACCGACGGTGCGCTCTCGTCGTACGTCGGATCCAGCGCGCCGATGTTGATCGTCCTCGGCTCGCTGGTGGTCGGCGGCATCGTCGGCTCCTTGCTGCGCCTGGAGTCGCGCGTCGAGTCGCTCGGGGGCTGGCTCCAGACCCGCCTCGCCGGGGACCAGGGGTCCGTGGAGCGACACCGGTTCATCGAGGGCTTCGTGATCTCGTCGCTGGTGTTCTGCACGGGCCCGCTGACGATTCTGGGGTCGTTGAGCGACGGCCTCGGCGCAAGGCGCCGACCAGCTGTTCCTCAAGTCCGCGCTCGACGGATTCGCCGCGATTGCGTTCGCGGCGGCCTTCGGATGGGGGGTGGCGGCGAGCGCGCTCACCGTGCTCGTCGTCCAGGGCAGCCTCACCGCGCTCGGGCTCCTGCTGGGCGACGTGCTCCCCGACGCGCACGTCGCGGCCATGACCGCCACCGGCGGGCTTCTGCTGGTCGGCGTTGCCCTGCGCCTGCTGCGGGTGCGCGAGATTCCGGTCGCGGACCTGCTCCCGGCCCTGATCGTGGCACCTTGTCTGGTCCAGTTTGCGGCGTGGATCCATTGACGTAACGGTTCGCTAACGACAGGGTGCCGGGTGAGGCTCCTCACCACCGCCGGCCCTACGGTTGCATGGCTACGCCCGACCCCGGGCGCAGTAGCGGTGAAGTGCACCAACGCGACAGAAAGGTTCACCCCGTGAATCGATCCAGAACCGCCACCTGGGTCAAGCTGATGGCCGGTACCGCCATCCTCAGCTTGTCCCTCGCAGCGTGTGGCTCCGATGACGACGATCCAGAGGCCGGTAGCGACCCGACCGACGAGACGTCCGAGCCGGCCGAGCAAACCTTCACGAACGATCAGTGTGCAGGCGGCACGTCGAGCGCCGACACCTTCAAGGTAGGCGGCATCCTGCCGCTCACGGGCAACCTTGCGTTCCTCGGCCCCCCCGAAATTGCCGGTGTGGGCCTGGCCGTGTCCGACATCAACGCCGCGGGTGGCGTGGACGGCGCGGACGCCTGTCACCAGATCCTCGACTCCGGCGACTCGACCGACATGTCGGTCTCGACCGCGTCCGCCGGTGACATGGTCGCCGCCAAGCCGTCCGTCGTGATCGGCGCGGCATCCTCCAGCGTGTCGCTGAACTTCGTCGACACCCTGACCGACGCGAAGATCACCCAGGTTTCGCCGGCGAACACCGCGGTGGACCTGAGCGGCTACTCGCCGTACTACTTCCGCACGTCGCCCCCGGACACCATCCAGGGCAACGCGCTGGGCACGCTGATCACGTCCGACGGCTACCAGCGGGTCGCCTTCATCGTGTTCAACGACACCTACGGCACCGGTCTCCGCAACTTCACCGCAGGAGACCATCGTGGCCAACGGCGGCGAGGTCGTCTACGGCGGCAAGGGCCAGGGCGACGAGTTCCCGGCCGGCCAGACGACGTTCTCGGCGGAGGTCACCGCGGCGCTCAACGCCAACCCGGACGCCATCGTCGTTCTTGCGTTCGACGAGACCAGCGCCATCCTTCCCGAGCTGCAGGCACAGGGATGGGACATGTCGAAGACGTACTTCACCGACGGCAACCTGTCCGACTACAGCGAGGAGCTGCGAGCCCGGCGTCGCTCGAGGGCGCGCAGGGCACGCTGCCCGGCAACGACCCCGAGCAGGGCTTCAAGGACCGCCTGTCCGGCTGGTACGAGTCCGCCGAGGGCGAGCCGCTGGCCGACTTCTCCTACGGCGCCGAGTCCTACGACGCGGTGATGCTCGCGGCCCTCGCCGCGATCAAGGGAGGCTCGCACGGATCGCCAGACCATCCAGGAGAACTACGCGGCTGTCTCCGGCGCCACCGACGGCGAGGAGTGCAACACGTACGAGGACTGCGTCGCCCTGCTCGAAGAGGGCGGCGAGATCCGGTACGCCGGTCCGTCGGGCATCGGTCCGATCAACGACAAGAACGACCCGTCCTCGGCGTTCATCGGCATCTACAAGTACAACGCCGACAACACCTACGAGATCGCCAGCACCGTGGAGGGTTCCAGCTGACCTGAGGTCGGTAACCAACCACAAGAAGTGGCCCCGGACCGCATGGTCCGGGGCCACTTCTGTGTCTGCCTACTCCGTGGTCTCGGCTTACTCCTTGGCCTGCTCCGCCCGCTCGGCGTCGACGTCCTCGGCGAGGGTGCCGAGGTAGAGCTCGATCACCTTGGGGTCCTTGGCCAGCTCTCGACCGGTGCCGGTGTGGGCGTCCCGGCCCTGGTCGAGGACGTAGCCGCGGTCGCAGATCTGCAGGCAGCGTCGCGCGTTCTGCTCGACCATGACGACGCACACGCCGGTCTTGTTGATCCTGCGGGTGCGAAGGAACGTCTCGTCCTGGCGGACCGGCGACAGGCCGGCGGAGGGCTCGTCGAGCAGCAGCACCGAGGGCTCCATCATCAGGGCCCTGGCCATCGCCAGGGACTGGCGCTCGCCGCCGGAGAGGGCTCCGGCGCGCTGGTTGCGACGGTCGTGCAGCACCGGGAACAGGTCCCAGGTGGCGGCGAGTCGCTCGGTCAGCTTCTTGGGGCGCATGAACAGCCCCATCCGGAGGTTCTCCTCGATGCTCAGCGTCGGGAAGACGTTGTTGGTCTGGGGCACGAACCCGACCCCCATCTCCACGAGCTTGTTGGCCTTGAGATTCGTGATCTCCTCGCCATGCAGCGTCACGCTTCCCGGAGTGCACCTTGCACCAGGCCGAACATCGCCTTGAGCAGGGTCGACTTGCCGGCGCCGTTCGGGCCGATGATGCCGATCATCTCGCCGGGGTAGGCGACCAGGCTGCAGCCGTTGAGGATGTTCACGCCCGGGATGTAGCCGGCGACGATGTCCTCGGCCTCGACGACGGCCTGCTGCGTCTGGCTCCGCCTGCTGGCTCATGCCTTCTCCTCCGCGCGCTGCTCGCCCTCGATCGGGCCTCCGGCTCGGCCTCCTCGGCCTCGCGTTCGGCCTCCTCGGCAGCGACCTCCTCGGCGATCTGCTCCAGCGCCTCGTCGCTGAGCAGCTCGTCGTCGCCGAGGTCGGTGTCGTGGTGGGCACCGAGGTAGGCGTCGATCACGGCGGGGTCGGCCATGACGGCGTCGGCCGTCCCCTCGGCCACGAGTCGTCCCTCGGCCATGACCGCGACCCAGTCGGAGATGTGGCGCACGACGTGCATGTCGTGCTCCACGAAGAGCACCGTCATCCCCTCGTCGCGCAGGCTCTGGATGTGGCCCAGCAGCGACTGCGTGAGCGCCGGGTTCACGCCCGCCATCGGCTCGTCCAGCATGATCATCTTCGGATCGCTCATCAGCGCTCGTGCCATCTCGAGCAGCTTGCGCTGGCCACCGGAGAGGCTGCCGGCGTAGTCGTCCTTCTTCTCCAGCAGGCTGAACCGCTCGAGAAGCTCCTTGGCCTTCTCCTCGATTGTCCAGCTCCTGCCGGGACCACAGCGGCTTGAACGCCGACTTGAGGAGGTTCTCCCCCTGCTGCCCCTGGGCGCCGAGCATCATGTTGTCGATCACCGTCATCCGGCTCAGCGCCTTGGTGAGCTGGAAGGTCCGGACCATGCCGGCCCGCGCGACGCTCGACGCCGATGTCTTGTCGAGCGTTCGTCCGTCGAAGGACCAGTGCGCGCCCTGCCGTGCCGACGTCGGCCTGTCGAAGCCGGTGATCAGGTTGAAGAACGTGGTCTTGCCGGCACCGTTCGGTCCGATCAGCGCGGTGATGATGCCCCGCTGCACCTCCAGGTGGTCGACGTTGACCGCCGTCATGCCGCCGAACTGGCGGACGATGTTGTCGACCACCAGGATCGAGTCGGGCTTCGACGAGCCCGGGGTCGACTCGACCTCGGACGTCAGCTTCTTGCGCACGGCCGGGTCGGCCAGGGACGCGGTGGCCACCTGCTCAGACATTGAACTGCAACTCCCTCTTGTTGCCGAGGATGCCTTGTGGTCTGAAGATCACGATCAGCATCAGCGCGACTCCCACGACGATGAACGAGAACGACTCGGTCTCCTGGGTGCTCATGATGCTGTCGGGCACGTAGGCGTTGGCGGCGTTCTTGACGAAGATCCGGGCGGTGTAGAAGATCACCGTGCCGAGAATCGGGCCGAACACCGTCGCGGCACCGCCGATCAGCAGGGCCGTATAGCAGAAGAACGTCAGCGATCGGCCCATGGCATCGGCCTGCACCGAGCCGGGCAGCACGTACATCATGCCGCCGAGGGCTCCGAAGAGACCGCCGATGATCAGCGCCTGCATCTTGATGGCGAAGACGTTCTTGCCGAGGCTGCGGATCGCGTCCTCGTCCTCGCGGATGCCGCGCAGGAGGCGGCCCCAGGGGCTGCGGACGAGCAGGTAGACGATCAGCGCCGCAGATGACCACGAGGGTCCAGGCGACGAAGCGCACCCACCAGCCGTTGACGCCGGTGTTGCTGTAGTCCGAGCGGCCCGATGCCGGTCGCCCCGTCCCCGAAGAAGGACAGGTCGGAGAACGGGTCGCGATACTCCTTGCCGGGGATGCCCTGGGCGGCGCCGGTGAAGTCGGTGAGGATCGACAATCGTCCGGTGAACCTGATGATCTCGGCGGCCGAGATCGTCACGATCGCCAGATAGTCGCCTCGCAGCTTCAGGGTCGGCATGCCCAGGATCAGTGCGAACACGAAGGCCGCGCCGAAGCCGATCAGGACGCGCCACCGGCAGCGGCAGGCCCTTCCAGATCGAGATGGCGAAGCCGTAGGCGCCGAGCAGCATGAAGCCGGCCTGGCCCATGTTGAGCAGTCCGGTGAAGCCGAAGTGGATGTTGAGCCCGATGACCGCGATCGCCACGGCCGCGGTCGTGCGGCGCGACCATCTCGCGGAGCCATCGCCTCGAGGATGTTGATGAAGGTGTCCATGTCAGTCCCCTCTCAGCCGACCCGCTCGGCGCGGCCGAGCAGGCCCTGTGGCCTGACCATCAGCAGCAGGATCAGGATGCCCAGCGCCACGGCGTACTTGAGGTCGCCGGGTGCGCCCAAGCGGCCCGGCGAGCTCGACGACGAGGCCGATGATCAGCGAACCGACCAGTGCGCCGAACGCCGTACCGAGGCCGCCGAGCGTCACCGCCGCGAACAGCAGCAGCAGGATCTGCAGGCCGGTGTCCCACCGGATCCCGTTGCTGACGACGAGGGCGTAGAAGATGCCGGACAGACCGGCCAGGCCCATGGAGGCCGTCCAGACCAGCCGGATGATCTTGTCCACGTCGATGCCGGACGCCGCGGCCAGCGCCGGGTTGTCCGACACCGCCCTGGTCGCCCGCCCGATCCGGGTGCGCAGCAGGACGTAGCCGACCAGCCGCGATCACCACGATAGAGACGCCCATCGCGACGAACGACATGGTGGTCACGGTGACCGGGCCGATCGTGCGTGGTGTCGAAGCTCTTGATCACGACCTTCACGGTGCCGGCGCCGATGAAGTACTGGAAGGTGTACTGCGCGGCGAGCGACATGCCGATCGTCACGATCATCATCTGGGTGAGCCCAGGCCCCGGCGTCGCAGCGGCTGCCACATGCCCGCGGTCCTGGATGTAGCCGGTGAACGCGCACAGGATGACGGCGATGATCGCCGCCGAGCCACAGGCCCAGCCCGGCCACGTTGACGAGCCCGTAGGCGAGGATGCCGCCGAGGCGTCACCTGCTCGGCGTGCGCGAAGTTGGACAGCCCGGTCGTGCCGTAGATCAGGGACAGCCCGACCGAGGCGAGCGCGAGGAGCAGCCCGAGCCGCAGCCCGTTGAACGCGCTCTGGATCAGCAGGTCGGTCCTGCTGGTGCTCGCGTCGAACGACTCGGTGCGGACCTCGAACAGGGCGACGTACGTCGTCTGCTGCTCTCGCCGATCTTGACGTTGACGGTGCGCTCCGTCTTGCCCCGGGCGGTCGATGACCTCGGGCAGCGACTCCTCGTCGATGGCGACGGTGTACTTGCCGGCCTCGGTCGACCTGGAGGTTCCACTTGCCGGCGTCGTCGGTCGTGACCGTCGTCTCCTCGCCCGACGGGCGTCGGTGACTGACGAGGTCGACGTCCGCGACGGTGTCCTCCTCGGACCGGATGCGTGCCGACGATGCAGGCAGCGGTCTCGGACGGGGACGCACAGCGTCGGGTGCTCGGCCGCCTGGGCGGGGGCGGAGACACAGCACCAGCATCAGTGGTGCGAGCAGCGCCGCCAGCAGAGGCCGCGAGAGCACGGTATGACCCCGTCCCGAGACGTTCGCGGACGGTGGGTCGAGGCTTCACTCGGGTCCTCCCTTCGCGCACCCCGACTGGGTGCTGCGGGCAGTCTAGGGCTCCGGGGTGTGGTCCAGCCCACACCACCCGGCATGGTTTCCGAACTGTCATCCGCGGCTCACGAGCAGCGCCCGGGACCGTGCGCGACGACGCCGTCGGCGACCTGGCGCATCGAGAGGCGCAGGTCCATCGCCGTCTTCTGGATCCACCGGAACGCATCGGGCTCGGTGAGTGCCGAGCTCCTTCTGGAGGACGCCCTTGGCCCGGTCGACCGCCTTGCGGGTCTCCAGCCGCTCGCTGAGGTCGGCCACCTCGCGCTCGAGGGCGTCGAGCTCGGCGAACCTGCTCACCGCCATCTCGATGGCCGGCACCAGGTCGCTCTTGGTGAACGGCTTGACCAGGTAGGCCATGGCGCCGGCGTCCCGGGCCCGCTCGACCAGCTCGCGCTGGGAGAACGCGGTGAGGATCACCACCGGCGCGATCCGCTGCCCGGCGATCCGCTCGGCGGCCGCGATCCCGTCGAGCACGGGCATCTTCACGTCGACGATGACCAGGTCGGGCCGGAGCTCCTCGGCCAGCTCGACGGCCCGCGCCCCGTCACCGGCCTGGCCGACGACGTCGTACCCCTCCTCGCCGAGCATCTCGGCGAGATCCATCCGGATCAGCGTCTCGTCCTCGGCGATGACGACGCGTCGCCGGGCCGTCGAGGCGTGGTGGGCTGGTTCACGGCCGACAGGTTAGCGGCAGCGCGCCGCCCGCCGGGTGGCTCCGCGGGTGTGGGTCAGGCGGGCTGGTCGGCCTGCGCTCGGCGGCGCGCTGCGCGACGTACAGCTCGATCTCGGCCCGCTCCACCCGCAGCCGGCTCAGCTCGGTCGCGGCGGTCCGGGCGTTGGCCACCGCCCGCTCGTGGCTGCGCGCACCCAGCTGGCGACTGCCCACGGCTTCCACATGACGACCTCCCGCAATCCGCGCTGACTCTGAGAGTCGTAACTGTACTGAATTACTAGGCTTTGGCAAGTGCTGGATCGCCGGAGAGCATCCGGGTAGCGTTTGGCCCGGCGCGGCCCCGGTAGCCCAACGGCAGAGGCATGCGTCTCAAACACCATTCAGTGTGGGTTCGAATCCCACCCGGGGCACTGCGCCCAGAACGTCATCCGAATCGAGCCGTAGGACACCGTCCTAGAGACGCCTCGCAGGTGCTGCGGACTCAGCGACGGCGGTAGGCCGGCGCCACCTCGTTGATCGCGTCGCCCATCCGGTGGATGCGCAGGGCGTTGGTGGAGCCGGGGATGCCCGGCGGGCTGCCGGCGATGATGACGACCAGGTCGCCCTCCTCGCACCCGGCCGATCTCCAGCAGCGCCTCGTCGACCTGGCGCACCATCTCGTCGGTGTGCTCGACGGCGGCGGTCTTGAAGGTCTCGACGCCCCAGGTCATCGACAGCTGGGAGCGGACCTTCGCCTCCGGCGTGAAGGCGAGGATCGGGACGCTGTCCCGCGGTAGCGGGACAGGCGACGGGCCGAGTCGCCGGACTGGGTGAACGCGACGAGGAACTTCGCCTCGACCCGCTCCGCGACCTCCGCGGCGGCCTTGGCGATCACGCCGCCCCGGGTCCGCGGCTGCCAGTCGAGCGCGGTCATGTGCGGCAGGCCGTGGCGCTCGGTGGCCGTCGACGATCCGGTCCATGGTGCGCACGGTCTCGATGGGGTACTCCCCCACGCTGGTCTCCCCCGAGAGCATCACGGCGTCGGCGCCGTCGAGGACGGCGTTCGCGACGTCGGAGGCCTCGGCCCGGGTCGGCGCCGGGCTCGTGATCATCGACTCGAGCATCTGGGTCGCCACGATGACCGGCTTGGCGTTGCGTCGCGCCTTGTTGATGACGTCGCTTCTGGATGAACGGCACCTCCTCGAGCGGGCACTCGACCCCGAGGTCCCCGCGGGCGACCATGAACGCGTCGAAGGCATCGACGATCTCGTCGATGTTGTCGATCGCCTGCGGCTTCTCGATCTTGGCGATGACGGGGACGAGCATCGCCCTCCTCGCGCATCATCCGCCGGACCGTCCTCGACGTCCTCGGCGGACCGGACGAACGACAGCGCGACGAAGTCGACGGACAGGTGGAGCGCGAAGCGCAGGTCCTCGATGTCCTTCTCCGAGAGGGCGGGCACGCTGACGGCCACCCCGGGCAGGTTGATGCCCTTGTGGTCGCTGAGGCGCCCACCGATCTCGACTTCGGTCACGCACGTCGTCGTCCGTTCACCGAGACGACCCGCAGGCGCACCCTGCCGTCGTCGACCAGGATCGGGTCGCCCGCACTGACGTCGCCGGGGAGCCCGTCGTACGTCGTCGCGCAGACCTTCTCGTCACCGGGCACGTCCCGGGTCGTGATCGTGAACTGCTGCCCGGGCTCGACATCGACCGGACCGTCCGCGAACGTGGCGAGCCGGATCTTGGGTCCCTGCAGGTCTGCGACGATGCCGACCCCGTGTCCGGTCGCATCGGCGGCCTCCCGGACCAGCTGGTAGCTGCGTTCGTGGTCGGCATGCGTGCCGTGGCTCATGTTCAGGCGGGCGACGTCCATGCCGGCCAGGACGAGCTCACGAATGCGCTCCGGCGTGGAGGTGGCGGGGCCGAGGGTGCAGACGATCTTGGCTCTGTGCACGCGTCGACCCTACAGGCGGCCGAGTCGGCGCCAGTTGCCGAAACTGGCGCCGGCTCGGGCGCTAACACGCGGCAACTGGCGCCGGCTCGGCTATACGACGAGCGGCCTGGCGGTGGGCGGGATCGGGGCCGGCAGGTTGGTCGAACCGGTGAGGAACTCGTCGACGGCGGCCGCGGCGGCGCGGCCCTCCGCGATCGCCCAGACGATCAGCGACTGGCCGCGGCCGGCGTCGCCGGCGACGAAGACTCCCGGCACCGAGGACATGTACGACGCGTCGCGGGCCACGTTGCCGCGCTCGTCGAGGTCGACCCCGAGCTGCTCCACCAGACCCTGCTTCTCGGGGCCGGTGAAGCCCATTGCGAACAGGACCAGCTCGGCCGGGATCTCCCGCTCGGTGCCCTCGACCTCCGCGAACTGGCCATCCTCGAACTGGACGTCGACCAGCCGCAGGGCGCGCACGTTGCCGGCCTCGTCCGCCAGGAACTCCTGGGTCGACACGGCGAAGACCCGCTCCCCGGCCTCCTCGTGGGCTCCGGAGACCCGGAAGATCATCGGGTAGGAAGGCCATGGCTGGTTACTGGGCCGCGAGATCGGTGGTTCCGGCATGATCTCCAGCTGCGTGATCGACGCGGCACCCTGCCGGGTGGCCGTGCCCAGGCAGTCGGCGCCGGTGTCGCCCCCGCCGATGATCACCACGTTCTTGCCGTCGGCGCGGATCTGGTCGACGACTTCCTCACCCAACGAGGCGCGGTTGGACTGCGGGAGGTACTCCATGGCCTGGTGGATCCCGCCCAGGTCGCGGCCGGGGACGGCCAGGTCGCGGGCCTCGGTCGCGCCCATGGCGAGGACCACGGCGTCGTACCTGTCGGTGAGCTGGCTGCCGGTCAGCTCGGACCCGACCTCGACCCCCGCGCGGAAGACGGTGCCCTCCCTCCGCATCTGGTCGAGTCGCCGGTCCAGATGCTTCTTCTCCATCTTGAACTCGGGGATGCCGTAGCGGAGCAGCCCGCCCATCCGGTCATCGCGCTCGTAGACGGCGACGGTGTGACCGGCCCGGGTGAGCTGCTGCGCGACCGCCAGGCCGGCCGGACCAGAACCGATCACGGCCACGGTCCGCCCCGAGAGCCACTCCGGCGGTTGCGGCCGGACGTTGCCGGACTCCCACGCCTTGTCGATGATCGCGACCTCGACGTTCTTGATCGTGACCGGCTCCTGGTTGATGCCCAGCACGCACGCCGGTTCGCAGGGCGCGGGGCAGAGCCGGCCGGTGAACTCGGGAAAGTTGTTGGTCGCGTGCAGGCGCTCGATCGCGCCGTCCCAGTCGTCGCGCCAGACCAGGTCGTTCCACTCGGGGATGAGGTTGCCGAGGGGGCAGCCCTGGTGGCAGAACGGGATCCCGCAGTCCATGCAGCGCCCTGCCTGCTTGGTGATGATCGGCAGGAGTGCGCGACCGACCCCGTCGTCGGGATAGACCTCGTTCCAGTCCTGCACCCGCTCCTCGACCGGCCGGCGAGGCGCCACCTCACGGCCGTCCTTGAGGAATCCCTTGGGATCAGCCATGAAGCACCTCCATGATCCTGGCCGCGGCCTGCTCGTCGTTGAGGCCGTCCTCGATCGCCTGCGCCCTTGCCTCGAGCACCCGCTTGTAGTCGCTCGGCATGACCTCGGTGAATCGGGTCAGCGAGGTCTCCCAGTCGGCCAGCAGCTTCTCCGCAACGGAAGAGTCGGTCTCCTCGAAGTGCCGGGTGACCAGCGCATGCAGCTCGTCGGCAGCATCGTCGACGACCGGGCTCAGGTCGACCAGCTCCAGGTTCACCCGCTGCTCGTCGAGATCGAGCACGAAGGCGTAACCACCCGACATGCCAGCGGCGAAGTTGCGGCCGGTGCCACCCAGGACGACCACGGTGCCGCCGGTCATGTACTCGCACCCGTGGTCACCGACCCCCTCGACGACGGCGACCGCGCCGGAGTTGCGGACACAGAACCGCTCCCCCACGACGCCGCGGAGGAAGATCTCACCCGCGGTCGCTCCGTAGGCGATCACGTTGCCCGCGATGATCTGCTCGCTGGCCTCGAACGTCGCCGCCCGGTCCGGGCGGACGACGATCCGGCCCCCGGAGAGCCCCTTGCCCAGGTAGTCGTTGGCATCGCCCTCGAGTCGGAGCGTGACGCCGGTGGGCACGAAGGCACCGAACGACTGGCCGGCGGAGCCGAGGAAGGTGAGGTCGATGGTCCCATCGGGGAGACCCTCACCGCGGTACCGCTTGGTCACCTCGTGGCCGAGCATGGTCCCGACGGTCCGGTTGACGTTGCGCACCTCCAGCTGCGCCCGCACCGGCTCGCCCTTCTCGAGCGCCGGTGCGGCCAGCTTCACCAGCTCGTTGTCCAGCGCCTTCTCCAGACCGTGGTCCTGGCCGGTCGTGTTGTGCAACGCGGCGCCCGGAGGCAGATCCGGCAGGTGCAGGATCGGTGAGAGGTCGAGCCCCGCCGCCTTCCAGTGGTCGAGCGCCTGCGTGACGTCGAGCGCGTCGACCCTGCCGATCGCCTCGTCGAGGCTGCGGAAGCCGAGCTCCGCGAGCAGCTCTCGAACCTCCTCCGCGACGTACTCGAAGAAGTTGACGACGTGGTCGGCCTGGCCGGTGTAGCGCTCGCGCAGGACCGGGTTCTGGGTGGCCACGCCCACGGGGCAGGTGTCGAGGTGGCAGACGCGCATCATGATGCAGCCCGACACCACGAGCGGCGCGGTCGAGAACCCGAACTCCTCGGCCCCGAGCAGCGCCGCGATCATCACGTCGCGACCGGTCTTCAGCTGGCCGTCGGTCTGGACCACGATCCGGTCGCGCAGCCCGTTCAGCAACAGGGTCTGCTGGGTCTCGGCCAGGCCGAGCTCCCACGGGCCGCCGGCGTGCTTGAGCGAGGTCAGCGGCGCGGCGCCGGTGCCCCCGTCGTGACCAGAGATGAGTACGACGTCCGCGTGCGCCTTGGACACGCCCGCCGCGACCGTACCGACCCCCACCTCGGAGACCAGCTTCACGTGGATGCGTGCCGAGGGATTCGCGTTCTTGAGGTCGTGGATCAGCTGCGCGAGGTCCTCGATCGAGTAGATGTCGTGGTGCGGTGGCGGACTGATCAGGCCGACGCCCGGGGTGCTGTAGCGAGTCTTGGCCACCCACGGGTAGACCTTGTTGCCAGGCAGCTGGCCACCCTCGCCGGGCTTGGCACCCTGCGCCATCTTGATCTGGATGTCGTCGGAGTTCGTGAGGTACTCCGCGGTCACACCGAAGCGACCGGACGCGACCTGCTTGATCGCGCTGCGCCGCTCGGGGTCGTGCAGCCGGTCGGCGTCCTCGCCGCCCTCACCAGTGTTGGACTTCGCGCCCAGCCGGTTCATGGCGATGGCGAGGGTCTCGTGCGCCTCCTTGCTGATCGAGCCGTAGGACATCGCCCCGGTGGAGAACCGCTTCACGATCGTCGAGACCGGCTCGACCTCGTCGATCGGGACCGACTCCCGCTCCCCGGAGAACCGGAACATCCCGCGCAGCGTCATCATCCGCTCGGACTGCTGGTCGACGCGGGAGGTGTACTGCTTGAAGATGTCATACCGTCCGGTTCGGGTGGCGTGCTGCAGCCGGAAGACCGTGTCGGGGTCGAACAGGTGCGGCTCGCCCTCCCGCCGCCACTGGTACTCCCCGCCGATGGCGAGCTGGCGGTGGGCGGGCGCGATTCCGGCGGGCGGGTAGGCGACGGCGTGCCGCTGGGCGACCTCGTCGGCGATGGTGTCGAGCTCGATGCCGCCGAGCTTGGAGGTCGTGCCGGTGAAGTACTTGTCGACGACCGCCCGGGACAGGCCGATGGCCTCGAAGATCTGGGCACCGGTGTACGACGCCACGGTCGAGACCCCCATCTTCGACATCACCTTCAACACGCCCTTGCCGAGCGCCTTGATCAGGTTGGCGACCGCCTGTTCGGGATCCTGCTTCACGTAGTAGGCGTCGCGGGCGAGGTCCTCCACCGACTCCATCGCGAGGTACGGGTTGACCGCCGCGGCGCCGTACCCGATGAGCAGCGCGATGTGGTGCACCTCGCGGACATCCCCTGCCTCCACCAGGAGCCCGACCTGGGTGCGGGTCTTCTCGCGCACCAGGTGGTGGTGGACCGCACCGGTCAGCAGAAGGGACGGGATCGGCGCCGTCTCGGCGGTGGAGTGCCGGTCGGACAGCACGATGATCCGGGCGCCGCCGGCGATGGCCTCGGAGACCTCCGTGCAGATCTCGTCGATCCGCTCCGCCATCGCGGCACCGCCGCCCTCGACGTCGTACAGGCCTCGGGAGACGTGGGTGATGAAGCCCGGCATGTCGCCGTCGCGGTTGATGTGCCGGATCTTGGCCAGGTCGTCGTTGGAGATGACCGGGAACGGCAGCACCACCTGGCGACAGGACGCCGGAGCGGGCTCGAGCAGGTTGGCCTCCGGGCCGATGGTGCCCTTCAGCGAGGTGACAAGCTCCTCCCGAATCGCGTCCAGCGGTGGGTTGGTGACCTGCGCGAAGAGCTGGCTGAAGTAGTCGAAGAGGAGTCGCGGCTTGTCGGACAGTGCCGCGATCGGGGTGTCGGTGCCCATCGAGCCGATCGGCTCGGCCCCGGTGTTCGCCATCGGGGTCAGCAGGATCCGCAGCTCCTCCTCGGTGTAGCCGAAGATCTGCTGGCGCCGCGTGACGGACGCGTGGGTGTGCACGATGTGCTCACGCTCGGGGATGTCGTCGAGGTGGATCAGGCCGGCGTGCAGCCACTCGTCGTACGGGTGCTCCGCGGCGAGCTCGGCCTTGATCTCCTCGTCCTCGATGATCCGGTGCTCGTCGGTGTCGACGAGGAACATCCGGCCCGGCTGGAGCCGGCCCTTGCGGACGATCGAGGCCGGGTCGAGGTCGAGGACGCCGACCTCGGAGGCGAGCACGACCAGACCGTCGTCGGTGACCCAGTAACGCGACGGCCGCAATCCGTTGCGGTCCAGCACCGCGCCGATCTGGGAGCCGTCGGTGAACACCACGCAGGCGGGCCCGTCCCACGGCTCCATGAGCGAGGAGTGGAAGGAGTAGAACGCCCGCCGTGCGGCGTCCATCTCGGCGTGGTTCTCCCACGCCTCGGGGATCATCATCAGCACCGCGTGCGGCAGGGACCGGCCGCCCATGTGCAGCAGCTCCAGTACCTCGTCGAACGACGCGGAGTCCGACGCACCGGGGGTGCAGATCGGATAGATCCGCTCGAGGTCCCCCGGACCACCCCGATCGTCGCTCGCCCGAGGGCTCGCGAGCAGGTCGGAGCGGAGCAGCGCCTCGCGCGCCCGCATCCAGTTGCGGTTGCCCATGACGGTGTTGATCTCGCCGTTGTGGGCGATGAACCGGAACGGGTGGGCCAGGGGCCAGCTGGGGAACGTGTTGGTCGAGAACCGCGAATGCACGACCGCCAGCGCGGAGGCGACCCGCTCGTCGGTCAGGTCGGGGAAGAAGTTGTCCAGCTGATCGGTGGTGAGCATCCCCTTGTAGGCGAGGGTGCGCGACGAGAGCGACGGGAAGTAGACCTCCGTCTCGCGCTCGGCACGCTTGCGCAGGCAGAACGCCAGTCGCTCCAGGGCGATGCCGGCCACGCGGGATCCGGCGCCGGCGACGAAGACCTGGCTGAACGCCGGCATCACGCCGCGGGCGGTCGCGCCCAGCATGTCGGGGTTGGTCGGCACCTCACGCCAGCCGAGCACCTGGAGGCCCTCCTCGGCCGCGAGCTCCTCGATCCGACGGCGGATCTTGGTCACCCGCTCGGCGTCCCCGGGCAGGAAGGCCGTGCCGACGGCGTACGACGACGGCGGCGGCAGCTCGAAGTCGACGACCGCGCGCAGGAACGCGTCCGGGACCTGCATCAAGATCCCCGCTCCGTCGCCCGACGTCGGCTCGGCGCCTGCCGCACCCCGGTGCTCGAGGTTGCGCAGGGCCGTGAGCGACTGGGCCACGATCTGGTGACTGGCCTCGCCGGTCAACGTGGCGACGAAGGCGACGCCACAGGCGTCGTGCTCGTGCCGAGGGTCATACAGCCCTTGCTCGGGAGGCAGGTGCGGCGGGAACGCGTGCAGCGTCGACACTAGGCATTCTCCCGTCGTCGTCTTCGCCGGTACGCCGGCCCGGAAGGCCTGAGCGGACCGAACGGGTCGGCAGATTTCGTGATGTGGGCGTGAATGCTGCGGTGCAGGGGACGACGTTGGCCCGAGCGGAGGAGTCAGGCTACCACCCGGTCACCACGGACTGGAGTGGCCGACTGAGTGGCGGACAGCGCTGTGCGCGGCTGCTCGTGCCACCCGTTTCGAACGCTGTCCGACCGCTATTCGACGACCGCCGCACCGCTATTCGGCCGTCTCGGGTGAGGTCTCGGCAGCGCCCTCCTCGCGCGGTTCCCGCGTGTAGACGTGCTCCTCGCGGCCGGGTCTCAGCCGGGCGCTGACCACGAAGTAGGCGGCAGCGGCGACGAACAGCACGATCGAGGTCCAGACGTTGAGCCGCAGCCCCAGGACGTCCTGCATCTGCACGTCGTCGATGCGCAGCATCTCGATCCAGGCTCGGCCGGCGGTGTAGGCCATCACGTAGAGGGCGAGCACCCGACCATGGCCGAGCCGGAACCTCCGGTCGAGCCAGATCACCAGGACGAAGGCGGCCAGGTTCCACACGAACTCGTAGAGGAACGCTGGATGGAACGTCTCGTACTGGAAGTAGCCCTCGGGCCGGAAGGCGGCGTCGATCTCGAGGGCCCACGGCAGGTCGGTCGGCTTGCCGAAGAGCTCCTGGTTGAACCAGTTGCCCCAACGCCCGATCGCCTGCGCGACCAGTACCCCGGGTGCGAGGGCGTCGAAGAGGGGCGGCAGCTTGATCCCCTTCACCTTCGCACCGATCGCGACGCCGACGGCGCCCATCAGGATCCCGCCCCAGATGCCGAGGCCGCCGCGCCAGATGTAGAGCGCCGTGATCGGGTTCTCACCCTCGCCGAAGTAGAGCTGGTAGTCGGTGATGACGTGGTACAGCCGGCCGCCCACCAGGCCGAACGGCACCGCCCAGACCGCGAGATCGCTGACCTCCCCCGACCTTCCGCCGCGGGCAATCCATCTCTTCTCGCCGATCCAGATGGCGGCGACGATGCCCAGGATGATGCACAGGGCGTAGCCACGGATCGGCACCGGGCCGAGGTTCCAGACCCCGTCGCTGGGGCTGGGGATGGCAAGGCTGGTCAGCCTGGTCGGCATGGCGCGCTCATTCCTGGGCGAGGAGGTGGTGGATGTCGTCGGCGAAGTCAGCGGCGGTGGTGCCCTGGGTCCAGAGCACCGGCACCCGGTCGCGGTCGTCGATCGCGGTGACCTGGGTGCCGTGGGTGACCTCGTAGCCGCCGCTCGGCAGCTTCTGGCCATCCTCCACGTGGACCGCGAGGTCGCGCCCGATCTCGATGATGGTGTCGAGCTCACCAGTCAGCCCGACGAACGAGGGGTCGAACCTGTCGAGGTAGCTCCGCAGGGTCTTCTCGTCGTCCCGGGCAGGGTCGGTGGTCACGAACACCACGTCGACCTGCTCGCGGTCCGCCTCGTCGAGACGGGTCATCGCCGAGGCGAGGGAGGACATGACGACCTGGCAGATGTCGGGACAGTGGGTGTACCCGAAGAACACCAGGGTGAGCGGCTTCTCGGTGTCGGAGGCAAGGGAGTACGGATCACCGCCGGTGTCGGTCAGTTGCGTCTCGGGGACGACGTACTCCTCGTCGAGGGTGGCACCGTGGAGTCCGTGGGAGGCGGGCTCGGCGAGCGAGCAACCGGCCAGGAGGACGACCGCCGCGACGAGCGCGGCGGCGAGGCGGCACGGGCTACGCACGCCGCACGCCTTCGGCAAGGTCTTCGGTGAGCGTGGCCAGTGCGCCGAGCCCGGCCCGGCGGTCGGTTGCGTGGTCGAGCAGCACCCGGACGAACGCGGAACCCACGATGACCCCGTCGGCGTACGATGCCACCTCCGCGGCCTGCTGCCCGTTGCTGACGCCGAGCCCGACACCGACGGGCAGCTCGGTCGTCCTCTTTGTCCGCTTCACGAGCGGACCGGCCAGGTCGCTGGTCTGCTCGCGCGCGCCGGTCACGCCCATCACCGCAGTGGCGTAGACGAAGCCCCGGCAGGCAGCGGTGGTCATCGCGATCCGCTGGTCGGTCGAGCTGGGCGCGACCAGGAACACCTTGTCGAGACCGTGCTCGTCGGCGGCGGCGATCCACTCCTCGCCGCTGTCCGGGGTCAGGTCGGGGGTGATCAGGCCGGCTCCGCCGGCTGCCGCCAGGTCGGCGGCGAACCGCGGGACGCCGCTCAGCCCATGACTGCGGCGTCCGCCGTAGCTGTCGACGGGGTTCCAGTAGGTCATGATCAGCGTCGGCACCCCGGTGGTCGCGACGGCCTCGACGGTGCGCAGCACGTCCCGGGTTCGGACGCCGCCGTCGAGCGCCTGCTGCGCGGCGGCCTGGATGGTCGGGCCATCCATGACCGGGTCGCTGTAGGGCAGTCCGACCTCGATCACGTCGCAGCCGCCGTCCACCAGCGCGCGTAATGCTTCGATGCCACCGGCGACATCCGGGAAGCCTGCGGGCAGGTAGCCGACGAGAGCGGCCCGGCCCTCGGCCCGGGCCTTGGCGAAGGCGGTCGAGACAGAGGTCATCCGATCGGGTCCTCGGTGATCTCGTCCGGGTTGCCGAGCCCGAACCACTCGATCGCGGTTCCCATGTCCTTGTCGCCACGGCCGGACAGGTTGACCAGGATCGTCGCGTCCGGGCCTTTCGTGGCGGCCAGCTCCTCGGCGAGCTTCAGTGCGCCCGCTACCGCGTGGGCGGACTCGATGGCCGGGATGATTCCCTCGGTGCGGCTGAGCAGGGCGAGCGCGTCCATGGCCTCGGTGTCCGTGATCGGCAGGTAGGTGGCCCGACCGGACTTCGCCAGCTGCGCGTGCTGCGGCCCCACGCCCGGGTAGTCGAGGCCGGCCGAGATCGAGTGCGACTCGACGGTCTGGCCGTCCTCGTCCTGGAGGACGTAGGTGCGCGCGCCGTGCAGGACGCCGGTTTCGCCGGCCACGATCGTCGCGGCGTGGCGACCGGAGTCGATGCCTTCGCCGCCGGCCTCGAAGCCGTAGATCGCGACGTCATCGTCGTCGAGGAAGGCGGTGAACGTGCCGATCGCGTTCGACCCGCCCCCCACGCAGGCGG
The DNA here is from genome assembly GCA_963773355.1 of uncultured Actinomycetota bacterium. GTDB lineage: Bacteria > Actinomycetota > Actinomycetes > Propionibacteriales > Nocardioidaceae > Nocardioides. The sequence goes on along the minus strand of CAVZAZ010000011.1, from coordinate 108,496 downwards.
CCACCGCGTCCGGAAGCACGCCGTACTGGTCGAGGCACTGCTGGCGGGCCTCGTCGCCGATGCCGCGGCAGAAGTCGCGGACCATGCTGGGGAAGGGATGCGGACCGGCGGCCGTGCCGAAGAGGTACGCCGTGTGGTCCACGCTCGCGACCCAGTCGCGGAGTGCCTCGTTGATCGCGTCCTTGAGGGTGGCGCTGCCGGACTCGACCGGGACCACCGTCGCCCCGAGCAGGTGCATCCGGGCGACGTTGAGGGCCTGGCGGCGGGTGTCGACGGCGCCCATGTAGACGGTGCAGTCGAGGCCGAAGTAGGCAGCGGCGGTGGCGCTGGCGACGCCGTGCTGGCCGGCGCCGGTCTCGGCGATCACCCGGTGCTTGCCCATCCTGCGGGTGAGCAGTGCCTGGCCGAGGACGTTGCGGATCTTGTGGGCCCCGGTGTGATCGAGATCCTCGCGCTTGAGCAGGATCCGGGCGCCGACCTTCCGGCTGAGTCGCTCGGCGTGGTAGAGCGGGCTGGGGAGGCCGGCGTACTCGCGGAGGATCTGCTCGAAGTCGGCCGTGAACGCCGGGTCGGCCATCGCGTCCTGCCAGGCGACCGTGAGCTCGTCGAGGGCGGCCACGAGGGCCTCGGGCATGTAACGGCCGCCGAAGCGTTCGTCGCCGTTGGTCCCGAAGTAGCCGCGGTCGTCCGCCTCGTAGTTCATGCGCCCACCCCCGTCATCGCTCGCACCGCGCTCTCCGGGTCGCCGCCGCGAACCAGCGCCTCGCCGACGAGAACGGCGTGGGCACCCTCGGAGACGTAGCGCGTCACGTCGTCCGGCCCGGAGATGCCGGACTCGGCCACGAGGACCCGGTCGTCGGGTACGAGTGGCGCGAGCCGGCGCGAAGGTGTCGCCGTCGACGGTCAGGGTCTTGAGGTTGCGGGCGTTGACGCCGATCAGGTCGGCGCCGAGGTCGACGGCACGCTGGGTCTCGGCCTCGTCGTGAACTTCGACCAGGACGATCAGCCCGAGCTCGCGCGCGTCGTCGTACAGGCGGCGGAGGGTCTCGTCGTCGAGAGCTGCGACGATCAGGAGCGCCAGGTCGGCACCGGCCGCGCGGGCCTCGAGCAGCTGGTAGCCGGTGACGATGAAGTCCTTGCGCAGGAGTGGCGCGTCGACGGTGGCCCGGACCGCGCGCAGGTCATCGAGGCTGCCGCCGAATCGACGCTGCTCGGTGAGCACGCTGATGGCGGCGGCGCCGCCGCGGACGTAGGCATCGGCCAGCGCCGCGGGATCGGCGATCGTGGCCAGGTCGCCCTTGCTGGGGCTGCGCCGCTTCACCTCCGCGATCACGCTCGCGCCGGGGCTGCGGAAGTGGGGCATCGGGTCGCGCACCGGGTCGGCGTCGGCCAGCGCCGCGCGGAGGTCGGCCGAACTGGTGTCGGCTTCCCGGCGGGCCAGGTCGATCCGGACGCCCGCGACGATGTCGTCGAGCACGGACATGGCGTCAGTGTCTGCTGCCGTGGAGGCCCATCTTCGCCATGACGGCGAACACGACCAACGAACCGACTCCGAGCGCACACCCGACCCAGAAGAGCTCCATGCTGACCGGATCGAGCATCAGCGCCACACCGCCCACCACGAAGCCGAGCATGGCGACCGCGACCGCGGTCCAGGCCGCGGGGGTGTTGCCGTGGTTTGCAGACATGCGGGCTCCTCATCGGGGTACGGCGTGCGAAGACAGTGTATTCAGGCGATCACGCCGTGGGGTCGCGGCCCTCGTCGATGGACTTCCACATGTCGATGCTGGATTGGTCCTCCCCTGCCGTCGCGGCCCCGCCGTCGGTTCCGCCACCCGTTCCGCCGGCTCCCCCGGCTCCCGGGGCGTCGTAGCGGGCGCCCATCTCGGGCCAGTGACCCACCCAGCGGACGGCGAGCGCCGTCGCGACCACCGACAGCACCGCTCCTACGGCCGCCGCCCAGAACCAGGGGTCGGTCTCGACCGCGAAGGCGTCGCCGGTGCCGGACTGCTCCGCGAGCGCGTCGATCACCTGGTCCGGCAGGGTCTGCCAACCGACGACCACGCACACGACCAGCCCCAGCGCAGCCAGGAGGGCCAGCACCGCGACCACGCGACGTACGACGCCCCGGGTGACCAGCAGGACCCCCCAGCAGGCCAGCACGACCAGGCTCAGCGCCGCGGCAAGCGGCATCTCACCTGCCTCGGCGACCGTGTTCAGGGGATCGGTCGTGTCGGACCCCTGCTCGACGACCCACGGACGGTTGCCGGCCACTGCGGCAAGGGCTCCGGCCGCCAGCCCGAGCAGGACGACCGGCGCGAAGGTGCGGCGCGGCCGGGTCGACGCCCCAGCCGTCGACTCAGTCATCGGCGGGGTCATCGGCGGGGTCTCGGCGTCATCGGCGGGGTCCTCGGCGAGCAGGACGTCGGCGTCGAAGCAGGTGCGGGTGCCGGTGTGGCAGGCGGGCCCCTCCTGGTCGACCTTGACCAGCAGCGTGTCGCCGTCGCAGTCGAGTCGGACCTCCTTGACCCATTGCCGGTGGCCGGAGGTCTCGCCCTTGACCCAGTGCTCGCGCCGCGACCTGCTCCAGTACGTCGCCCGCCCGCTGGTCAAGGTCCGGTCCAGGGCCTCGTCGTCCATCCAGCCCAGCATCAGCACCTCTCCGGTGTCGAACTGCTGGACGATCGCCGGCACCAGCCCCTCCGCGGTTCGCTTGAGCCGCGCGGTCAGGTCGGTATCGAGTGCGCTCACCCCTCCAGTATCCCGGTCAGGCGTGTCTCCAGAGTCTCGGCCGTCGCGAGCGGCGTCCTGCGGGATGCATCGCAAGGCGGAGGAGTGGAGGCGTGGCGGAGCCACGACGACCGACGAGAACGAAGCGAAGCGCCCGCGGGACGTCGCGCAGCAAGCAGGCCATGGACGTGGGAGACACGCCCTAGCCGTGCTGGGCGACCCACGAGGCGTGCAGGCCGGCGTACACACCGTCCTGGAGGACCAGCTCGCGGTGCGGGCCGCGCTGGACGATCCGGCCCCGGTCGACGACGACGACCTCGTCGGCGTTCTCCGCCGTGGACATGCGGTGCGCGATCGTGACCGACGTGCGGTCGCGCATCAGGCGTTCGAGCGCCTGCCCGATCCGCATCTCCAGCGCCGGGTCGACCGCGCTGGTCGCCTCGTCGAGGACCAGCAGGTCGGGGTCGGCAAGGTGGGCGCGCAGGAGCGCCACCAGCTGGCGTTCGCCCGCCGACAGGGACTCCCCGCGCTGGCCGACCCTGGTGTCGAGTCCCCGCGGCAGCCCGGCCAGCCAGTCCCCGAGGCCGAGTGCGTCGGCGCTCGCCAGGAAATCGGCCTCGGTCGCGTCCAACCGCCCGTACAGCAGGTTGGAGGCGAGGGTGTCGTCGAAGAGGAAGCCCTCCTGCGGGACGAGCACGACGCTGCGCCGCAACGAGGCATGGGCGATCTGGCGCACGTCCAGCCCGTCGAGCAGGACCGCGCCCTCGTCGGGGTCCATCAGCCGAGTGAGCAGCTTGGCGAACGTCGACTTCCCCGAGCCGGTCTCCCCGACGATGGCGATGCGGGTGCCCGGCTCGATCCGCAGGTCGACGTCGCGCAGCACTGGCGGGCCGCCCGGGTAGGCGAACGTGACGTCGTCGAAGCGGACGTCGATCGGGCCGCGCGGAAGCGTGTGAGCGTCCGGCCCGGGATCGACCAGGTCGGCGGGGGTCTCCAGGATGCCGATCACGCGACGCCACCCGGCGATGGCGTTCTGGGCATCGGTGAGGATCTGGGTGCCCATCTGGACCGGGCCGACGAACAGGGTCACCAGGAACGCGAAGGCCAGCACCTCGCCGGCGGTGATGTGGTCGGCGAAGCCGAGCCAGACCCCGACGATCAGCACGCCGGCGTTGGCGAGGCCGGCCGACAGCCCGCCGAGGGAGAACGAGAACGCCGTGAAGCCCTGCGCCCTGGTGCTGGCCGCCTTGTGGGCGTCGATGGCGGCGTCGATCCGCTTCTGGGTGCGGGCCTCGATCGCGTAGGAACGGACGACGGCTGCTCCGACCACCGGCTCGGAGATCGCGGACAGCAGGATGCCGACCTGGCGCCGCACCATGCCGTACGCCGCTGAGAGCTTGCGCTGGAAGAAGCGCAACGAGAGGAACAGTGGCGCGAAGCAGACCCAGACGACGATCGCGAGCTGCCAGCTGTAGATCAACATGATCACTGTCGCGACGAGCATCTGCCCGATGCTGACCACGAAGATCAGGCCGCCGAAGACGAGGAACTGGCTGACCTGGTCGACATCGCTGGTCACCCGCGAGACGAGAGCGCCGCGGCGTTCGGTGTTCTGCGTGAGCAACGGCAGGTCGTGCACGTGCCGGAAGGCCTTGATCCGCAGGGTCGCGAGCCCGCGCTCGGAGGAGGTGAAGAGCCGCTTCGTCATGAGGTACGACGCGGCGCTGGTCAGGATGATCGCGCACGCGGCGACCATTCCCATCATGACCGTGAACCGCACGTCCGGTCCGCCCCCGTCGCGCAGCCCGTGGTCGAGGGTCTGCTGCACGGCGATGGGGACCACGACCTGGCCCAGGGACGCGACGATCGCGAGAAACAGCGTGAACCCCAGCCCCTCCTTCAGCTCCGGTGAGAAGTGCACGCCGCGGCGGATCGTCTCGAGCGCGGCAATGTCCTCGCCGGTGTCCATCCGGGTTCCGGTGCGGCGATCGGCGGCCTCGACCGTCACCTCGCGTCCACCTCTGCCTGCTGTTCGTAGGCGTTGACCAGGTTGGCGTACGACGGATTGCGCGCGAGCAGCTCCGTGTGGCGGCCGCGGTCGGCGATGCGGCCGTCCTCCAGGTAGACCACCTCGTCGGCCAGGCCGATGGTGGCCTTCCGGTAGGCGACGACCACCAGCGTCGCCCCGGTGTCGCCGGTCCGGAGCGCCTCCAGGATCCTCGCCTCGACCTCGGGGTCGACGGCCGACGTGGCATCGTCGAGGATCAGCAGCCGCGGCCGCCGCACCAGCGCGCGGGCCAGGCTGATCCGCTGCCGCTGACCGCCGGACAGGGACGTCCCCCGCTCCCCCAGCTGGGTGTCCAGTCCGTCGGGAAGCGCGGCCACGAATCCGTCGGCCTGCGCGGCCCGGAGAGCGGCCCAGACGTCCTCGTCGGAGACCGGCGCATCGAGCGTGACGTTGCCACGGACCGTGTCGTCGAAGAGGAACGCCGTCTGCGCGACGACCGAGACCGAATCGGCGAGCTCCCCACGGGCCAGGTCCCGGAGGTCGATGCCGTCGAGCAGGATGCGTCCGTCATCGGGGTCGATCAGTCGGGTCATGAGGGTGGTGAGGGTGCTCTTCCCGGATGCCGTGGCACCGACTATGGCGACGGTGCGGCCGGGCTCGACAGAGAACGAGACGCCGTCGAGGAGCCGCTGGTCCTGCTCGTAGGAGTACGCCAGGCTTCCGACATCGAGACGTGCCCCCGAGGTCTGCGCGACGACGGAGCGGGCGCCGTACTCCATCGCCCCGGTGGCCGCGATCACGGCGTCGACGCGGTTGAAGCCGACCACGCTGCGCGGGAACTCCCCCAGCAGCCACCCGATCGAGCGGATCGGGAAGGACACGATCGTGAGCAGGTAGGCGACGGTGACCACGTCCCCGGCGTCGGTGTTGCCGTTCAGGACCCGCGAGACGCCCACGGCCAGGACGATGAGGACGCCGAGGCTGGGCAGCGCGGCAAGGGTCGGATCGAACGCCGCGCGGATCGCGCCGGCCTTGGTGTTGACGTCACGGAGCTCGTGCGCCTTCGCGGCGAACCGGCTCATCTCCTCGCCCTCGCGACCGAGCGTCTTGACGACCAGGGCGCCGTCGAAGGACTCGTGCGCGATGTCACTGACCTCGCCGCGCAAGCCCTGGGCGCGGGTCATCAGCGGCGACGCCAGCCGTTGGTAGGCGAGGTTGGCGACGACGACGAGCGGGAAGACCAGCATGCCCACGAGGGCCAGCACGACGTCCGCGGCGAACATCTGCCCGATCGCGATCACCATCATGGCGACCGTGCCGACCGCCATCGGCAAGGGTGCGATGGGTCCCCACGCGGCCTCGACGTCCGAGTTCGCGTTGGAGAGCAGCTCGCCGGTGGGGTGCCGCTGGTGCCACTCCATCGGGAGGGAGAGGTACTGCCTGGTGACGGCGCGGCGGTAGTGCGCCTGCATGCGGTACTGCATGACCCCCGCACCCAGCCGGCGGGCGACGATTCCGACGGCGCGCAGGATGGCGACGCCGACGAAGAGGGCCAGGACCGTGAGGAGGAGACCGCTGCTGATCTCACCGTTGCGGAAGGCCGGGATCACGACATTGTCGGTGGACCAGCCCAGCACCCAGGCGTCCGCCACGGTCAGGGCGCCGAACAGCACGCTCCCGATGGCCGAGACGACGAAGATCCCGGGTTCCCGCTTGATGGCCACGAGGAGTACGGCGAAGCCCTCGCGCGTCGTCGAACCGCGCAGCTCCGCCTGCTCCCCGGACACCTGGTTCCCCCGCCTCCCTCGTTCGTCAGTCGCGAATGTCAGGGTATGCCACCGCCCCCAAGCCCCTTACGTGCGTTCCCGTAGCCTCGCGCTCATGAGCCGTGATCTCCTCGCCCGTCGGGAACGCCGGGACCTCTGCGATCTCGCGCTGGTGCTCGGCGAGGACGCCCCCACCCTCTGCGGCGACTGGACGTCGAAGGACCTCGTCACCCATCTGCTGGTCCGCGAGTACAGCCCGATCGGCGCGGCCGGGCTGCTGGTGTCGCCGCTGTCCTGGGTGACCGAGCGGGAGATGGCCCGGGTCGGGAAGAAGGACTTCCCGGTGCTCGTCGAACGCCTGCGCAAGCACGGCCTCACGCCGTACTCGCTTCGTCCGGTGGACAAGGCCTTCAACACCCTGGAGTACTTCGTGCACCACGAGGACCTGCGTCGGGCCCAGCCCGACTGGGAGCCACGCACACTGGACGCGCGGGACGAGGACGAGCTGTGGTCCGCGCTCCAGGCCTTCGGACGGATGATGGTGCGCCGGGCAGGGGTTCCGGTGCAGGTACGCCGCACCGACACCGGCAAGACAGCGACCCTCCGCGGCGGTGCCGATCCCGCAGTCCTGTCGGGCCTGCCGTCGGAGATCTGCCTGTTCCTCTTCGGCCGCGACCAGCTCCATGGTTTGCGGCTCGACGGGCCGGAGGAAAGCAGGAAGCGCCTCGGGTCGGCCGACCTCGGCCTCTGAGGGGCCTTCCGGTCGCCGGTCAGCGCACCGGCTGGCCGGCGTCGGACAGGGCTCGCTTCACGTCGGCGATCCGCAAGGTGCCGAAGTGGAACACCGTCGCCGCGAGCACCGCATCGGCGCCGGCCTCGACTGCGGGCGCGAAGTGCTCGGGGCGGCCCGCGCCGCCGGAGGCGACGACCGGGATGGTGACCTCTCCGCGCACCGCTCCGATCAGCTCCACGTCGAAGCCGTCCTGGGTGCCGTCGGCATCCATGGCGTTGAGCAGGATCTCGCCCGCTCCCAGTTCGGCGCCTCGTGCGGCCCAGCCGACGGCGTCGAGCCCGGCCGGCCGGCGGCCGCCGTGCGTGGTCACCTCGAACCCCGAGTCCGCGCCGGTCGCCCGACGCGCGTCCACCGAGAGCACCAGCACCTGACTGCCGAACCGGTCGGCGATCTCGGCCACCAGCTCCGGCCGGTCAATGGCCGCGGTGTTGACCGCGACCTTGTCGGCGCCGGCGCGGAGCAACCGGTCCACGTCCTCCACGGAGGACACTCCCCCGCCGACGGTCAGCGGGATGAAGACCTCCTCGGCGGTCCGGGAAACGATCTCCATCGTGGTCGCGCGCCCCTCGTGGGATGCGGAGATGTCGAGGAACGTGAGCTCGTCGGCGCCCTCCGCGTCGTACGTGCGGGCCAGCTCGACCGGGTCGCCGGCGTCCCGGAGCTGCCTGAAGTTGATGCCCTTGACCACGCGCCCGGCATCGACGTCGAGGCACGGGATGACGCGGACGGCGACGGTCACGCCGACTCCGGCTTCGTGAGCGCCAGCGCGTCCTCGAGCGTGAACCGGCCCTCGTAGAGGGCGGTCCCGATGATCGCGCCCTCGACGCCTCCAGTGGAACCGGCAGGATGCACGAGCCCCCGGAGGGCTTCGAGGTCGGCCAGCTCGGTGATCCCGCCGGACGCGACGACCGGTCGGTCGGTGGCGGCGCACACGTCGTGCAGCAGGTCGAGGTTGGGCCCCTGCAGCATGCCGTCCTTGTTCACGTCGGTCACGACGTAGCGGGCGCAGCCCTCGCCGTCGAGGCGGGCGAGCACCTCGTAGAGGTCGCCACCGTCACGCGTCCAGCCGCGGGCGGCCAGGGTCCGGCCACGAACGTCGAGTCCCACCGCGACCCGGTCGGCGTACGTCGCGATCGCCGCTGCGCACCACTCCGGCTGCTCCAGCGCAGCGGTCCCGATGTTGACCCGTCTGCAGCCGGTGTCCATCGCGGCGTGGAGCGACTCGTCGTCGCGGATGCCGCCGCTCATCTCGACCTGGATGTCGAGGGTGCCGACGATCTTCGCCTGCAGCTCGCGGTTGTGTCCCCGCCCGAAAGCGGCGTCCAGGTCGACCAGGTGGATCCACTCCGCTCCGGCCTCCTGCCAGCGCAGGGCAGCCTCGACCGGGTCGCCGAACCGCTTCTCCGAGCCGGCCACGCCCTGGACCAGCTGCACAGCCTGACCGTCCGCGATGTCGACGGCAGGCAGCAGCTCGAGGTAGTCGGCCATGGACGGAATCCTAGGAGTTGCGCCCATCTCCCACGCTGCCCCAGTCATCGTCCAGCGGGTTGGAACAGCTCCACCACGTTTCCGGAGGGATCCTCCAGCAGGATCTGCTGACCGCCCGGCCCGGAAACGATGTCGTTGCGGAAGGTGAGGCCGGCGGCACGCAACCGGTCCACCTCGGCGGCGATGTCGCTCACGATGAGGTGGATACGGTTCCATCCCCCTGGGACCGGCACCGTGCCGTCTGGCATCGGACGACCCGCCGAGCTCGTCGGCCCGCTCAGCAAAAGCCGCAGCTCGCCACGTACGACGTCGGCGAACGCCGGTGCCGCGCTCATCCTGACGGTGAACCCGAGGTGCCTGGTGTAGAAGTCGATCGCCGTTTCGACGTCGTCGACCATATAGCGAACACTGACCAGATCCACGAGGTTGTCGGACATATCTAGATCCCCTCTGAACTCGTTCGGACGTGTTGGATCGCGGAAAGCAGGAACTGGATGCGCGTGCTCAGCTCGTCCGCAGCCCGAGCGAAGGCTGGGTAGCTGTCCTCATCGGCCGGTGCGTCGGCCGCCGGATCCGGGATGCTCCAGTGCGCCACCGCAGGGTGCCCGGGGAAGTCCGGGCATACGTCCCGCACGCGGTCGCAGAGGCTGATCACCTGGTCGAACCGCTCACCGGCGAACTCACTCAGATGCTTGGAACGATGGCTACTGATGTCGATGCCGCGCTCGCGCATCACGCGCACCGCGTTGGGGTGCAGGGTCTTGGGGTGACTTCCGGCGCTGACCGGTTCGGTCCACGGGCCGCCCGCCTGCCGCAAGATCCCTTCGGCCAGCTGGGAGCGAGAGCTGTTGCCCGTACACAGGAACAGCACTCGGACGGGCGGCTGGGTCGGGCTGCGGGCTCAGCGCGGCCGGGACCAGACGTAGGCCGGGATGCAGCGCGGCGCCCGCGTCCGCGAGTCGTCCGCGACAAGCAGCCAGGTCGAGGCTGTAGTAGCTGTCGCGCCCGTCGGCGGAGCTACGCCGCATGGTCACGAGGCCTTCTCCGCGCAGCCGGCCGAGGTGGTAGGACGTCAGGCTCTGCCGCTGGCCCACCAGACTCGTGAGCTCGCGAACCTGCCGATCGCTGCGCGCCAGCTCACTCAGCAGCTGCCACCGCACCGGGTGCCCGGTCAGACGCAGGAAGCCGGGCGGTGTTGCCCGTCCTTCTGGAGAGGTTGTCGAGCGCACATCGTCGACGGTACATCGATCCAGATGGATCAATCAATACAGTTTGTTTCGTTGCCAGTGGCTACAGCGACTCGACCCAGTTCCTGAGCAGGGTGGCGCCGGCGTCGCCGGACTTCTCGGGGTGGAACTGGGTGGCGGTGAGCGGTCCGTTCTCGACGGCCGCGACGAAGCGGTCCCCGTCGTGCTCGGCCCAGGTCACGACCGGTGTCCGGGTCCGGCCGTGGGTCTCCAGCTCCCACGCGCGGGTCGCGTAGGAGTGCACGAAGTAGAACCGCTCGTCCTCGACCCCGGCGAACAGGAGGCTTCCGTCGGACACCTCGACGGTGTTCCAGCCCATGTGCGGGACGACCGGCGCCTGCAGTCGTTCGACGGTGCCCGGCCACTCTCCGCACCCATCCGTCGTCACTCCGTGCTCCACGCCGTGGTCGAAGAGGACCTGCATACCGACGCAGATGCCGAGGACCGGGCGCCCGCCCGCCAGTCGGCGACCGATGATCTCGGGACCGTGCACGGCCGCGAGACCGGCCATGCACGCAGCGAAGGCGCCCACCCCGGGCACCACCAGCCCGTCGGCGCCCTGGGCGTCACGACGGTCGGCGGACAGGGTGACCTCGGCACCGGCCCGCTCCAGGGCGCGCACGGCAGAGCGAAGGTTCCCCGACCCGTAGTCGAGGACCGTGACCCGCTTCGACGAGGTCGTGGTCGCGACAGGCTCGACTCTCGAGGTCAGAGCGTGCCCTTGGTCGAGGGCACTCCGAGCTCACGCGGATCGATCGCGACGGCGTCCCGAAGTGCCCGGGCGAACGCCTTGAACTGGGCCTCCACGATGTGGTGCGGGTCGCGGCCGGCCAACACTCGGACGTGCAGTGCGATCCGCGCGTGGAAGGCGATGGTCTCGAACACGTGTCGGGTCAGCGAGCCCCCGTACCCGGGCCCCGTCTCGCCGCCGATGGTCACGAACGCCTGTCCCTCGGGCTCCCCCGTGTGCACGCAGTAGGGACGGCCGGACACATCGACGACGGCCTGCACGAGCGCCTCGTCGAGCGGCACCGTGGCGTCGCCGAACCGGCGGATGCGGACCTTGTCGCCGAGCGCCTCGCGCAGTGCGTCGCCCAGCACGATCGCGGTGTCCTCGACTGTGTGGTGGGCGTCGATGTGCAGGTCGCCCTCGGTCTGGACGGTGAGGTCCACCAGCGAGTGCCGGGCGAAGGAGTCGAGCATGTGATCGTAGAAACCGACGCCCGTGGAGACGTTCGCGCGGCCGCTGCCGTCGAGGTCGAGCTCGACGAGCACCTTGGACTCCTTGGTCTGCCGCTCGATCCGTGCGGTCCTGGTCATGTCCTGCTCCGTTCCACTACGCCTCTTGTTTCCGGGCCATCGGCCAGCACATCGGTGAGTGCCTGCCGGAATGTCTGCATCTCCACCGGCGTACCGATCGACACCCGCAGCCAGCCGTCCGGGCCGACCTCGCGAACCAGCACTCCCCGGTCGAGCAGTGCTCGCCATACAGCATGACGGTCCCCGAAGGTCCCGAACAATGCGAAATTGGCGTCACTGTCGGCCACGCGCAGCCCCCGATCGCGCAACCAGGCGACGGTTGCGTCCCGCTCGGCCCGCAAGTCGTCGACCTTCCCGAGCAGCTCGGGCGCATGCCGGAGCGCGGCAAGAGCGACGGCCTGGGTGACCGCCGAGAGGTGGTAGGGAAGGCGGACCACGCGAATCGCGTCGCAGATCTCCGGTGCCGCCGCGAGGTAACCGAGCCGGGCTCCGGCCAGGGCAAAGGCCTTGCTCATGGTGCGGGTGACGACGAGGTTGCGGTGCTGCGGCAGCAGCTCGAGCGCGCTGGGTGTCCCGGCCCGCCGGAACTCGCCGTACGCCTCGTCGACGACGACCAGGCCGTCACCGGCCGCCGCGCACAGGACCGCCACGGCTTCGGGAGGCAGGGCGGTCCCGGTCGGGTTGTTCGGCGAGGGCAGGAGTACGACGTGGGGCTGGTGCTCCTCGACCTGCGCACGGGCGTGCTCGAGGTCCAGCGAGAAGTCCGGCTCGCGACGACCGACCACCCAGTCCGTGACCGTGTCCCGGGCGTACTCGGGGTACATCGAGTAGGTCGGCGCGAAGCTCAACGCCACCCGGCCCGGCCCCCCGAACGCCTGCAAGAGCTGGAGCATCACCTCGTTGGACCCGTTGGCCGCCCACACCTGCTCGGGGGTGACGCCGTCCCCAGGTAGTCGGCCAGGGCCACCCGCAGATCGGTGAACTCCCGGTCGGGGTAACGGTTGAGGCGGGTGGCCGCCTCGGCCACGGCGGTCGCGATGTCGGCGACGACGGCCGCCGAAGGCGGGTACGGGTTCTCGTTGACGTTCAGCTGAACCGGCACCGACTCCAGCGGAAGCTGCGGCGCGCCGTACGGTCGCAGGCCGCGGAGCTCCTCGCGTAGCGGAGGCCACGCATCGGGTGACGACATGCGGGCCTCAGTCTTCGAAACGCACGCGGATGGCCGCGCCGTGGCCGGGAAGGTCCTCGGCTGCCGCGAGATTCTGCACGTGCCCGGCCACCTCGGCCAGTGCCTCTCGGGAGTAGTCGACGACGTGGACGGCCTTCAGGAAGGCGCGCACCGACAGCCCGGAGGAGTGGCAGGCGCAGCCGGCCGTGGGCAGCACGTGGTTGGACCCGGCGCAGTAGTCGCCGAGCGAGACGGGGGCGAAGGAGCCGACGAAGACGGCGCCCGCGTTCTTGACCCTGGCGGCAACGTCCCGCGCGTCGGTGGTCTGGATCGCGAGGTGCTCGGCGGCGTACGCGTCCACGACGTCGAGTCCCTGCTCGAGGTCGTCGACGAGCACGATGCCGGACTGCCTGCCGGACAGCGCGGTGCGGATCCGGTCGACGTGTCGAGTCACCGACACCTGCTTGTCCAGCTCCGCCTCCACCTCGTCGGCCAGCCGCTCGGAGGACGTGACCAGGACACTTGCGGCGAGCGGGTCGTGCTCGGCCTGGCTGATCAGGTCCGCGGCGACGTACGACGCCGTCGCGGTGTCGTCGGCGAGCACGGCGATCTCGGTGGGTCCGGCCTCTGAGTCGATGCCGACGACCCCCTTCAGCACCCGCTTGGCGGCCACCGTGTAGATGGAGCCCGGGCCGGTCACCAGGTCGACCGGCCGGCACGAGCCGGCGCCGTGGGCGAACATGGCGATCGCCTGGGCGCCGCCGACGGCGTACACCTCCTCGATTCCCAGGAGCGCGCAGGCGGCCAGGATCGTCGGGTGCGGCAGCCCGCCGTGATCGGCCTGCGGGCTCGAGGTCAGGGCGATGGACCGGACTCCGGCGACCTGGGCGGGGACCACGTTCATCACGACGCTGGAGACCAGCGGCGCGATCCCACCGGGCACGTACAGGCCGACCCTCTCCACAGGGACCATCCGTTGCGTGACCCGGGCCCCGTCACCCAGGTCGGTGACGACGTCGTGCTCCATCTCGGCCTCGCACGTGGTGCGCAGGCGACGGATCGACTCCTCCAGGCCCGCGCGGACGCCGGGGTCGAGGCGGTCGAGCGCATCCTGGAGAGCGGCCGGAGGTACGGCGATGTCGGACTGGACCACCCCGTCGAACCGCTCGGAGTACTCGATGATCGCCTCGACGCCCCGCTCGCGGACCGCGTCGCAGATCGGGCGGACCACGTGGGTGGCGGCCTCGACGTCGAAGTCGGCCCGCGGAACAGCCGCCCGGTAGTCGTCGGGCGCGGCCGCGCCCCGGAGGTCGATCCGTCGGATCGAGCTGGTCGACGTCATGCGTCGATTCTAGGTGGGCAGGGACCCCGGAGACTCCGCCCCGCGTCCCGTGGGACACCGCGCCGGCGGATTACAGTCACTGGTGTGAGCGACTCCCTGCCGATGTTCCCGCTCAACGCGGTGCTGTTCCCGGGAGTCAGCGTGCCCCTCAAGGTGTTCGAGGACCGCTATCGGGCTCTTGTCCACCACCTGCTGCGGGTACCCGACCCCACGGACCGGGTGTTCGGCTCCGTCGGGATCCGGGAGGGCTACGAGGTCGGGGACCACGGCGCCCAGTCCCTGTTCCGGATCGGGTGCCGGGTGAAGCTGACCGAGGTCGAGTCGCACGAGGACGGCACCTTCGATGTCGTGGCGGTCGGGCTGGACCGGATCGAGCTGGAGCGCCTCGACACCACCGGCACCTTCCCGGTCGGCCACGTCCGGGCCCGCCCCGAGGCGCCGTCGGCAGTGCCCGACCAGATCGTGGAGCGGGCACGGGCCACGTTCGCGGCCTACCGGGTCGCTCTCGGGTCGATCCGCTCCGACCCGTACGCCGGCGACCTCCCCAGCGACCCCAGCTATCTGTCCTGGACCCTGGCGGCCGTGGCGCCCCTGCCCATGCACGAACGGCAGGCGCTCCTCGAGGCAGAGGACACCGCGATCCGGCTCAGCATGGTCACCGACCTGCTGCGCCTGGAGCTCCGCGCGATGAACGTGATCCCGTCGCTCCCCGCCACCGAGGTAGCCAGGACCCGCTGGTCACCCAACTGACCGAGACCTCACCCCACGCCCAGAGCGCGGGACGAGCAGGCGCGCGGGTCACGGCGGCACGGCGACTCCGCCAAGGCCCCCGCAGCCGTGGTTGGGACTGGCCCCCGCGGAGCGAGGAACGAGCGGAGCGGGTGGTAGCCAACGGCCCTCGGTGAAGTGGCCGGCGTGGCGGCGCAGCCGAGGTCCCCGCAGCCGTGGTTGGGACTGGCCCCCGCGGAGCGAGGAACGAGCGGAGCGGGTGGTAGGCAAGGGGGCCTCGGCGGAGCCGCCGCGTCGGCCCCCTCGCCAACAGGTGGGTCAGTTCGTCGTGAGCCGCAGCACCCCGTGCGCCGCGTCATCGTCCTGCCAGGCGCTCAAGCCCAGGCCCTCGAGCGGTTCGAGGTTCTCCTTGGCCGTCTCGTCGTCACCGGCGAGCTCCGCCAGCCAGCCATCGCCGGCATCGAAGTTCACGAAGAAGATCGAGCTTGCCTGGTCGGCCTCGCGGATGACGTTCTGGAACGCGTCGGAGTCACCGAGGTCGCCGTCCTTCAACAGCTCCGAGACGTAGCCGTCGTCCGCACCGATGGCGATCACGTCGTCGTCGCTCTCGCTGATCAGCAGGTCGGCCTCCGTCCCCATCTGGGACCGGATCTTGTCGAGCACACCCTCGATCTCGTCGGGTTCGCCCTTGATCTTGACGCCGATCGGCAGACCCTCGGGGCTGTCGCTGTTGGCCAGAGCCTCCGGGTCGATGTCGGCACTGATGGCGAGAGCGGCCGACTCACCGGCCAGGGTCTCGGCGTCATCGGGCAGGTCGAGTCCGGTGACGGCCTCCGCTTCGGCGATCAGATCGTCCACGGACATCTCGCCACCGGAGTACGACGCCACCTGGTCCAGAACCTTCGAGAACCAGCCGTCGGCGAACCCGACCCCGACGGCAGCCGCGGTGTTCTGGGGCAGGGTCGAGATCATGTCGTCGCCACCGTCGGTGTCGTAGATCATGCCCATGTCACCGGCCACGCCCGGGTCGCCGGCCACCTCGAACTCGAGGGCGCCGTCGTCGAAGCGGAGCGTCGCGGCCATGCCCTCGAAGTCCTCCAGCGCCTTGGTCAGCTCCTCCGGCACGGCCGGCTCGGCCGGGAAGTCCTCATCGGTCGGGAACTCCTCGGTCAGGTCCTCCTCGTCGAAGGACATCTCCATGTCGCTGCTGTAGCCGGAGTCGTCGTCGACGCCGGAGATCGCACCGAACGGGTCGAGCATGCCCTCGAGGTTCTCCGCAAGGAACTTGCCGGCCCCGGGCGCGGCGTACATGTTGACCACGCCGGCGTCGCCGACCTCGTCGGTCCACCGCTGGTAGGTGTCGTCATCCGTGAGCGAGTCATCGGCTGCCTCGTCGGCGATGTCTTGTGCGATGTCGTCGGTCTCGGCGAGGAGAGCCCAGTCACCCTCGACAACCCAGCCGCCCTCGTCACTGTTGTCGCAGTCCGAGAAGATCTTCGTCAGGCCGTCTTCGGCGGCGTCGGCGTCCTTGACCTGGATCACCCCGACGACGGTGGGCGCCTTCTCGCCGGTGTCGACGGCGGCGATGCCCATCCGGTCACCCAGCCACGGCTCGATGTCGTCCCCGTACGTGACACCTTCGCACTCTTCCTCGAGGTTCATCTCGTCGAAGAACTTCTCCTTGATGTCGTCGTCGGTCTCGAGCCCGATCTCCTCCTTGAAGGACGGGAACTTGCGCAGCATCTGGATCGCCTCGATCTTCTGGCCACCACTGGGATCGAGGTCGACGCTGGCGTAGCCGATCGTCGAAGCGGGGAGCGCCTCGGCCGGCTGCGGCCCCTGTCCGAAGAAGGACGCCGCCGCCCAGACACCGCCACCGACCACCGCGAGACCGAGGATCGCGCCACCGGCGATGAGGCCCTTGCGCAGCCCTCCGCCCGACGTCGCCGGCTCGGGTGCGATCGGGCCGCCCCGACCCTGCTCGAGGTACTCAGGCCCGGGCTGACCGGACTGCGGGCCCTCCGGTGGGCCGTCGGGCGGGAAGGTGCTGGACACGTGGATACCCCCTGGTCGTGGTCATGCATGAGACGAGCGGAGGCACCATCGCGTTCCGCACGCAGAGCCTACCCATCAACAGGGCGTGGCAATCGTCAATGCCGAGATCGCCTCGAGAGGCCGAAGAGCACGACGATCAGGCCGAGAAGTGCGCCGCTGGGGAGCGCGACCAACGGGCTCTTCCCGACGACTCGCAGGTCGCTGGGCAGGGCCGTGAAGTCCTTCGCCGATGCGGCGAGCGGACGCGGGTCTGGAGGGCCGAGTGCGTGCCCGACCCGCACCATCAGCCAGCCCGCCAACGCCGCACCGGCGATCACCGACGCCAGGGTGAGCAGCTCCCGGCGCTGGACGACCAGACCGCACAGGGCACCCAGGAGCAGCCCGGCGATCGACGCGACCAGGACGTAGATTCCGGTCGCAGAGAAGTCGCTGCTGGCTTCCACGGGATCCAGCAGCCGCCACTCCCCGCGGTAGGCCACTCCGGACGGGGCTGTCCAGACCCAGTTCCAGACGACGCCGGCCACGACTCCCCCGATCGCGAAGATCGCGAGGACAGCGCCGACCTGGAGGAGCACACCGATCAGCCTCGGACGCCCGCGGGTGCTCTCGGTGGACGTCGTCAGCTGCTCAGGCATCCCGGGCCCAGCAGCTGCTTGAGGTCAGCGAAGAGGGCCGGACTCGCCGTGACCCGAAGCCGGTCGTCGAGACGCATCAGGGTCGTCGCGTTGCGGCTCAACAACCGCAGCTGCACCTCCGTCATGCCCGGGTGCGTGGCCAGGACATCCTTGAGCTGCTCGACGACGGGAGCTGTGCACCGGGTCGACGGGAGGCTGACCACGACCGGGCCGGACGGACCGTCGGACAGATCGGGCACGGTCACCTCCTGGGCGTGGAGCTCCGGCTGGTCCTTGCTGCGCGAGAGGCGGCCCTTCACCGTGATGATGGCGTCCTCGGTGAGGTAGGTGCTCGCCAGCTGGTAGGCGCTCGGGAACAGCAGGACGTTGATCGCCCCGTCGAGGTCCTCGAGCGTCACCATGGCCCAGGCGTCGCCGCGCTTGGTGATCTTGCGCTGCACCGAGGTGACCAGTCCGCTGATGGTGAGCACGGTGCCGTCAGGACGCTCCTCGTCGAGCATCAGCTGGCCGATGGTGCAGTCGGTGCCGTTGGACAGCACGTGCTCGAGGCCGAGCAGCGGGTGGTCGGAGACGTAGAGGCCGAGCATGTCGCGCTCGTGGCCGAGCAGGGTCGTCTTGTCCCACTCGTCGATGTCCGGGATGGCGACCGAGATCCCGAAGCCGCCACCTCCCTCGTCGTCAAGACCTCCGAAGAGGCTGTCCTGGCCGATGGCCTCGTTGCGCTTGATGTCGACGTACTGGTCCACCGCGGCCTCGTGAATCGCCACGAGTGCCCGCCGGTGGTGCTTCATCTCGTCGAAGGCACCGGCCTTGACCAGGGACTCGATCACTCGCTTGTTGCACACCAGCGCCGGGACCTTCTCCATGAAGTCGTTGAAGTCGGTGTAGCGCCCGTGCTCCTCACGCGCGGACACGATCCCCCCGACGACGTTGGCACCGACGTTGCGGATCGCGGTCAGCCCGAACCGGATGTCGTTGCCGACCGGGGTGAAGGTCGACTGCGACTCGTTGACGTCCGGCGGGAGCACCTGGATCTTCATCCGGCGGCACTCGTTGAGATAGATCGCCATCTTGTCCTTGTCGTCCTTCACGGACGTGAGCAGCGCGGCCATGTACTCGGCCTTGTAGTGCTCCTTGAGATAGGCGGTCCAGTAGGAGATCAGGCCGTAGGCGGCGGTGTGCGCCTTGTTGAAGGCGTAGTCGGAGAACGGCACCAGCACGTCCCACAGCGCCTTGGTGGCTCGTTCGGAGTAGCCACGTGCCTTCATGCCCTCGGAGAAGGGCACGAACTCCGCATCGAGGATCTCCTTCTTCTTCTTGCCCATCGCCTTGCGCAGGAGATCGGCCTGGCCGAGCGTGTAGCCGGCCAGCTGCTGGGCGATCGCCAGGATCTGCTCCTGGTACACGATCAGGCCGTACGTCGGCTGCAGGATGTCGGCGAGCGGCTCCTCGAGCTCGGGGTGGATCGGCTTGATCTCCTGCTTGCCGTTCTTGCGCAGCGCGTAGTTGGTGTGGCTGTCGGCTCCCATCGGGCCGGGGCGGTAGAGCGCCAGGACCGCGGAGATGTCCTCGAAGCTGTCGGGCCGCATCAACCGCAGCAGGCTGCGCATCGGCCCGCCGTCGAGCTGGAACACCCCGAGGGTGTTGCCGGTGCCGAGCAGCTTGTAGGACGCGGCGTCGTCGAGCTCGAGGTCCTCGAGGACGAGCGTCTCGCCACGGTTGATCTCGATGTTGCTGAGCGCGTCGTCGAGCACGGTGAGGTTCCGCAAGCCCGAGGAAGTCCATCTTGATCAGGCCGAGGCGCTCACAGGTCGGGTAGTCGAACTGCGTGATGATCGCGCCGTCCTGAGGGCGCTTCATCAGCGGGATGACGTCCTTCAACGGAGCGCTGGACATGATCACGCCGGCGGCGTGCACGCCCCACTGGCGCTTCAGACCCTCGATGCCGATGGCGGTGTCGACGACCTGCTTCACGTCGTTGTCGGAGTCGTAGAGGGAGCGGAACTCCCCCGCCTCGCCGTACCGCCTGTGGTTGGCGTCGAAGATCCCCGCGAGCGGGACGTCCTTGCCCATCACCGCTGCCGGCATGGCCTTGGTGATCCGGTCCCCCATCGCGAAGGGGTAGCCGAGGATCCGGCTGGAGTCCTTGACCGCCTGCTTGGCCTTGATCGTGCCGTAGGTGACGATCATCGAGACCCGGTCCTCGCCGTACTTCTCCGTGACGTAGCGGATCACCTCACCGCGCCGACGCTCGTCGAAGTCGATGTCGAAGTCCGGCATCGAGACCCGCTCGGGGTTGAGGAACCGCTCGAAGAGGAGCCCGTGCCGGAGCGGGTCGAGGTCGGTGATCCGGAGCGCGTAGGCGACCATCGAGCCGGCGCCCGGAGCCGCGGCCGGGGCCGACCCGGATGCCGCGTTCCTTGGCCCAGTTGATGAAGTCGGCGACGACGAGGAAGTACCCCGGGAAGCCCATCTCGAGGATCACGCCCATCTCGAAGTCGGTGCGGGCCCGAACCTCCTCGGTGACGCCCTCGGGATAGCGGACCGCGAGACCGCGGTCGACTTCCTTCAGCAGCCACGTCTCCTCGGTCTCCCCGTCGGGGACGGGGTAGCGCGGCATGTAGTTGGCGCCCTCGTTGAACTCGACCCCGCAGCGCTCGGCGATCAGGAGCGTGTTGTCGCACGCCTCCTTGAGGCCGTGCTTGTGCTCCCACAGCTCGCGCATCTCGGCGGCGGACTTGATGTAGTAGCCGTCGCCGTTGAACCGGAACCGTTTCGGATCCGCCATGGTGCTGCCCGACGAGACGCACAGGAGGTGCTCGTGGGCGCCGGCGTCCTCGCGGTTGACGTAGTGGGAGTCGTTGGTGGCGATCGGCGGGATCCCCAGGTCGGCCGAGATCCGCAGGAGCCCGTCGCGGACCCTGGTCTCGATGTCGAGGCCGTGGTCCATCAGCTCGAGGAAGTAGTTGTCCTTGCCGAGGATGTCCTGGAAGTCAGCGGCGGCCTGCCGCGCCTTCTCGTAGTCGCCGATCCGCAGCCAGGTCTGGATCTCGCCGGACGGACAGCCGGTGGTGGCGATCAGTCCCGGAGGCGTACTCCTCGAGGAGCTCGCGGTCGGCTCGCGGCTGGTAGAAGAAGCCCTCCATCGACGCCCGGCTGGAGAGCCGGAACAGGTTGTGCATGCCCGCCAGTGGTCTCCGCCAGCAGGGTGATGTGGGTGTAGGCCCCGCTGCCCGAGACGTCGTCGTCTCCGCCGTCGTTCCACCGGACCCGCTTCTTGTCGTAGCGCGAGGTGTTGGGGGTGAAGTAGGCCTCCATCCCGATGATCGGCTTGATGTCGTGGGCCTTGGCCTTCGAGTAGAAGTCGAACGCGCCGAACACGTTGCCGTGGTCGGTCATCGCGATCGAGTCCATGCCCAGCTCGGCGGTCCGCGCGAACATGTCGTCCAGCCGTGCCGCGCCATCGAGCATGGAGTACTCGGTGTGGACGTGGAGGTGGGCGAAGGAGTCGGACGCCATGGTGTTCTGGGGGCTCCTCGGCGGTGTGAGGCGGGCAGGCAACATCAGCTCGGCGCACGCACCGGGCCTGGCAAGTCGGGGAAGAATCTCACCCTAAGTGATCACGGGGCCGAGCGTAGGGCGACCCACCGACAACGGGACGAAACCGGCGGGCTCCTCATTCCCGTACCGCGTCCAGACTCTCGGTGATGACCGCGTGCATGATCCTGGCCAGCCGCTCGGGGCCGAGCTCGGGGGCGCGTCGGGCCATCGTGGCGGCGATCTCGGCCTCCCGGTCGGGGTCCCGGCTGGCCTCCTCCTTGTGGACCTGTACGGCCCTGGTGAGGGCCACTCGGCGGGCGAACAGATCGCCCAGCTGCTCATCGACCTCGTCGATCAGGCTGCGGAAGAAGGCCAGCGGGTCGGCGCCCGGCCACGCCATCTTGACGTCCGGCGAGCGCTCCTCGTTGCCGGAGCCGTCCGTGCGCTCGAGGGCGATGAGG
This sequence comes from uncultured Actinomycetota bacterium, assembly GCA_963773355.1. GTDB lineage: Bacteria > Actinomycetota > Actinomycetes > Propionibacteriales > Nocardioidaceae > Nocardioides. The sequence continues at coordinate 87,274 of CAVZAZ010000011.1, read as the reverse complement.
CCGCGGTGGTCGTAGAACGTGCGGGCCGACCGGTTGCTCTCGAAGACCCAGAGACAGAAGCCGCGCGGCCTCAGCCCCTTGACGACGTCGAGGAGCGCCGACCCGATTCCCTGACCAGCGGCGTCGGGCGTGACGTAGAGGCCGTCGAGCCAGTCACCCTGGACCGACGCGAAGCCGAGCAGAGTGCCGGCGGACTCGGCGACCCACACCTCGCGCACGTCGAGCTGCCAGGACCCGACGTACTCGCGCACCTCAGGGTCGGAGTGGATGTTCGGCGGCATCGAGGGAACGGCGGCCTCGCGCACCCGCAGGTAGAGCGCGGCGATGGCCGGCAGGTCGGCCGCGCCGGCTGGTCGCAGTTCTACGTCGTCAGTGAGCATCACGGATCACGTCGAGAGCGCGGGCGAGGTCGTCCGGGTACGCCGCTTCGTACTCGACGTAGTCTCCCGAGTCGGGGTGCTCGAAGCCGAGCTTCACGGCATGCAGCCACTGTCGTTCCAGTCCGACGCGTCGGGCCAGGGCGGGATCTGCGCCATAGGTGAGGTCGCCCACGCAGGGATGCTTGAGAGCGGCCATGTGGACCCGGATCTGGTGAGTGCGGCCGGTCTCCAGGGTGATCTCGAGCAGGCTGGCGAACCGGTGCGCCTCGAGGGTCTCGTAGTGAGTCACGCTGTGCCTGCCGTCGGCCATCACGGCGTACTTGTAGTCGGCCTTGGGGTGCCTGCCGATGGGCGCGTCGACGGTGCCCTCGAGCGGGTCGGGGTGGCCCTGCACCAGGGCGTGGTAGCCCTTGTGGACGTCTCGTCTGCGGAACGCGTTCTTGAGCAGCGAGTAGCCGTGCTCGGACTTGCAGATGACCATCACACCGGAGGTTCCGACGTCGAGCCGCTGGACGATGCCCTGGCGTTCCGACGCACCGCTGGTCGCGATCCGGAACCCGGCGCCGGCCAGGTGTCCGACGACGGTGGGCCCCGACCAGCCGGGTGAGGGATGGACCGCCACACCGACCGGCTTGTCGATGACCACGATCGAGTCGTCGTCGTGGATGATCTTGATCCCCTCGACGATCTCGGGGACGACCTGCAACGGGTCCGCCTGCGCGGGAATGGTCACGTCGAGGACCGCTCCGGGCATCACCCGGTCGCTCTTGCTGGGGCCGGATCCGTCGACGAGCACGTGGCCGTCTCCGATCAGCTCCGCGGCCCGTGTGCGGGACAGGCCGAACATGCGGGCCAGCGCCGCGTCGACGCGTTCGCCCGCAAGCCCGTCGGGCACCGGCAGCGTCCGGTGGTCAGCGCTCTGGGTCACGCCGATTCCCGGCCCGGGTTCGATGCACGCGTGCCGTCGATGCCGATCCCCCGGAAGGCTTGGAGCAGGATGAGTCCGGCGCCGACGTTGAGGCAGATGTCAGCAATGTTGAACACCGGCCAGTTCGGGATCATCAGCAGGTCGACGACGTGGCCACGCAGCGGGCCCGGCTCGCGCAGGAGCCGGTCGGTCAGGTTGCCCACGATCCCGCCCAGCAGCAGGCCGAGCGCCCACGCCCAGCCGAGACTGCCGATCCGCCGGCTGAGAAAGAGGACGACGCAGGCCGCCGTGATGGCGATCAACGTGAGGGCCACGGTGAACTCGGTGCCGGTGCTGAAGGCGGCTCCCGGGTTCCTCGTGAGGTGCAGGACCAGCCAGGATCCGAGGACCTCGACGTCGCCGTTCGACAACTTCTCGACCGCGAGCATCTTGGTCACCACATCGAGGACGTACACGCCAAGCGCGACTGCGGCGAAGACGAGCTTCAGGCGCGTTCGGGGACGCGATGGCGTGGTGGGCTGGGTCGGATCGGTGTCGCTCAGCGACGTTCCTCGCGCTGCTTGCATGTCATGCACAGTGTGGCACGCGGAAAGGCCATCAAACGCATCTTGCCGATGGGGTTCCCGCAGGACTCACAGATGCCGTAGCTGCCGTCATCGATGCGCGCGAGGGCGCGGTCGATCTGGGCCAGCTTCTCGCGTTCGTTGTTCAGCACGGTGAGCTCGTGGTCGCGCTCGAAGCTCGTCGCTCCCATGTCTGCCTGGTCCTGACCTGCGCCGTCGCCGGCATCGCGCATCAGCCCGGCGAGCTCCTCCTCCTGGGCCTTGAGAGCGGTGGACACCCGGTCCCGCTCGGCGTGCAGCTCGTCGAGGACCTCCTTGAGGTCCGCCTTGGTCCAGGCCCCCTCGCCCTCGCGGACCCTGAGTGCGCTGGCCTTGGTCGGAGCGGCCTTCCTGGCTGACGTCTTCTTGGCAGGCCCGGCCGTCTTCGCGGTCGTTCTCGCAGTCGTCGTCTTCGTCGCGGCCTTCTTGGCGACGGTCTTGCTCGCCGGCGGGCTCTTCCTTGCTATCGCCGTCTTCGTCGGAGCGGTCTTCCTGGCCACGGTCTTCTTGGCCGGCGTGGCCTTCTTTGCGGCCGTCTTCTTCGTCGCGATCTTCTTGGCCGGCGTGGTCTTCTTTGCGGCCGTCTTCTTCGTCGCGGTCTTCTTGGCCGGCGTGGTCTTCTTTGCGGCCGTCTTCTTCGTCGCGGTCTTCTTGGCCGGCGCGGTCCTCTTGGCCGGCGCAGCCTTCTTCGCCGACGTCCTCTTCGTCGCGGCCTTCTTGGCCGGCGCGGCCTTCTTCGCCGGCGCGGCCTTCTTCGCCGACGTCTTCTTCGTCGCGGCCCTCTTGGCCGGCGCGGCCTTCTTCGCCGGCGCGGCCTTCTTCGCCGACGTCTTCTTTGCCGTCTTCGTGGCTGCCGACTTCTTCGCCGGAGCGGCATTGTTGGCCTTCTTGCCGGGCGCCGCCTTCTTTCCGGCCGGCCGGCGAGTGATGACCTTCCGCGCGGCCGACGCCGCCGAACTGGCGAGGGATTTCCTCGTACTGCGAGCCATGAGCTGGGCCTCCCTCGAGACGGGCGCCATTGTGGCGGAAGCCACAGTGTCGTCGGGAGGGTAGCCGCTCACCCATACCGACTCAAACTCGGCACGCCTGTCCGAGGCCGGGAGATCTGCGACGACGCGGCCGGTCTCCGAAGAGACCGGCCGCGTCGTGAGGTCAGGTTTGGTGAGGTCAGGGGTTGAGCAGGTCAGTTCTCCTCGTCGCCCAGGATGGAGCGGAGTCGCTTGGGTGCGGCCGGCTCCTGGCCGCCGGGTCCGCCGGTCTCGGGCCCGTCCAGGAGCTCGAGCTGCTGGGAGAAGTAGCTCTTGAGCCGGGACCGGTACTCGCGCTCGAACGAACGCAGGTTCTCGACCTCGTGATTCAGCTTCTCGCGCTCCTTCTCCAGGTCGCCGAACATCTGCTGGCGGCGCTCGGCCGTTTCCGAGTCGAGCATCTGGGCACGCGAGCGGGCCTCGGCCTCGAGCCGGTCGGCCTTGCCCTTCGACTCGGCATCGAGCCGCTCGGCCTTGGTGCGGGCCTCGCCCACGATCCGGTCGGCCTCGTTCTTCGCCTCTTCCACCAGCTCGTCGGCATTGCGCGTGGCGATCTCGAGCAGGCGCGCTGCGGCGTTCGAGGCCTCGGGCACGGTCTCGACCCGGATGGTCTCCACCGAGGTGCCGACCGTCGCGGCCGCCGGAGCGACGGGGCGCTCCGGCTCGGGCGCCTTGGGCTCTGGCTTGGGCGGCTCGACCGGCTTCTCCTGCACGGGCGGCGGAGCGGGCGTCGGGGCCGCGCCCGACTGTGCCGAGGACAGCTTGGACCTCAGGTCGTCGTTCTCCTTCGTGAGCCGCGCGAGCTCAGCCTCCACCTCGTCGAGGAACTGATCCACTTCCCCCATGTCATAGCCCTCGCGGAGCCGGACCGGAGTAAAGCGCTTGTTGCTCACGTCCTCAGGCGTCAGCGGCATGACCTCACCCAATTCATTGATCGAAAAAGAAGATCTGTCGGTCGAAACAATAGCGCCTGAAGGTGTTCGTAGTGGTCAGGCAACCCTCGATCACTCGAAGAAGACCATTCGGTTGACCCGCAGCAGGACGTAGGCGCCCACGAGCACGATCAGGAAGCTCAGGTCGAGCGCGAAGTTGCCGATCCGCAACGGGGGGATCACGCGGCGCAGTGCCTTGATCGGTGGATCGGTCGTGGAGTACACGACCTCGAGCACGACGAGCAACGCGCCGCGCGGACTCCACGACCGGGCGAACACCTGGACCCAATCGACGATGAAGCGCACCCAGAGCAGCGCGATGAACAGATAGAGGACGATCTCGATGGTCGCCCCGGCAAGCTCCACTCCCGGCTCAGCTCTGGTTGAAGAACCCGCCCTCGGCGATGCGCTGCTTGTCTTCTGCAGCGACGGTCACGTTGGGGGGCGAGAGCAGGAACACCTTGTTGGTCACGCGCTCGATGGTGCCACGGGTGGCAAAAACCAGGCCGGCTGCGAAGTCGACGAGCCGTTTGGCGTCGTTGTCGTCCATCTCCGACAGGTTCATGATCACCGGCGTCCCGTCCCGGAAGTTCTCCCCGACGGTGCGGGCCTCGTTGTAGGTGCGGGGGTGCAGGGTCGTAATGCGTGACAATTCGGCTACCACTCCGGTGGGGCCGGCCGCCGGACGTCGGCGCTCGGCGAGGTCGGACACGGATGCACGGGCGGCACCGGCCTGGGCGGCCCGGCTGCTCGAAACCGCAGGGGTGTTGTCGGCGGTGTCGTCGCCGTCGTAGTCGTCGTACCGGGTGTCCTCGAGCAGCCCGAGGTACTCACCGATCCTGCGCATCGCGCCGCTCATGACTTTCCTCCGGTGGCTCCTGCGCCCGGTGGGGCGCTACCTGTGATTTCGACACTACTTGACCTGTGGCCTCGATCCGAGGATCGCGGTGCCAACGCGAACGTGTGTCGCGCCGACCTCGATCGCCTCCTCGAGATCGGCGCTCATCCCTGCCGACAGCCAGGACGCGGAGGGGCGTGCGGCCACCAGCGCCGCGTGGATCTCCGCGAGCCGCTCGAACGGCCCGCGGGGGTCGACACCGAGCGGCGCAACGGCCATGAGACCGCGCAGCGAGAGCATCCCGGCCGACTCGATGGCCTCGGCCAGGTCGGGCACGTCGGTCGGCGGCGCCCCGGAACGACCGGCGGCATCCGGCTCGATCCAGGCTGACCTGGATCAGGCAGTCGACGGCGTGCGACCGCCCGTGTGCCCCGGAGTCCAGCCGCCGGACCAGCTTCGCGCGGTCGACCGACTCCACGACGTCGGAGTACGCCGCCACGGCCGCAGCCTTGTTGCTCTGCAGGCCCCCGACGAAATGCCAGCGAACGTCGAGGTCGCGGCACTCGGCAGCCTTCGCCTCTGCCTCCTGGTGACGGTTCTCGCCGATGTCGGTGATTCCCAGTTCGACCAGGAGACGCACGTCGGAGGCGGGAAAGAACTTCGTGACGACCACGACGGTGATCTCCTCCGGGTCCCGACCCGCCTGCGCGCACGCTCCCGCGATCCGGCCGCGGACCTTGGCGAGGTTCGCGGCCAGCTCGTCTCGGCGCTCGATCGTCGGTTCGCTCAACGGCTCTCCTCAGTCCGCAGCCGGATCATTCCTGCCAACCGGCCGGCCCGTCGGCCGTCGCGCCGGTAGGAAAAGAGGTCGGGCGACTCCCGCGTGCACCTGGACACGTCCTGCACCTCGACGTCTGATCTCTCGAGCTGGGCACGCACTCCGGCGCCGAGGTCGAGTGCGGGCGTACCCCACGAGGTCGTGGCCAGGGTGGTCGGCTCGACCGCTCCCACGTCAGCCTGCATCTCCGCTGGCACCTCGTAGCAGCGCCCGCACACATGGGGGCCGACCCAGGCCGAGATGTCGGCGGCGCCGAGGTCGCGCATCCGCTCCACCGTAGCTGCGACCACACCCGCCGCCACTCCCGGGCGACCGGCGTGTGCGGCGCCGACGATCCCGGCCGCGCGATCGGCGAGGAGGACGGGAACGCAGTCGGCGGCCCGGACCACGAGGACGACGTCCGGAAGGGCCGTGACGACCCCATCGGCGTCCGGTCGATCCGGTGACCGACGCCGCTCGACCACGTCCACGGTGGCGCCGTGCACCTGGTGCAGGTCGGCCACGTCGGCACCGGGGGCGAAGTCGTCGAGGACGAGCCGCAGGTTCTCCGCGCGCGAGCCCGGGTCGTCGTCGCCGGCGATCGCGAGGTTCAGGGAATCGAAGGGCACGGCACTGACCCCGCCGTGCCTGTCGGTGAACGCCAGGTCGACGGGGCCGTGCGTGGTCCGGTGGAAGTACAGCGGGACTACTCCCCTACTTGAGGAAGTCGGGCACGTCCAGGTCGTCGTCGTCGAACTGGACCGGGCGTGGCTGCTTGGGCGGCTGGGCTGCCTGGGGCGCCGGGGCCTTGCCGGCAGGTGCCGCTGCGGGCACCGGCTGACGCGCCGGCTCGGGCGCCTTCTCCGTCGCACCGTCGCTCGAGACGTCCCGGGCTGCGGCCTTGGTCTCCGCCTGGGTCTGCTGGGGACGCGGCTCGCGGCGGAGCACGTTGCCATCCTCGCGGCGCTTCGGCATGCCACCGTCGAAGCCCGCCGCGATGACTGTCACTCGTACCTCGTCGCCGAGCGCGTCGTCGATGGTGGCACCGAAGATGATGTTCGCCTCCGGGTGAGCGGCCTGCGAGACCAGCGCGGCCGCTTCGTTGATCTCGAACAGGCCGAGGTCGGAGCCGCCCGCGATCGAGAGCAGGACGCCGTGAGCGCCGTCGATCGAGGCCTCGAGCAGTGGGCTGGAGACGGCCATCTCCGCAGCCGCCACCGACCGATCCTCACCTCGCGCGGAGCCGATGCCCATCAGTGCAGACCCGGCGTTGGCCATGACGGACTTCACGTCTGCGAAGTCGAGGTTGATCAGGCCGGGGGTCGTGATCAGGTCGGTGATTCCCGAGACACCCTGGAGGAGCACCTGGTCGGCTTGCTTGAAGGCGTCGAGCACGGACACGCTGCGGTCGCTGATCGACAGCAGCCGGTCGTTGGGGATGACGATGAGGGTGTCGACCTCTTCGCGGAGCTGGGAGATGCCTTCCTCCGCGGAGTTGGCGCGACGACGTCCCTCGAAGGCGAAGGGCCGGGTCACGACACCGATGGTCAGGGCACCCAGGGATCGGGCGATCCGGGCCACGATCGGCGCGCCTCCGGTGCCCGTCCCGCCGCCTTCGCCAGCGGTCACGAAGACCATGTCGGCGCCCTTGATGACCTCTTCGATCTCGTCGGAGTGGTCCTCGGCTGCCCTGGAGCCGACCTCGGGGTTGGCGCCGGCACCGAGGCCGCGAGTGAGCTCGCGTCCGATGTCGAGCTTGACGTCGGCATCGCTCATCAGCAGGGCCTGCGCGTCGGTGTTGATCGCGATGAACTCAACACCCTTGAGTCCGACCTCGATCATCCGGTTGACGGCGTTGACCCCACCACCACCGATGCCCACGACCTTGATGATGGCCAGGTAGTTCTGTGCAGCTGCCACGGCGGGTGTGCCTCTCGTGATCGTGCTCCGGTTCGGAGCTGCGGACGGTACGTCGGTGGGGAAGCCACGAGAGCCGAAAACTGTAACCCTGAACCTGAGGGTTATAGTTATGTCAACCTCCCGTTGCAGAAAGACAGTAGGGAGCGGGCCCGGTCATTCTTCGCAGACACGCCGCAACGGCCAGTGATTTCCGGTCACCCGGAGGTGGCGGGCTGCCCGGGCACGCTGACGTCGTAGGTGCGCGCGGGCTGCTTGAGCAGCTGCGCGAGCACCTCCGCCTTCTCGGCGGACTCCTCCGCGCTCCCCCACACGACCTTCCGGTCGTCTCGCAACACCAGGGAGATCTGGTCGACGGTGGCGACCTCGACGTAGTTCACCCGGCGGGACAGGGCCGCGGGCAGGGCGGCCACGACCTGGGCGGCCTCGCGGAGGGCATCGCTGCCGGTGCCGGTGGACGTGCGGACCCGCGGTAGGTCGGCGGGCGCTGAGGGATAGTCGCGGAAGACCACGCCGTCCGCATCGAGCCCTCGGATCTGGCCGCCGATCTCCACGACGGCGATCGGGACTCGTTCCTCGACCTGGATCAGCACCTCGTCCGGCCAATGTCGGGTCACCTCGGCCGCGCGCACCACCGCCATCGCCTCGAGCCTGGCCCGGACGGCGTCCAGGTCGACCCGGGCGAGTGGCTCGCCGGAGGGTACGGCGGCGATGTTGCGGATCTCCTGTTCGCTCAGGGTCTGCGCCCCGTCGACCTCCACACCCTGAACGGCCAACACGGAGGAGAAGAACACCAGCCACACCGACCCGACGACAAGGGCGATCGCGAGCAGCGCGGCCACGACGTACCGCCAGGCCAGCCACCGCCGAGCCCACTGCCGTCGGGCGAACCGCTTCCGGGTGCGCGTCGTCGTGGGGTCCACCTTCGGGGTCGAGCCCGTGCCCCCGCCCCTCGCCCGGTCAGGCATCGGCCCGCCGTGCCATCAGCTCCAGCAGCCGGGGCCCGAGGTCGGTGACGTCCCCGGCGCCCAGGGTCAGCACCAGGTCGCCGGGCCGGGCCAGCTCGGCGAGCACCGCAAGGGCATCCGACAGGTCGCGAGCAAATCTGACCCGATCCCGCGGAAGCGGCACCGCCTCCGACACCAGCCGACCCGTCACTGCCGGGTCGGCGTCCTCGCGAGCGAGATAGACGTCGAGCACCACGACGTCGTCGGCCGCACCGAGGGCCTCTCCCATGGCGGCGCCGAAGATGCGAGTGCGTGAGACCAGGTGCGGCTGGAACGCGACGACCAGCCGGCCCTCCCCCGCGACCGCGCGCGCGGCCTGGAGATCGCCGGCGATCTCGACCGGGTGGTGGGCATAGCTGTCGTAGACCCGCACGCCGCCGGCCTCACCCTTGGGTTCCATCCGCCGTCGGGTGCCGGTGAACCCTTCCAGTCCGCGCCGCAGGTCCTCGAAGCCGAACCCGAGCCGAAGTCCGGTGGCCAGGGCGGCCAAGGCGTCCAGGACATAGTGCCGGCCGGGTATCTGCAGGGTGATCTCACCGAGCTCGACGCCGCCGTCGTGAACCATGAACGTCGACGTGGCGCCGTGAAAGCGCAGCCCGCTGGCGCGGAGTTCGGCGGCCTCGGACTCCCCGACCCCGACGACTTTCAGTCCGGTCGCCCGCGCCGTGTCCGCCAGCAGCGCGGCACCCGCGTCGTCCACGCAACACACCAGGAAGCCCTGCGGGTCGACGGTGTCGACGAACTCCACGAAGGCCTGGCGATAGGCCTCCTCGGTTCCCCACTGGTCGAGGTGGTCGGCCTGCACGTTCGTGACCAGGGCGGCGTGGGGACGGTAGACGAGGAACGCGCCGTCACTCTCGTCGGCCTCTGCGACGAACAGGTCACCCTCGCCGGCGTCCGCGTTGTGACCGGTGGCGCTGAGCACGCCGCCGACGGCGTACGACGGATCGGCGCCGCAGGCGATCAGCGCCACCGTGAGCAGCGAGGTGGTGGTCGTCTTGCCGTGCGTGCCGGCGACCGCGATCACCCGCCGGCCTTGCATCACCGACGCGAGGCCGGCCGATCTGGGCAGCATCCGCAGGCCTCGCCGCCGTGCCTCGACGACCTCCGGGTTGTCTTCGCGAGCGGCTGTCGTCACGACGACGGTCTCCGCATCCCCGAGATGTTCGGCGGCGTAGCCGAGGTGGCAGGTCACGCCGCGCTCGCGCAGGGACGGCAGGAACGGTGTGTCCTGGTCGTCACTCCCGGTCACGGGGACTCCACGGGCTGCCATGATCCGCGCGATCCCGGACAACGCCGCGCCCCCGATCCCGATGAAGTGCACCCGACCGAGGTGGTCGGCCGGGAGCAGCTGGTCGGGGATCGGGATCCTCATGGCGCGGACTCCAGCACGATCCGACCGAGCCGCTCGTCGGCATCCCTCGGGATCAGGTCGGCGGCCGCTGCGCCCATGGCGGCGAGGCGGCCGGCATCGGTGACCAGGCCCGGAAGAGTGGCCGCGACCCACTCGGAGGTCATGGCGGCGTCGGCGACGAGCAGGCCACCACCGGCCGTGACGACGGGCCGGGCGTTGTGCTCCTGTTCCCCGTTCCCGATGGGCAGCGGCACGAAGACGGCGGGCAGCCCGACGGCCGCCGCCTCGGTCACGCTCGAGGCCCCGCCCCGGCAGACGACGACGTCGGCGGCCGCGTAGGCGAGGTCCATCCGGTTGACGAACGGCACGACGACGTAGGGCACGTCGCTGGGCTCGGGGATCGCCTCGCCGCTCGGCCCGGCGACATGGAGGACCTGGATCCCCGCCGCGCCGAGGGCGGCCGCGGCACCTGACACCGCTTCGTTGAGACGACGAGCGCCCTGGGAACCGCCGGTGACCAACAGGGTCGGCCGGTCGGCGTCGAGGCCGAAGAACGTCCTCGCCTCCTCACGGAGCGCGCTCCGGTCGAGCTGGGAGATCATCTGCCGGATCGGCAGGCCGACGTACTCGGCGCGCGGCAGCGGCGTCTCCGGGAAGCTGACCGCCACCCGTGCCGCGATCCTGGCGCCGGCCTTGTTGGCCAGCCCGGGTACGGCGTTCTGCTCGTGGACCACCAGAGGGAGCTTGCGTCGTCGGGCCGCGAGGTAGGCCGGCATCGAGACGTAGCCGCCGTAGCCGACGATGACGTCGGGTCGCACCCGGTCGAAGACTTCCAAGGTCTGGCGGACGGCGGCCCGCAGCCGGGCGGGGACCCGGAACAGGTCGGCGTTGGGTCGGCGAGGCAACGGCACCGGCGGGATCAGCTCCAGGCGATAGCCGGCCTCCGGCACGACCCGGTTCTCCAACCCGCGGGGGGTGCCGAGACACGTGATCTCGACCTCGGGCAAGAGCCGGCGGAGCGCGTCGGCGGTCGCGATCAGGGGTGAGGTGTGGCCGGCGGTCCCGCCGCCCGCGAGGAGAATGTGCATCGGGTTCAGCCTAGGGCGCGCACTGAGATCAGCGGCTCACAACCCGCGCTTCGGGAGCCGTCCCGCGGAGAGTCCTGCCGACCGGGCGCGACGCCGCTGGGCGAGGGCGCGCGCGGCGTCCGGCTCGCGGCGCGCGAACCCGATGAGGAGACCCAGCGCGACCAGCGACGGCAGCAGTGCGGAACCGCCGTACGACACCAGCGGCAGCGGGATCCCGATGACGGGGAGCAGGGCCAGCACCATGCCGACGTTGATGATCATCTGGCCGAGCAGCCAGACCACGATGCCGAAGGACATGTAGCGGACGAAGGGATCCTTGGTGTTGATCGCGACCCGGATCGCGGCATAGGCGATGGTCAGGAACAGCCCGACCACCAGCAGGGTGCCCACCAGCCCGAGCTCCTCCCCCAGCACGGCGAAGATGAAGTCGGTGTGGGCCTCGGGCAGGTCGCCCCACTTCTGCTGGCTGGCCCCGATGCCCTGCCCGAACCAGCCCCCGGACGAAAGCGCGTAGAGGCCGTGGGCCGGCTGCCACCCGGCGTCGTGGTAGTCCTTGAAGGGATCGACGAAGTTGGTGAGGCGTTCGCGGCGCTCGTCATCGGTCGAGGCGAGATACAGCGCCACCACGCCGATCAGGGTCATCGAGAACGTGAACAGCCGGGCCGGCGCGCCCACGACCCAGAGCATGGCGAGCAGAATCGCGAACAGGACCAGGGCGGTGCCGAGGTCGCGACCGACGATGACCAGCAGCGTGATGGCCAGGATCACCGGCACCACCGGCATCATGATCTGGTGCAGCCGGGCGAGCCTCCGGTCCTTCTGGGCGTAGACGTGCGCGGCCCACAGCACGATCGCGAGCTTGGCGATCTCCGACGGCTGGATCTGGAGCGGGCCGATGGCCAGCCAGTTCGTATTGCCGTTGACGGTCGTGCCCAGGCCGGTCTGGGTGAGCGCCAGGAGGACCACGGCGATCACGATGCCCAGCCAGGAGATCTGCCGGATCGCCATGTAGGGAAGGCGCGAGGCGACCCACGCGCAGGGAATGCCGAGCAGCACCCACAGCAGCTGGCGCTTGACGATCGCGTAGGAGTCGCCGTCGTGCTCGTGGAAGGAGTACACGCTCGACGCACTCAGCACCATGATCAGGCCGATGGTGAGCAGCAGGACCGAGGCCCCGAGCAACAGGTAGTAGGACGTCAACGGGCGGTCGAGGGCATGCCGGAGGGCTGCGAACCAGCCCCGAGGACCGGACCGCGTCGGGGCCGCCTGCTGGCCGGCCTTCGGGGGATGCGCGGTCGTCGTCATCTGGCCATGTCTCTCAGTCCTCGGCCGTCGCGAGCGTCGTCCAGTGCGCGCGATCGCTTGTCCGGGGTCCCCGCGGAATCGCGAGCGAAGCGAGCGATTCTGTGGAGTGGTGGCTTGGCGGAGGAGCGAAGGCGGGGTGGATACCCCGTCGAACCGACGACAACGCAGCCAGCGTGCGTGATGGACGAGGCGTAGCATGCCATGGGATTGAGAGTCATGGCCAGCGCTCCCCTTCCGGTCAGCCGGTCCTGCGCCGGACGGCGGCGGCGAAGGCGTCGCCCCGCTCGCCGTAGTCGGAGAACATGTCCATGGAGGCGCAGCCCGGGGCGAGCAGCACGGTGTCGCCCGACTTGGCCAACCGGGCGGCCGCCTCGACGACGCGCTCCATGGGTGCATGTCCTGAGTCTTCGTGGTCGGGCTCAGTCTCGCCGTCGCCGACGGAGATGACACGGACATCAGGCGCGTGTCGCGAAAGCGCACCCGCGATGACCTCGCGGTCCCGGCCGAGGAGTACGACGCCGCGCAGCCGGTCACGCACGGCGGTGACCAGGTCGTCGAAACGGGCCCCCTTGGCCAGCCCGCCGGCGATCCACACCACCGGGTCGTAGCCCAGGATCGAGGATCGGGCGGCGTGTGGGTTGGTCGCCTTGGAGTCGTCGATCCAGGTGACGCCGTCTACCTCGGCCACCGTGGCGATCCGGTGCCCGTCCGGGCGGAAGGACACGCAGGCCGTCGCGGACCGCGGCCTGCGAGATGCCGTGCGCGCGGGCCAGGGCGGCGGCGGCTAGGGCGTTGGCCACGACGTGGGGCGCGGGTGAGGCCAGCTCGCCGACGGTGCAGAGCTCGGCGGCACTGGTGGCCCGGTCGTCGATGAACGCGCGGTCGGCGAGGACGTCGTCGACCACTCCGACCATGCCGACGGCCGGCGTCCCGAGCGTGAACCCGATCGCGCGCGCGCCTTCGACGACGTCGGCGTCGCGGACCAGGCGCTCGGTCGTGGGATCGGCCACGTTGTAGACGCACGCGCGCTGCACGCGTTCGTAGATGCGGCCCTTGTCGGCCGCGTATTCGTCCATCGAGGCGTACCAGTCGAGGTGGTCCTCGGCCACGTTGAGGACGGCGGCGGACTCCGCGCTCAACGAGTCGGTGTAGTGGAGCTGGAAGCTGGACAGCTCGACGGCGAAGACGTCGTACGGTGCGGGATCCATGACGGCCTCGACGATGGGCCGCCCGACGTTGCCGACCGCGGCGCTGCGCAGCCCGGCAGCACGCAGGATGCCGTCGAGCATCTGGACGGTGGTGGTCTTGCCGTTGGTGCCGGTGACGGCCAGCCATGGGGTCGTGTGGTCGGGATCGCGGAGCCGCCAGGCCAGCTCGACCTCACCCCAGATCGGGATCCCGCGGTCGCGGGCATGGGCCAGCAACGGCGCGGTCGGCCTCCAGCCCGGCGAGGTGACCACGAGGTCGACGTCGTCGGGGAGAGTGTCGGTGACACCAGCTCCGAGCCGGATGTCGGCGCCGAGGACACCGAGCAGCTCGGCCTGCTCCTCCTTGCCGACCGGGTCCTCGTCAAGCGCGACGACGCTCGCGCCGAGGTGGTTCAGGTTGTCGGCGGCCGCGAAGCCGGAGACACCGAAGCCCGCCACAACGGCACGGACGCCCTCCCAGGAGTCCTGCCGACCCAGGTGCTGCGGGTCCATCAGCTGCCGGCCACCCACTCTGCGTAGAACACTCCCAAGCCGGCCGCGACCGAGAGCCCGGTGATGATCCAGAACCGGATCACGATGGTGATCTCGGCCCAGCCCTTGAGCTCGAAGTGGTGCTGCAGCGGCGCCATCCGGAAGATCCGCTTGCCTCCGCTCACCTTGAAGTAGCCGACCTGCAGGATCACCGACATCGTGATGACCAGGAAGATCCCACCGATGATGGCGAGCAGCAGCTCGGTGCGGGTGAGGATCGCGAAACCGGCCAGCGCCCCGCCCAGCGACAGGGACCCGCTGTCGCCCATGAAGATCGCGGCCGGCGAGGCGTTCCACCACAGGAACCCGAAGCAGGCCCCGGTGATGGCAGCGGCGATGATCGCCAGGTCGAGCGGGTCGCGCACCTCGTAGCAGGTGGCGCTCGGGGAGATCTCGCACGACTGGTTGTTCTGCCAGATGCCCACCAAGGTGTAGGCACCGAAGACCATCACCGACGCCCCGGTGGCGAGGCCGTCGAGCCCGTCGGTGAGGTTCACCGCGTTGCTGGTGCCGGTCACGATCACCCAGATCAGGAAAATGACCACGACTGTCGGCAGTGTGACGCTGTCGAAGTCGCGGATGAACGAGATGTGGTGGGAGGCCGGCGTCGAGTTCTCGCGGTCGTCCTCCAGCGCCGGCGACAGCGCAAGGAAGCCGAAAACCACGGCAACCACTGTCAGCCCGATCATCTTGGCCTTGCTGCGCAGGCCCAGACTGCGCTGCTTGACGATCTTGATGAAGTCGTCGAGGAACCCGACGAGCCCGCACCCGACGAAGAGGAAGAGCAGCAGCAACGCGGAGGCCGAGGGCGCGTCCCGGGTGATCAGCTTCGACGCGATGTAGCCCACGACGGCGGCCAGGATGATCACCACGCCGCCCATGGTGGGCGTGCCGCGCTTCGTGTGGTGGCTGGTCGGCCCGTCGTCGCGGATCTCCTGCGTGTAGCCGCGACGGGTCAAAGCGTTGATCGCCACGCGGGTGCCGAGGAGCGAGATCAGCAGTGCCAGTCCCCCGCCGAACAGGATGGCTAGCACGAGGCGTCTCCCCTCTCAGGTGGCCGGTCGTCGAGCAGGCCGTCGGCGATCTGTTCCAGGGCGGCCCCGCGCGATGCCTTGACCAGCACGACGTCGGCGACTGCGACATTCTCGCGCACCAGCGTCAGCGCATCGTCGCGCCCCGCCGCCCGGAGCGCCGTACCGCTCCAACCCGGTGTCGCTGCCGCGCCTTCGGCGATGCCCCGGGCCGGCTCGCCGACAGCCACGAGCAGCGCGACCCCGGCTTCGGCGACCATCCGGCCCACCTCCCGGTGGGCCTGGTCCGCCTCCGCGCCCAGTTCCAACATCTCGCCGAGCACCGCAACGGTACGGCGTCCGCGTCGCTCCCCGATCGCGATCAGGGCGTCGACCGCCGCCGCCATCGAGGCGGGGTTGGCGTTGTAGGCGTCGTTGACCACGAGCAGCCCGTCTGGTCGCTCGTGGACTTCCATCCGCCACCGTGATGCCGGTGCCGCACTGCCGAGGCGCTCGGCGACGACCTCGGCGGGCAGGCCGGCGGCGACGGCCATGGCTGCGGCAGCCGCGGCGTTGGCGACCTGATGGGCACCCGACTGGGTGAGCCGGACCGGGAACCATTCCCGTTCGTAGCCGAGCTCGAAGGTCGGTCGGCTCAGGTCGTCGAGCTCGACCGAGCGCCAGGCGACGTCGCCCGTGGTGCCGAAGGTAAGGGTCCGCGCGCGCGTCCTTGGTGCCATCGCGCGCGTCAGGTCGTCGTCGGCGTTGAGCACCGCGACCCCTGTCTCCGGCAGAAGCTCGACGATCTCGGCCTTGGCCTCAGCAATCGCCTCCCGCGACCCGAACTCACCGATGTGGGCGGTGCCGACGTTGATGACGGCTGCGACCTCCGGGGGCGTCACCTCGCAGAGGTAGCGGATGTGCCCGACCCCTCGGGCTCCCATCTCGACGACGAGGTAGGACGTCCGGGCGGTCGACCGCAGCGCGGTCAACGGCACGCCGATCTCGTTGTTGAGGTTGCCCCGGGTGGCGACGGTCTGACCGAACCCGTCGAGGACGTGGGCCAGGTAGTCCTTGGTCCCTGTCTTGCCCTGGGAGCCGGTGAGCGCGATGACGGTCGGTCGAGTCTGGTCGACAACGTGCCTGGCAAGCCGCCCCAGAGCGGCTACCGGGTCTTCGACCACGACGGTGGGAACCCCGGTGCTCCGGCTTCCGAGCACCCCGGCCGCTCCCCCATCGACGGCCGCTTCGGCGTAGTCGTGGCCGTCGACGTGTTCCCCGGGCACGGCGACGAACAACCCGTCCGAAACCGGGTCCCGGCTGTCGACGAAGGCCTCATCGAGGACGGTCCTCGCGGCGTCGCCGTCCACCGTCCCGCCGACGACGGAGGCGATCTCGGCCAGGGTCATGGGGATCATCGCGAGGCCAGCTCCTCGCGAACCACGTCCCGGTCGTCGAAGGGATGGACGACGCCCGCGACCTCCTGGCCGGTCTCGTGACCCTTGCCCGCGACGAGCACGATGTCACCCGGCCCCGCCCGGCGCACGGCCTCCCGGATCGCGTTCTGGCGGTCACCGATCTCGAGTACCTCCGCCCTGCCGTCGGCCGCCCCGGACAGGATCGCCTGCCTGATCGCGGCCGGGTCCTCGCTGCGGGGGTTGTCGTCGGTCACCACGAGGACGTCGGACAGCCGCGCTGCGATCTCACCCATGATCGGCCGCTTCCCTGGGTCGCGGTCGCCGCCGGCGCCGATCACGACGATCACCCGGCCCGATGTGAGTGGGCGCAGTGTGGTGATCGCGGCCTCCACCGCGTCCGGCTTGTGTGCGTAGTCGACGATGACCGCGAAGTCCTGGCCGGCGTCGATCCGCTCGAGCCGCCCCGGAACCCCGGCGCCCGCCATGATTCCGCCCGCTACCCGCGCGGCCTCGAAGCCGACCTCGGCGCAGGCGGCCACCGCCGCAAGGGCGTTCGTGACGTTGAACTCCCCCGGCAGCGGTACGCCGGCCTCGACCGCGCCACCGTCGGGTCCGATGACCACGAACCGTGACCCGGTTGCGGACGGGCGGACGTCGACGACCTGCCAGTCGGCGTGGCGTCCGCTGGAAGAGAAGGTGCGAACCGGGATCGGCGCCTCGTCGACGAGGCGCCGACCGTGCTCATCGTCGACGTTGACCAAACCCAGACGGGCCCTCTCGGGCGTGAAGAGCGATGCCTTGGCGGCGAAGTAGTCGTCGACGTCGGCATGGAAGTCGAGGTGGTCGCGCCCGAGGTTGGTGAACACAGCGACGTCGAAGACCACGCCGTCCACCCGGCCCATCACGAGCGCGTGGCTGGAGACCTCCATGGCGCAGGCGGACACACCGCGCTCCCGCATCATCGCGAAGAGCGCGTGCAGGTCGGGTGCCTCCGGCGTGGTGAGCGACGTCTTCACGTCGACACCGTCGACACGGGTGCCGACGGTTCCGATCGCGGCGGCGGAGACGCCCGCCTGCTGCAGGCCGCCCTCGGCCAGTCTGGTGGTGGTCGTCTTCCCCTGGGTTCCGGTCACTCCGACCATCCGCAGGTGCGCGGCGGGATCGCCGTACACATGCGCCGCGAAGCGGCCGAGGATCGTGCGCGGGCGATCGACGACGAGCACCGGGGCCCCGTCGGGCGCGCGCTCGGCCCCCGCATCGTCGGTGAGGACGGCCACTGCGCCGGCGGTCAGGGCCGCCGGCGCGAAGTCGATGCCGTGCGCCCGGGAACCGGGCAGTGCCGCGTAGACGTCACCGGGCCGGATCCGTTGCGAGCTCAGCGAGACGCCGGTGGCCACCGCGTCGAGGTCCCCAAGGCTGCGGAAGCCCTCGGCGGCCGTGGCCAGCCAGGCCGCGAGGTCCGCGAGCGGCGAGGTGACGGGGTGCTCCGGCCGGGTCGCTGCCAGGCCGTCGTCGCTCACCACCCGGCGAGGTTACCGCCGGCGCCACAGCGCCGGTCGGCCGCGTCGTTCACCACGTCTCGCGCAGGGTCGGCGACCTGGTGCCCGTCGGCGGCACCTGGTAGCGACGCAGCGCAAAGCTCATGATCTTCGAGAACGCCGGGCCGGCGACGGAGCCGCCTCCCCCGCCGTTGCCAGGGTTCTGGACCACGACGTAGACGGTGAACTCCGGGTCGTCGGCCGGGGCGAAGCCGGCGAAGGAGACCGTGAACGTGCCGTCGTAGCAGCCGCAGTCCTTGCCGACCCGCTGTGCCGTGCCGGTCTTGCCGGCGACCCGGTAGCCCGGCACGCCGGCGTCCGGCGCGATCCCCGTCTCCGGGTCGACGACCTGCTCCATCATCATCGCGGTCTGTCGTGCGGCCCCGGCGCTCACGACCCGGCGTCTGGTGGTGGTGTCGGTGCCCACCACGCGGCCGTCATCGGTGGTTGCCTTGCCCAGGATCAGGCTCGGGTCGATCCGTACCCCGCCGTTGGCAACGGTGTTGATCGCCGCGGCCATCTGGACCGCGTTCACCGACAGGGACTGGCCGAACGCGATCCGGTCCCTGAGCAACCGGTTCCAGAGGCTGGCGTCGGGGAGGATGCCCGGGCTCTCGCCCCGGACGCCGACGTTCGTCGGCTGGCCCAGGCCGAACTTCGCCAGGTAGGACCGGAGCTGGCCGGGCTCGAACTTGTCCGACGCCAACACGGTGCCGATGTTGGAGGACTGGGCGAGGACGCCGGCCAGGGTCAGCTTGATCATGCCGTGCGGGAACCAGTCGTGGATCGTGCGGTGGTCACGCCGGAGCTCCCCTGGCACGTGCAGGCGGGTGCGGGGGCTGACCTTGCCGGCGTCGATGAGGGCGCTGATGGTGAGCGCCTTCTCCACCGACCCGGGCTCGTAGACATCGCTCATCGCTCGCGACCCGAGATCCCGTTCGGGCGACTGCAGCGGGTCGTTCGCGTCGAATGTGGGGTGGTCGGCCACCGCCATGAGCTCACCGGTCTCGGTGTGTACGACGACCGCGAAGCCCGACTCGGCGCGCGCGTCCTCGACGGTCTGGCGCAACACCCGCTGGGTGTACCACTGGAGGTCGAGGTCGAGGGTGGTCTGCAGGTCGGTCCCGTTCGTGGGTTCGACCAGGGTGTTCTCGCCCAGCGGGATCCGGGCGCCCCCGCCGACGGCGTAGCGCGCGGACCCGTCGGTGCCGGCGAGCTTCTCCTGGAAGGTCCGTTCGAAGCCACCCAGAGCCTCGTCGGTGCCCACGAAACCGATCAGGTTGGCGGCCACGTCCCCCGCCGGATAGGTGCGCAGGGGGTCGCGCCTGGTGTCGATGCCCTCGAACCCCTCGGCCTCGGCCTCCTCGACCACCTTGGTGGCGAGGGTCGACGGCACCCGGCGGGCGATGTACTCGAACCGGCTGCCCTCTTCGCGCAGCCGCGGGAGGATGTCGATGTAGTCGACGTCGAGCCGGGTGGCGAGGAACTTGGCCAGCTCCGGAGCCTGGTCGGCGGTCATGAGCGGGTCGGCAACCACCATGAGCCCGTCCACCGAGGCGGCCAGCGGTTGGCCATTGCGGTCGAGGATGTCTCCGCGAGTTGCCGGCAGCTCGACCTCGACCGTGCCCTCCGCAGCCGCCATCTCGGCGTACGCCCTGGGGTCGAGGCCCTGCAGCTGCACCAGGCGGGCCCCGAAGACGGAGAGCAGCAGGGCGATCGCGAGGAAACCGAAGCGCAGCCGGAACAGGGGCGACCCGCGCAGGGAACCGCGCGGGCGGCGCGGACGACCGGCGCGGGAGAGCGGGCTGGTGGGACGCACAGGTTCCTCCGGTCTCAGCGCTGGTCGCGGTCGTTGCGGTCGCGGGTACCGGCTCGCCGAGCGTCCCCGTCCGATCCGGCACTCGTCTCGGACGACGCATCCGGCTCGGCCGGCAGCGGTGGCGGGTCCAGGATGGCCGGCTTGATCGGCGGCAGAGGCAGCAGGCGGACGGCGTTCATGCTGGTGGCCGGCGCACGATCACCGAGCACCTTGCCGTTGGCCAGGCTCAAGAACGTGGGTGACCCCGGCGGCACCATGCCCATCCTCTGTGCCTGCTCGGCCACCCGCTGCGGATCGCGCATCACGTCGAGCTCCATCTTCAGGGTCTGCTCCCGCGCGGTCATGGCGCTCGCCTGCTGCTCGAGCGCGGTGGCCGCGAACGACGCCTGCTGCATGGAGGTGTTGAAGAGAAGGAGTCCGATCACGCCACCGAGCAGGACCAGGCTCACCAGCACCACGAAAGGCATCCGAGCCGCCCGGGTCCGTCGCCGGGGCACGACAGTGAGCCGGGCCCGGGCGACGGCGGCCTCCGCGATCCCCCGAGGGGACTTGCTCGTGATGCGCGATCGGAGCTGGACGGCCGGGCTGCTCATGACGCGATCCCCCTGTGATCAGTGACCCTGTTGCGGACTCGTTCGATGGCACGCAGCCGCACGGATGCGGCCCGCGGGTTGTTCTCGATCTCGGCCGAGTCGGCCTTCTCGGCGCCTCGCGTGACCAGACGGAGCGCCGGCTCGGCGCCCTTGGGGACGAACGGCAGGTCGTCCGGGACGTCGGTGCGGCTGGCGGCCGCGAAGGCGCGCTTCACCAGCCGGTCCTCCAGGGAGTGGTAGGACTCGACCACCACCCGTCCGCCGACGGTGATGGCGTCGATGGCGGCCGGGATCGCGCGGCGGAGCACGGCCAGCTCGTCGTTGACCTCCATCCGGAGGGCCTGGAACGTGCGCTTCGCGGGGTGCCCCCCGGTGCGTCGGGCCGGCGCCGGGATCTCGGCGTACAGGAGCTCCACGAGCCGGCCCGAGGTGGTGAACGGCGCCCGCTCGCGCTCCCGGACCACCGCCCCCGCGATCTTGCGGGCGAACCTCTCCTCGCCGTACTCCTTGAGGATTCGGGCCAGCTCCGCGACCGGGTAGGTGTTCAGCACGTCCGCGGCCGTCAGTCCGGAGGTGTCGTCCATCCGCATGTCCAGAGGTGCGTCGTTGCTGTACGCGAAGCCTCGTTCCCGGAGATCCAGCTGCATGGACGAGACGCCCAGGTCGAACAGGACGGCGTCGACGCGGTCGAGGCCGGCATCGGTGAGGACATCCGCGAGCTCGTCGTACACGGCGTGCACCGCGGTGAACCGGTCCCCGAACGGGCGAAGCCGCTCCCCGGCGAGCTCGAGGGCGCTCGGATCGCGGTCGATGCCGATCACCCTGGCCACGTCGAATCGGGAGAGAACGGCCTCGGTGTGCCCGCCCAGGCCCAGGGTCGCATCCACCAGCACCGCATGCTCGTGGCCCAGGGCGGGCGCCAGAAGGGCGACGACCCGGTCGAGAAGCACCGGGGCGTGATGGGGGCGGCTCATGGTCGCTTCCTAGCGGCCCAGGCTCGTGAGGAGCAGGAAGCAGGTGGCCATCCCGACGGAGGTGACTGCCGAGAACGCCATCAACGCGGCCGCCTCGCGGGCCTGCTGCCGGACCCGGCGTACGACGGGTACCTGGTGCGTGATGTTCATCGGTCTCGACCCACCTAGAAGAACGTTGTCCTGGATTGCCGAGGATTCGTCCGACCAGGTCCCTGCCCGCTCCCCGTCACGGGAAGTGATGTGGGAAGTTGCGACCTCTGGAACCGGGGAAGTTGCCCCAGTGGCCGCGTACGAGGGAGCGGGCCCGAGACCTCGCCTGACGAATCCCCTGTGAAGTTGTGTCCGAGAGATGTTGTGTCGTGTCCGGCCCGGTCACACGCCCGGGAAGACCTCTTCACCGAGCTCCGAGAACGCCGTCTCACCGGCGTCGGAGTACTCCTGCCACTTGTCCGGGTCCCAGATCTCGACCCGGTTCATCACCCCGATCACGACCACGTCCTTGCTGAGCGAGGCGTACTCACGCAACATCGGCGGGATCGTGATCCGGCCCTGCTTGTCCGGCGTCTCGTCGGACGCACCCGCGAAGAGGAACCGGGTGTAGTCGCGGGCGGCCTTGACCGTCACCGGAGCCTCCTGGGCCCGGCGGGCGACGTCTTCGAAGGCGGCCACGGGCCAGACGGTCAGACACCGTTCCTGTCCTCTGGTCACCACGAGCCCCTCCGCTAGCTGGTCCCTGAACTTCGCCGGTAGGAAGAGCCGCCCCTTGTCGTCGAGCTTCGGTGTGTAGGTGCCCATGAAGAACATCGGGCACCTCCCCTCGCCGAACTGCTCTGCCGAGCCGCTCCTCCACTTCGCCCCACAGTACTCCACTTTGCCCCACCGTCAACCACCTTCGACGTGTTTCCGAGCGTGTTTCCGCCTGGTCCGGCGGGTCCGCGGCGGATGGCGGTGGTTCATTCGGCGGCGCCGCCCCGCGCGTCGACGCAGGTCAGCGACGTGTCCTCGGCCGGCCGGAGTGCGAGTGGAGCGTCGGTGGGGGAAACTGGAGCCTCTGACCTCTGGGTGCCGGGTGGAGCGAGTTCACGGGCCGTGCGGCCGGTGCCAATCCGCAACCAAACCGTGACCCCGAGAGTCAGAGGCAAGACCCACGCGACCGCGTAGGTTTTTCGAGACGCCCTAACGTGGACTCATCACGCGGGCGTTTGTCGACCGCAGAGGGGAAGGACGCACGTGGCAACAGCGAGCGCTGGCGGAGCCGATCTGGAGACGCTGTCGCGGGTCGTTGGAAGGATCCGGGACAACATCGAGAAGGTGATCGAGGGCAAGCCGGACGTGGTCAACGCGGCCCTGATCGTGATGTTGGGACAGGGCCACCTCCTCATCGAGGACGTGCCGGGCGTCGGGAAGACGATGCTGAGCAAGGCGCTCGCCCGCAGCATCGACTCCTCGGTCCGCCGCATCCAGTTCACCCCGGACCTGCTGCCCTCCGACGTCACCGGAGTCTCGGTGTTCAACCAGAACACCCGGGAGTTCGAGTTCCGGCCAGGCGCCGTCTTCGCGAACATCGTGGTCGGCGACGAGATCAACCGCGCGTCCCCCAAGACCCAGTCCGCGCTGCTGGAGTGCATGGAGGAGCGCCAGGTCACCGTCGACAACACGACCTACCACCTCGAGTCGCCGTTCATGGTCATCGCGACCCAGAACCCGATCGAGATGGAGGGCACCTACGCCCTTCCGGAAGCTCAGCGGGACCGCTTCATGGCCAGGGTCTCGGTCGGCTACCCCGTGGAGGCGGCCGAGATCGCGATGCTCAACTCCCACACCGGGGCAAATCCGCTCGACGACCTCGAACCGGTCGCGGACGCGGCCGAGATCCGCAAGCTCATCGGGATCGTCAGCGAGGTCTACGTCTCCGAGGCCGTCCAGCGCTACACCATCGCCCTGGCCACTGCCACCCGCCGGTCCGGTGAACTGACGCTCGGCGCATCACCGCGATCGAGCCTGCACCTGGTGCGCGCCGCCATGGCGATGGCTGCCATCAGGGGCCGCGACTACGTCCTCCCCGATGACGTCCGGACCCTGGCCCAGCCGGTGCTCGCCCACCGCCTGCTCCCGAGCGTCGAGGCCGCCATGAGTGGACGGAGCACCACGGCGATCCTCGATGCCGTCCTCGAGGCCGTCCCCGTCCCCGAGGCCAGTCGGGCCTGACCGACTACTGAGGGGAGCACCACGTGCGTGAGGCACTGGCCGGGCTGACCGTCCGGGGCCGCGCCTTCCTGGCCGCCGGCATCACCGCGATCGTGTGCGCGGTCATCCTCGGCCAGCCCACGCTGACCCGGGTCGGGATCCTGGTCGGTGCCCTGCCGGTAGTCACGGCCGCCGTCATCGGACGCAGCCGCTACCGCCTGGCCCTGGTCCGCGTCGTCAACCCGCAACTGGTCACGGCGGGCCAGTCGGCGCGGGTGAACCTGACCCTCACCAACGAGGGCCGCACGCCGAGTGGCGTGCTGCGGCTGGAGGACCACGTCCCCTACGTGCTGGGCACCAGACCGCGGTTCGTGCTGGAGGGCATCGGCCACGGCTGGCGGCGACACGTCACCTATCAGGTGCGGTCGGATGTGCGCGGGAAGTTCGACATCGGGCCGATGACAGTGCGGGTCGGGGACCCGTTCGGGCTGGTCGAGCTCGGACGTGCCTTCCGGACCACCGTGCCGCTCACGGTGACCCCGCGCACAGTGCCCCTCCCCCAGATCCCGTTGGGCGGCGCCTGGACCGGCTCCGGAGACAACCGGCCGCGGGCGTTCGCGATCGGAAGCGCGGAGGACGTCACCGTCCGAGAGTACCGGCGCGGCGACGAGCTGCGGCGCGTCCACTGGCGCAGCTCCGCCCGGACCGGCGAGCTGATGGTGCGGCGCGAGGAGCAACCGTGGCAGTCGCGCGCCACCGTCTTCCTGGACAACCGCAACCGCGCCCATCGCGGGCAGGGCATTGCCTCTTCTCTGGAGGCGGCCGTCTCGGCGGTCGCGTCGATCGCCGTCCACCTGAGCCAACGTGGCTTCACCGTCCGGCTGGTCACATCGTCGGGCGAGGATCCCAACACCCCGTGGCACTTCCGGGAGGCCGAGCTCAACACGGGGCCGCTGCT
Organism: uncultured Actinomycetota bacterium; assembly: GCA_963773355.1. Classification (GTDB taxonomy): domain Bacteria; phylum Actinomycetota; class Actinomycetes; order Propionibacteriales; family Nocardioidaceae; genus Nocardioides. The sequence goes on along the minus strand of CAVZAZ010000011.1, from coordinate 62,842 downwards.
GGAGACCCTGGCCGTTGTCCAGTCCGAGTCCCGATCTCACATCGAGACGGACTGGCTCGCCGAACCGAGTCACGGCGGCCTGATCGTCGCCGTGGTTGGGCACGTGGCCCCCGAGGACGTCCCGATCCTGCGGCGGATGCAGCACCACGCCGGCGCCGCCATGGCGTTGGCCCTCGACGTCGACGCGTGGGTGGGCGGCGTCGGTGACGGCGGCGCCGGCCCGCTCCTGACCCGGCAGGGCTGGCGGGCGGCGGCGTTGGGACCGCGGGACCGGCTCGACGCGGTCTGGCAGGACCTCGGCAAGAGCGGTGCCCAGGTCACGCGCACCGGCCGTACCTTCGTCCCCGGCCGGGAAGAGGTCGTGGGATGAACCACACCCGAGAAGAATGGTCGCTTCGCTCCGCTCGTCCCTGGGGAGCCCGAATGAGCACCCGCCCCCGCACCGGGCCTGCCCGCCGCGCTCGCCCTGGCGATGGCCGCAGCCGGGACGACCTGGGTGGCGACGTTCTCCTGGCGAGAGCTCACCGAAGCGACCCCGCGGTACCTCGGCCCGTTGCTCGTCCTCGGAGTAGTGGTCGCCGGCACCGGCGCCCTGGCCCGTTGGGCGAGGTTCTCGGCGCCCGTCGTGGTCCTCGCGCAGGTGGTGCTGTCCGGCGCCCTGGCGAGCGCGATGCTGAGCGGTTCGCTGATTCCGGTCGGGTCGGCGTGGGTCCGGCTGGAGGAGAAGTTCGACGACGCGGCATTTGCCGCTGAGCAGTACGCCGCGCCGGTACCGTCCCACGTCGAGGGCGTCCACCCATTCCTGATCGTGGGCGGTCTCGCCTGCCTCCTGCTGGTCGACTTCCTTGCCTGCACCATGCGGCGGGTCCCACTGGCGGGGCTGCCGCTCCTGACCGTCTACAGCGTCCCGGTGAGTCTGGTCCTGGGTGGCGTCTCGTGGTGGGTCTTCGCCGCCACGGCTGGCGGGTTCCTGCTGATGCTCTACCTGCAGGAGAGCGAACAGCTCAACCGGTGGGGTCGTCCGCTCGGCAGCGAGGCCGACGCGGACCCGACGGCCTTCGGAGTCCGGACGGGAGCTGTCCGGGCCACCGCCGGCACCATCGGCGGAGTGGCCACCGGGCTCGCGGTCTTCCTTCCCCTTCTGGTTCCCACGCTGGACCTGAACGTGCTGAGCGGCGGCCCCGGCGCGGGTGACGACGAGATCCGACTGACCAACCCGATGACCGACCTGCGCCGGGACCTGAATCGGGGCGAGGACATCGCGCTGCTCCAGGTGCGGACGAACGACCCGTCCCCGTCCTACATGCGGATCTCGGTGCTCAACCGGTTCTCCGACAACGAGTGGAGCGCGGGCAACCGGGAGGTACCGATCGAGCAGCGAGCGACCGGCGAGATGCCGCTGCTTCAAGGCGTGTCCGCCCAGGTCCCGCGGACCGAGACCAGTTACGAGGTCAGTGTCTCGGACGCCTTCGTATCAGCGTGGCTGCCCACCCAGGCGCCGATCTCCTCGATCAGTGCCTCGGGGGACTGGCGCTACGACGAGGAGACCATGGACTTCCTTTCGGGCGACAGTGGCCACTCGACCGCGGGTCTCAACTACTCGATGACCGGGGTCCAGCTCGACCTCTCGGCCAACTCGATGGCGCTGGCACCGGCCACCGGCGGCCTCGTCAGCGACGACTACCTTGACCTTCCGGACGACCTCTCGAGGATCATCAGCAACACCGCCTTCCAGGTCACCCGGAACGAGGAGAGCCGGTTCGAGAAGGCCGTCGCCCTGCAGGAGTGGTTCCGCGAGACGGGTGGGTTCAGGTACACCCTCGACGCCGAACCGGGCAACGGTGAGGACGAGCTGGTTCGGTTCCTGACCGACGGCGAGGGCGGCAAGGCCGGCTACTGCGAGCAGTTCGCGTCCGCGATGGCGGTGCTGGCACGCACTTTGGGCATCCCAGCCCGGGTGGCCGTCGGTTTCCTCGAGCCCGAACAGGTCGATTCGAACACCTGGGAGTACAGCGCGCACGACATGCACGCGTGGCCGGAGCTGTTCTTCCCCGGCGCGGGCTGGGTCCGGTTCGAGCCGACGCCACCGGGCCGGGCCTCCGGTGTGCCGGGCTACACGACCGAGCGGGTCGTGACGCCACAGGACCCCGAAGGAGCCGGTGGTCCCCGCGATCTCGGGCTCCCCAGCCGCGGGCCCAGCGAGCGACCCGGCCCCGACGCCGCGTCGGCCGGCGAAGAGGACCAGAGCCAGGACGCCGGATTCCCCTGGCTGCCCGTCCTGGCCGGCGGCGCAGGCGGAGCGGTTGTCATCGCCGCACTCGTGCTTCTTCCCACGACCGTCCGCCGTCGCCGGACGCGGAACCGGGTCGGTTCCGGTCCCGAAGCGGTCTGGGTGGAGCTGCGGGACACCGCAATCGACCTGGGTGTGCCGTGGCCGCCGGGCCGGTCACCGCGCGAGACGCGGGATCAACTGGTGCGGTACTTCGGCGCGCCCGATCCCGGCCACATCGAACGACCGGCGCACGGCGCGTACATCGCGCCCGAAGCGGTCGACGCCCTGGACCGGATCGTGCTCACGCTGGAACGGCTCCGCTACGCCAGAGCGGGCCAGGCGGCCGACGACTCGCGCCTGGACGAGGACCTCCAGACCTGCGTCGCAGCGTTGTACGGAGGAGCGCCCCGGTCAGCGCGGCGTCGGGCATCGTGGTGGCCGCGCTCGGTGCTGCGGCTGCGCCGGATGGCCGTCGCGCCCGCCGATGCTGCTCCGATCACGGTGCGGTACGGCGGCGTCGTCGACCACGTGGGCTGACCCCTGGTCGATCTAGGAGGGTGCTCCTAGAAGCCGCCGCCCTCGCGGCGCCTGCGCCAGCGCTCCTCCATCCGCTCCATGAACGAGCCGGAGGTTCGGCGCGGACGGCGACCACGGCCACCGCCGTGGATCAGGGTGAATCCCTGCGAGCCGGCATCGGGGGCGGCCTGCTGCTGCTCGGGGCCGCCGTTGGCTGCGGCGTTGCGCTGACCGCGGATGGCGGTCAGCGCGATGGTCGCGGACACCAGCATGATCACGAAGCCGGCGATCGCCACGGGATAGAGCTCGGACACGGCACCGGTCATCAGCACGACGATGCCGAGGACGAAACTGACGCCAGCCACGATCGCCCGCCGCCGGGCAGAGCTGCGCAACCTGGTGCCGCGCAGGGTGGAGGCCAGCTTGGGGTCCTCCTCGACGAGTGCGCGCTCCATCTGCTCGAGCAGTCGCAACTCCTCTTCAGAGAGCGGCACCGTTCCTCCAGCAGTCGAGTGTCGGTCGCAACCTTGAACGCCCCCGAGCGGGTTCTCAGTCAAGTCTAGGCAGCGGGTGGGCGCTTCGGTAGGCGCGTTGATGAAATTGTGGCATCGGGGTTGTCGGAGCCGGCAACGGGGTACGGCAAAACTGACTGCCTGCGTCAGGGCAGCAGACTGGCCGGTCGGACCGCCGCCTTCCCGAAGCGCAGGGTGGCCCGGTCGACGGCGCGGTCGGCATCGGGCCACCCGTGCTCCCGTTCGCCCAGGACCAGCTGCCGCTGGACCGTTTCGCGCGGGACCAGCCCCTCGACCCGGACTCCCACCAGCCGGACCCGGGCTCGCTGCAGCGCCAGGACGTCGTACAGACGGACTGCGGCGCGGTAGATCTCCTGGGTCACGTCGGTCGCCTCCCCGATGGTGCGAGATCGGGTGATCGTGGTGAAGTCGGCGAACCGCACCGTGATCGTGACCGTGCGGCCGGCCACTCCCGCGACCCGCATCCGTTCGGCAACCCGGGTGGTGAGCCGCAGCAGCTCGCGCACGATGACCTCGCGGTCGTCGGTGTCGCGGCCGAAGGTCTCCTGGGCACCCACGGACTTGTCCGGATCGCCCGTCCCCTTCCCGAAGAAGCCACGACTGCCCATGGCGACGGTCCGCCGGTCGGTACCCCAGGCGAGCTCGTGCAGCTGGCTGCCCAGCGCCTGCCCGACCGCCCGCTGCAGGGTGCGCAGTGGCGTGTGGGCGACGTCGCCGACCGTGACCAGGCCGAGCCGGTGCAGCATCGCCTGGGTCTTCTCCCCCACCCCCCACAGCTCACCCACATCGAGGGGATGGAGGAAGGAGGTGATCTCCGACGGTGGCACGACCACCACCCCGTCGGGCTTCGCGAGACGGCTGGCGAGCTTGGCCACCGACACCGAGGCCGCGACCCCCACCGAGCAGGTGATGCCCTGCTCGTCGTGGATGGTGGCGCGCAGCTGCTCGGCAATGGCGTACGGCGTACCGAGTCGTTTGGTGGATCCGCTCACGTCCAGGAAGGCCTCGTCCAGCGAGAGCACCTCCACCAGGGGGGTCACCCGCCGGAAGTTCTCCCTCACCGACTTCGACACCTGTTCGAGGATCTCGAACTCCGGCGAGATCAGCACCGCCTCCGGGCACAGTCGGCGGGCCCTGGTCATCGGAAGCCCGGACCGCACCCCCGACTTCCGGGCGGCGTAGTTGGCCGCCAGCACCACCCCGCGGTGGCCACCCCCCACGATCACCGGCACGTCCTGCAGGTCGGGGCGGTCGCGGGTCATCACCGAGGCGTAGAAGGCGTCCATGTCGATGTGCAGGATCGGGCACCTGAGCGACGCGTCATCGGCGTCAGAGGTGTCGATCATGAGGAGGACACGCCTCCTCGAGAGCCGGCCCGGCCCGGGCCGTCCGCCGGGGCCGCGGTGGCAACCCCGCCCGGACGGGAACCACCCCTCCGCTCGTTCCTCGCTCCGGGGGGCCAGTCCCAGCCACCGTCCGGGCGGGGTCCCCACCGCGACCTGGAGTGGGCGGACAGCCCGGGACAGGGCGGCTCTGTGTCAGCGCTTGGCGAGGAGGTGTAGCTGGGTGGCAAGGGGGAGGTACTCGGGGCGTTCGGCGACTGCGCGCTCGAGCTCGACCAGGGCCTGGGTGGCGCCGGGCTCGAGGTCGAGCAGGGAACCGGGGACCAGGTCGGAGAAGACCCTGACCGCGTGCACGGCGGTGGGCTGGAGACCGGCCAGGACGAGCAGGTCGGTGATCTCGTCGCGGGTGAACCGGCGGCCGGAACGGCCGGTGTCTGCCGTGGGTTCGAGCATCGCCCTGGCCTGCTGGAAGTGGCCTGCCATCGCCCGAGCCACCACGGCCGCGTGCCGTTGGGCGACCAGGAGACTGAGCACCCCTCCGGGCCGCAGCACCTCGGCGATCGTGGTGAGCGCCGCGGCGGGGTCGTCGACGATCTCGAGCACTCCGTGGCACAGCACCAGGTCGGTGCTGCCGGGTTCGGTGACGTCGAGCAGGCTGGACAGGTCGCCCTGCTGTCCGACGACCTGGTCGGCGACGCCTCGTTCGCGGGCCCGGCGGTCCAGGGCTGCCAGCGCGTCGGGGCTGGGGTCGACGACCCGGACCCGGTGCCCCAGCTCGGCCACCCGGACCGCGAATCCGCCGGTGCCACCGCCGATGTCGAGGACGTCACCAGGGGTCCCGTCGAGTACCGGAAGCAGGGCTTCCCACACCACGGCGGTACGGGCGGCGCTGCGACGCTCGCTCGGTCGCTCGGACATGTCGCCAACCCTAGGGTGTGTCTCCCCATTCTCATCCTGGGCTCCCCGGGCTGCGGTGCCACAACTTGCGGGCAACGTCCTTGGTCGCCTCACCGGCCGGCTTGATGTCGGAGTAGGGCGACATCTGGAAGCCGCTGGAGTGCACCAGTACCCGCCGCCGGCCCATGCCGCCGGCGGTGTTTCCTCCGGGCACCGGCGCCATCACCGGGCGGGTGGAGCGGCTCTCGGCGGACCCCGGGATCGCGTCCTCCACCCCGACCCCGGTGAAGCCTGCGGGGACCACGGCCATCGACTCTCGTACGGCGTCCACTCCCGCGCCCTGCCACAGCGCGAAGAGCTCCGGCAGCGCCCACGCGCCCGTCGCTCGGAGAGAGACCCCCCGCCGACCCGTCCGACGCAGCTCGCCGCGCACGACCAGGAGCCAGGAGTGGAAGACGGTGGCGGCGTAGGGGCCCTGGACGTCCTCGAAGAAGGTGGCGTCCACCGGACCGGTGGCGTCGTCGAGGGTGAGGAAGATGACCCGGCGGCCGGACCGGATGGGCGGGGTCTGGGTGGCGACCTTGACCCCGGCCACCAGCAGCTCGGCCTTGCTGCGCCGCCGGAGCAGGTCCTTGCTGCGGGTGATGCCGAGCGCGTCGAAGAAGCCGGCGTAGGTGTCGACCACGTGTCGACTCACGTCGAGGCCGAGAATCTCCAGCTCGGCCTTCATCTGTTCCTCCTCGTCCAGCTCCGGCAGCCCGGAGACCTGCCCCTCGCCGGGCTCGTCGCCCAGGTCGAGGGTCAGCTGCACCGACGTCACCGGGCGTGGGGTCGAGGTGGCCTGCGACTGGGCAGCGGCCTTGGCCCATACCCCCTGCGCTGCCAGCGGGTGCCGTTCGAGAACCGGAGCTCCCTCCCGGGTCAGCGGGTCGGTGCTGTTGCGGCCGGCCGCGTCGGCGGCGCGCACGGTGGCAGCCCTGCTCTCCCCGCGAGCGACACGACGTCCGGCCAGGCCCCGACCGCGGGCACCTCGCTCGACCGCGCGGGCGTACCGGTCCAGCTCGGCGACCTGGAGCAGCAGATCGCGCCGGGTGATCTTGCTGCGACGACGGACGGCCAGCGGCGACCCGATGCCGTAGACGGAGTCGAAGGCGCCCGCCAGCACCAGCCGTTCGAGCACCGGCCGGGAGACCCGGGCGCGATGCCAGAAGTCGGTGAGCGAGTGGAAGGGACGGGCGGCGACGATGTGATTCACCTCTGCTTCGTTGATCCCCTTCACCTCGGCGAGCGCCAGCCGGATGCCGTAATCCGCGTCTTCGGTGGTCGAGCCTGGACACCGTTCCACGACGTACTCCTTCGCCGACGCGTTGACGTCGAGGCCGAGGACGGCGATGCCGAACTGGCGGGCGTCGTCGAGGATCAGCCGCTTGGGGTACATGCCGGGGTCGTGGGTGAGCACCCCGGCCAGGAAGTGTGCAGGCCAGTGCGCCTTGAGCCAGGCGGACTGGTAGGTCGGCAGCGCGAACGCCGCCGCATGCGCCTTGCAGAAGCCGAAGGAGGCGAACGCCTCCAACACGTCCCAAACCTTCTCTATGACCTCGAGGGAATAACCCAACCCAAGCGCCCGGGGCCTGAACCACAAACCAACCTCTTCCATGCCCTCGGTGTCACCCAGCGCCCGCCGCTTCTCGTCGGCCTCGGCGTAGGAGATGCCGGTGAACAGCGCGATCATCTCGATCACCTGCTCGTGGAAGACCACCACGCCGTGGGTCGGCCCGAGGATCGGACGCAGGTCGTCGTGGAGGTAGGTCGCGTCCTTCCAGCCCTGCTTGACGTCGAGGTACGGCGTGATCATGTCGCTCTTGACCGGCCCCGGCCGGAACAGCGAGATGTCGGTGATGATGTCGTCGAAGGACTCGATGCCGGACTTGCCGACCAGCTCACGCTGGCCGGGCGACTCGATCTGGAACATGCCGAGAGTGCGCGCTGACGAGATCAGCTCGAAGGTCGCCGGGTCGTCGAAGGGCACCTGGGTCTGGTCCTCGAGGTCGATCTCGACCCCCTCGGTGGCCCTGACCAGGTCGACCGCGTGCGCCATCGCCGACTGCATCCGGATGCCGAGCACGTCGAGCTTGAGCAGGCCGAGGTCCTCGACGTCGTCCTTGTCGAACTGGCTCATCGGGAACCCGGCGAAGCTGGCCTCCACCGGAGTGCGGTCGAGCAGGGTCGCGTCGGAGAGCAGCACCCCGCATGGGTGGACGGCGATGTGACGGGGCAGCCCGTCGAGCCGCTCCACCAGTCGGAACATCAGGTCGAGGCGTTCCTCCGCCAGGCCGCTGGCCCGCAGTTCCGGCAGCTCACGCAGGGCCACCCGGGCGTCGCGGGCCCGGATGTGCGGGAACGCCTTGGCGATCGCGTCGGTCTCCCCCGGCGGCATGCCGAGGGCGGCACCGACGTCGCGGACCGCGTGCCGGACGCGGTAGGTGTCCATCATCGAGACGCAGACGCAGCGCTCGCCGCCGTACCGGTCCAGGATCGCCTCGTAGACCTCGAGCCGGCGGGCCGACTCCACGTCGACGTCGATGTCGGGCAGGGCCTGGCGCAGCGGTGAGAGGAACCGCTCCATGAGCAGGCCGTGCCGGATCGGGTCGACCCCGGAGACACCGAGCAGGTAGTTGACCAGGCTGCCCGCGCCCGATCCCCTGCCCGCCGCCCGGACCCCCATCTCCCGGATCAGGTCGGTGACGTCGCCGACGGTGAGGAAGTACGACGCGTAGCCGAGCTGCCGGATCACTTCCAGCTCGTCGTCGAGCCGCTTCCAGATCCGCTGCTTCGGCGCCGACCCGTAGCGCCAGCCGATCCCCGCCTCGCACCGGATACGCAATGCCGAGTCGGCGTGAGTTGCCGAGGAGCCCCCGGGCGACGAGGGCAACTCACGCCGACTCGGCAGCTCGAACTCGGGGAAGTGGATCTCGCCGATACCGAGGTCTGCACGCGGATCGAGCACGCACCGGTCGGCGACCTTGCGGGTGCCGGCCAGCAGGTGGTGAGCATCGCGCCCGGTGTCACCACCCAGCCCCGCGAGCCGGCAGATCTCCTCGGCCACCTCGTGCATCTGCTTGCCGGACTTCAAGAATCCCTCGGCGTTGCCGCGGTCGACGTGGCGACGATCCAGGGCGACCAGCCGGCGGGACGCGTCGAGGACGTCGACGACCGGTGCGTCAAGACGGTCGGCGTACCGGACGGCGTTGGTGAGGACGGCGCCGAGCCCAGCCTGCCGGGCGACCCCAGCCATCCGGGCGGCGTGCGGGGACGTGCCCGGACCCCACGATCCCCCGCCACCCGGGAGCCGGTGCGAGACCAGCTCGACGAGGAGGTTCTCGCGCGGGAGCACCTCGCGCCACGGCGTCAGCGCCGCGAGGGCCAGGTCGTCGCGGCGCCTGGTCACGGCGGTGCCGACCTCGGAGGCCGGGCCGAGCAGGACCAGGACGTCCCCGGATGCGAGGTGCGGAGCGAGGAGGTCGAGGTCGGCGACCGGGCTCCCCCGCTCTCCGGCCAGGTGAGTGGCCGAGATCAGCCGGCAGAGCGCCGCCCATCCTGCCTTGCCGCTGGCCAGGAACGTCGCCCGGGGCAGGCCACCCTGGTCGGGCCGCTGGTCGCGGAAGGCGCCACCCCGGACCGGGTTCCGGCGTGGACCCCCGCGGACGTCATACGAATCGGTTTCTACAGCGACCGAACCGTATGACGTCCTGGCCGGCCGGTAGGCGAGGTCCACGCCCAGCACGGGGCGGACACCAGCGGCCAGGCAGGCCTTGGCGAACTTCGCCGCGCCGTAGGTGCCGTCGCGGTCGGTCAGCGCGAGGGTGTCCATCTCCTGCTCGGCCGCCCGCTCGACGAGCGTGTGCGGGTGGGAAGCGCCGTAGCGCAGGGAGTAGCCGGATGCCACGTGGAGATGGACGAACGGATCGGGCACGGCACCTCACAGCAGGATTGTGGAGAGGTGTTCGAACACATGTTCGAACACCTCTCCACGGTACACCCGCCGGTCTCGCCGGGCCAGTGCGGGCGGTGCCCGACCTCCACGTCCGCGGCCGACATAGGCAGCGCGGTGGCCGAACCAGATCTGCAGACAGCGATCCCGTCCACGCACCACCGTGTGGTCGCCGGGAAGCGAGTCGTCGTAGCTCTTGGCCCCGCGGTCGTACCGGAGGGTGCGCCGCCGGGGCTCAGGCGACCCCGGCTCGGCCTCCCACCGGCTTGCTCGCGGTCGTCGTGACCGCGGACCGGCCGGCGAACGGCCGATGCGGCACCAACCCGAGCGCCTGCTCGACCACGCCCAGGAACCGGTCGGCGTCGCGGACCAGGTCGTCGGCCTCACGCTCGGTCACGGCCCGGGTCGAGCCGGCTTCGGCCGCCGCTCGCTTGTTCGCACCGGCCGCGAAGAACCTGGCCCACTCCTCGAGCTCGGGGGCCACCTCGGTCAGCAGCACCCATGCGTTCTTCTGTGGTCGGCGCCGCGCGGCCGTGGGCCGGGCCCGGGCCGCAAGCAGGGCGGCGGCCGCCCGCAATGCCGACACATGGGCGCAGGCATACCGGGTCGGAGCCTCGGTCGCCGTGATCGCCTCGTGAAGTGAGGCGGCCGACCGGGAGAGATAGGAGTGGGTCGTGGCCGGGAGGGCGAACGGGTTCACGTCGACGGCATCGGTGTGTCGCATGTCGACCCCTCAGTCCGCGCAGCCGACGAGCTGCCAGCGGCCGTCGGCCCAGTCGAAGGAGAGGTCGAAGACGCCGGTCCCACTGCCGGCTCCGCTGTCGGCATCACGTGCGGCACCTCTGCCGGCCTCCACCCGCCACAGCTCGCGCTCGACCAGCAGGTCGTTGGCGGGCCCAGTCACGTGCGAAGCGGCCGCCTCGTCGGAGCCGATCACCGCCCGGACCCCGGAGGACTGCCACCACGGCCCGGTCTCGACCCAGTGCGCGAGCACCGCGCGCACCTTCCACAACCGTCCGCGCCACATGAACTGCTCGGGCCCCTCGCCGTGATGACCCGGGCCGGTCACCCAGCCCTTCCGCACCTCTACGGGGTCGTCGTACCGCCTCACGTCGCTGCCTCCTCCGCCGATCGACCCCTCGACCCCCGGCTGGTCCGGCGGGGACGGGGGTCGAGGTCGTCCCCACCGGTGATCGAACACTTGTTCGAACAAGGACAAAGGTACACCCGCGCGCCGACAACGCGTCAAGATCGACGGGGCGCGCCGTCTCGCCGGACAGGTGGGACCAGACGGAGATCCGCCAGAGATCAGACGGCGATCAGACGGCGATCAGACGGAGCGACCCGACGCGATCGCGGCGCCCCGCAGGAAGTCGTTGGTGTCCCGGTGCCAGAGGAAGTAGACGAGCACCACGTCGAGCACGGCCGAGACCGCCGCGCAGACGGCGAAGAGCGTCGGCGGGTCGAGCCGGTAGATCGCCAGCATCGCGAACAGAAAGAAGACCGCGAGCACGGTCAGCGAGACCCGCGCCGAGTTGTGCCCGTGCCGGAAAAGGGCGAGCAGGACTGCGGCGAGCAGGGCGAAGGTGACGAAGGAGACGACGGCGACCTGGCCGAAGGCCGGGATGGTGATCGAGCTCTCTTCCAGCGCGCTCAGGCCGCCCTCGTCGAGGATCGGCCTGGCGGTCGGGTTGCCCTCCGCCCAGGCCACGACCAGGTCGTTGCGCTGGAGGACCGTGAGCAGCGTGGTCAGCCCGCTGACCGCGACCAGCGCCATCTGCACGCGGATCGCGTTGGTCACCGATGCCGGCCGCTGCAGGCCCATCCGAACTCCTCTCCCCGTCGATGCCGCGTGGCCGCCATGGCCCCTTCCTGCACACGCTTTCGGGCCCACCTGGTCGTCAGACCGGGGAGTCCCATCCCGCTAGGGTCGCAGTATGTCGAGCGAGCACCCCTCAATCATCCGATTTAGAGACGAGCATGCTCGTCTCGGAGGCACCGGTGAGATCCGCATTCTGCCCGACACCGTCCACACTGCAGCACTCGCCGCCGAAGCCCTCGGGTGCGAGGTCGGCGCCATCGCCAACAGCCTGGTCTTCGACGACCACGGGCGGCCGGTCCTGATCCTCACCTCCGGCGCCCATCGGGTCGACACCGCCCGGACTGCTGGCCGCATCGGTGCGGGCGCCCTCGCCCGGGCCACGCCGGACTTCGTCCGCGAGCACACCGGCCAGGTGATCGGCGGGGTCTCCCCCATCGCCCACCGGGCGCCGGTGGACACCTACATCGACACCTGGCTCCAGAAGTACGACGTGGTGTGGGCCGCGGCGGGCCACCCGGCAGCTGTGTACGCGACGACGTACGACGAGCTCGTGACCATGACCGGTGCGACCACGATCGAGGTGGACTGAATGGAGATCTGGCTCAACCCCGCCTGCAACAAGTGCCGCACCGCCGTCGCGGAGCTGGACGACGCCGGCGTCGACTACACCGTTCGCCGCTACCTCGACGAGCCGCCGACCGCCGCGCACCTCCGCGACGTGGTGTCCCGACTGGGGCTCGAGCCCTGGGACATCGCACGCACCAAGGAGGCGCGCGAGGAGGGCATCGACCTCGCCCGCGAGCCGGCGTGGCGAGAGGAGTGGCTGGCGGCCCTGGCCGAGCACCCCCGAGCCATCCAGCGGCCGATCATCACCGCTGCCGACGGCACCACCGTCGTCGGCCGCGATCCGGAGTCTCTCGGGCGAGTGATTGCGGCGGAGCGGTGACCGGCGTGAACTTCATCGCCGAACCACCCTCGTCGCCCGAGGTGCAGGCGTTGTACGACGAAGACGTGGACGACGACGGCTACGTCATGAACCTGACTCGCCTCTGGGCACACCTCCCTGGCTCCCAGGCGGCGCTCTCCGCAGTGATGGACCGGATGATCGAGGCCGCCGGCCTGTCCGTTCGCCAGCGCGGAACTCTGATCGCCGCATGCGCCTCCGCGATGGGAGACGCCTACTGCTCCCTGGGCTGGGGCAACAAGCTGGCCCGGATGTCCGGCGGGCCGGTGGCGGCCGGCGTGCTCCGCGGCGACGACGAGGGGCTCTCCCCGACCGACCGTGCGCTTGCCCGATGGGCGCGCAGGGTCGCCACCGATCCCAACGCGACCACAGCCGACGACGTCGACGAGCTGCGCGACGCCGGCTTCGACGACAGGCAGGTCTTCGCCATCACCACGTTCGTGGCGCTGCGAGGTGCGTTCTCCACGGTGAACGACGCTCTCGGTGCTCCCCCGGACCGCGAGCTGGTGGACGCCGCGAAGCCGGAGGTTCTGGCCGCGGTCACCTTCGGCCGACCACCCGGGTGACCCCCGCTAGCGTTCCGGCATGGACCTGACCGACGCCCGCGGCGCGCGCCGACGTTGTCAAGCGGCTCGGCGAGCTCTACGCCGGAAAGCCCGTCATCCTCGGCCCGGGCATCCTCGCCGCCTACCCCGCGACCGTCGCCACGATGCGCGCGCGTGGGTGCCGCGTCCTGGTCCTCGCGACGGCCAGGGGCGCCGGCGCTATCCCCCAACCGGGAGAGTGCGAGATCGTCGAGATCGATCTGCCGCCCACGGCCTCCGTGACCGACGAGCTCCGGCTTCTGGAGCACCTGACCCATCACCTGCCGGAGCACGCGGTCGCCGCGGTCGAGACGTTCGACCCCGGGCACGAGGCGATCTGGAACACCGGCCACTTCGTCAGCAACGACGAGCCGATCCTGGGTCGACGGGTGGTGGGTGGCCGACCGGCGTCGTACCTCGCCCTGGAGGACAAGCTGCTGGCCGAGGAGATCTGGGCGGCCTGCGAGGTACCCACCGCGCCGCACCGGGTCGTGCCCGTCGAGACCGACCAGCTGGCCGCCGCCACCCGTGAGGTGGCCGGACCCCTGGGCGCCGTCTGGAGTGGTGATGCCCGCGACGGGTTCAACGGCGCTGGCAACTACGTGCGCTGGATCGTCGACGGGTCCGACCAGGCCCGGGCCCGCGGCTTCTTCCTGCCACGCTGCGACCGGGTGCGGGTGATGCCCTTCCTCGACGGCGTACCGTGCTCGATCCACGGCTTCGTCTTCCCCGACGGGGTGGCCGTGCTGCGCCCGGTGGAGATCGCGATGCTGCGCAACGTGGCGAAGCGCCAGTTCGTGTACGGCGGTCTGTCGACGTACTGGGATCCGCCCGCCGACGACCGCGATGCGATGCGGGCCATCGCGAGGGTCGTGGGTGCGCACCTCCGATCGAGCTACGACTACCGCGGCGCGTTCGGCATCGACGGCGTGCTGACCGCGGACGGCTTCCGGCCCACGGAGCTCAACACCCGGATGCCGGCAGGGGCGACGACGCTCGCCACCTTCGACCGCGAGTTCTTCGGACTGCTGCAGACCCATCTGGTCGCCGGCCTCCCGGTCGACGTCACCGCCCGAGACCTGGAGTCGCTGCTCCCGCTGATGGATGCGGAGCGACACGGTCGGCCGACCGCCGTCGGTGAGGGAGTGAAGGTCGGAGACGCCGACGACTACCCGGTTGCCTACGAGGGCGGGCTGCTGACCCGGGCAGCTCGGGACACGGGCAACACGCTCGTGCTGGCCGAGAACCCGTCCGGGTTCTTCGCCAAGATCGAGCCATGCTCGGCCCTCGAGCCGGGCGAACGGCTGGCACCGCTCAACGCGGCGATGATGGCCTTCCTCGATCGCGAGTACGACGCCGGGTTCGGCGTCGTCGAGGCGGCACCCGACCTCCGCTGAGGAGCCCGGTCGCCAGCCACGCCCTAGGGTTCACGCCATGGCGCGGGTGGTGGTGGTCGGTGGCGGGTTCGGCGGGCTGGCAGCCGCCGCGCGGATGGCCAAGCTCGGGCACGACGTCACCCTGACCGAGCGTCCGCGGACCTGGGCGGCGCACTGTCCCAGGTGTCCGACGAGGGCTTCACCTGGGACGCCGGGCCGACGTCGACGCTACTGCCCGCAGTGATCCGCGACCTGTTCCGGAAGTCCGGCCGCCCGGTCGAGAAGGAGCTGGAGCTGGTGCCGCTGGAGGTGATCCGCGAGCACCGGTTCGACGACGGGACGACGGTCCGGCTCCCGGGTGGCTCCCGGTCAGGTCAGGCCGCAGCGTTCGACGGACTGGCTCCCGGGCTCGGCGGGATCTGGGCCGACCACGTGGCGACCTACGCCGACGACTGGGAGGTGCTGCGTCGGGGGTACCTGGAGCAGCCGTGGGACCCGGAGCATCTCCCCCGCGAGCTGGGCAGGCTGCTGGACAGCCGCGAAGTCGCTCCTCAAACGACTGCGCAAGGACTTCAAGGACGAACGATTGCGGCAGGTCGCCGGACACAGGTTCGTGGCGGAGGGGCACGACCTGCGCAACGTCCCGGCCTGGCTCGGGGTGATGTCGTACGTCGAGCAGGCGTTCGCCGCGTGGTCGGTGCCCGGGGGCATGGCCGGTCTCACCGATGCGTTGGCGCGTCGCCTCGAGACGCGCAAGGTCACCGTCGTGACCCGGAACCCGGCCCGCGACCTGGTGGTCCACCAGGGCCGGGTCGCGGCCGTCACGACGGACCAGGGCGATCTCGCCGCGGACGTCGTGGTGTGCGCGGTGGATCCGCGGCGGCTGCCGGCCCTGGCGCCGTACGTCCAGCGCACGATGCCGGCCATCCCGCCCGTGGTCTGCCACCTGGGCCTGGAGGGCGAGATCCCGGACCTGGGCCACGAGGTGGTCCTGCACGGCGATCCGATGCTGGTGGTGCGCCCCGGCGGGCAGGCACCCGGACGGAAGGGCGGCCTGGACCGTCCACGGTCGGGGCAGGCTCGCCGAGGATCTGCTGGTGGCGCTGGCCCGGCACAAGATCGACATCCGGGAGCACGTGGTGGTCCGACACGACCGCTCCCCGCGTCAGCTCGTCGAGCACTGGGGCGGGTCACCGATGGGCGTGCTGTGGCAGGGCCGCGGCACCGTCCGGCGTCGGCTCGGCCCGACCACGCCGGTCCCCGGGCGTGTACGCCGCCGGAGCCCACGCGACGCCCGGCGCGGGGCTGCCCGTTCGTGGGGCTCTCCGCCGCGCTGGTCGCCCAGGCGGTCGGACCCGCCTGACCGCATCGGTGGTCGAGCCCGTCGAGCGTCGCCTCGAGCCTGTCGAGATGACCACTCGCGACCGGACGGCTCAGACGGTGATCCGCAGCGCCGCGAAGATCTCGCGGGTCGCCTTGGAGCGGTTCAGCGTGTAGAAGTGCAGGCCGGGCGCGCCGCGGTCCAGCAGCTCTTCGCACAGCTCCGCCGCCATGGCGATGCCCTCGGCACGGAGCGCCACCGGGTCCTCCTCGTGGACGGCGATCCGATCGAGCACCTCGGCCGGGATCTCACGACCGGACAGCTCGGCCATCCGGGCGACCTGGCCGAGGTTCAGGATCGGCATGATGCCCGGCAGGATCGGGATGTGCGCGCCGCGGGCGCTCGCCCGGTCGACCAGCTCGGTGTAGTCGACGGCCCGGAAGACCATGTCGGTGATCGCGAACTCCGCCCCGGCGCGCTGCTTGTCCAGCAGGACCTGGGTGTCGCGCTCCACCGACTCGGCTCCGGGGTGCCCACCCGCACCGAACGCGGCCACTCCCACGGAGAACCCGCCATGCTCGCGGGCGAGCTCCACCAGCTCGCTGGCGTAGGTGAACCCACCCTCCGTCGGTGTCCACTCGGCTCGCGGCCCCTCCCTGGGATCCCCGCGCAGGGCGAGCACGTTGCGCACTCCCGCCGCGGCGTAGTCGTCCAGGATGGCGACGAGCTCTTCGCGGGTGTGCCCGACGCAGGTCAGGTGACCCATCGGCACCATCGACGTCTCACGCGCGATCCGCCCGGTCACGCGGACGGTGGTGTCGCGCGAGGAGCCGCCGGCGCCGTACGTGACGGAGACGAAGGTGGGACGGTAGGGCTCGAGCTCGCTGATCGCCTTCCACAGCTGGGCTTCGCCCGCCTCGTCCTTGGGTGGCATGAACTCGAACGAGAACGACCGCTCGCCGCTGCGGATGAGCTCTCCGATGCTGGTCGTTCCGAGTGCCGCCATGCCTGGAAGTCTAGGGAGCCGCCTCGCGCATCCGTGGAGGGTGTCCACATGTGGGTGTCGGCGAGTCATGGCCTAGCCTCGACGGCGTGACCGGCTGGGACGACGACGCATTCCGCGGCAGCCTCCAGGAGGCACTCGACGAGTTCCTCGCGGAGATGGCCGACCGGCTCGGTCCCCTGGGCCCGCGACGCGGGTCGCCTGCTCGCCGAGGCGCGGCTGTCGCTCGCGGGCGGCAAGCGGTTCCGGGCCGCCTTCTGCTACTGGGGCTATCGGGCCGTCCGCGCCGACGTCGAGGACGAACGCGCGCTGGTGCGCGCGTGCGCTGCCCTCGAGCTCCTGCACGCGAGCGCCCTGGTGCACGACGACTACATGGACGCGTCCGACACCAGGCGCGGCCGCCCGGCGACGCACCGCTCCTTCGCCACCGAGCACCGGCGCGACGGATGGCGCGGCGACCCCGAGCAGTACGGCGCCTCGGGCGCGATCCTGCTCGGCGACCTGCTGCTCAGCTGGGCCGACGAGCTGCTCCGCCGATGCGGTCTCCCGGACGCCCGGGTGGCGGCGGCCATGGACGTCTTCGACCTGTGCCGCTCCGAGGTGATCACGGGCCAGTTCCTCGATGTCTCGGCGCAGGCGCGCGGCCGGGCCGACGTGGACACCGCGATGACCGTGCTGCGCTACAAGTCCGCCAAGTACTCCATCGAACGACCCCTGCACGTCGGCGCGGCCCTCGCCGGCGCCACAGCGGCGCAGACTGCGTCGCTCAGCGCATTCGGGCTGCCGCTGGGCGAGGCGTTCCAGCTGCGGGACGACCTGCTGGGCGTCTTCGGCGACGCCGCGACGACAGGGAAGCCGGCCGGTGACGATCTCATCGAGGGCAAACGCACGGTCCTGGTGGCGCTGGCTCTCGACGCCGCCGGACCGGAAGAGGCTGCCCTGCTCGACCGGTCCCTGGGCACCGCGCTCGACGCCGGTCAGGTGCGCCGACTGTGCGAGATCATCGACTCCTCCGGCGCCCACGCCCAGGTCGAGGCCGTGATCAAGGACCTGGCCGAGCTGGCGATCATCGGCCTGGAGCGAGCCGACATCGACGAGCCGACCCACGGCGTACTCCGCCAGCTCGCCTCGGCCGCCACCGACCGGGTCGTCTGACGGCGGCACGTCGCGGCCCGGCGGCACTCCGTGCCCAAGTTTGAGTAGCCGCCAGCAGCAAACCCCTCGTTCGAACCCGGCCATGGCTAGGGTGCAACGGTGGTCGACCCGAGCCAGCAGCACAGGCGTCTGCGCGGCGCTGTCATCGCGGGTTGCTTCCTGCTGGTAGCCGCGGCGCTGTCCCGACCCAGCTTCCCGATCGGCACCGCTTCCGACCGTGTGGTCGGCACCTCGATCTATCCCTGGTGGACAGGCGTCCTCGTCGTCGCAGGCGGTGTCGCCGGGCTCGTCGTCCTCCTCGCCCCGCGCGCATCGCGCCTCGCACGGGCCGCCGCGTCATCCGTGGTGGTCGTCGTTGGTGCCCAGGTCGCCGGGACGGGTGTGGTCGCCGCCAAGCACTGGCATCCGGCCTCGAACACGGGCGGCTACGTCTCGTCCACGACAGTCGACCTGATGGAGCAGCTGGCGCTGGTCATCGCCGTGGCCGGGACAGCCGCGGTCGTGCTCGCCCTGTGGCAGATCATCAGCGACGGTGCCTTCACGAGCGAGACCCCCCGCGGCTTCCGCAGACTGTGCGTGACGACGGGACTCCTGGTCGTCGTTGTCCTCCCCGTCGCGCTCATGATCGGGGACGAGAACCCGGACATCACGTCCTGGGGAGCCATGGGCCTCATCTACGCAGGGCCCTGGGGAGTGTCGATCCTGCTGGCGGCGCACCTGTCCCGTACCGCCTCGCGCACCCTTCTGGTGACCGTCGCGGGGAGTGCGCTGATGGCATCGGCCGGACCGCAGATGGGGGGCCTGGTCACCAGCCCGGTCCTCGCCCAGTTCGCCGCCCTCACCCTCCTGCCGCTCGTCCTGGCGGCCATCTCGGTGCGAGACGCGGAGGACAACACGGCGCCGACCGCAGCCTCGCCCTCTCCCCCCGCACCGGGCGAGGGGCCACCCTGGGGCGACGAGCGAGTCGATCCTTCCCGCAGAGGGTGAACACCCAACCGACGGGTGGGAGCCGGACGCGCCGGCCGACGACACGCTCGAACGGCGCGCAGTCCTGGCTAGTCGAGGCTGGCGACGCCGGCGACTTCGGGGCCCTCGCCACGAAGGAGCACGGCGAACGGCCCTCCGCGCTCGGCGTTCACGCGGGTTCCGAGGACACTGAGGGCCACGGAGAAGGCCTGCTCGTCCGCCCGGGCGAATGGCCCCCAACCGTCCCAGAGCAGGACCGTGCCCTTGCTGTCCCCTGCCACCACGTCGGCCAGGTCGTCAGCCAGGTCGTCGAACTTGTGGGCGTGGTCCTCGGGAAGACCGAGCGCCTTGTCGATGCCGGCGAGGAACTCCTCGCTGGACTCCCCTCCCCAGCCGTCGTAGTAGGCGAAGTGCCAGCCGGCGTGCTCCACGGTGTGGCGGACGTCGTTCACGCCGAACGCGCCGTGCCATCGATAGATCCCGGTGTCCTTCCGGCCAGCCAGGAGTCCTGCCAGTCCGCTCATGTCGTCCTCTCGGTCGGGTGCAGGTGGTCTCTCAGAACCCCATCGCCTGGGCCCGGCGCTTGACCTCGGCGCCACGGTTCTCCCGCAGTGCGTCGATCGGGCGGCCGGGCAGGTCGGCGTCGGTGAACAGCCAGGCTATGCACGCGCGGTCGTCGTACCCTCCGTCGTGGAGCACGGTCAGCAGGCCGGGCAGCCCCTTGACGACGAAGCCGTCCTGGAGGAAGTCGGCCGGCACCTGCGGTCCGGTCCCCGGAGACGGTACGGCGGCCGCAAGCTCATGCACCTTGATCATGGTGCGCACCTTGGCCGGCGTGACCCCGAGCAGCTCGCCGACGGCGGCCCAGTCGAGCCAGTCGGTCACGAGGGAGGCGAGGTCCTGGTCAGTGAGGCCGGAGTTGCTGTTCATGCGGTCCACTCTTGCACCATGGCAAGGGTGGCGAAAACCACCCCCGACGCCACGCCGTAGCCGGGTCGCACCCCAACCCGCCGGGTAGATCCGTACGATTGGCACGCCGGATCCTTCCCCGTCCGGCAGCAGGAGGGTCGTCGTGCAGTCAGGTCAGCACGCCCGCACGGGTGGTAGTGCTGCTGTCAGCGACCCCATGACCGGCCGCATCCTCGACGGCCGCTACCGGATCGGTGTCCGCATCGCCCGCGGTGGCATGGCCAGCGTCTATGAGGCCACCGACATCCGGCTGGACCGGGTCGTGGCCGTCAAGGTCATGCACCATGGCCTGGGCGACGACGACGAGTTCGCGGCCAGGTTCGTGCGCGAGGCCCGCGCTGCCGCCCGGTTGTCCCACCCCAACGTGGTGTCCGTCTACGACCAGGGCACTGACGACGGCTCGGTCTTCCTGGCCATGGAGAACGTCCCCGGCCACACCCTGCGCGACGTGATCCGCAAGGAGAGCCCGATGACGCCGGCGCGCGCACTGGCCCTCATCGAGCCGGTGCTGTCCGCCCTCGCGTCCGCCCACCGCGCCGGCCTGATCCATCGCGACATCAAGCCCGAGAACGTCCTGATCGCCGACGACGGGCGGGTCAAGGTCGCCGACTTCGGGCTGGCGAAGGCGGTCAGCGCCGAGACCCAGCACACGGCAACCGGGGGCGTCCTGATCGGCACGGTCTCCTACCTCGCACCAGAGCTGGTGGTCGACGGTCGCTCCGATGCCCGCGCAGACGTGTACGCCACCGGCGTGATGCTCTACGAGCTGCTCACCGGCAGCAAGCCGCACGAAGGCGAGTCGCCGATCCAGGTCGCCTACCAGCACGTCCACCAGGATGTCCCGCCTCCCTCGGAGAAGGTCGACGGCATTCCCGGGTACGTCGACGCACTGGTCGCGCGGGCCACCGCCCGGGACCGCGGCCAGCGGCCCGCCGACGCCGCGGTGCTGCTCCACCAGGTACACCGGGTCAGCCACGCGCTGGGGGCCGGCGTCCGCGAGGACCCCGAGCTCGAGGCGGACCTGGCCCCTCGGCCGGCCATCTCGCCGGACACCGCACCCGATCCGTTCGACGCCGACGAGTTCGCCCAGCTGATGTCCCCCTCCGAGGCGGTTGCTGAGGCAGTTGCCGAAGCCGGGACCGACCACACCACCGCACTGGAGCGTCGGCCCGAACCGGCCCGGCCCTCGGTACCGGACGCCGTACCCACGAAGCGGCCTCGACGATCCAGGCGCGGCCCGATCTTGCTCGCGCTCGCCCTGCTGCTGGTCGTCACCGCCGGCCTCGCGGCCTGGTGGTTCGGCTTCGCCCGCTACACCTCGACGCCGGGCGTGGTCGGACTGGGCGAGGCGGCCGCCACGGAGACCATCGAGGACGCCGGTCTCGACGTAGAGGTCGGCGAGGACGCCTACTCCGAGACGGTGCCCGCCGGGCGGGTGCTCGCGACCGATCCGGGCGCCGGAGAGCGTGTCCTCGACGGGGGCACGGTGACCCTCACGCTGTCGCTCGGCAAGGAGCGGTACGACGTCCCGAAGCTGCGCGGGCTCAGCGAGGACCAGGCCCAGGACTTGCTGACGGCGACCAACCTGGAGTTCGGCGAGTCGATCGGTAAGTACTCCGAGACGGCGCCGGAGGGCACCGTCCTCGGCAGCGATCCCGCCAAGGGAACCACCCTGCAACCGGACACTGTCGTGGACCTGATCATCAGCAAGGGCCCGCAGCCGATCAAGGTCAAGGACTGGACCAACAAGGACGCCGACAGCGCGGAGCAGTCATTGGAGGCCAAGGGGCTCGAGGTCGACCGGGACACCGAGGAGTTCTCCGACGTCGTCCCCGAGGGCGACGTCATCTCCCAGACGCCGGCCGGCGGCACCCTGTTCCGCGGCGACACCGTCACCCTGGTCGTCTCCCAGGGCCCCGAGCTCGTCGAGGTGCCGGGCGGCCTGGTCGCCTCGGGCGTGGACGCCGCCCGGGACCGCCTCGAGGACCTGGGCTTCCAGGTCGAGGTCGAGCGGAGCAGGGGTTACATCGGGCTCGAATACGTGTTCTCCGTCGACCCGAGGTCAGGGTCGATGGTCCCCGCCGGCAGCACGATCACGCTCTCCCTCGTCTGACGCGAGCTCTCCCTCAGGACGGCGGGCCGTCCCGACGCTCGTCCGGGAGCCTGGGCATCGGTTGGGTCTCCGCATCCGGCGTGGTCTCCGGTGGTGCGTGGTGCCTGCGTCCGGGCGCGGGCCTGCCCAGGTACGTCGGCCGCGGGCGGGTCGGGCGCAGCAGCTGGACCTGGCGCCGCACCCGCTGCTCGAGATCCATCTCGCGCAGCAGCCGCTTGACCGTCGACAGCACGACGGCGTGCAGCTCGCGCAGCTCGGGAGTGCTCTCCGTCGTCAGCAGGTCGTCGAGCCGGGCTCGCGCCTCCTGCATGCCCTCGAGTGCGTCGCGGAGGGCCTGCACGTCGTGGGAGCTCATGCCCGTCGCGGGGCCGGCCTCGTTCCGGACCAGCTGCCCGAACGCGTCGATCCGGCCGCCAGCTCCCGGAACGTCTGGGCGAGCCCGAGGAGCACGTCGTCGGCGCTCTCGTCGTCGAGCCACGTCGGTTCGGACGTCGCGTCCACCAGCGGCCCGGAACATCGAGCGGACGGCGACGGCGGAGTGCTCCAACGCCTCGAAGCCCTGGCGCAGGCCCGGGCCCCACGTCCGGCGTGCCGACCGCGCGGACGTTGAGCCGGCGTCCCTGCTCGGCGTGGAGGAGGGCGGAACCGACGCGGGGGATGTCGTCGTGGGTGATCCGACGCGCCTCGTCCAGCCAGGCCCGTGCCGCCGGCGCGACGTCACGCCTCGCTCTCCACCAGGTCGGTCAGCTCGCTCGCGGCCCGGTTGAGCATCTCGCTGATCGAGTCGGCCAGCCCGTCGATGGCCCGAGCGGCGTCGCCACTTGCGATCCTGGGCGGGAACAGCAGGTTCGCCGCGACGCCAACGGCCGCACCGACCAGCGTCTCCGCAATCCGCTGCCAAGCGGCCGACTCGGTGGCCAGCGAGCCGACGCCGAGCACGAGCATGCCGCTGATCGCGACCTCGATGAGGTTCGCGCCCAGGCGTAGTGCCTGGCCGATCGTGATGGAGACGAAGATCAGCAGGCCGAGGCTCCACCACTCGAGCGGGAGGACGGCAGCGAACGCCACCGCGAGGGCGACGCCGGTCACCACGGCCACCACCCGGTCGAGGCCGCTGGCGAGGAGCGAGACCGGCGTGACCTGGACGACGAGCATCGCGGTCAGCGGTGCGAGCAGCGGCTGCGTGCCCGGGAACAACAGGGTCGCCACGACGTAGCTCGCGACCGCGGCGATCGTGATCCGCAAGGACCACACCATGGCCGCGCGTCCGTCGTTCCTTAGCCGGTTCAGCTCCCGGCTGAGCCTCCGTCGCCACCTCTCGCGCACGTTTTCATCATGCGGGATGCAGGAAGCGATCGCCCAGACGGGGTCGCCGGGCCATCCGGACGAGGATCGTCCGCAATCGCCCGTAGCGTGCCTGCCATGGCTATCGCACAGTTCCCGAGCATCGTCATCGACTGCCCCGACGCCGGCGCACTCGCCACCTTCTACGGCGCAATGCTGGACTGGAAGGTCGACGTCTCCTCCGACTGGGCCGACATCCGGTCTGAGAATCAGTGCATCTCGTTCCAGCAGGTGGATCCCTACACCCCGCCTCGATGGCCGGACCAGGAGGTGCCCCAACAGTTCCACCTCGACGTGGTCGTCGACGACCTCGACGTCGGTGAGGAGGCGGTACTCAACCTCGGCGCGAGCAAGCACGAGCACCAGCCCGGTACGTCGTTCCGGGTGTTCCTCGACCCGGCGGGGCACCCCTTCTGCCTCTGCGTGGACTGACAAGCGCAGGCGCGATCCGTTGTCCGACCCGCGGACGCCGACGCAAAGCGCCGACGGATAGCGTGTCGGCGTGAGCGATCCAGCCCTCCGAAATCCGGTCGGCACGCACGTCCGGGTCGCGAAGGGGCTCGTCGAAGAGGCGGTGCAGAAGGCGGACGAGCTGGGTTGCGAGGCAATCCAGATCTTCGCCGGCAACCCGCGTGGGTGGGCGCACTCCGCGGGCAGTGCGGGCGAGGATGCGCGCTTCCGCGAGGCGACGGCCGAGCGCGGCCTGCGGACCTTCATCCACGCGCCGTACCTGGTGAATCTGGGCAGCCCCACGCGCACGACGTACGAGAAGTCGGTCGCCAGCATCGCCCACAACCTGAGGCGAGCCGCGGAACTCGGCGTCGAGGGCGTGGTCGTGCACACCGGGTCCTACGTCGACCCGGTCGTCGGTGGTGACGACAGCACCGGGAGGTACGCCGCCGCTTTGCGGCAGGTGCGCGAAGGCCTCCTGCCCCTGCTCGAGGTGGTGGCCGACGACTCGGCGCCGTGGCTGCTGCTCGAGCCGACCGCCGGCCAGGGCCGCTCTCTGTGCGCAGGAGTGGAGGATCTGGAGCCCTACCTCGCCGCCCTCGACCACCATCCCAAGGCCGGGATCTGCCTCGACACCTGCCACGTCTTCGCGGCAGGAGCGCCCCTCGATGAGCCCGGCGGGGCCGCCGCAACGGTCGATCGGGTCGTCGAGATCGGTGGTCCGGGCCGGCTGCGGCTGATCCACGCCAACGACTCGATGGACGTCCGTGGAGCATTCCGGGATCGGCACCAGAAGATCGGCGAGGGGCACATCGGCGCGGCCGCGTTCGCCGAGCTCCTCGTCCATCCGGAGACGGCAGGGGTGCCGTTCATCCTGGAGACGCCGGGATCGCGGGACCCCGGCGACCCGGGCATTCCGTTGATGAAGCGGCTGCGAGACCAGACGTGAGCGCGTCGCGTCGAACGACGCTGATCGCCACCCTGGCGCTGGTCACCGTGACCGCGATCTGGGGGTCCACCTTCTTCCTCATCAAGGACCTCCTCGAGCGGATGCCGACCCTCGACTTCCTGGCCGTGCGGTTCTCCATCGCCGCCGTGATCCTGGTAGTCGTCGCGCCACGCGCCCTCGGGCGCCTGTCCGCCGACTCGCGCCGGCACGCGGTCGTGCTCGGCCTGCTGTACGGCGTCGCGCAGATCCTCCAGACCGCGGGTCTCGCGCACACGCCGGCCAGCGTCTCCGGCTTCATCACCGGTCTGTACGTCGTCGCCACGCCCATCTTCGCCGCCCTCCTGCTCCGGACCCGGATCACGCGCCTGACCTGGGCCGCCGTCCTCCTCGCCACCGCCGGGCTGGGTGTGCTGACCCTCGACGGCGTCTCGGTGGGGTATGGCGAGGCGCTCACCCTCGTTGCCGCGCTCATCTACGCCCTCCACATCGTCGGCCTCGGCGCCTGGTCCAAGCGCGACCAGGTGATCGGGATGTCGATCGTGCAGGTGATCGTGATCGCAGTCATGTGCCTGATCGCCTCCGCCCCGGGCGGGATCGTGCTGCCGGAGACCGAGCGGGACTGGCTGTCGGTGCTCTACATGGCGGCGTTCGCCGGGTCCTTCGCGCTCCTGGCCCAGACCTGGGCCCAGGCCCATCTGGCCGCCACCCGCTGCGCGATCATCATGAGCATGGAGCCGGTTTTCGCGGCCCTGTTCGCCATCCTCTTCGGCAACGAGACGCCGACCGTGCGGATGCTGGTGGGTGGGACGATGGTGCTGGCAGCCATGCTGATCGTGGAGATCATGCCGCGACGCAAGGTCGAGGGAGAGGTGCCGCACATCGCGGTGTGAGGGAGGGATCCATGGTCGTCGTCATGTCTCCGGACGCCACCGACGAACAGATCGCGCACGTCGTCGACCGGGTCGAGGGCGTCGGCGGCGAGGCGTTCGTCAGCAAGGGCCTGGTGCGGACCATCATCGGCCTGGTCGGCGACATCGACTCCTTCCACAACCTCAACCTCCGGACCCTGCCGGGTGTCGCCGACGTGCACCGGATCTCCGACCCCTACAAGCTGGTGAGCCGACAGCACCATCCGGACCGGTCGACGGTGTGGGTCGGACCGACCGACCACCAGGTGCCGATCGGGCCGGACACCTTCACCCTGATCGCCGGTCCGTGCGCGGTCGAGACCGCCGAACAGACCCTCGAGGCGGCCCGGATGGCGCACTCGGCCGGTGCCACCCTGCTGCGCGGAGGCGCCTTCAAGCCCCGCACGTCGCCGTACGCCTTCCAGGGCCTCGGCGTCGCCGGGCTGGAGATCCTCGCCGACGCCCGCAGGATCACCGGACTGCCGATCGTCACGGAGGTCGTCGACGCCCGCGACGTGTCGGTCGTCGCGGAGACCGCCGACATGTTGCAGGTGGGGACCCGCAACATGGCGAACTTCGGACTGCTCCAGGCCGTCGGCCGAGCCGGCAAGCCGGTCCTCCTCAAGCGCGGCATGACCGCGACGATCGAGGAGTGGCTGATGGCGGCCGAGTACATCGCCCAGCGGGGCAACCTCGACGTGGTCCTGTGCGAGCGCGGCATTCGCACGTTCGAGCCCGCGACCCGCAACACCCTCGACATCTCGGCGGTCCCGGTGGTGCAGGCCACCAGCCACCTGCCCGTGATCATCGACCCCTCCCACGCCGCCGGCCGCAAGGACCTGATCGTCCCCCTCTCCCGCGCCGGGATCGCCGCGGGGGCCGACGGCGTGATCGTGGACGTGCACCCGACACCCGAGACCGCCCTCTGCGACGGACCGCAGGCGCTGCTCGGCAACGACCTGCGAGAGCTCGCGCAGGCCGTACGACGGCTCCCACCGATGGTCGGCCGCGCGGACGCGCGACAGCGCGTGCGCAGCACCTGACCTGCGCTTTCCCGCTCCCTGTCGCCTAGGCTGGCTGACGACAGATCAGTGCGAGGAGTCCCATGTCCGTCTGCCGCCAGTGTGGTCACCAGCTGGGCATCGGCCGGTTCTGCACCAACTGCGGGCACCCGGTCGACACCCCGGTCGACACGCCGGTCGACTCGCCCGTCGACCTCAGCAGTGACGCCGGCAGTGACCCCCCGCGCGACAGCCCCGACGACCCCGGCTGGCGCACCGGTACCGCCGAACGCCCGGCCCTTCCGACCGAGCCCGTCCCGACACCGATGCCACCGCCGGTCGGCCCCGTCACCGAGTCCGCCCGCTACCCCCTGTACGCGGACGAGGTCGCGCCCACGCAGGCGTCGCCGGTCGTGGCACCCTCGCCGACCCCAGCTGCCGCCCCGCAGTCCCATCGCGCCCGGATCCCCTGGCTGCCCTGGGCGGTGGGCGCGGTCGTCCTCCTCCTGGTGGTGGCAATCGGCGGGTGGTTGCTCTTCGGCGGCGACGACGGTGCCTCGACATCAACGGTCGCCACGGAGTCCGACGCCGCTGGGTCGGAGGGGTCTGGATCGTCGCCCGACGGGAATCAGTCGAACGACCTCACCCGGCAGACGACCGCCACGGTGCCGGCGACCGCACCCCCCAACCAGGACACCAGCGGCAACCTGGTCAACTACGAGGCCCGCAACATGTTCGACGGGGTTCCGGAGACGTGTTGGCGGATGCCGGGAGACGGGAGTGGTGACGTGATCACCCTCCAGCTGCCCGAGCCGACGACGGTGACGTCCGTGGGGTTGATCAACGGTTACGCGAAGACCGCTCGCGACGGCGGCGCCACCCTGAACTGGTACACCGGCAACCGGCGGATCACCGCGGTCGATTGGACCTTCGACGACGGCACCACGGTGAGCCAGGACCTCCAGGAGACCCGCGCGGTCCAGAGCATCGAGGTCGATCCGGTCGAGACGTCAAGCATCGAGCTGCGGCTGGTCGAGGTGTCAGCACCCGGGACCGGGCCCTCGGCCCGCAACTACACCGCGATCAGCGACATCGCACTGATCGGCACCGCTTCCTGACCGACTCGGGTCAGCGGGTGCCCCGACATCCAACGGAACCCGGGTCGCCCCAGCAGCATCGCCCACCGAGGAGCACACTCGCTTCCGTCGGCCGGAGTAACCCGTCGCAGCCTCAGAGCGCCGAGAGGACCGAGGCCGCCTGCTCGGCGTCGGCCCGTGACACGTCGAGATGGGTGACCAGCCTGACAGCCGTCGGGCCCACGGCCGCGAGTCTGACGCCGGACTCGGCGGCGGCCGCGACGAACTTCTGCGGGTCGTCGTGCGGTGCCACGACGATGTTGGTGTCCACGCCTGCCGGGTCGACCCCGCAGGCCTCGGCGAGCAGCCGGGCGTGCGCGTGGTCGTCCGTGAGTCGCTCGATGTGGTGGTCGAGGGCGTGCAGCCCGGCTGCGGCGAGGACGCCCACCTGCCGCATCCCGCCGCCCATCCGCTTCCGCCACACCCGCGACTCGGCGATCGCGTCGGCCGAGCCGACAACCAGTGAGCCGATCGGGGCACCCAGACCTTTCGAGAGGCAGACCGCCATCACGTCGGCGACGTCGCCGTACGCCGAGAGCGGGGTGCCTGTGGCGACGTGCGCGTTCCAGATCCTGGCGCCGTCGAGGTGGATCGATGCGTGCACCGAGGTGGCCCAGGAGCGGAGCTCCCGGAGGTCGGCGATCGGCTGCACCGCGCCGCCCGCGAAGTTGTGGGTGTTCTCGACCGAGATCGCGGCCGTCGGCACGAAGAACGGACCCATGTCCGGGGCGAACAGCTGCTGCAGCACGGGCAGGTCGACTCCGCCCCGGTCTCCGAGCCAGGTCCGCATGGTGAGCCCGGTGTACGCGCCGTGGGCGCCGAGCTCGGCGCGCGCGATGTGGGCGCTGGCCTCGCAGAGCACCTCCTGGCCGGGCGCGACGAGGGTGCGCACGGCCAAAACGTTGGCCATCGATCCGGTCGGGGTGAAGAGGCCCGCCTCGTGGCCGAACAGCTCGGCCACCCGCTCCTCGAGCCGGTGCACGGTCGGGTCCTCGCCGTACACGTCGTCGCCGACCTCGGCCCGCGCCATGGCCTGGCGCATGTCCTCGGTCGGGCGCGTGACAGTGTCGCTGCGGAGGTCGATCACAGGCTTGTCTCCCAAGGTCAGGCCTTGCGCAGCATCTCCGCGACGAGGAAGGCGAGCTCCAGCGACTGCACGCGGTTGAGCCGCGGGTCGCAGACCGACTCGTAGCGACTGGAGAGGTCGTTCTCGGCCAGCTCCTCGCCACCGCCCACGCACTCGGTCACGTCGTCGCCAGTGAGCTCGACGTGGATGCCTCCGGGCCAGGTGCCGGTGGCACGATGCACGTCGAAGAAGCCCTGGACCTCTTCGATCACGTCGTCGAAGCGCCGGCTCTTGTGGCCGTAGGCCGTCTCGAAGGTGTTGCCGTGCATGGGGTCGCACACCCAGGCGACCTCGACCCCGGCCGCCGTGACCTTCTCCAGGAGGTGCGGCAGCCCGTCCCGGATCCGCCCGGCGCCGAACCGGGTGACGAACGTCAGCCGACCGGGCTCGTTGTCCGGGTTGAGCCTTCCTGCGAGGGCGAGGGCGTCGTCGGGCGTCGTCGTGGGACCGAGCTTGACGCCGATCGGGTTGCGCACGTGACGGAGCAGCTCCACGTGGGCGCCGTCGAGCTGGCGGGTTCGGTCACCGATCCACACGAAGTGACCCGACACGTCGTACGGCGTGTTCGTGCGGGAGTCGATCCGGGTCATCGCGTGCTCGTACTCCAGCACCAGCGCCTCGTGGCTGCTGTGGAAGTCGACCCTGTGGAACTCATCGGGGTCGGCCCCGATCGCCTTCATGAAGGTCAGTGCCCGCTCGATGTCGTTCGCCATGGCTTCGTAGCGCTGGCCCACCGGGGACTCACGGACGAAGTCGGTGTTCCAGGCGTGGACCTGACGCAGGTCGGCGTACCCGCCGGTGACGAAGGCGCGCACGAGGTTCAGCGTGGCCGCCGAGGAGTTGTAGACGTCGACCAGCCGTTGCGGATCGTGGGTGCGCGACTCGGCGGTGAACTCGAAGCCGTTGACGGCGTCGCCACGGTAGGCCGGGAGTGTGACGCCGGCGCGGGTCTCCAGGTCGGACGTTCGGGGCTTGGCGTACTGCCCGGCGATCCGCCCCACCTTCACCACCGGGACCGAGGCGGCGTAGGTCAGGACGACCGCCATCTGCAACAGGACCCGCAGCTTGTTGCGCACGTTGTCGGCCGTGACGCCCGCGAAGGTCTCCGCGCAGTCACCGCCCTGCAGCAAGAACGCCTCGCCGCGGGTCACCGCGCCGATCTTGGTCTTGAGGTCGTCGCACTCCCCCGCGAATACCAGCGGTGGGCACGAACGCAGCCGGGCCACGGCGGCGTCGACAGCGCCCGCATCGGGGTACGACGGCTGCTGGGCCGGACCGAGCGCGTGCAGGGACGCCAGGTCGGGGATGGCTCGTCCGGTGGCGCCGAGCGACGAGCCGTCTTGAAGGGTCACCGGTCAAGCGTACGCGGAGTCGCGGGTCACTCCCCCAAGTGGTCGATGTCGCGGAATCCGGTCTTCTTGGCGCGCAGCCCGCGGTTGGCCAGCCACGTGAGCGCCCACAAGACGATGCCGAGCACGAGCAGGCCGCCGGCGATCTGGTAGACGATCGTGTCCCGGTCGACCCACGGGCCGATCAGGTAGGCGCAGAGCGCGGCGGCGAGCAGCGGGGTCAGGCCCGGCGACTTGAAGAAGCCCTGG
Source organism: uncultured Actinomycetota bacterium (assembly GCA_963773355.1). Lineage (GTDB taxonomy): Bacteria > Actinomycetota > Actinomycetes > Propionibacteriales > Nocardioidaceae > Nocardioides. Next base: position 32,505 of record CAVZAZ010000011.1, on the reverse strand, counting down.
GTGTCATCCCGGCGCAGGACCAGGCAGGCGATGTTCACGACGGTGAACACCCCGAGCAGCAGCAGTGCGGTGGTGCTGGCGAGATTGAGCACGATCTCGCTCTCGGCGCGCGAGGACACGTAGGCGATCAGGGCCAGTGCCAGCACCGTCGTGAACGCGATGGAGACGTACGGCGCCCGGCGACCAACCGAGACCTTGCCGAGGGATCGCGGGAGCACGTCCTGCTTGGCCATGCCATAGAGCAGCCGGCTGGCCATCAGCATGTTGATCAGGGCGGTGTTTGCCACCGCGAACACCGCGAGGAACGGGAAGATCTTGTCGATGGGGATGTCCGGGGCGCCGACGGTGACGACCTCCAGCAGGGCCCGTCCTTCCGCCTCGTTGATGTCGGCCAGCTGGGCAGGGGAAAGGACCGTGACCACGGAGATGGCCACCAGCATGTAGAGGATGACTGCGACCCCCAACGCGGTGAGCATCGTGCGCGGGAAGATCCGCTCCGGGTTGTGGCACTCCTCGACCATGTTCACCGAGTCCTCGAAGCCGACCATCGCGAAGAACGCCACCGACGTCGCCGCGGTGACCGCGAGGAACATCCCCTTCTCCTCGGGCGAGGTGAAGGTGGTGATGCGGCTGATGTCACCGTCACCCTGTGCCATCGCCCAGAACCCGACGCCGATCACGATCGCCAGAGCCGTCATCTCGACGAGGGTGAGGATGACGTTGAACTTGACGCTCTCGCCGACACCCCGGAGGTTGATCAGTGCGAGCAACAACATGAAGGCCATCGCGATGATGGTGACGGTCGTGGTGCTCGGCAGCTCGTCCATCCAACCGTTCGCGACGAAGCCCCCGGTGAGGTTCTGGGCCAGCACGTTCGCCGACGTGGACGCGCTGGTGATGCCGGAGCAGATCACGGCGAAGGCGACCAGGAACGTGACGAAGTGGATCCCGAAGGCCTTGTGGGTGTACAGGGCGGCGCCCGCGGCTTGCGGGTACTTGGTGACCAGCTCGAGGTACGACAGCGCCGTCAGCGTCGCCACGATGAAGGCGACCAGGAACGGGAGCCACACGACGCCGCCGACGATGCCAGCCATCTGCCCGGTGACGGCATAGACACCGGCACCCAGGATGTCTCCGATGATGAAGAGCAGGAGGAGCTTGGGGCCCATCACCCGTCTCAGCTCGGGCTGGGCGTCCTCCCGGTCCAGATGCTCAGGTGCTGCGGCGGTCATGGGAGCCTCCCGATCCGAGTTGTGAGTCACCCCATGTTGGCGCTGATCGGGAACGATTGCCACCGCGACACGGCTCCCGCGACGTGACGCGGCGTCGGAACCCCTCTCGACGTCAGCCGAAGAAGACCTCGGCCTCGGCGTACTCGTGCGGCTGCACCAGCTTCAGCTCGCCGGTGCCCTCGATGAGCGGCACCCGGACGATGTTGGTGCCGCGCAGCGCCATCATCGTCCCGAAGTCGCCGTCGGCGACCGCGTCGCTCGCCTGCAGGCCGAAGCGCGTGGCCAGCCAGCGGTCGAACGCGGTCGGCGTACCGCCGCGCTGGATGTGCCCGAGCACCACGGCCCGGGCCTCACTGCCGGTGCGGCTCTCGATCTCGTAGGCGAGCCGGTCGCCGATACCGCCGAGCCGGACGTGCCCGAACGCGTCCTTCTCCCCCGAGACCAGCGTCATGTCGCCGCCCTCGGCCGGGATCGCGCCCTCGGAGACGACGATGATCGGGGCGTACCGGGTCTTGAACCTGTTCTCCACGTGGGCGCACAGCTTCTCGATGTCGAACGGCTGCTCGGGGATGAGTACGGCGCTCGCGCCCCCGGCGATGCCGGCGTGCAGCGCGATCCAACCGGCGTGGCGGCCCATCACCTCGACCACGAGGACCCGGTGGTGCGACTCGGCCGTGGTGTGCAGGCGGTCGATGGCCTCGACCGCGACGTTGACCGCGGTGTCGAAGCCGAAGGTGAAGTCGGTGCCGGACAGGTCGTTGTCGATGGTCTTGGGTACGCCGACCACATCGACGCCCAGGTCCGCGAGCTTCGTGGCCACGCCCAGGGTGTCCTCGCCGCCGATCGCGACCAGGGCGTCGACACCGTCCTTCGCGAGGTTCTCCGTGATCTGCTCGACGCCACCGTCGATCTTGAAGGGGTTCGTGCGCGAGGAGCCGAGGATGGTGCCCCCGCGCGGGAGGATGCCCCGGCACTGCTCGATGCCTAGCTCCATCGTGATCCCCTCGAGCGGGCCCTTCCAGCCGTCGCGGTAGCCCACGAACTCGAACTGGTGCTGGCGCACGCCCTTGCGGACGACCGCCCGGATCACGGCGTTCAGCCCGGGGCAGTCCCCGCCCCCGGTGAGCACTCCGACACGCATGACAGCTCCTGCTCTTGGATCGTTCATATCGGGTCCGCTCGACCATAGCGTGACCGGCCGGGGCGGGCCAGCGTCAGCCGAGGCCCGGAGTCACCCAAGACCGACGGTCCCGGCGAGCACCTCCAGGTGATGCTCGAACAGTGGCTCCTCGGTGAAGGTGCCCTGGCCGTACTGGCCGAACACCTCGAAGCTGACACACCCGAACAGCGAGGCCCACGCCAGGACGCCGCGGGCCATCACCTCGTCGGGCGTCTCGATCTCGAACTGGGCGCGGACTGTGTCGAAGTCCTTCTGCAGAGCGGCGGGCAGCGGGGTGATCCCGTTCGGCAGCTCGAGCCGGCCGGCGGCGTACGCGTCGTCCCAAAGCCGCACCAGGGTCGTGATCACCCGGGTGCCCGGCCCGGTCGTCCGCTCGCTCGGGGCCTCGTAGCCAGGGACCGGGCTGCCGAAGAGGAGTGCGTAGGTCGCCGGCTCGCGCAGCGCCCAGGCGCGCACGGCCCGGCCGACGGCGAGTGAACCGTCCGCGATAGTCGTCCACCGGCACGTCGGCGACGGCCGCGTCGACGGCGTCGCCGAGCTCGTCGTATCCGTCGACGACCAGCAGGGTCAGCAGATCATCGCGGTTCGCCACGTAGCGGTAGACGGCCGACGAGACCAGGCCGAGGTCGCGGGCGACCGCGCGGAGGGAGAGCGCTGCCGCGCCGTGCGCCGCCAGGTGCTCGCGCCCGATCCGGGTGATGTCCTGCATGGTCTGCGCGCGAGCCCGGTCGCGGGGGGTGCCGGTCATGCCTCGATGATGACGTCAATTGTGAGCACCGTCAACAAAAGTGAGCATTGCTCTTGTTTTCTGCACGGATCGGTGTCAGGATCGATTTCGAGAGCACTGCTCTCGCGAACCCAGATCCAGATCAGACATCCACATCGAACAAGGACTTCGCCATGAATCAGATCCACGTCGTCACCGGTGCCGGCCCCGTCGGCACCACGGTCGCCCTGCAGCTCGCCGATCAGGGACACACCGTTCGGCTGCTCACCCGATCCGGCAGCGGCCCGGAGCACCCCTTGATCGAGCGGCAGCGGGTCGACGCCTCCAGGCCCGAGCAGCTGGCCGCCGCGTTCGTGGGAGCCACGGCGGTCTATCACTGCATCCACGGATCGAAGTACGCCGCCAAGACCTGGCGGGCCGAGCTGCCGGCTGCCGAGCAGGCCGTGCTGGACGCGGCGGGGACCGTCGGCGCCGTCGTCGTGTTCCCGGAGAGTCTCTACGCCTACGGCCCGGTCGACGGACCGATCTCAGAGGACCTGCCCCGCGACGCCAGCGGCGGCAAGCTGGGCGTGCGGGCGGACCTGCTGCGGGCACGGGAAGCGTCCTCGACGCCGACCGTCAGCGTCGTCGCCTCGGACTTCTACGGGCCGCACGTTCGAACCGCCCACGCCGGCGAACGGATGGTCCCCACCATCCTGGCCGGCGAGACCATCCGAGTGGTCGCCAGCCTGGACACCGCACACTCCTTCACCTACGTCCCCGACCTGGCGGCGGCGATGATCCGTGCCGCGGCCACCCCTGAGCTCTGGAACTCCGTGCTGCACGCGCCGTCCGCACCGGCCGTGACGCAGCGTGAGCTCGTCCAGACGTTCGCCGACGCCGCCGCCGTGCCGCGGCCCAAGATGGGCACGATCCCGGCCTGGGCCCTGCGAGCGACCGGAGTCTTCAGCGAGCAGAGCCGCGAGCTGGCCGAGACGGCGTACATGTTCACCGATCCGTTCGTGCTCGACTCCTCCCTCAGCGAGGAGCGGCTCGGCCTCTCCCCCACCCCGCTCGACGTGGGCGCGAAGGCAACCGTGGACTGGTGGCGCACCGAGGGCTGAGCCGGGAAGGGAACGCTAGGCGGCGACCGTCGCCTCCGCCTTGTTGGTGACCCGGGCCGCGGCCTGCGGCAGGACGGTGCCGAGCCGGGCCGCGACCAGGGTGGCGACCGCAGCGACACCGAGCATGACCAGCCACAGCGGCGCGCTCCCGGCGTCGAGCAACCAGGCGAACAGCACCGGCGCGATCGTGCTGCTCAGGTTCCAGGCGAGCTGGATCAGAGAGAGATAGCGTCCGCGCAGGTGCTCGGGCGCGGCCTCCGCCGATAGCGCAGCCAGGACCGGGCCGCCGGTGAGTTCGGCGACGGTGTAGACCATGCCGCCGAGCACGATCACCACGCTCGCCACCACGACGGACAGGGCGCTGGCGCCGAGGAAGACGACGTACGACGTCGCGAAGACCGCCTGGGTCAGCAGCAGCACCCGATACCGGACCCGACCGGTCAACGCGTTGACGACCAGCCCCTGGCCGAGCCCGACCATGATGCAGTTGACCGTGAACACCACGCCGGTGATCCAGCCGGGCAGGTCGAGCACGGTGACGGCGTACACGGGCAGCGCGAAGTTCAGGATCATCATCGGTAGCGAGTAGCCGACCTGCGCGACCACGAGCAGTCGGTACGGCCGGTCCCTGATGACGGTCGCCCAGGTTCCTGGCAGTGCCTCATGGCGGTCCGGGCCGGCCTCGGGGACGGCGATCAGGAGCCAGAAGGCGAAGAGGTACGACACGGCGTTGATCGCCACCACTGCACCGAACGCGACGTCGGTGCCGATGGTGATCGCGACGCCCGACGCGAGCCCGCCGACGGCGAAGCCCACGTTGCGCAGCGCGCCGAGGAAGCCGAACCAGCGCTCGCGCTCCCCCGGCCGCGAGATGGCGGCCACGATGTTTCCGTAGGAACCCCAGAACGCGGTGCGGCCGAGAGTGACGACGATCGTCCACGTGAGGACGGCGGCGAACGACTCGGCGACGAGATAGGCCAGGAAGCCGATCGCCTGCAACGCGTTGCCGAGGAGCAGGATCCGCTTCGCGCCGAGCCGGTCGACGAGCGCGCCGATGATCGGACCCGCCGGCAGCGCGACGAACGACGCGATCGAGATCGCGAGGCCGACCTCGATGAGCGTGAGCGGCGTGACCGCCAGGAAGTACAGCATCGAGACCGGCATGAACACGCCGCTGCCGATCGCGTCGACCCCGATCGCGGTGACGAAGCGGCGGTGTTCGCCCACGGACGGGAAGCCGAGTCTCGCTAGCACGCGTCCATCCTCCAACCTCAAGCCGTGTTGAAGGCAAGCGGTTATCGGACGTACCGCTGGGGGTCCGCTGGTTGAGGTGCGAGCGGAGCGAGCCTCGAAACCCATAAACCGCAGGGCTCGGGTTTCCGTCGGGGAAGCGTTATCTGACCGTGACTTCTGGGCTGTGGAGAAGGCTCAGTTTGGGGGTCTGGGTGTCGGTGCCGGGTGGTTGGGTTTCGTCATGGCGATCACCCCGCTTCCGCTCCCGACACCCGCCGGTGTGGTGGCCGATGCCGGTGCCCGGATCGCGGAGCTCGATGAGGTGATGTGGGCGGCCCGGTCCGATTCCGACCTGGTCGGCACCGTCGAGGAGGTCCAGGTCCTGCGGGCCCAGCTGGCCGCCTTGGAGGCGGTGGTGCTGGCCGAGGTCGACGCCCGCGACCTGGCCAAGCAGTGCCTGGGGTGGGGGTCGACCGGCGACTGGTACACCCACCTGGCCGGCGTACGCCGCGGGCAGGGCCGGCGGGTCGTGGACCAGGCCCGGCAGCTGGCCGGTGACCGGTCAGCGACCTTGTCCGCGCTCCGCGAGGGCGCGATCAGCCCCGACCAGGCCGGAGTGGTGCTCGACGCCGTGGACCGGCTCCCCTCCCGGACCGGATCCGCGACCGCGGCGAACGGGTGCTGTTGGAGGAAGCCGAGCGGATCAACGCCACCGACCTGGCCCGGGCCGGACGGCACCTGGCCGCGGTCGTCGACCCCGACCGGCACCGAACGCGAGACCGAACGCGCCCTGGACCGCGACGACCGCGCCGCCCACCTGGGCCGGTTCCTGTCCGTCACCGAGGACGGCATCGGCGGCGTCCGCGTCAAGGGCCGCGGCACCGCCGAGGACGGCGCCCGGCTCCGCGCCGCCCTGCTCCCCCTCACCGCACCCGTCCCCGGCCGTCGATCCCGACACCTGCGCGGAGCTCCCCGACCCCCGCGACCACGGCGCCCGCATGTGGGACGCCCTGGTCCAGACCGCCGAGCACGCCCTGGACCACCGACCTACCCCCCAACGCTCACGGCGCCCGCCCTCGGCTGACGGTGACCATCGACCACGACACCCTTACCCGACCCGAGCTCAGCCGGCGTGGCCTGGTCACCGAGGACGGACTCGAACTACCACCCTCGGTCCTGCGCCGGCTCGCCTGCGACGCCGACATCCTCCCCGCCGTCCTCGGCACCCGAGGCGAGGTCCTCGACGTCGGCCGCAAGCACCGGCTGGTCACCACCCCGATCTGGCAAGCCCTCGTCCTCCGCGACCAGCACTGCGCCTTCCCCGGCTGCACCCGACCCCCGGTCATGTGCCACGCCCACCACATCAACCACTGGGCCGAAGGCGGACCCACCGCGCTGGGAAACCTGGTGCTGTTGTGCGGCCACCACCACCGCACCATCCACCACACCCCCTGGGAAGCCCGCATCAACCGAGACGACCGACACCCCGAATTCCGCGCACCACCCAAACCAGACCGACCACCTCACCTGGATCCGCCACCGACCACGACGCGAGTGAGATCGACGGCCGCTCTGCACAGTGCGCCAACAAGCGCAGCATCATCGTGTTGCCGAAGCTGCGCCATCCAGTGAGAACCGAGCGGACAACGGTGCGCGCTGTCTGGTCAATGCCCGGCGGGTTCCGATGCATCGGCCTCCGCCGCCTTGGCCGCGTCACGCGCCTCGCCCAGATCAGTGAGAAGGGAGTCGATCACAATGAGGCCGCCTCCGAGCACGACCGCAGCAATCGGGACAGGCAGCCTTGTTCGACGCACTGCGGTCGTGGCCGCCAGCATCACGCTCGACCACGACGCCACCGAGGTCGCGAAGGGCACCGTGGCGCGCTTCCACGGCTCAGCCGCATCGGGGATGATCGTGAAAACCTGGAGTCCTGGCTTGTTCAGGAACCAGCCAGCTGTGAACCCCGCGAGCAAGATGGGCGAACGCTTGGACGGGTCCGGTGCCAGGCAGGCCAGGGCAACACCGGCTCCCCGGATCACAGCTCCAGGTCGCACCTTCATCCCCGCACCTCCGCGTCGATCGTCTCGTGCCAAGCCACTCAGGGGCAATGACCATCCCGCTCATCCGCATGATCGTTCGCGCTCGATGTGCTGGTCGCAGGTCCCAGTATCGCTCTCGAGAGTGCGCCCGTCAGGCGTCGGGTCGCTTCTGGAGAGCCCGCACCTCGACCCTGCTCTGTAGTGCCTGCGAAGCCTGTTTCGTCCACTCGACCGCCGCTTCGTCGTTCTCCGCCTCGATGATCCAGAAGCCGCCGAGGTACTCCTTGGCCTCGACAAACGGCCCGTCGGTGAGGATCGGGGCGTCACCGGTGTAGTCGACCGTGGTCGCGGTCGACGGCGGGTTCAGTCCGCCGGCAAACACCCATGCTCCCTGCTCCTGGAGGTTGGTGTTGAACGCGTCCACCGCGGCGAAGCACCTCTTGCAGCTCGGCGGGATCCATGGTCGCCATCGTCGGCTCCGCGGCGGAGTCGTGCGGGAGGCTCAGGAAGTACTGCGTCATTGTCTTCTCCTTCGTGTCGGCTGCCGCATTCGCGGCAGACTGTCACTCGTTCCACGAACGTGCAGGGGTGGATTCGACAACGCTCGACCACAATTCTCACTCGATGGGTCGCGGCCCACGCCGATGGCGCTGCGAGGTTCTGGTCTGCCATGCTCGCACGGCTGGTTCGCTAGTAGCAGGAGTGCAACGTTGAGGCTCGAACAGTTGTACCGGATCCGGTTCACCTATCCCGAGAGCTGGATGGTCGGCCTCGAGGGCGGATGGGAGCAGCACCTCTTTCTCGCCGAGGGCCGCTGCGAGGGCTCCATCAGTGGTCGCTTCCGTGGCGCCAACTTCCCACAGCGCCGAACCGCCGCGGGGCCGTTCCGTCCAGACCTCCGCGCGGTCATCGACACCGACGACGGCGCGACGATCATGTTCGAGCTGCAGGGATATGGCCGCGCCTACCCGCCCGGGCGACGGCAGATCGTCGGCTCCGTCTTTCACCTCAGCGACAGCGACCGCTACCGCCCCCTCAACGACGCTGTGTGCGTCTGCGTGGGCGAGGTCCGCGCGCCGGACGATCGTGACCGGGAGAGCTCCGACCTCGTCATCGACGTCGCCGAGCTCATCTGGGAACCCATCGCCGAATGACGACGTCGTGAACCCGTGGGCGCTGCCGACGTCGGCGCTGCCTGCGTTCTCGGCCACCTCGGTAAGGTCCCGCGCATGACCTTCTCGATCGTGGCCCGCTCCGCCGACGGTGAGACGTGGGGCGTGGCGGTGGCCTCCAAGTTCCTGGCCGTCGGCTCGGCCGTCCCGGCAGCGGTGGCAGGAGTCGGCGCCATCGCGACCCAGGCGTGGGCGAACGTCGCCTACAAGGGGCAGGCACTCGCGCACCTCGACAGCGGCGCAACCGCGTCGGTGGCCCTCCAGCGCCTGTTGGAGGAGGACCCAGGACGAGACCACCGTCAGGTCGGCATCGTCGACAGTGACGGCAACGCCGCCTCCCACACCGGCCCGAGCTGCCTGGACTGGGCCGGCGGCCTGACCGGCGACGGCTTTGCCATCCAGGGCAACATCCTGGTCGGCGAGGAGGTCATCGAGGCGATGCGCGCGGCCTGGGAAGAGACGTCCGACCACCCCCGCCTCGCCCGCCGGTTGCTCGCCGCGCTGCAGGCCGGGGACGCGGCGGGTGGTGACAGCCGGGGCCGCCAGTCCGCGGCCCTGTTCGTGGTCAAGGACGGTGCCGGGTACGACGGCCGCGACGACGTGGCCGTCGACCTGCGGGTCGACGACCACGAGGACCCCTGCGCGGAGCTGGAACGCCTGCTCGACCTGAACGAGTGGTACCTCACCGCCCCGGACGAGGAAGACCGGACACCGCTGGACGACGACCTCCGTGCCGAGCTCGAGGAGTACGCCCGCCGTCAGGGCAAGGACTCCTTCGATGCGTGGATCGGGGCGGAGAACCTCGAGATGCGAGTCGGCGAGGACTGGGTCGACCAGCAGATCGTCGAATCCGTGCGGCGGGACCAATGAGCGCCGGATGAGCGTCCTCGCGATCGACGCCGGCACCACTGGCGTCACCGCGGTCGTCGTCACCGGGGACGGCACGATCGCGGTCAAGGGGTACCAGGAGTTCGCCCAGCACTTCCCCCGCCCGGGCTGGGTCGAGCACGCGCCCGAGGAGATCTGGCAGGCCACGCTCGAAGCCACCCGCCACGCGCTCAGCCAGTACGACGCGTCGGAGCTGCGCGCCGTCGGCATCACCAACCAACGCGAGACGATCCTGCTGTGGGACCGCGAGACCCTCGGCTCGCCGAGGAGGGCCATCGTCTGGCAGGACCGCCGCACCGCCGACATCTGCACCCGCCTGCGCGACGAGGGCCACGAGGACCGGGTCACCGAGCTCACCGGGCTCCGCCTGGACCCCTACTTCTCCGCCACCAAGCTGATGTGGCTGGCCGAGAACGAGCCGAACACCTGGGCGCTCGTCGAGTCCGGGCGCTACGCGATCGGCACCGTCGACTCCTACCTGATCGCCCGGATGACCCGGGGCACCTGGCACGCCACCGACGTCTCCAATGCGTGCCGCACCCTGCTCTTCGACCTCGAGGCCGGCGAGTGGTCCGACGAGCTCTGCTCCCTGTTCGGCGTGCCGCGCGACGCCCTGCCCGAGCTGGTGCCCAACTGGGGAGAGATCGCCACCACCGACAAGGGGTCGTTCCTGGGCCTCGAGCTCCCCATCGCCGGGCTCGCCGGCGACCAGCAGTCGGCTCTGTTCGGGCAGACCTGTTTCGACGTCGGCGACTCCAAGTGCACCTACGGGACCGGCTCGTTCATCCTCGCCAACACCGGCACCTCGCTCGAGAGTTCGGACGCGGGCCTGCTCTCCACGGCGGCCTGGCGGTCGCCGGACGGCGAGCTGACCTACGCCCTGGAGGGCGCGATCTTCGTGACCGGCGCGGCCGTGCAGTGGCTGCGGGACGGATTGCAGATCGTCGGCTCCGCCGCCGAGACCGAGGCCATCGCGGCGACCTGCGACGACACCGAGGGCGTCGTGTTCGTGCCGGCCCTGACCGGCCTCGGCGCTCCACACTGGGACCCGCACGCCCGCGGCCTCATCATCGGCCTGACCCGAGGCACCACACGGGCGCACATCGTCCGGGCGACGCTCGAGGCGATCGCGTTCGAGGTGCGCGACGTGCTCGAGACCATGCCCGGGCTGTCCGACCTGCGAGTCGACGGTGGCGCGTCCGCCAACGACCTGCTGTGCCAGATCCAGGCCGACCAGGTCGGCGTACCGGTGCAGCGCCCGAAGATCGTCGAAACCACCGCCCTCGGTGCCGCGTTTCTGGCCGGCCTCGGCGCCGGGGTCTGGGCTTCGACCGACGACCTGCGCGAGACCTGGCAGCTGGACCGCCGCTTCGAGCCTGCGGCCGAACGCGCCGCGGCCGACGCGGCCCACGCCCGCTGGACCGACGCGGTCGGCCGCTCCAAGGGCTGGGCCCAATGAACTGGGCCCAACGAACTGGGCACATGAACTGGGCACAATGAGCTGGCGCTTGTCCTAACCGAGCTTCTCCAGCGCCTTCGCCGCTGCGTCACGGTCCTTGGTCGCGGCGGCCGCGGTCGCTTCCGCCTCAGAGCGGACGTCCTCGGCGTCGGCCAGCTCCTCGTCGACCTCCTCCATGCGGGACTCGAGCTCGGCCATCTTTCCGCGCAGCTCGTCGAGCTCGGCCTGGAGCTGCATGCTCCGCGCCTCCAGGTCAGAGGTCTCCTTCGTCGCGGCGGCCAATGCAGCCGACGCCTCCGTCAGCTGCTGCTCGGCCTCGGCCAGGGCGTCCTCGGCTTCGCGGCGGGCCTTCTGGTTGCCGTCCGGGTCGGGTACGACGTGCAGATCGGGCCGGCTCTCGGGTTCCGGAGCGTGGGCGCTTGCCGTGAACCCCAACGCCTCCGGGGTTGCCACGACCGCGGCCACGTCGACCTCGTCCACGCCCGTGGCGGACAACGCGGCCACCAGCAGCCCGCTTCGGACGGCCTGGGCGCAGGTCTCGTCCACCATGGCAGCGGTCAGGGTGGCCTCCACCTGGTCGGCGACGGCCTGGGTCACCTTGACGCCCAGGCCGGCAGCGACCGAGCGGGCCTGCGTCGTCACGGCGGCAGTCAGCTGCCGACGCTGCCGCGTCAGCGCCCGGAGCTCGTCGCCGTCGAGGCTCGCCTGCGCCTCCCGCAGCGCGGCCCCGACGGTCAGCACCTGCTCGACCTGCTCGGTCTCGTGCCGGACCAGGGCGTTCACCACCCAGGCGGCGACCGAGGGCTTCTTCAGGGACTTCACCCGGCCGGAGAGCTCCTTGTCCGAGGCCTTCAGCTCCTTGACGCGCGCGTCCCGGGCAGGCGTGAACTCGGAGGGAGCGAGCCCGTACAACTCGTCGGCGATGCCCAGCAGCGCGTCCTCGGCCATGACCGGATCGTAGTGCCGGGCGGGTCTCGGGGCGGTCAGGGCCGCCCGGCCGCCACCCATTCCTCGTGGGTCCGGAGCATCCGGTCCCACAAGCCGCGCAGCTCGATGTCGGCGATGTCGTCCAGCGGCAGGCCGAGCACATCGACCAGCGCACCGCGCCACTCGTCGTACGTCGTCAGGTCAGCCTCCCGCCGCCCGTCCTGGTCGATCCTGCTGAGCACGCACCCGCGCAGGCTGTCCACACCCGACTCGTCGCGCCGCTGGACCACCAGGACGCGCGCGAACACGCCGTCTGGTGGCGTCGAGAGCCGGGCGTGCGACTCGGCCACGGCAGCGGGTGCGGTGGACCTGGTCGTGACCTCGATGCCCGTGAACGTCACCGGCCGCTCGGGATGGAAGGACCATCCGTGCTCGTCCACACGGTCGATTCGGTAGGTGAAGGCGCCCTGCCGGTACTCCCCCGGCACGAGCGGTAGCGGATCACGGAACCCCTCGCCCAGCCCGACGTCGAACCACCACTCTCCGCCCGGGTTGGCCGACGTCGACAACCCGGAGACGACGAGGACGAGGTGGTTGAGCTGGTCGCCGAACCGGTCCTCCTCGGCGAACCACACGTGCCCGTGCCTGCGGGTCACCGAGAACCCGAGGCCACCCAGCGCCGACTCGACCGCACCGTTCTGGTGGAAGCAGTAACCGGCCCGGCCGGTCTCGCCCACGCGCGTCAGGCAGGTCAGCGGATCCACCGCGGGAGGTCGCCCGAGCATGATGCCGAGGTTCTCGTACGGCACCAGTGCCAGGTGCCGATGATGCAGTTCGACCAGCGTCTCGAGGGTCGCGGGTGGGCGCCCGTCGACGCCGAGCCGCCGGAGGTACGACGCGACGGCCGCGGAGTCAGTCGTCGTCATCGAGCCCGCGCTCGATTGCATACCTGGTCAGCTCCACGCGGTTGTGCATCTGCAGCTTGCGCAGGGTGTTCTGGACGTGGTTCTGCACGGTCCGGTGGGACAACACCAGACGCTCGGCGATCTGCTTGTAGGACATCCCCTTCGCCACCATCTTGAGCACCTCGGTCTCCCGGTCGGTCAGCTCCGGGTGGTCGGGATGATCGGGGCCGGCGGAGGGATCGGAGAGTCTCCGGTACTCCCCCAGCACCAGCCCGGCGAGGCCGGGGGTGAACACGGTGTCGCCCGCGGCCACGCGGCGTACCGCCGCCATCAGCTCCTCTCGCGAGGCCGACTTCACGAGGTAGCCGGTCGCGCCCGCCTTCACGGCGTCGAGCACGTCGCCCTGCTCTCCGGAAGCGGAGAGGATCAGCACGCGGGCCGACGGGTCCTGGCGGACGACCTCCGCCGTCACCTCGACCCCGTTCGGGTCCGGGATCTGCAGGTCGAGGACGACGACGTCCGGTCGGGCCGCGGGGAACCTGGCGAGTGCCTCGCTACCGTTCGCGGCCACGGCCACCACGTCGAAGCCGGCCGCCTGCAGGTCGCGCTCCACGGCGTCCCGCCACATCGGGTGGTCGTCGACCACCATCACCCGGATCCCCGGGTCCCCCGCTGCGTCGTTCATCGCGTCGACCCTAGTCCGGTGCCGGCCGCTGATACCGCCCTCTGCGATGCACGAGCGGCGGCGCGTCGTCGCCCAGTGCCACCTCGTCGATCACGCACGTCACCAGGCTCGACCAGCCGACGTCTGCGGCCGACTCCAGGGAAACCCCCACCCACGTCTCGGCATCCTTCAGGCGCGGTCCCCAGGTCGTCTGTTCGAAGCTCCCCAGGCGGAACGCGCCGCCCGGGGCGGGTGCCGCACCCGCGAAGGCGTCGGCCAGGTTTCGGTGCTCCCACCCGAGCAGGTGCACGACGGCCCTGCCGGTCCGTTGCAAGGCCTCGGCGAGGTCGGAGTCCGGATCGACCAGGCCGAGGACCCGGCCCGGATCCCCCGCCGCCACCATCAGCGAGGAGACCGTGAGCCCGGCCCGCTCGGCGGCGTAGCCGGCGGTCCAGAGGGTCACCGCGCCCCCGATCCGCCCCCGCAGCCGGCGGACCGGGTCGCGCTCGGACTCTGGCTCCAGGAACGGATGCTCGGAGTGGATCGTCACGAGCCGAGGGTACGGCCATCCACCCCCGGCCCAGCGCCGGTCAGTCCGGTTCCGACGAGCGCGGGACGACGAACTCCCACTCGGTGCCGAACGACCCCGTGGTCAAGGTCGCCGTACCTCCGAGGTCGGCGATCCGTCCCTCGATCGACTCCGAGACTCCGAGCCGGCCCTCGGCCGCGGCGGCCTGCAACCGACCGTCGGGGATGCCCGGCCCGTCGTCGCGCACCGACAGCTCGATCCGGTCCGGCCATGCCTCGAGCAGCACCCAAGCCGGCGCGGCGGCCCCGACGTGGCGGGCCACGTTGGAGAGACAGGCGGCGACGACGGCAACCAGCTCGGACGCCACCGGCCGGGGCACCAGCACCTGCCCGGCCGGCGCAGCGACGCTGACCGACGCGGGGCTCTCCAGCGCGGTCAGCCGCGCCACCAGGTCGACCGGCTCGTCCGAGGACGCGTCGTCAGACACCGGCTGCGTCAAGGAGTCCTGCTGCCGGATCAGCGCGCGCAAGGCGCTCTCCTGCTCACCCGCCATCCGTCCGAGCTCGGCCGCCTCTCCGCCGACCTCGGACCCACGCCGCTGGACCAGCGCGAGGACCTGCAGCACCCCGTCGTGGACCACCCGGGCAAGCCTCGCCCGCTCGGCGGTGACGACGACGGCACGCTGCGCCGCGTCCCGCTCGAGTGCCATCAACTGGAGTGACTCGCACATGAACCCGATGACCACCCCGCCGATCAGGAGCAGGAAGATGTTTCCGTAGTTCGCCTGGTTCAGCTCCGAGCGCACCGAGAGGTCCGCTGCGGCCAGGCAGGCACCGGCGAAGAGCCCGCCCTGCCAGTGGTACTGGATGGCCCACGCGATCAGTGCGCACATGATCCAGAAGCCCGGGATGGTGGCGCTGAAGCCTTCGCCCTTGATGAGCGGCGAGACGAGGACCAGCCCGACAGCGACGGTTAGGTCGGCCACCAGCAACCACGGTCGCCGGCGTCCCGGGTCGGCGTACGCCCAGGTCACGAACGCAGTCCAGCCGGCCATCACCAGGACGCTGATCACCCCGGCGACCGGGTGGTCGAAGTTGTCGGCGCGGTAGAGGTTGAGCGCGATCGCGTTCAGGAGCAGTACCACGCGCAGCACGGCCAGGGCACGGAACAACCGGTCCTCGACGGCGAGCGCGGGTCGGGACCACAGGCGGATCCTGCGCGGGCCGACCCTCGGCGGGCCGATCTCGGTCAGGACGCCTTCTTCTGCTCGCCGACCTCGGGTTCGGGGCCTTCCTTCTCGAGCCGCTTGGACTCATCCTTGGCCCGGGTCGCGTACATGTCGACGTACTCCTGGCCCGACAGCCGCATGATCTCGTACATGATCTCGTCGGTGATCGAGCGCAGGATGTACCTGTCGTTCTCCATGCCCTCGTAGCGGGAGAAGTCCAGCGGCTTGCCGAAGCGCACACCTGGCCTGGTGAACGTGCCGAACTTCTTCCCGGGTGGCGCGACGACGTCGGTCCGGAGCACCGCGACCGGGATCACCGGCACCCTGGTCTCGAGGGCGAGGCGGGCCACGCCGGTCTTGCCCCGGTAGAGCCGCCCGTCGTGCGAGCGGGTGCCCTCGGGGTAGATGCCGAACAGGTCACCCTCCTCGAGGATCTTGCGCGCCGAGCTCAAGGCGCCCTCGGCGGCGGAGGCTCCCGAGCGGTCGATCGGCACCTGGCCTGCTCCGGAGAAGAACTTCCTCTGGAACCAGCCCTTGAGTCCCGGACTCGTGAAGTACTCCGCCTTCGCCACGAACGTCACCCGGCGAGACAGGGTCAACGGCATGAACAGCCAGTCGGCGTAGGAGAGGTGGTTGCTCGCCAGGATCGCGGGACCTTCGTCCGGGACGTTCTCGGCCCCCTCGACCTGGGTCCGGAAGATCACCCGGAGCACCGGACCGATGGCGATCCACTTGAGGAACCAGTAGAACACCACTCACCTCGCATTCAGCCCGGACGACCCTCCACTGGCAGCCTAGTGCCTCGGGCACCAATCCCCGCCCGTGGCGCAGGGGGCCGACGGTGACGGTCGACGGACCGAACGGTGCGGCACAATTCCCGCCATGACGATCGACGACAGCGCCGCCGCCCTCTCGATCCCGGCTCGGCCCGAGCTCACGGGAGGGCGACGGATCGGGGTGCTCCTGAGCCACGGGTTCACCGGTTCTCCGGCGTCGATGCGACCTTGGGCCCAGTACCTCGCCGAGCGCGGGTACGGCGTCGAGCTGCCGCTGCTGCCCGGGCACGGCACGAGCTGGCAAGAGCTGAACACCATGACCTGGGACGACTGGTACGCCGAGATCGGGCGTGCGCACGACAAGATGCGGGCCGAGCACGACATGGTCGCCGTGGCGGGGCTCTCGATGGGCGGTGCCCTGGTCCTGCGCCTTGCCGCCGACCGGCCCGATCAGGTCGACGCGGTCGCCGTCGTCAATCCCCACCTGACCACCAAGCGCAAGGACGTGCTTGCGCTCCCGGTGCTCAAGTGGCTCCTTCCGTCGCTGCCCGGCATCACGAACGACATCAAGAAACCGGGTGTGGAGGAGCACGGCTACTCCCGCACGCCGCTCAAGGCTGTCCACTCCCTGCTCCGGGCCGGCAAGGCGCTGGCCGCCGACCTGCCGAGGATCACCTGCCCGGTCCTGGTCTTCCGCTCGGCCGAGGACCACGTCGTCGACGACTCCTCGGTCCCGCTCATCACCGCCCGAGTGTCGTCGCGTGACGTGACCGAGCGGGTCCTCACCGAGAGCTACCACGTCGCGACCCTCGACCACGACGCCCCCACGATCTTCGAGGAGTCAGCCGATTTCATCGCCCGGGTGACGCAGCGGTAGCTGCGTGGGGCGCTGACCTGGGCTCACGTGGGTTTGCTTGTGGTCGACTATCGTTCCAACCGTGACCGGACGGAGCGAGGACGACGTCTGGCGCTCGATCGTCGAGAACTACGGGGAACGCCCCGCCGTCGACCTTCCGGCGTCAGAGCGGGAGCCTGACCCGGCGTCGCAGCCGGAGGTGTCGTACGACGACATCGAGACGGACGCTGACGAAAACGGTGATGGGGACACCTTCGTCCCACCTCCCCCGCCGCCCCTGCCGCACCCACCGCCCGTCCGGCTCGCCGCCTGGATCGGCGTCTTCGGCTCACCCGCCGTCCTCCTGCTCGCAACGATCCTCGGGATCGCGCTGCCGACGTGGCTCGGGTACGGCCTGATCGGATACTTCCTCGCCGGTTTCGGCTACCTGGTGCTGCACATGGAACGCGGACCCCGCGACCCCTGGGACAACGGCGCGAGACTCTGAGACACCCGCCGACCCGGGGTCGTTAGGCTCGGCCACGTGAGCGTGAACGAGACCGTGGAAGTGACCGGACACCTGATGGACAGCGGCATCCTGAGCCGCATCCTCGACGACATCCGGGAGTACGACGGCGAGTGGGTCATCGAGAAGATCCATCTCGGCCGAGGCACCCACGACACGTCCCGGGCCACGCTCCGGCTGACCGCCGAGGACGACGAGGCGCTGCAGCGGTTGCTGATGCGGCTCCAGACGCGCGGCGTGAACCAGGTCGACCCGGGCGAGGCAGTCGTCGCGACCGCCGACCTGGACGGCGTCTTCCCCGACGGCTTCTACTCGACCACCAACCTGGCCACCAAGGTGCGCCTGGACGGCAAGTGGTACGACGTCGCCAACCCCGAGATGGACTGCGGGCTGGTTGTCGAGAGGTCGGACACCGGTTCGCCGTCCCGAGTTGTCACCTTGCCGATGTCCGACGTCCGCGTCGGAATGCACGTCGTCACCGGTGCCTCAGGTGTGAGGGTGCACTTCCCGGTGATCGACAAGGACGAGGACGGTTTCGGATTCATGGAATCGGAGGTCTCCTCGGAGAAGCCGCAGGCCCTGCTGGTTCGCCAGGTGGCAGACGGAATGCGAGAGGCGAAGGCCGCCGGCAAGAAGGTGCTCTGGGTCGGAGGCCCGGGCGTGGTCCACACCGGGGCTGCGCCGGCGATGGTCGCCATGGTGGACGCCGGATTCGTCGACGTCCTCTTCGCCGGCAACGCACTCGCCACCCACGACATCGAGTCGGCGCTGTACGGCACCAGCCTCGGGATCGACCTGGCCCATGGGCGTGGGGTCGAGCACGGTCACGAGCACCACATCCGCGCCCTCAACACGATCCGCCGGGAGGGCTCGATCAAGGCCGCCGTCGACAGCGGCGTACTCACGGGCGGGATCATGCACGCCCTGGTGAGCCACGAGAAGGAGTTCGTCCTCGTCGGTTCGGTCCGCGACGACGGGCCGCTGCCCGACGTCTACACCGATGTCATCGAGGGCCAGCGCGCGATGCGGGACAGGCTCACCGACGTCGGCTTCTGCCTGATGGTGGCGACCATGCTCCACTCGGTCGCTACGGGCAACATCCTGCCCGCCTCCATCCCGCTCGTCTGCGTGGACATCAATCCGGCAACGGTCACCAAGCTCGCCGATCGTGGCTCGTCCCAGGCCCGCGGGATCGTCACCGACGTGGGGCTCTTCCTCGAGCAGCTCGCCGTCGAGCTCGTGCCCGAGTACCGGCGGTAGAACGGCGGCCGTGGCCCTTCACCACGGTCCGCACCATGTCGGCTGCGCCGACCGCCCCGGCCTCGGGTCCCAGGGTCGCCTTCAGCACTGGAGGTACGACCCGGTGCCCAGCACCCACCAGGGAGCCAGCCAGGGCCGTCCGCGCGGGCTCCAGCAACTGGTCCCCGGCTGCCGACACGCCACCACCGATGACCACGACGTCGGGGTCGAAGGCCGCCACCAGGTTGGCCACCCCGACCCCGAGCCACTCCCCGACCTCCGCGAACGCCTGTAGCGCCACCAGGTCGCCGTCCTCGGCGGCTGCCGTGACGATCGGGCCGGTCAGCAGATCGGGGTCGCCGCCGCAGGCGGCCTCCAGCGCCGTCGGCTCCCGGCCGATCCGGGCTCGGGCGTAGCGCACCAGTGCGTGGCCGCTTGAGTACTGCTCCCAGCAGCCCTGCCTGCCGCACTCGCAGGCCCTGCCGTCCGGCACCACCTGCATGTGGCCGAACTCGCCGGCCATGCCGTTTGTCCCCCGGTGCACCCGACCGTCGACGACCAGCGCTCCGCCGATGCCAGTGCCGAGGGTCACGACGATCGCGTCGGTAGCGCCACGCGCCGCGCCGTACGTGGTCTCGGCACGGGCGGTGCAGTTGGCGTCGTTGTCGAGCACAACGGTGGTGCTCCAGCGCTCCATGAGGCGAGCGCGGACCTCCTCACCGCGAAACGGCAGGTGCGGCGCGAACATGACCCTCTCGCCCGCCGCGTCCACGAAGCCCGCCGCAGCGATGCCGACGCCGTCGACCCGACGTTTGCCTGCGACGTCCTGGACCGCGTCGGTGAGCGCGTCCTCGACCACTGCTGCGTCCACGTGTCTCTCAGGCGTGGACCTGCGTGCTGTGCGCACGAGCCGCCCCGAGGACGAGACAGCCGCCGCGAGCACCTTGGTGCCCCCGACGTCGACCCCGATGAAGAGCGCCATGGCTAGGCCGCGTCTCTCAATCCTCGGCCGTCGCGAGCGTCGTCCAGCGCGTGCGATCGCGTGTCCGGGGTCCCCGCGGAATCGAGAGCGAAGCGAGCGATTCTGTGGGGTGGTGGCTTGGCGGAGGAGCGAAGGCGGGGTGGATACCCCGTCGCGCCGACGACAACGCAGCCAGCGTGCGTGATGGGCGATGCGCAGCAGGCCATGGGATTGAGAGACACGGCCTACCTCCGGGCCAGGTCCGCGGCACCGATGAGGCCGGCCCGGTTGCCCAGGGCCGCCTTCCGGATCTCCAGCATCGGCCGGTGACCCCTGCCGGTGAGATTCGCGGCGAACGCCGATCGGATCGGCTCCAGGAGCAGTTCATCCGCGTCCGCAACTCCGCCCCCGATCGCGACGACCGCGGGGTCGAGTACCGCCGCGAGCGACGCGATGCCCTCGCCCAGCCAGCGTCCGAGCTCGGAGATCTGCTCGACCGCGAACTTGTCGCCCGCCCGGGCGGCCTCGGTGATGATCGGTCCGTCGATCCGGTCGACCTCACCGCCCGTGAGGTCGAGAACGGTTCGGGCCAGCAGCGATCCCGCACTGGCCGCCTCGCGCGCATTTCGCACGAGTGCGGTGCCGCTGGCGTACTGCTCGAAACAGCCGTAGTTGCCGCACCCGCACAACCGGCCGCCAGGGACGACCCGCAGATGGCCGATCTCGGCGCCGACGCCGAAGGCACCTCGGTAGAGCTCGCCGTCGAGCACCAGCCCGCCGCCGACCCCGGTGCCGACGGTGATCAGGAGAAGGTCGTCGACGTCATGGCCGGCGCCGTAGCGTGAACTCACCCCAGGCAGCGGCGTTCGCGTCGTTCTCCACCACGACGGGAAGCTTGACCCGCGGCTCGAGTTCTGCCCTGAGGTCGATGTCACGCCAGGCCAGGTTCGGCGCGAAATACACCGTCGACCGAGACTTGTCGATGTAGCCGGCGGCGCCGATTCCGACGGCCTCGATGGGATGCTTCGCCGCCAGGCGGGCCACCAGGCCGGCGATGGCGTCCTCGATCCCCTCCACGTTCGTCGCGGGAGACTCGACGCGCAGTTGCTCGAGGACGTTGCCGTGGGGGTCGACGACGCCGCCGGCGATCTTGGTGCCACCGACGTCGATCCCGCATGCGAGCGTCACTCGTCCTCCTGCGGCCAGTCGTCGC
Organism: uncultured Actinomycetota bacterium; assembly: GCA_963773355.1. Taxonomy (GTDB): domain Bacteria; phylum Actinomycetota; class Actinomycetes; order Propionibacteriales; family Nocardioidaceae; genus Nocardioides. The sequence continues at coordinate 11,669 of CAVZAZ010000011.1, read as the reverse complement.
CGTCGAGGTCGATGTGTTCGACCGCATCCCCCCGGGGCGTCCCGGTGGGTTCGGCGTCCGCCGCGGCTGCAGCCAGTATCCCGGCGGCGGCCTGCATCAGCGAGGCCGCGGCAACGGCCAGGTGTGATCGGACCTCCGGCCCGGCCTGACGTACGACGTGCACGGTGCGGCAGATCGGGCAGTAGGTGCACTCGGCGCTTCCGGTGGCGATGTGCTCGTTGACGTCCTGGGCAGATGCGGCCGCCTGCGAAGCGAGGCCGGACAGGCCCTGACCGAGGTCGGAGCCGTGTTCGCGAGCCCAGTCGGAAAGGGCCCCGATCAGCTTGGCAGCCTCGTCGGCGACGCTGCCGACCTCCTCGTCCGGCCCGTCCGCTGGGCCGCCTCCAGACTCGCTCACGCCGTTCTCTCCTCGAACCTGACCTGCAACTCGCCCTGTTCCACGCGTGCTCCGGCCACCCGGTAGCGGGCAAGTCCGGTCGGCAGCGTGAGAAGACGACGATACGACCCCACTGTCACCACGAGCTCGTCGCCGTTCCTGGCGAGATCCACCTCGGTGCGCGACACGAACGGCAGGGCCAGCTCGAGCAGAGCGCCCGCCGGTTCGCGCGTGAGCCGGAACGGCCCGTCGCCGATGGGTGGGGCGAGCGGATCGTCCTCGCCGTAGACGTCCATGGCGACCGCCGTCAGAGTCTCGACCCCGACCGGCTCACCGGAGCGATACTCAGACCGCCAGATGGGCAGCCCGGCGAAGGACTCCTCGACCTGGGTCAGCACGGCGTCCTGCGAGGCCACCCACCCGGCCCGCCAGTCGTCGGCGCCCGCGACCGGGAACACCCGGTTGGCGACGACGCCGTCGATGCGGTAGCCGAACAGCGACAGCGTCGTGTACGAGCGGCGCGCCTCGGCCAGGACGACCGTCTCAGGAGTCAGGACCAGCCGGACACTGGCATCGGGGCCGGAGAGCATTCCCTGCACCTCGTCGAGCTCCGAGTGCAACCGCTCCACGGCGTCGAACACGGAGTCCTCGGGCATCGGCACGCCCGCCGCCCTTGACAGCACGGGCTTGAGGGCCTTGACCACGCGCCGTTCGACGGGGAAGACCCGCTGCATGTACCAGCCGAGAGCCTCGGGCAGGGCAAGCAACCGGAGCGTCTCGGCCGTAGGGGCGCAGTCAACGATGATGACGTCCCAGTCACCCGAGAGCACGTGCAACCTGAGCTCAAGGAGAGCCAGCACCTCTTCGGCACCGGGGATGACCGTCATCTCCTCGGCCGCTATCGGGTCCACGCCCGCGATGTCGAGGACCGAGAGCAGGTAGCCCTGGATCTCCGACCAGGACTGCTCGAACCGCAGCTGGGCGTCGACCTGCTGCACGAAGAGGTTCTCGGCCACCTCGGTCGGCTCGGAGCCGACCGTCGCCTCGAAGGCATCGGCCAGGGAGTGTGCCGCATCGGTGGACAGCACGAGGGTCCGCTGCCCTCGGGCTGCGGCAAGTGCCGACGTTCCGGCGGCGATCGTCGACTTGCCGACGCCGCCCTTGCCGGTGAACAGGAGGATGCGCACGTCAGAGCGACTCGACGCGCCTCTTCAGACCCTTCAACGCGGTGTCGATGAGGATCTTCTCGCCTTTGCGCTTGAGCATCCCGATCAACGGGAGAGAGACATCGAGGGCGAGTCGGTAGGTCACTTCGGTGCTGCCATCACCGAGATCGCGCAGGACGTAGGCGCCGTCGAGCGAGCGGAGCATCTTGCCGTCCACCAATGTCCACGTGACCTGGTCGTAGCCGTCCCACTCGTAGGCGAGGGTGTACTCGTCCTTGATCGGGGGCACGTCGAGAACGAAGTAGACCTGGTCGGCCCAGCCGCTGTTGCCCTTGCCCACGATCTCCGCCTTCTTCACGCCCTTGGCCCATTCGGGATATGCAGGGAAGTCACCGATGACCTCCATGACGGCGGCAGGCTCGGCCTCGACGACGATCGATGACGTGGTCTGTTCGGCCATGGCCAGCGAGCGTACCGGATCGTCGCCGCTCTCCTGACAGCGGTAACCTGCCGCGTGAGACCTCGATTCTCCTCAGCTGACGACAGCGACGGCGACCCCAGGAGGCACCTTGCGCGAGTTCTCCACGCCCCTGTCGATCGACCTCCCCGACACCGGGAACCTGACGGACGACGTGGTCGCCGGCGCGCGCGAAGCCGGGTCCGACGTGATGTTCAGCCGGCGCGCGAATGGGCACTGGCAGGACGTCACGGCAACCAGGTTCCTCGGCGAGGTCAGCGCCCTGGCGAAGGGGCTGATGGCGGCCGGGATCGAGACCGGCGACCGGGTCGGGCTGATCTCCAGGACCCGCTACGAGTGGACGCTGTTCGACTACGCGATCTGGTTCGCGGGCGGCGTGAGCGTGCCGATCTACGAGACGTCGTCCGCCGAGCAGATCAGCTGGATCCTGGGCGACTCCGGCGCGCGCGCCGTGGTGGTGGAAGGCGCCGGTCACGTCGCTCGGGTCACCGAAGTGCGCTCGGACCTGGACCACCTCGATCACGTCTGGTCACTCGAGGACGATGCCGTCGACACCCTGACCCGCCTCGGCGCGGACACGCCGGACGACCAGCTCGAGAAGCGGCGTACGACCGCCACGCCACTCGACCTGGCGACGCTGATCTACACCTCCGGAACCACGGGGCGACCCAAGGGCTGCATGCTCACCCACGGCAACTTCATGTTCGAGCTCGGGGTCACGGTCGAGGAGCTGGACGAGCTGTTCGACAACGAGGACGCGGCCACGCTGTTGTTCCTACCCCTCGCGCACGTGTTCGCCCGGATCATCCAGGTGGGCTGTGTGAGGTCCCGCACGCGGATGGGGCACAGCTCCGACATCAAGAACCTCGTCACGGACCTGGGCGAGTTCAAGCCGACGTTCGTCCTCGCCGTACCGCGGGTGTTCGAGAAGGTCTTCAACACCGCATCGCAGCGAGCGACCGCGGACGGACGGGGCAAGATCTTCGACCGGGCAGCGGAGACCGCAATCACGTTCTCCCGCGGTCTCGACGCCGGGCGGCCGTCCATCGCGGTCCGGGCGCAGCACGCGCTCTTCTCCCGGCTCGTCTACGGCAAGCTGCGCGACGCGCTCGGCGGCAGGTGCCGGTACGCCGTGTCCGGCGGCGCGCCACTCGGCGACCGGCTCGGCCACTTCTACCGGGGGATCGGGCTGACCGTGCTCGAGGGCTACGGCCTGACGGAAACCACGGCAGCCGTCACCGTCAACACCCCCGACGCCACCAAGATCGGCACCGTGGGTCGGCCGATTCCGGGCACCGCGGTCCGCGTGGCCGACGACGGAGAGCTGCTGTTCAAGGGCGGTCAGGTGTTCGCCGGGTACTGGGGAGACGAGGCGGCGACAGCGGACGCGATTCGAGGCGGGTGGTTCCACACCGGCGACGTCGGCGAGGTCGACGACGAGGGCTTCGTCCGGATCACCGGCCGGAAGAAGGAGATCCTCGTGACCGCCGGCGGCAAGAACGTCGCCCCCGCCGTCCTCGAGGACCGCCTTCGCGCCCACCCGCTGATCAGCCAGTGCATGGTCGTGGGCGACGGACAGCCGTTCATCGCCGCGCTGGTCACGCTCGACCCGGAATCGATCCCGGCCTGGGCCGCAGCGCACGGGAAGCCGGCCGACGCTGCCCGGCTCACCGACGACCCCGACCTGCGGGCCGAGATCGAGGCCGCGGTCGAGGACGCCAACAAGGCCGTCTCCAAGGCGGAGTCGATCCGCAAGTTCATCGTTCTCCCGGGCGACTGGACCGAGGAGGGCGGCCAGCTCACCCCCAGCCTGAAGCTGAAGCGGAACGTTGTCATGCAGCGAGTGCCGCGACGAGATTGCGGCCCTTTTCCTCGCCTGAAATCCCGCTCCCCCAGTTCTCCGAAAACCACCACGGAGACGGAATCGCGCCAATACAGTGACGTCTGAGGTTGCCGGTTCCGAACGAAATTCGGGCCGGCACCCGGTATGAGTCAGCAAGCCGAACGGTGACTGGGGACGTCGCCCGGCATCGTTCTCGGATTTGGGGGGCCCAAGTTGAAGCGCAGGAAGCTCTTGCTCGTCGTCGCCGTTCTGGTGGCCGTTATGGGCACGGCGCTCGTGTTCATGTACGCCAAGAACGCCGACACCCGCGCGGCCGACCGTTTCGAGAGCGTCGAGGTGCTCCGTGCCGTCGCGCCCATCGAACCGGGAGAGAGCATCGACGACGCCTATGCCAACGGCAAGCTCGCTCTCGAGCCTGTGGCGCAGGGTGACCTGCTGCCGAACCATCTGACCACCATCGACGGCCTCGAGGGCCAGGTCGCGCAGGACGCGATCTACCCGGGCGAGCAGATCATCAGCGACAGGTTCGGAACCGAGGAGAAGCTTCCCGTGCCCGAGTCGGCGCTGCAGATGCCCAAGGGCACGCTCGCCATGTCGATCAACCTGACCGATCCCGGTCGGGTCGCGGGCTTCATCAACCCCGGGTCCGAGGTCGCCCTCTTCCTCACGTGGGGCGACGCGACCGGCGGGGGCACCCGGACCAGACTGCTGCTGCCGGTGGTCAAGGTCATCGCGATCGGCTCCACGAGCACGAAGAAGACCACCACCACGTCACCGGACGGCACCGCCGTCGTCGAGCAGCTGCCGACAACCCTGCTCACGCTCGCCGTCCCCAGAAGGACGTCGAGCGGATCCTGACCGCCGAGACCAACGGCACCCTGGCCATGGGGTTGCGCTCCGAGACCAGCGAGGTCGATCCCAGCCCGGGAACCGGCTTCGACCAGCTGTGGCGGTGAGTGGTCATGCCAGTCGTCGTTGAACCTGACATCGAGACCCTCGACAAGCTCCTCGCGACCATGCCGGCGGACGCCCATGGGATCGACCTGCTCGACCGGCTCCAGCCCTGGCTGGCCAACCGTCCCGAGGAGTACGTCGTGGTCCTCGGACCGCACGTGGCCCTCTCCGACGCGCTCTCGATCGCCGACGGCATGCGGCTGTCGCGCCCCTCCACGAGCCTCGTGCTCATCCGTGAGGAGGTCGACGCTGCTGTGCTGCGCGAGGCGATGCAGGCCGGCGTCCGCGAGGTCGTGGCGATCGCAGACAACCTCGCGATCGCCAACGCGCTGGAGCGTGCCTACCAGCTCTACCTCGTCCTGCGCGGCCCCGGTGGCGCGATGCACGAGGGGCGGCTGATCACTGTCTTCTCGCCCAAGGGCGGCGTCGGCAAGACGACGATGGCCGTCAACCTCGCCCTCGACCCTGTGCGACAAGGGCGCCCGCAAGGTGTGCCTGGTGGACTTCGACCTGGCGTTCGGGGACGTGGCGATCACGCTGCAGCTGGTACCCGGCCTGACCGTCGAGCACGCGATCGGGTCCGAGGACGCGATCGACGCCGCTCTGCTGGAGTCGCTGCTGACCCGCCACGACGACTCACTCATGGTGCTCGCCGCACCCAGCCACCCGGACGTCCGTGAGCGAATCACGCCGGCGCTGGTCTCGCGGATCCTGCGCGGCCTGCGGGAGCTCTTCGACTACGTCGTGGTGGACACCTGCCCCGCGTTCGACGAGCAGACCCTGACGGCTCTGGACGAGACCGACGAGTGCGTCGTCGTGGCGACGCTGGACGTGCCGACCCTCAAGAACGTCAAGGTGGCCCTGGAAACCCTGGAGATGCTCAACATCGCCGAGGGCCACCGGCACCTGATCCTGAACCGCGCCGATGACGCGGTCGGGCTCGGGCCGGAGCGGGTCGAGGCGATCCTCGGCATGCCGGTGTCGGCACAGATCGCGACCTCGATCGACATCGCGGCGGCGACCAATGCCGGCAACCCGATCTCCATCTCCAACCCGGCGCACGCCGTCGAGCGCCACCCTGCGCGAGTTCGCAGACCAGCTGACCGGCGAACCGATTGCACCGCACCCCCTGGGGCAGCACGAGCGCGACGGCGACAAGGCCGGGCGTCGATTCCGGATCCGGAGGTAGCCCGCAATGACCACCAGCCTGAGTGACCGCCTGGCAGGCATTCGCCGAAGCAGGGACGAAGCTGCGGCCCCCCAAGACCCCTCCGAGCCAGCGGCAGCGGACGCCGATCCCGACCGACGCGGCCCCGTCTGACGCGGACGCACCGACCGATCGCCGGCCCCGGCTCAACCCACGTCGCCATCCCAGGAGCCCGGCAGCGCGGTCCAGACCGTCGCCGGCAAGCGGCGGGCCAACGTGCCCGCCCTCGGCCCCGAGTCGGCCTCCAACGGGTCGACCGCCAACGGATCGGCGTCAAACGGGTCGACCGCCAACGGGTCGGCGAGCACGGTGACCCGGCGCCCGGCGGCACACCGGCTGACCCTGCCCAGCTCGCAGACCGACCGGCTCGACGAGGTGAAGGCCCAGGTCCACAGCGAGCTCGTCTCGCAGCTGGGCCCCCAGCTCTACACCTCGGACATGGACCACCAGGAGCTGGACCGACGGGTCCGCGGCATCCTCTCCGACGTACTGTCCACGCAGGAACAGCCGATCAGCAGCAGCGACCGGGCGAAGATCACCCGCGACATCGGCGACGACATCCTGGGCTACGGGCCGATCGAGCCCTACCTCCGCGATCCAGCCGTCTCCGAGGTCATGGTCAACGGCCACGACAGCGTCTGGCTCGAGAAGGACGGGCGGCTGACGCCGGCTGACGCGACGTTCGACGACGAGGCGCACCTGCGCCGGACGATCGACAAGATCGTCTCGCGCATCGGCAGGCGCGTGGACGAGTCGAGCCCGATGGTGGACGCCCGGCTCCCCGACGGCAGCCGGGTGAACGCCGTGATCCCGCCGCTGACCGTGGACGGCTCAGCGCTCACGATCCGGAAGTTCGCCGCCGATCCGTTGACCGCCGACGACCTCGTGCGGTTCGGCTCGATCTCGACGCAGACCCGGGACTTCCTGGACGCGTGCGTCAGGGGTCGTCTCAACGTCATCGTGTCGGGAAGCACCGGTGCCGGGAAGACCACGACGCTGAACGTGCTGTCGTCGTTCATCCCCGGTGACGAGCGGATCGTGACCATCGAGGACGCCGCCGAGCTCCAGCTGAAGCAGGAGCACGTGGTCCGGCTCGAGTCCCGTCCGGCCAACATCGAGGGCAAGGGCTCGGTGACCATCCGGGACCTCGTGAAGAACAGCCTGCGCATGCGGCCGGATCGGATCATCGTCGGCGAGGTTCGCGACGCCTCCGCGCTGGACATGCTGCAGGCGATGAACACCGGCCACGACGGTTCCATCTGCACGCTGCACTCGAACGGCCCGCGCGACACGCTTTCTCGAATGGAGACCATGGTGCTCATGGCGGGCATGGACCTGCCCATCCGGGCCATCCGCGAGCAAGTCGCAGCGGCCGTCGACCTGGTGGTGCACCAGACCCGGTTCAAGGACGGTTCCCGGCGGATCACCCACATCACCGAGGTCGAGCGGATGGAGGGTGACGTCATCACCCTGCAGGACATCTTCGTCTACGACCACGGCGCCGGTTTCGACCAGGACGGCAAGGCCCAGGGTCGGCTGCGGTCGACCGGGCTGCGCCCGAAGTTCCTGGAGAAGATGGCGCAGGCCAACGTCTCGGTCGACCCCGTCATCTTCTCGGCGGACCGACTCTGATGACCAGCTGGCTCGAGCTTCCTGCTCTGGACTCGGTGTCCCCCGAGACCTGGCTGTACGCCGGTCTCGGGGCGCTCGGGCTCGGCCTGCTCGCCGTGCTGCTGCTGCTGATCCCGCGCAAGGCCAAGCCGCTCACGGCTGCCGACCGCGCATCGAAGTACACCCAGCTCCTGAGCCGTCGTCCGTCGGCGGACAGCCAGGCAGCGGTCGAGACCACCACCACCCAGGCCACCGACGCGGCCGTGAAGGTGCTCGAGCGCAACGAGTCGCTGGAGAAGCGGATCGCCCAGCGCCTGGACGCGGCCGGCAGCTCGCTCAACCCGCCGGAGTGGCTGATGCTGCACATGGCGGTGTTCGTCGGAGCCGGCGCCTTCGGGATCTTCATCAGCGGAGGCAACCTCGCCCTCGGCATCCTCTTCATGGCCCTGGGCCTGCTGGGTCCCTGGCTCTTCCTGGGCTTCAAGCGCTCGCGCCGGCGCAAGGCCTTCAACGCGAACCTTCCCGACACGCTTCAGCTCATGTCCGGCTCCCTCGCCGCCGGCCTCTCACTGGCGCAGTCGGTCGACACGATCGTGCGCGAAGGGACCGAGCCGATCTCGTCGGAGTTCCGGCGGGTCCTGATCGAGACCAGGCTCGGCATCTCCCTCGAGGACGCGCTCGAGGACCTCGGTGAGCGCTACGAGAGCAAGGACTTCGGCTGGGTCGTCATGGCGATCAAGATCCAGCGGCAGGTGGGCGGAAACCTGGCGGAGCTGCTCGAAACCGTGGCTGCGACCATGCGGGAGCGTGAGTACATGCGCCGCCAGGTGGCCGCACTCGCCGCCGAGGGCAAGATGTCCGCCTTCGTCCTCGGGGGTCTTCCGCCGGCCTTCCTGCTCTACCTCTTCGTCTCGAACCGCGACTACGTCATGCCCTTGTTCACCGAACCGCTCGGCTGGCTGATGTTGCTCGGCGGAGGCATGTTGCTGGGGCTCGGCGCGTTCTGGATGAGCCGGCTGGCCAAGGTGGAGGTCTGACATGGTTCTGCTTCTGATCCTCGGCGCCACCCTCGTCCTGCTCTCCCTGGTCCTCCTCGGCTCGGCCCTCAGCGCGCAGGATCCTCGCGGGCTCAACCGTTCGGTGGCCGTCCTGGAGGCCATGGCGGGCGCGCCCAAGGAACTGACCCAGGAACTCGACCGGCCGTTCTCGGACCGGGTCAGTGCGCCCTTCCGCGCAGCCGCACTGCGGATCGGTCGCCGGTTGGTCGGTGCCGACGCACCGGCCCGGATCCGGCACAAGCTCGATGTCGCCGGCAACCCACGGGGTTGGACGAGTGACCGCGTGATCGCCAGCAAGGTGATCGGCGCAGTCGTCTGCGTCGCGGGAGCCTTCGGCTTCGCCACGCTGGTGCTCGGCTCGACGTCGGTCGTGGTGCGCAGCCTCGTGATCGGTGGCGGACTCGTCGTCGGGTTCTTCGCGCCGAACCTCTACCTCTACCAGAAGGCCCACGACCGCTCCGGCCGCTTGCAGCGGGACCTGCCGGACGCGATCGACCTGCTGACCATCAGTGTCGAGTCCGGGCTGGGGTTCGACGCCGCCCTGCAGCAGGTGGCGCGCAACACCGAGGGGCCGCTCGCCGAGGAGTTCAGCCGCGTGCTGGGTGAGATGCAGATCGGATCGGCACGCTCCGAGGCCCTCCGGTCCATGGCGGACCGCACGAACGTAGGTGACATCCGCACCTTCGTCGGGTCCCTGGTCCAGGCCGACGCCTTCGGTATCCCCGTCGCCCAGGTGCTCCGGGTTCAGTCCTCGGAGATGCGCGTCAAGCGGCGGCAACGGGCCGAGCAGAAGGCGCAGCAGGTGCCGGTGAAGATCACGATTCCGCTGATCTTCTGCATCCTGCCCTGCCTGTTCATCGCTGTCATGGGGCCGGCCGTGATCAACCTGATGGATCAGTTCGGCAAATGACGTCGCCAGTCGGCCCCCTCCGATTCTTCCGGCTCACCCTCGGTGTCCGGGTGTTCGGCGTCGCCGTCCTGCTCGGTCAGGTGCTGTGGTCTCGGGACAGTGCCGCGCTGCTCGGCCTGGTGGCGATCGCCGCTGTCTGGGTGGCGTCGACGGCGGCCGAATGGCTTCGGGTCGACTCGATCCTCCTGCCCCTCGCGGAAGGCGTTCTCGTCGGGACCGTGTGTGCGCTGTCGCTCGAGAGCACCCCGGCCGTGCTCGGCACCCTCGCCGTGGCTCCACTGATCGCCGGACTGCGTCAGGGTCCGCGCGGCGTCGTCGTCGCGGTCTCTGCCGAGCTGGTCAGCCTGGTCTGGGTCAACGCCGCCGTCAGTGGCACGATGACCGCGGAGCAGGGTTCGGCCACGTTCACCTGGATCATGACCGGGACCGGGCTCGGCCTGATCGGCAGCTTCCTCCGCTCCTCCAACCGGGCGGCCACGGATCCGCTTCGTCCCTACCGTGATGCGCAGGCGCTCATCCGGGAGCTGATCGGGATCTCGGGCGGCCTCACCTCCGGGCTCGACCCGGCCTCGCTCGGTGCCGATGTCGCAGCGAGCGTGCGCGACGAGCTCCCCGTCGTGGCCGTGGCCGTGTTCGTCCCGCACGGCGAGCAGCTCTCGCCCCTGGTCGTCGAGGCCGATGGCGACGAGAGCGACCTCGCGGGCATGCAGGCCCTCGCCCTCACCGCCCGGGACACGAACCGGCCGTCCCATGGTGGCCCGGGGTTCGCGTTCCCGCTGATGACCGAGGCGGGCCTGGTGGCCATCGTCGCGGGGCGGTTCTCCCCGCGGGTGCGTGCCGAAGTCCTGCTGGTGGAGCAGCGGATGCGCGACATATCGGCGCGTCTCGAGCCGACCGCCGTCCAGCTCGACACGGCACTGCTCTTCTCGGCCTTCCGGGACTCCGCCACAGCTGACGAACGTCGGCGGTTGGCGCGGGAGATGCACGACGGCATCGCCCAGGACATCGCCGCACTGGGCTACATCATCGACGGCCTCTCGGCGCCGTTGTCCACCTCGCAACAGACGGCACAGCTGGCCATGCTCCGCGAGCGGATCAGCAGGGTGGTCGCGGAGGTTCGCCAGTCCGTCCAGGCACTGCGCACCGAGGTCCGTGCGAGCGAGAGCCTCGGAACGGCCGTCTCGGGTCTGGCCAGGCACCTCAGCGAGACCTCTGGCGTCCCGATCCGGGTCACGGCCGACGAGCGCGTGTCCAGACTGCGCCCGGAGATCGAGTCCGAGCTCCTGCGGATCGCCCAGGAGGCGATGACCAACGCGGTGCGGCATGCGGAGGCGTCGTCGATCGACGTCCGCTGCGCCGTCGACGCACCAACGGCGGAGATCGTGGTCCGTGACGACGGCAAGGGCTTGGGCGAGGGTCGTCCCGACTCCTATGGCATCGAGATCATGAGGGAACGCGCGCGACTCGTCGATGCCGACCTGACCATCGAGAGCGCGGCGCCCTGCGGCACCACCGTGACCCTCCGACTTCCCGCACGTGTCGCCGCGCCTGCCCCACCGGAGGGGTTCCTCGACGCTACGGTGACTGCATGACCGATACGTCGTCGATCCGGGTGCTCCTGGTGGACGACCACGACCTGATTCGCGCCGGCCTGACCGGTGTCTTCGGGCTCGACCCGTCGATGGAGGTCGTCGGAGCAGCCAGCACCGTGACCGAGGGCATGGAGCTGTTCGAGAGTCTTCTTCCCGACGTCGTCGTGACGGACCTCCAGCTCCCGGACGGCACCGGCCTCGACGTCGTCCGCTCGGTGCGCCGCCGAAAGACCGAGACCGGCGTCGTCGTCCTCACGATGCATTCCGGGGACGAGCAGATCTTCGCGGCCCTGGAGGCCGGCGCCTCCGCGTTCGTCGGCAAGGACGCGCCGGCGACCGAGGTCGTCAAGGCGGCGCGTCACGCCTCCAAGGCGCCGCATTCCTTCTTCTGCGCCGGCCTGGCAGATGTGGTGCTCCGACGCGCCACGGCCGCAGCCAGCCAGCTCTCGGCGCGGGAGCACGAGGTGCTCCTGC